>NZ_MEIR01000073.1 GCF_002777825.1 Snodgrassella alvi | reverse complement strand
CAGACACCGATACATGAAATCCATGGCAAACGCTATTTTAACTTTGAAGGAAAAAGATACCATGCAGATCCGCCGCGCTAAACCAAAATTACTAATAGTAACCAGCCTTACCCTAGCATTAAATGCTTGCAGTATATCTGATTGGTATAATGGCTATTATGCCGAGAGAGCTGCCATTATAAAGGGTCAAAAAGACAGACATGCTTACTATGATGCTGAATCACCGCAAATGAAAGCATTGAGAAAGCAAAATGATGCCTATTGCACAGGGTTAGCATCCAAACTAGAGAATGCAGTGCCAAGGGCTGGTTATCCGAATGGGGTATTTAATTCGGGAATGTATAACAGATGCATGAGAGAACGAGGCACACCAACATATAGTACTTATGCCTCAATGCAAGCCGAAAAACGGCGCGCCGAGCGCAGAGCGCGAGGAGAGATAATACCTGGGGGCTAGTAAAAATAAGCTTAGTGGCTGGTTAGAGTATTGGATAGCATATTAAAACCACACAGATACCAATACATGAAATCCAGGGCAAACGTTATTTTAACTTTGAAAGAAAAAGATACCATGCAGATCCACCGCGCTAAACCAAAATTACTAATAGTAACCAGCCTTACCCTAGCGTTAAATGCTTGTAGTATATCCGATTGGTATAATGGCTATTATGTGGAAAGGGCCTCTATTATAAAAGAACAAAAAAGAAGTACAGCTTACTACGATGCTGAATCCCCAGAAATGAAGGAGCTGAGGAAAAAAAATCGAGCATATTGCTTAGATCTGGCCTCAAAGCCAGAAAATCGGGTTGCAAGGGCTGGTTATCCAAATGGGGTATCTAATACTGCTATGTATACTTTATGTATGAAAAGACGAGGTACCCCAACATATGAAGCTCATTCCTCAATGCAAGCGGAAAAACGACGCGCAGAGAGAAGAGCGCGCGGAGAAATAATACCTGAGTATTGGTAAAGCGCGTGTGATAGTAGCAACATTTTTTATGCTAAAGACCATGGTTATGAGATAAATTTAAACAACCATAGTCGTGGTGGAATGACAGCTAGCAATGCTCTGCAATATGTCAATAACCATAGCATAACAGAAATACCAATAAGAGAGGCAAGATTCTATGGCACCGCAACAAATGTGCCGCGCTTTGCTGATCAATTGGTTAAAAATGATTATAGATGGTGGGAAGGTGCCACCAATTATGGCAGTGCAGCCTATTCAGCAGTACATTATACCGACTTTGTTGGCAGAACCCCACTGATTGGATTCCGAAGCCCATACATTATTGGAGGCAATGCCCCAACTGGTGGTGTAGAAGATAGATGGTTTCTGTATTCCCATAGTAGCTATTTTAGAGAGGTACCGACAAAATATTTGGTAGATGACAGAGGTAGAAATATAGATGCTAATGGGAATTTAACTGGAAATATAAAAAATGACAATCCGTATTTAGAAGATTTTGAAAGTAGATGGGTAAAAGGTAAACACCATAATCAGAATACGATTAATCCATCAATTCCGGTTTTAGTAAGACCCTCCAAAGCCAGAGAAGGAGTTCATTACCATGAAACACCACATTAAAATTGTATTGCTGATAGCGATAAATTTAGGTTTAACAGGTTGTATGGAAGCAGCCATAGATTTTTGGAATGGGCCTGGCAGATTTCCTCAAGCAGAACATAACGCTTATAAAGAATGTTCTGAGGAGCTTGAATCGTTGCCAGAACCAGAAAATAAAAGCCGTGGTTCAAAAGAAATGCAGGAATGGCTGGTCAAAGTTTATATGCCTGCATCGGTAGAATGTATGAAAAGAAAAGGTTTCTAAATATATTAAACGATGTATTGGCTTCATTAATCACTAATTATAAATAAAATATCAAAAAATTATTTTTAATCAGAGCCGATGGCAACATCAATCTGGTAGATAGATATGGGAACATGACCACCATAGACGGTAAAACCTTAAAACCGATCAGAACCACGCAGACACCGATACATGAAATCCATGGCAAACGCTATTTTAACTTTGAAGGAAAAAGATATCATGCAGATCCGCCGCGCTAAACCAAAATTACTAATAGTAACCAGCCTTACCCTAGCATTAAATGCTTGCAGTATATCTGATTGGTATAATGGCTATTATGCCGAGAGAGCTGCCATTATAAAGGATCAAAAAGACAGTCATGCTTATTATGAGGCTGAATCACCGCAAATGAAAGCATTGAGAAAGCAAAATGATGCCTATTGCACAGAATTAGCATCCAAACCAGAAAATCGGGAGCCAAGGGCTGGTTATCCGAATGGGGTATTTAATTCGGGAATGTATAACAGATGCATGAGAGAACGAGGCACACTAACATATGACGCTTATGCCTCAATGCAAGCGGAAAAACGGCGCGCCGAGCGCAGAGCGCGAGGAGAGATAATACCTGGGGGCTAGTAAAAATAAGCTTAGTGGCTGGTTAGAGTATTGGATAGCATATTAAAAACACCCAGACACCGATACATGAAATCCATGGCAAACACTATTTTAACTTTGAAGGAAAAAGATACCATGCAGATCCACCGCGCTAAAACAAAATTACTAATAGTAATTAGCCTTACCCTAACATTAAATGCTTGCAGTATATCTGATTGGTATAACAACCATCAAGAAAAACAATCTTATAATTATTCTGATCCTAAAGCAGTCGTGATAGGAAAAGACGGCTACATCAGATTGGTTGATAGGCATGGAAATATGGTGACATTGGATAAAATAACAAATAAACCAATTAACATGACGCGAATACCAATACATGAAGTTAATGGCAAACGTTATTTTAACTTTGAAGGAAAAAGATATCATGCAGATCCACCGCGCTAAACCAAAATTCCTGCTTCTAACAGGCTTCATCCTGCTGTTAACCGGCTGTAGCATATCCGACTGGTATAATGGTTATTATGTGGAAAGAGCCTCCATTATAAAAGAACAAAAAAAAGTGCAGCTTACTATGATGCTGAATCCCCAGAAATGAAGGAACTGAGGAAAAAAAATGACGCATATTGTAGGGAGTTAGCCTCGAAGCCGGAAAATCGGGTTGTAAGGAAAGGTTATGAAAATGGAGTTTTTAATTCAGCAATGTATGATGGATGTATGGAAAAACGCGGAACCCCCACTTTTAATACTTATGAATCAAGGCAAGCGGAAAAACGGTGAGAAGAAAGAAGAGCGCGCGGAGAAATAGTACCTGAGTTTCGATAAAGCGCGTGTGATAGTAGCAACATTTTTTATGCTAAAGACCATGGTTATGAGATAGATTTAAACAACCATAGTCGTGGTGGAATGACAGCTAGTGTCGCATTACAGAATGCCAACCGTAATGGCTTAACCGGCATACCGATAAGAGAAGCAAGATTTTATGGCACCGCGACCCATGTACCGCGGTATGCGAACCAACTGGTTACAAATGGTTATGAAGGAAGCAGAGCCTATTCCGCAGTGCACTATACCGATTTTGTAGGCAGAAGCCCTGCTGCATTTTTACGGAGCCCATATACCATAGGAGGCAATGCACCGACAGGAGGAGTGGAAAACAAACCATTTATGTACTCGCATAGTAGCTATTTCAGGGAAAAACCAAAAGATATTTTGATAGATGAAAAAGGTAGGAATATAGATGCAAACGGAAATTTGACTGGTGATAGAAAAGTTGAAAATCCTTATCGTGATGAGTTTAATAAAAAATGGTTTGAGGGACCAAATCATAATCTAAATCGCAATAATCCTTCTTTACCGGTTTTAGTGCCGCCTACAAGACCAAGGCAAGGAGTGAAATAAAATGAGACGCAGCATTAATATTTTATTGATAGGTATTTTTTGTATTGGACTATCCGGCTGTTATGAATCAGTAGTCCGTTTTTGGAATGGACCAGGTTGGGATACGTGGTCGAAAGAAAAAAATAAAGCTTATTCCGAGTGCTTTGAGGAACTTGAATCTATTCCTGAACCTCAAAATAAAAGTCCTGGTTCAAAAGAAATGCAGGATTGGTTAAGTCAGGTATATGATCCCGCTAATAGAGAATGCATGAAAAGAAAAGGGTTTTAGATTCAAGCAAAGATTTTACTGCTTTGGTTTTGTAGTCGAAATCCACTAGTGTTCTTACCCAATCACTACATCATAACATCTGGTACAAATCATAATCTAAACAAAGATAATTCCTCTTTACCGGTTTTAGTTAAACCATCAAGAACAAGGCAAGGAGTGAAATAAAATGAGACGTAGCATTAATATTTTATTAATAAGTATTTTTTGTGTTGGATTATCTGGATGTTATGAATCTGTAGTACGTTTTTGGAATGGAGGATCTCATATGTCTAGGGCTGAGAGTGAGGCCTATGATGAATGCTTTGAAGAATTGCGTTCACTTCCGCGACCTAAGAATGAATATATTGGATCTAAAGAAATGCAGGACTGGTTAGGTAATGTATATGGTCCTGCAGAAAGAGAATGCATGAAAAGAAAAGGATATTAGATTCAAGCAAAGATTTTACTGCTTTGGTTTTGTAGTCGGAATCCACTAGTGTTTTTACCCAACCACTACATCATAACATCTGGTACAAATCATAATCTAAACAAAGATAATCCCTCTTTACCAGTTTTAGTAAAGCCTTCAAGAGCAAGGCAAGGAGTGAAATAAAATGAGACGTAGCATTAATATTTTATTAATAAGTATTTTTTGTGTTGGATTATCTGGCTGTTATGAATCTGTAGTCCGTTTTTGGAATGGACCCGGTTGGGATTTCTCATCTGAAGCTGAAAAAAAAGCTAGAAAAGAATGCTTTGAAGAATTACGTTCACTTCCGCGGCCTAAGAATGAATATATTGGATCTAAAGAAATGCAGGACTGGTTAGGTAATGTATATGGTCCTGCAGAAAGAGAATGCATGAAAAGAAAAGGATTTTAGATTCAAGCAGAGACCTTACTGCTTTGGTTTTGTAGTCGAACTTCCCGAGTGTTTTAACCCACCCACTACACCATAACATCTGGTACAAATCGTAATCTAAATCGCAATAATCCTTCTTTACCGGTTTTAGTGCCGCCTACAAGACCAAGGCAAGGAGTAAAATAAAATGAGACGTAGCATTAATATTTTATTAATAAGTATTTTTTGTGTTGGATTATCTGGATGTTATGAATCTGTAGTACGTTTTTGGAATGGAGGACCTCATATGTCTAGGGCTGAGAGTGAGGCCTATGATGAATGCTTTGAAGAACTTGAATCTATCAAAGAACCAAAAGCATATATTGGGTCTAAAGAAATGCAGGACTGGTTAGGTAATGTATATGGTCCTGCAGAAAGAGAATGCATGAAAAGAAAAGGATTTTAGATTTAAGCAGAGACTTTACTGCTTTGGTTTTGTAGTCGAACTTCCCGAGTGTTTTAACCCAACCACTACACCATAACATCTGGTACAAATCGTAATCTAAATCGCAATAATCCTTCTTTACCGGTTTTAGTGCCGCCTACAAGACCAAGGCAAGGAGTGAGGTAAAATGAAGCGTAATATTAATATTTTATTAATAGGTATTTTTTGTATTGGACTATCCGGCTGTTATGAATCTGTAGTCCGTTTTTGGAATGGGCCAGGTTGGGATTTCTCGTCTAAAGCAGAAAAAAAAGCTAAAGAAGAATGCTTTGAAGAACTCGAATCTATTAAAGAACCAAAAGCATATATTGGGTCTAAAGAAATGCAGGACTGGTTAAACAATGTATATATACCTGCCAGAAATGAATGTCTAAAAAGAAAAGGATTTTAGATTAGGTAGAGGTTTTAATCATGTATTAGTAGGTAATACACCGACAGGAGGAGTGGAAAACAAACCATTTATGTACTCGCATAGCAGTTATTTCAGGGAAATACCTGTAAAATACTTAGTAGATGAAAAAGGTCGAAATATAGATGCGAACGGAAATTTGACTGGCGATAAAAAAGTTGAAAATCCTTATCGTGATGAGTTTAATAAAAAATGGATTGAGGGACCAAATCATAATTTAAATCACGATAATCCCTCTTTACCAGTTTTAGTGCCACATTCAAGAGCAAGGCAAGGAGTGAGGTAAAATGAAACGTAAAATTAATATTTTATTAATAAGTATTTTTTGTATTGGACTATCCGGCTGTTATGAATCAGTAGTTCGTTTTTGGAATAATGATGGTTGGGAACCACCTCCAGCTAAAAAAAAAGCTAGAGAAGAATGCTTTGAAGAACTTGAATATATCAAAGAACCAAAAGCATATATTGGGTCTAAAGAAATGCAGGATTGGTTAAATAAAGTATATGGTCCTGCAGAAAGAGAATGCATGAAAAGAAAAGGGTTTTAGATTCAAGCAAAGATTTTAACTATGTATAAGGAAAGAAAATAATGGAAAACAAGATGAAGTTTTTAGCGATGGCAAGTTTTATAGCATTATGTGGATGCGGTACCAATACCTCTGCTTACCAGAAACAATTGGAAGCCAATGGGCATACCAGCAGCCGAGTCATAGTTTATCCCGCTAACGAGAAATACGCACAAATTCCAGCTCAATATCTAGTAGATGAACGCGGACGTTACATAGATGAGAATGGCAATCTTACTGATCACCCCGTAGAAAATCCTTACTATCGAGATTATGTGAAGCGTCATAGATAACGTTTTGAACATAACGGCCTCAGAACCGAAAAAAGCATCGAATTAGAAAAAGAAGGGCGCAGAATGGAGCAGAATATAGCCTATCTGGATACCGCCCTTGGCATATTATGGGCAGGAGATATTGGTACCGCAGCATTAGAAACTGCTGCGCTGCATGCCGACTATGCCAAAAACGCAGCCAGACACATAACAGCCGGAAAAGTTTACAAAATCACCTGCTCAGGCGCAGAAGCACAGTATTTTTGTAAAGACATCAATAATGTTAACGATGCCATAGAAGCCAGTGATGCAAGCAAAATAACCAAAGAAAAAAATAAAAATGCCCCATTTGAAGGAACTGCTATAGAAATATATGATTACAACGAAATCATGGATGGCAAATCAGTATTGATTTCTAATCCGGGCATCTACAACAACGAAGATGCCGCATTCAGAAATGCCATCAAACAAAATCCCGAAGCAGCGGCCAATGGCAACCTCTATGTAGTGGTCAACAACCCCACTGTAGAAGTTATCCCCGGTCTGGGCGAAGTCGGCTTTTATGCATTCTACGACAAACTCAACGAATGGATGGGTGGCAGACTGCCATTAACCAATGCAGAAAAAACCAATGCAGCACTAAAATTACTGGCGAAAGAAACCAACACCACCATCAACAGTAATAACCATAGTCGCGGTTCACTCACCGACAAAGTCAGCAACGCCTATTTGCAGAATAGATTAAATGCAACTGACATACCGATCGAAAAAACCAAATTTTTAGGGCCAGCAGCAAATATAGCTGGACAATATAAAATGCTCGAAAAAAATGGCTACATTGATCCGGATGGCATTAACAGTACCTTATTTCTGGCTAACAACAGTACCGATTTTGTTGGTGGGCTGGTAGGCTATAATCCAGTAACCGCAGGGCAGTGTATCGGCAGCCCGCTAGGCTCATGTTACAGCCACAGCAGCTACAATGGAGCCTATGAACTTGATGACAATCTGCTTGATCCATTTAACAATAAATATATAGATAAAAATACTCAAGAACCGATTCCAAACCCGGAATTTGATAAAATCCAAAATACCGTAGAGGAACCTAAATCGAATGCAAATGAACGCTATGACAACCCAACCCTTGCCCAAGCAGTTGTTATCGGCGCCGATGGTAACATTAATCTGGTTGATCGGCAGGGCAATATGACCACCATAGACGGTAAAACCTTAAAACCGATCAGAACCACGCAGACACCGATACATGAAATCCATGGCAAACGCTATTTTAACTTTGAAGGAAAAAGATACCATGCAGATCCGCCGCGCTAAACCAAAATTACTAATAGTAACCAGCCTTACCCTAGCATTAAATGCTTGCAGTATATCTGATTGGTATAATGGCTATTATGCCGAGAGAGCTGCCATTATAAAGGGTCAAAAAGACAG
>NZ_MEIR01000072.1 GCF_002777825.1 Snodgrassella alvi | reverse complement strand
ACCAGACAATGCAAGAGATAGAAGGCATGATGGAAGTTATTGGAAGCTGTATAATAAAAGAGGTATTAGAATTGGTACACTTAGTAAAGAAGGGAAATATTTAAGAGAATGGAAAATTTAATTAATAAATTAATAAAATTTGATTTTGAAAATTTTGATTTCTTATTAAAAGATTATTTTATTTTTAGTATCTCTATTTTTGATCATATTCTGAATGAAGACGAATACATTAATGCACATTTAGTCTCCTATGCAGATACTAAAAACAATATAGAGAAGAAAATTCTGTTTAATAAAATAAAAAGAAAATTTGTTTTTATATATAAAACTTTGTTTAAATTATCAAAAGGAAATATTATAGCTATAATTGATGAAAGACCAAGGAAAATTAAATCATTTAACAATTATATATACTTAATAAATAATATACTTAAAGAAAAAAAACTATGTATATTCACTTACCCATCATTGGGTTGTGTCACTACTACTGGATACGATTTAACACACCAATTTTTGATTCAAAAAAACAAAATTTTATTAAAAAGAAAAATAGAAAGGATAGTAAAAGAAATCGGGTTAAACATAATTGAATATTAATTTAATATATAACTATTTATTTTTTATAAATATTGTTAAGTTAGTATAAATAGCGATAACGAATTATTTAGATGGCAGTAAAACAAAGGTAGAAGATAAACTAAGTATTGGGAAAGGGATGACAATAGGCATGTTATGCTGTTTTGAATCAAAAGAATATTGTAAATACCTCCAAAATTAATACAAGATTCAGGTGTACTAGCTCAAACTTATTTTACCCTTAGAAATTTTATGAATTAATGTAGCCCATCCATTTGGATTAGAATTTAATTTATTTATGTAAAAAAGCCCCGAATCACAATCCGGAGCACTGAGGTTAACTCACTATATTTGGGTCAATATCTCCTGTCAGATAAAACTCATTAAAAGCTTTTCTGACTAGATTAAAATCTTCGCTTATAGTTCTATTATCCCATAAGTCACCTTGTAAACTTATCAACCCAGGAGCGCGTGTATCATCCCCAAAGGTTCTTACTTCTACACCATCATCAACTTCCGGATTTGATTTTCCAAACATAACCAGATATTTTTGATTTTCTGCATAAAGCGTTAACCTAAAAGGAATATTACCTTCCTCTTTATTTTGTTCTAAATAAAGAACACCACTATTTGATACAAATAAATCCAGAGAATTATTTATATCTTCTATTGTCGGACTACGATTAACTATTCTATTACCATAATCATATATCATACCATAAAGCTTTCCATTAAATTTAAATACATTTGTCATTTAGGTGTCTCCGTGTAACTATCCCCTAAAATAGTACAGCATAAAAGTAGAAAATTCTCTTTATTAACCCATTGAGGATTTAAGCATGAAAAAAATGACTGAACATCAAATCGTAGCTATTTTAAAAGAAGCCGAAGCCGGTATCCCCGTCAAAGAACTCTGCCGTAAATATGGCATCGGCAATTCAACTTTTTATAAATGGCGTGATAAATACGGTGGTATGGAAACGTCCGATATCAAACGTTTAAAGGAGCTAGAGGCTGAAAACCGTAAGCTTAAGCAGATGTTTGCTGAGCTCAGTTTAAAATCTCAGCTTCAGGAGGAAATCATAAAAAAGCTATAGTGCCAACTCAAGCACGTAAAGCTTGGGCTGTACAACTGCAAGAAAATCATTCTGTTACTATTGCCATGAGCTGCGCTATTATTGGCTTAAGCCGCTGTGCTTACTATTATCAATCTAAATTACCGGATGATTCAGTGATTTTGTCGGTACTAAGTGCTATCACGGATAAGCATTTACGCTGGGGCTTTCCTAAATGTTTTAATCGCATCAGAAAGCTCGGCTATAAATGGAATCATAAACGCGTGTATCGGGTGTATTGTGAATTAAAGCTTAATCTCAGGGTAAAGCGTAAACAGCGCATTCCTCCACGAAATCCAGAAAGGCTATCAGTACCCAGTAAACAAGGTGAATGCTGGTCAATGGATTTTATGAGTGACAGCAGTCGCAATCAACGGCGTTTTAGAACCTTCAATGTAATAGATGACTTTAATCGTGAGGCGTTAGGCATTGATATTGCGGTCAGTTTACCGGCTGGCAGGATTACCCGTTATCTGGATAAACTGTCTCAATATATAGTTATCCATTAAAAAGTCGGATGGATAACAGGCCAGAATTTAGCGGAAAACATTTACTAACTGTGCAAAATCACTTGGTATAACCATCAATCATATTCAATCAAGCAACCCATATCAAAATGGGCATATTGAATGATTTAATCATTTGTATTGTACAGAGGTACTGGATTTATATCTTTTTAATAATCTGACACAAGCAAGGAAAGAAATAAATTAACAATCAACTATTTATAATACAGATTAAATATAACACATTAAATTGAAATCGTAATTTTATAGTTATTTTGCATATTAAGTATGGGATATTTATATTGTAGCAGGCCAGAAAATATATTTTTATACTTTTGGCAAATATTCACGTGCTAACCAGCGAATCTGCATCTGTGCATTGGGTAGCAGTCGTTGTAATTCAGCTACCGCGGCTTCTACCAATAACTTCCCGCACATAAAAATATCAATGGCGGCATAGTGATGTTCCGGCCATGTATGGATACTGATGTGTGATTCTGCCAGTAACAATACGCCAGTTATGCCGCCACTGCCGCCAAAGGTATGAAAATGGCTGGCCAGAATATGCGCCTGCGCCACCTGTGCCACCTGAAGCAATGCCTTTTCAATAGCAATGGCATCCTGCAACCAGTTACTATTCAGTTGATATACATCTAGCAGACAATGCTGCCCTATAGCATGATTAAACTGCATTATTTATGCCACCGACCGCCGCTGCCATAATAGCCGCCATGTGAAGAATTTACTGAGTTTGATTGATTATTAAATGCAGCATAATTGCCCCAAGTAAATATGATGACAATCAGGGCTGCTAAATAAAGGTTATATTTTTTGGTATTATCTGTAGATTCAAATATACCCCATTTCCGATAAGGAATTTTTACCAACAATGCGTAAGTGATAAAATGGAGTATTAATGGCGTGATGCCAAAATTATTATTAGCCAGTCCTCCTACAAATATCATAAAAAATATCGGAAAATTCAAAACAATAAATAAAGCCATCCAGAAGTTGGCAGTACGAACATCAATATCGGGCTTCATGACAGTTTGCAAACGCCATTTTCTGATATTACCTATAGTAAAATCTTTTGCCTTGATGCTTTGATGTTCGCGGACAATTTTAACAGCTTTATCAGCTGGCAGTGGTTTTGCCTTGATGCTGATATTTTTATTACCCTGAAACCATGCGGCTACCAATGAGGCCGGAATACTGCTGACAACCGACCACGACTGTTCGTTACGGGTTAGCGTTGTGGATAATTTACGCTGTTCACAGCCATAATCAACGTAATACATACTGTCGCCCGGTGCTACCTGCCAATAAAAAGCACCAGCAGCATAGAGAACCTGAGCAGCATAATCATAAAGAAAAGGAATTTCATCCTTTCTGAAATCAATTGGCTCTAATGGCCTGTTTAAGGCAGGCCAGTCATCAAGTGTTGAAGCCAGTGCCCATTGATTGTTTTCCAGCTCCAGCAGCCATAAAAACCCTTTTTTTGGGGAATAGAGCAGATATTCCGTCCAGCCGAGCGTTTCTGCTTCAGTTTCCTCATGCTCGGCTACCTGAATATATAAAGGTACGTCCTGCATGACTTTATTAACAGGTACTTCATACAGCACCATCGCGCCCAGTACCCACCAGCTTTCATTGCCAATCCGCGCTCTGCTGCCGATTTTAATGGTCAACAGACTCTCTTGTTGCTGGCGCATTTCACTAGTCGCATGCAGCTGGGCAGTTTCTTCACCCATGTCCAGCTGACTACGGCAATACTGGCACACAACATAATCGGCAACGCCGCTTACCCAGCGGATTTCGCCACCGCAATTAGGGCATTTGCCTCTTTTGGTGCTGCCCTTAACATGACCCGCACGGGTGCGAATCTGCTCGGGTGTACGGGTATTTTGCAAACGCAGTGATTTTAGTGCTATACCCTTACCGGCAAATACCTGTGGTTGAGCCTCTCCGTCTGAATAATCCAGCGTGATAAAAGATGCACCATTGCGGCAATCGGCTACCCGGGCAGTTTCAGACCGCGGTAAGGGTATAGGCAACTCCCCCTCGGCAGCATACTGGCCACGCTGGATATTCCGGATATCGGCAACGGCATAACGGCGCTCCTTGTATTTGAAAAAGGTATTACCAATTTTCAGGCTATTGAATTCAGGCAAGGCACGAAGATCAGGCAGTACTGGTTGCAGACGGGTGAAAACAAAGCGGTCGTTGGCTTCGGAAAGCCACGCACTGCTACCATCATGCATCAGTGCATGCCATTCATTCCACGAACCGGCATCGTAATTAACCTGCATGCGCCCGATCAGGGTAAATGGTTTGCCCTGCCACACACCGGTGGTACCGATTTGTAGTGGCGATAAATCATTTAAAACCGCAGAATGGCGGCCAGACTGAACCAGTTTATTCTGATTAATTAATAAAACAGAATGACAATAACCACAAACAGCAGTTACAGCGGTAGCTGAATGAATGCCGATTTCAGCCCCGCAACTGGGACAGGAACTATGTAGTAGATAGGAAGAACTGTTCATACAGCCAGTTAACCAGTGATTTTTTTGATAATCTCAGCCTTGGCTGTATCGTAATCATTCTGGCTAATCAGGTTTTGCTCCAGCAGGGTTTTCAGTTGTTCCAGTCTGGCAGTCAGGTCTGTGGCAGCGGTTTCAGCACCACCAGCAGGTGCAGCCGGTGTGGCTGTGGCACCGATAATACCTGAGGTCATAACATTGGCTATATTCATTCCTGCCGCCAGCCCAGCGCCGATACCGGCAACACCGCCCTCATTCTGGGCAGCCAAGGGGATGGCCTGTGCAGTCTGATACTGAGTATAACGTGCCATATCGCCAACTATACCCATACCCATACGTTCATCCAGACGCTGTTGCAGGCTTTCGGGCAGGGTAATACTTTCTACGGTAAAGTTTTCCAGCTCCAGTCCGATGGCGGCAAATGCCGGTTGCAGCAGAGTAGTCATTTGCTGTGACAGCATCAGCTGATTGGCGGCCATATCCAGAAAAGGAATATCAGAACTACCAAAAGCGCTGGCCAGCTGGGTAACAGCCAGATTACGCAACTGCTCTTCCAGTGTTTCAGTGCGATATTCCTCACATACGCCGCTTACTTCGCGAAAAAACACCGCCGGTTGAGCAATACGGAAGGAATACATACCAAAAGAGCGCACGGAAACGGCGCCGAAATCACTGTCGCGAATGGTAACCGGCTGTGCTGTGCCCCAGCGTCTGGATAGCTGCTGGCGCATGTTGAAAAAGTACACATCAGATTTGAATGGCGACTGAAATAATTTACCCCAGTGTTTCAGGTTGGTGAGTAACGGCAGGTTCTGGGTATTGAGGGTAAACGTGCCGGTGCCAAACTGGTCGGCAATAGTTCCTTCATCCACAAACATGGCATTTTGGGATTCCCGTACTATCAGGGCAGCGCCATTCTGGATTTCCTGATCCTGTAACGGGAAACGCCACATTAAAACATCCGGGTCGGGATTTTCCCACTGGATAACATCGATAAATTGTTTCTTGATGAAGCCACCAAAACCATTACTGCCAAAAATTGAGTTCAGTACCATTATGCGTATCCAAATTTAAAGGTTTGATTACTAACTTAATGCAGCAGCATTGAGAATGCCAATGGCTATCGACAAGCCACAAAATAGGATGCCAACTGCGATATTATTGTTTGCCAGTTCCTGATTGGCTTTGGGAATAAGCAGCGTGGCAATAAAATACACCAGAATCTGCACAATCATGGCTGCCACGCCCCAGATAATAAAACTGATCAGGCTTACTGATTGCAGCATACTTGAAATCAGGGTGATGCAAAAACCGGTCATGGCGCCACTGAACGAAGTAGCACAGGCTATATTGCCCTGTTTGATTAATTTCAGTTCGGCTACAGGAGTGATGCGCAGGTAGAAAACAATAAACCCAATTAGCAAAAGCAGGGCAACAGCGAAGTATTTCAAATACTGCAAGTACTGCCATAAGGTAGTTGCCATATTTCATTTTCCTGATTATTTCTACTCTTAAACATACCGTATAATAATAGTTTTGTATAGTATGTTTTTTACTTTAACCAGCAATAAATTAACAATTGAATCTGTACAGATTATTCTGTAGCCAGAGTGGCTTGGATTCAGGCTGTGATTATGGGTTAGCAAGGCCGCTTTACAGTAATGGTAGGGCTTAACCTGTGAAACTGGTACAAATCACTGTACCTGCAATATCAGAAATCAATAAAGGATAAATTGTGAATCCTGCATTAATTGTGTCGGTGTTTGTGGTAGCCAGTTGCGGGCTGGCCTATGAGTTGATTATGGCGGCACTGGCCAGCTATCTGCTTGGGGATTCGATACTTCAGTTTTCGTCAATCATTGGTGTGTATATGTTTGCCATGGGTATTGGCGCTCATTTAACCCGCTATATACATGACAGAGATGCGTTAAGCCGCTTTATTGATATTGAAATTCTGGTGGGCATTGTCGGCGGTATTTCTGCGCTGCTTTTATTTGTGCTGTTTGGTTTTTCCGCTGCTCCATTTCGTTCGGTGCTGTATGGGCTGGTGCTGATTATTGGCATCATCACCGGTATGGAGCTGCCGCTGGTAATGCGGGTGCTCAATTTGCGTGAAGTTGAGTTTAAGGAAGTGGTTAGCCGGGTACTCACCTTTGATTATCTGGGTGCGCTGGCCGTTTCGCTGCTGTTTCCGCTGATTCTGGCACCGAAGCTGGGCATGGCCAGAAGTGCTTTGCTGTTCGGAATTCTGAATACGATTGTTGCGCTATTAACTGCACGCCTGTTTAAGAAAGATTTGCGCCGTTATCGGCACTTGTGCCTGCGTGGCAATATAGTACTGCTTATACTGCTGCTTTTTTTCTGTTACGCCAATCAGATTACCAACAAGGCTGAAGAGCATTATTTCGGTGACCCAGTGGTGTATAGCACCGCTTCTCCTTATCAGCGGTTGGTAATTACCAAGTGGCATAATGATACCCGGCTGTTTATTAATGGTAATTTGCAGTTTTCTTCGGTGGATGAAGCACGCTATCACGAGGCACTGGTGTTGCCAGCGATGGAGCAGAATCCAAGGGCTGCCAATATTCTGATACTGGGCGGCGGTGATGGGCTGGCGGCGCGGGAAGTGCTGAAATATTCACAGGTTAAACAGGTTACGCTGGTTGATCTGGATGCCAGCATGACCAAAGTATTCCGCACATCGGCACAACTGCGCGAACTCAATCAGAATTCACTCAATCATCCGAAAATGCGCATTATCAATGCCGATGCTGCACAATGGCTGGAACATAATCAGCAAAAATTCGACGTAATTATTATCGATTTTCCCGACCCTGCCAATTTTTCTCTAGGTAAGCTGTATTCGGTACCGATGTACCGTATGGTGGCAAGGCATTTAAATCCACATGGTAATATTGTGGTGCAATCCACTTCACCCTATTTTGCTCCCAACGCTTTCTGGTGCATTGTTACTACATTGGAAGCGGCCGGACTGAAAACCCTGCCCTATCATGTTTATGTTCCTTCCTTTGGTGAGTGGGGCTATGTAATGGCCAGTCAGGAGGGTGAGTTTCTGATTCCCGATGATTATCGTGTATCAACCCGGTATCTGGATGCCAACAGTACACGCGAAATGTTTAATTTTCCGAAAGATATGCAGCGACGTGCGGTTGAAGCCAATCATCTGAATACGCAAAAACTGGTGGAATACTTTGAAGCAGACTGGCGTGCGGTGATGCGCTAAGGGAGTATTAAGGATGAAAATCAGTCGCCGCCGCTTTCTCGGCCATGCACTCGGTGTCAGCATGGTGGGATTAACCAGCTACGAGGCGTGGCGTTATTTTGTGCCCGGAAGACCGCCAATTAGTGTGGATTTTCCGGGCAAGGCAATTGGCCATGCTATTCGTGATGCACAAATGCAGCCGCCTGCCAATATTCCCACACGCTACGCCAATACAGTGATTATCGGCAGTGGAGCAGCGGCCTTATCTACCGCTTGGCAATTGTCTAGACAGGGTATGCAAGACTATATCCTGCTTGATGGTGCGGAACGTAATGGCAATAATCGCGGCGAAAGTCAGTTTGGCGTGGATTACCCAACCGGCGCTCATTACCTACCCCTGCCCTCGCCCGAGTCTGAACACATTCGTGAATTACTAGGCGATTTACAGCTTTACCAGCATGGTGTGTATGATGAGCGTGCCCTGCTGCAAGTACCTAATGAGCGCCTATTTTATCAGCAGCACTGGCAGAATGAACTGCTGCCACGCCGTGATGCCGATAGCGAACGTTTTTTTCGCTTTGTTCATCAGCTCAGTAATCAGCGCGGTACCGATGGCAAACGTTTGTTCACCATTCCGCTGGATTTGTCCAGTACAGACAGCCACTGGCGCCGGCTGGAACAGATAACGTTTGCCCACTGGCTGCAACAGCAGGGTTATCATTCGCCAACATTATTATGGTATCTGGATTATTGCTGCCGTGATGATTACGGACAGGGTATCAGCCAAGTCTGTGCCTGGGCAGGTTTGCACTACTTCTGTGCACGCGGTAATGAACAAAATGAGCATGGTTCAGTGCTGACATGGCCACATGGTCTACACGAGCTATCGCAGCGGATACGCACGTTCTGCCGCCTGCAACCATTGGAGAATTGGCCTGAAAGCAGCCAGCCATTTAAGCAACCATATAGCATGAATGCCTTTGCGGCCTCGATTGAAGAACATGCACAAGGCGTACGCCTGTTAGTCTGTACCGGCCAGCAGAAATATTTCTGGCTTGAAGCGCGCCATGCCATCTGTGCCATGCCGCTGTATATTGCCGCGCATGTGATTAAGAATATTCAACAGTATGGTTTTAAGCCAGAAAGCCATATGCCGCAGTATGCACCGTGGATCGTGGCTAATTTCTTGTTACGCGGAATGCCACCAGAAAGCAGGAGCAGCAGGCTGGCATGGGACAATATTCTGTATCAGGGTGCGGGGCTGGGCTATGTAGTAGCCACCCATCAGCAAATCCGGCAAGGACCACCGGCTTACACCTCTTTTACTGCCTACACCGCACTGAATCAGGATACACCAGCCAATGTACGCCGCTGGATGTTGTCTGCCTCTCCTAAGCAGATTTACCAGCGTGCAGCAGCAGAGCTGGAACAGATTTACGGCTTAGCACTGCGCCAGCGCATGTTACAGGCACGTTTAAGTCTGCGCGGTCACGCCATGGCGGTACCACAGCCGGGCTATCTGACCAATCAGGGCTTACAGGCACTGCGTTCTTATACTGGGCGTTTACAGTTTGCTCACAGTGATTTATCCGGTTATTCAATTTTTGAAGAAGCGTGTTACTGGGGCAAGCGTGCAGCAGTACAGATACTGGCACAACAATAATCAACTGATCTTGAAAGGCGGCAAAAACTTTCGCACCTTTTTGCTAATTATTTTGCACCGCGCCAACAATTTTACTGGCGCATTCTTTTATCAAAAAGATAAGTTTTTTCTTAGACTTTTGCTTGTGCCTCTAAATACGCAAAAATATACGGCTTAAACCCTTGCATAAAAAAATTGATTTATTTAAATAAAAGCAATATGCAAATCAATTCAAATATCTGCATACTTATTGCACACTCGCACTTATAATAATGTAAATACTCCCCCACGGATCCACCCAAGTCAACCCATTAGGCGCATACTGATACAGATTAAATTCACCGGCTAAACCAATCGGATCCGGCTGGGTAAAGCGGCCTATATCCTGATCATAATACCTGAAGGTATTGTAATGTAAGCCGGTTTCTCTGTCTAAATACTGTCCCTGATATCTAAGATTCTGCTCTATGGGTTCGTGTTCGATTTCATGAATCCGTTTTTCCCATAACTGAAAGCTGCATTCCCACAGTATTTTACCGTTTTCGTCGGTCAACTCTTCCGGACAGCCATTCAGATCAGTGTGGAAGTACATGACTTTTTCGGGGTCATTACCTCTTTTGTCTATGCGTGCCAGTGGTTCGTAGCTGCTCTGGTCGGTGTAGATATACAGGCTGCTGTGTTGATTCGTGCCGGTTTCCTGAATCATTTTTAACCCGTCCCACAGGAAGCGGGTGCGGTTGCAGGGTTTGCCTGCGTTGTCTAGCTGATGTTTTTCGATACGCCGGCCAAGGGCGTCGTAGACGTAGCAGTAACGCTGGCTGCGGTCTGTTTGTTCGATGCGTACTTCGCTCAGGCGGTGCTCGGCGTCGTAGTGGTAGTGCTGGGTGGCGCCGATGCTCTGTTTGGTTTGGGTTCGGCCGTGCTCGTCGTAGCTGTAGTGGTGTTCTCTGAAATGCAGCAGCTGGTTACAGCGGATGACATTCTGATTGCTAGGGTCTAATTCTATTGGCCGTCTGTGGTCTAATAGGTTAGCAGCAGCATCATATTGCAGGGTTTCCCAGTATCTCTGGTTACGACAGCCTTCGATTCTGCCGGTGCGATCATAGTAGTAATCGGTCTGGCCGTGTTTGCTGTGTCTTTTGCTTACCAGCCGGTCGAGGTTGTCGTACTGGAAGCTGCGTTCGATGAGGATATCGGGCAGGATGGGATTCTGATTGCGCTGTATCTGTTTGTGTTGTAGCCGGCTGTTACGGTCGTATTTGAACTGGGTGTTCAGGCGTCCCTGGGTACGTAATACTTCGTGGTGCAGGTTGTCGCGTTCGATATCGCTGATGATGTGGCCGTCGATGTTTATCTGGTGCAGGTGGCCGGAACCGTAATACAGGCTGTTGATGGTGCGCCCATCCGGCAGGATGGTGGCGATGCGGTTGCCCAGTGGGTCGTAAGTAACTCTAGTTGTAGTTTTAAATCTATTTAGAAGAATTTATTATTCGCATCGTGATCAGTCGCATCACCACCTGTACCAGTAATTGATGTCATATTATCAACAGTCCAAAATCATCAATTAGGACTAGTAGTTATCTATATAGTCCTACTTCTACTTTCCATCTATCAAATTATCAAACGCTAAAATAAGATAATGATCGGGCTGGATGTAAGTCTGTATTATGACGATAAAATTAAAGGTTATAGACAAATTTTTGCTATTTAATTTACGTTTGAACTAGCTCATAAAATTCTAAAAATGAATGATCAAAATCAAGTGATAATATTTTATTTTTAAGTCTTTCTGAAATAATAATATTAAATGCCCCATCCCATTCATTTAAACAAAATGCATCTAAATGTTTAGGAATTTTATTTTCGTGGATAGCTGGTTTTAGAAAAAAACGCCCACGTTTTGATTCCCATTCTTTTGGAACATAGCCTGATGGCCATAAGTCTATTTCAGATAAATCCCAGTTAACACAATCAACACATTCAAAAGGGTACATTATTAAATATGCTTTTTCTGGCTTCTCACTATTAGAAATAGGAATTAATTTAACACCATTACCCGATATATTGTTTATCCTATTAATTTTACTATCAAAAAGGAGATATTTAGCTCCAATTGTACTTATTGGTGAGAAATAACCATCCCTTAATTTTTTAAAAAAAAGTTTTTTGTTTGTAGGTATTTTTATTAAAGACAAAAAATCAACGGGAATTACATTACCTCCATCATCAATCAACTCATCACGTGGAATAATACATCCTCTCCACTTTTTGCTGTTAACATTTGGATTTAGTTTAAAGTATTTCATTTATTAGTCACTCTTAGTTAATATTTTATTTAACCATGAATTTGGGGTCACAGCTTCTTTACCAAGTTCTGCTAAAGCTTCTTTAAATGCTTCTGGACTTTTATCACTAGCTTGTTTTAAACGTTTATATATTTCTTGATGCATTTCTTCTGGGTGTGGACCTTTATGTCCTGGAACATCTATTTTATTTAATGGATCATTAAGAACATCTTTTCGCCAATTTCCATTCTTAAATTTACCCAGTCCATTCTTTTTAAATAGGTCTCTAAATAGATCAGACCAATAAGAGTGTTTGTTTGTGGCAAGATGATGGGTCGGCGCACAAGCAGAAAGTCCCAACGGATCAATCCAAGTCAACCCATTAGGCGCATACTGATACAGATTAAACCCACCGGCTAAGCCAATCGGATCCGGCTGGGTAAATCTACCTATATCCGGATCATAATACCTGAAGGTATTGTAATGTAAGCCGGTTTCTCTGTCTAAATATTGTCCCTGATATCTGAGATTCTGCTCTATGGGTTCGTGTTCGATTTCATGAATCCGTTTACCCCATAACTGAAAGCTACATTCCCATAGTATTTTACCGTTTTCGTCGGTCAACTCTTCCGGTGCTCCATTCAGATCGGTGTGGAAGTAGCGGATATGTTGTTCATGGTTGCCGTCTGTGTCTATGCGCGCCAGTGGTTCGTAGCTGTTCTGGTCGGTATAGATATACAGGCTGGTGGGGTGATTCGGGCCGGTTTCCTGAATCATTCTTAACCCGTCCCACAGGAAGCGGGTACGGTTGCAGGGGTTGCCTGCATTGTCTAGCTGATATTTTTCGATACGCCTGCCTAAGGCGTCGTAGACGTAGCCGTAACGCTGGCTGCGGTCTGATTGTTCGATGCGTACTTCGCTCAGGCGGTGCTCGGCGTCGTAGTGGTAGTGCTGGGTGGCATCGATGGTCTGTTTGGTCTGGGTTCTGCCGTGCTCGTCGTAGCGGTAGCGGTGTCCTCTGAAATGCAGCAGCTGGTTACAGCGGATGACATTCTGATTGCTGAGATCTAATTCTATTGGTCGTCTGTGGTCTAACAGGTTGGCGGCGGCATCGTATTGCAGGGTTTCCCAGTATCTCTGGTTACGGCAGCCTTCAATTCTGCCGGTGCGATCATAGTAGTAATCGGTCGGTCCGTGTTTGCTGTGTTTTTTGCTTATCAGCCGGTCGAGGTTGTCGTACTGGTAGCTGCGTTCGATGAGGATATCGGTAAATCATCTTCAATAGTTATATTCTTAAAATAACGTACAAGATTAATTCAATTAAAAAGCCTGAGCGATAAGACTCAGGCTTGTGTGGTAGATTAGTGTAAAGCTTACCAACGATTTGCGTGTTGATATTAGAATTTAAACACTCCTATGTATTTAAGACCGTTATAGCTGTCTTTATAGGGTTTTTTAAGTTTGAATTCGCTATCATACTCGCTCTCAGCCGTATACCAAATTACAGCATTTGCTTTAGTTATACCCAGTTTGTTACAGGCCTGAACTATCTGGTTCTTGCAGTCCAAGTCAGAGGCAATCAATTGGTCAACAAGGGTTGCAATGTCAACCTCCTCTTTCAGCGGTTCTGGATAGCCGACAAAATCCTCGTCGTACCAGTCATTACCTGTGTCTTTACAAAAGCCACAAATTTTATATTCAGGGCTACCTAATTCTGCTGTATAATCCAGCTCAAAATATTGGTTGAACTCATCAAGCGGCATATGGTTTGTTCCTATCCACAGGTGGGAATCACTTGTTGGATCATATACCTCTAGTGGATATTTAGTATCCGCGTTAAATTCGCCTATATATTTAAGTCCGTTATAATTTTCTTTATAAGGTTTTTGTACCTCTAAATTTAATGAAACATCATTATTAATGTACCAGAATACCGCATTGGCTGTTGTAATACCTGACTTAATACATTGTTCATAGATTTTTTTCTTTTCACTTTCATTCACTTCTATTTTATCAATAATTAAATTGATATCCTGAGGTGAAGAGAATCTATCAGGCATAATAAGCTTTTCTCTTATATATGCAATATGTCCCACATCTGCACAAAATAAACATCGTGGTTTAGGATTTAATAAGTCTTCTTGTATACCTTCAAATTGGTGAAAATATTGTTGATATTCTTCATCTGAAGAAAAATTATTGCCTATCCATAGCTGAATAGTAACTTTATTCAAATCAATTTTATTCATGCTGACTACTCCTATTCTATTAACATTTAGATTTATATCGCATATGTTTGTTATGCATTTTATCTATAATGGATCTTGCTTCTGTTTTCGATTGGGCGCCGTTTAATTGTTCTATTAGCTCCTTATGGAACCAACTGCCAGCACCAGTGCCATGATGAGCTCCTTCAAGTATTTCTCCTGTTTTTCCATGTTTAACACCGGTAAAATAAATATCCTTTGTCGGTAGGGTCAGTGCTTTTAATTCCTCAGCAGTAAAACCTAAAGACTTCGCTTTGGCAGCAAGGCTAACTGGAAACATTTCATGTTTACCGCCACCATTTCTTAATCCTCCTTTTACAGCTTCAATATTCTGATTAATCTCTTCGGGTGTTGCATTATTAAACCAGTCATCAAAACCTCCTCTTGGCCACGGAGCTTTAGCCCATCCCCACGGATCAATCCAAGTCAACCCATTAGGCGCATACTGATACAGATTAAACCCACCCAGCAATCCTATCGGGTCTGGCTGGGTAAAGCGGCCTATATCCGGATCATAATACCTGAAGGTATTGTAATGTAAGCCGGTTTCTCTGTCTAAATATTGTCCCTGATATCTGAGGTTTTGCTCTATGGGTTCGTGTTCGATTTCA
>NZ_MEIR01000071.1 GCF_002777825.1 Snodgrassella alvi | reverse complement strand
TCAGGAGGAAATCATAAAAAAGCTATAGTGCCTACTCAAGCACGTAAAGCTTGGGCTGTACTACTGCAAGAAAGTCATTCTGTTACTATTGCCATGAGCTGCGCTATTGTTGGCTTAAGCCGCTGTGCTTACTATTATCAACCCAAGTTACCGGATGATTCAGTGATTATGTCGGTACTAAGTGCTATTACCGATAAGCATTTGCGCTGGGGCTTTCCCAAATGTTTTAATCGCATCAGAAAGTTCGGCTATAAATAGAATCATAAACGTGTTTATCGAATATACTGCCAGTTAAAGCTTAATTTCAGGGTAAAGCGTAAACAACATATTCCTCCGCGAAGCCCAGAAAGGCTATCAGTACCCAGTAAACAAGGTGAATGCTGGTCAATGGATTTTATGAGTGACAGCAGTCGCAATCAACAGCGTTTTAGAACCTTCAATGTGATAGATGACTTTAATCGTGAGGCGTTAGGCATTGATATTGCGGTTAGTTTACCGGCTGGCAGGATTACCCGTTATCTGGATAAACTGGCCGAATATCATGGCTATCCACTCAAAATACGAGTGGATAATAAACCGGGATTTACCGGAAAAACATTCATCGACTGGGCAAAGTCACATGGTATAACCATAGATTATATTCAAGCAGGCAGCCCATATTAAAACGGATATATTGAACGATTTAATCGCACCTATCGCACAGAGGTACTAGGTTTATATCTATTTAATAATCTGGAACAAGCAAGAAAGGTAACCGAAAAATGGCTAAGCATTTATAACACGGAAAGACCTCATGAAGCATTAAATAATATGACGCCGAGTGAATATAAAACCCTAAAACAAGCAGCATAATTTTCTACTTGAATCTTGTACTAAGTTTGGGGTATTTACAGAATGCTTTTATAAATTCTGGGAATTCTAGCTTTAAGCTAAAGTTAGGTCTTCGCTGCGAGAAAAACCGATGTTACGAGATAATTTAAAACGCAGAACATCAGAGATTTATCATATTTGAACTTATTTGATGAAAAAAAGTGAGCACAACGTTAGTTAGTGCTCACTATGTACTATGGGCGTAGATAGCTAGATATAACTATAGCTACCTAAGCGACTATCGTCGCATTACATCATGCCGCCCATACCACCCATACCGCCCATACCACCCATATCAGGCGCAGCTGGTTTGTCTTCCGGTAATTCGGTAATCATGCAATCAGTAGTCAGCATCAGACCAGCGATAGAAGCAGCATGCTGCAAGGCAGTGCGGGTAACTTTAGCTGGATCCAGTACACCCATTTCCAGCATATCGCCGTATTCACCAGTACCAGCGTTGTAACCATAGTTACCAGAACCATTCAACACATTGTTCACCACAACGCTTGGTTCATCGCCAGCATTAGCAACGATTTGACGCAAAGGAGCTTCAACTGCTTTCAGAACGATTTTCACACCAGCTTCCTGATCAGCATTGGCACCTTTCAGGTCTTTGATCGCAGCACGTGCACGCAATAGCGCAACACCACCACCAGCTACCACACCTTCTTCTACGGCAGCACGGGTAGCATGCAGGGCGTCATCAACGCGGTCTTTTTTCTCTTTCATTTCAACTTCAGTAGCAGCACCAACCTTAATTACTGCCACACCGCCAGCCAGTTTAGCCACGCGTTCCTGCAATTTTTCTTTATCGTAGTCGCTGGTAGCCACTTCGATTTGTTTGCGAATTTCAGCAACGCGAGCTTCAACAGCAGCTTTGTCGCCTAAGCCATCAATTACAGTGGTATTTTCTTTACCTACTTCTACACGTTTAGCCTGACCCAAATCTTCCAGTGTGGCTTTTTCCAGAGACAAACCAACTTCTTCTGCAATAACAGTACCACCGGTCAGGATAGCAATATCCTGCAACATGGCTTTGCGGCGGTCACCGAATCCCGGAGCTTTAACAGCAACAGTTTTCAGAATACCGCGAATATTGTTTACCACCAGCGTAGCCAGAGCTTCACCTTCAACATCTTCAGCAATAATCAGTAATGGACGGCTGGTTTTTGCCACCTGTTCCAGAACTGGCAACAGGTCACGGATATTTGAGATTTTTTTATCAAACAGCAAAATATATGGGCTGTCCAGACCAGCGATCTGTTTTTCCACATCGGTTACGAAGTAAGGAGACAGGTAGCCACGGTCAAACTGCATACCTTTAACTACTTCCACTTCGTTTTCCAGTGATTTGCCATCTTCTACGGTAATCACGCCTTCTTTGCCTACTTCATTCATGGCTTTGGCAATGATTTCACCGATAGATTCGTCTGCATTAGCAGAAATAGAAGCAACCTGAGAAATTTCTTTAGATTTTTCTGGTACCGGTCTGGAAATATTTTTCAGTTCGGCAATAACAGCTTCAACTGCTTTATCAATACCGCGTTTCAAATCCATCGGGTTCATGCCGGCAGTAACATATTTCATGCCTTCAGTTACAATCGCCTGAGCCAGCACAGTAGCGGTAGTTGTACCATCACCAGCTACATCATTGGTTTTAGAAGCTACTTCTTTAACCAGCTGAGCACCCATGTTTTCGAATTTGTCTTTTAATTCCACTTCTTTAGCAACAGACACACCATCCTTGGTGATGTGCGGGCCGCCAAAGGCACGATCTAACAGTACATTGCGGCCTTTAGGACCTAAAGTTACTTTTACTGCTTCAGCCAACACATTGACACCAGCAACCATTTTCTGACGGGCTTCGTCAGAGAATTTCACGTCTTTTGCTGCCATTTGTAACTCCTAATCTTTAATAATCAATTACGCAATAAAATCTTAATATCTGAATAAACAATTTATTCAACAATACCGAAAATATCTTCTTCGCGCATTACCAGCAATTCTTCACCGTCTACCTTAACAGTTTGACCGCTATATTTGCCAAAAATCACTTTATCGCCAACTTTAACATCCAGTTTCTGACGGTCACCATTTTTCAACAGTTTGCCATTACCTACAGCAATTACTTCACCCATATCAGGTTTTTCAGCAGCAGAACCCGGCAACACAATGCCAGAAGCAGTTTTTTCTTCAGCTTCCAAACGTTTTACGACAACGCGGTCATTCAAAGGACGAATAGTCATATATGTTCTCCACATCTTTAGTGCCTACAGCACTGCAAAGTTGGTTAATACAAACCCGCATTTATTGCGGGGCGTAAAATTCAGTTCGCTTAATAAGGTAAGGTTAGCTACTCACAATTCAAGAGTGAGTGGGATAATTTTTTTCCCATTTCTTACAAATGCTTAGCAAAATTGACAAATTAACTTTGTTATTACAGCCACATAGCATCCATAGCAATCCAGATATATTTGTGCCCACAGAATCAGTCGGACTCATGTATAACATAAACGTCCAAAACAATAACTGTTTTTCAGATAAACAGAATTCAACCTTTAGACAATCTTAACAAATGAGCATGCAATTCAGATAAACAGGTAAAATTCAAATAGCATCAGGCTAATTAAAAGCAATATCTATAGCTAGCTCAGTTACCCTATCTATCCACTACAGACAAATGCTGGCTATTCTGAGTATTACCAAAACCAGTGCTTATTCACGGTCAAATCTGGTTTTAATCTGTGTCGATAAAATTTCACGGGCACGAGCAATACGTGAGCGCACCGTACCAACCGGACAACCCATCACTTGAGCAATTTCCTCATACGTCAAACCATTGACCTCCGACAATATAATCGGCTGACGCAGATTAGCCGGTAATTGGTCAATTGCCTCATCCACTGCATCAATCAGTTCGCGATTAAGTAATTGCGCTTCCGGCGTTTGATAATCAGACAAATATTCCAGTACATCAACCTGTTCTCCATCACCATCCACAATTTCAGTAATCATCTGAGGTTCCCGTCCGTACACGGCAGCCATAGATTTGGCCGTATTCATTCCAATACAGCATAACCACGTATAGAACTGACTACTAGCACGAAACTGTGGTAAAGCCTTATAAGCTTTGAGAAACGTTTCCTGTACTACATCCAGCGTTATTTGCTCATCATGGATAAAACGATGCAGAAAATGATTTAAGCGACGTTGATATTTATTAACCAGCAAATTAAAAATCTGCGCATCACCCTGCTGAGCCTTACGCACCAACATCTGTTCTTCAACCTGTTGGGTACGGTTATCATGCATACTGTTATCCTCTAGTTATTGTTATTGCATCAATCAGCAGCTGAATCTGCGATAAATATAGTACCAATCTTCCAACTTTATAGCCTGATAGGTAAATCCTCCATAAACGGCATCCAGCCATTGACTACACCAATATCAGTGGCTACAGCCACATTAATCACAGCAACACACTGATTATTCGAATCACACAAAACCGGCCAGACAGCGCGCATAAAAGGCGGGATTTTCCGTTCCTGTAATAACTTCTTAACCTTTTTTCTTCCTCCTCGCAAAACAATTGTATCCTGAGCTTGCACCTGACGCACTGTCCATTCAGCGGCAATTTCTGTCAAACCAAAAGTATGCTGCTTCCATTGCAGATAGCCAGCAGCGATCAACTGGCGGCAGGTTACTGGTAGCAATTCAAACCAGAGCCATTGCCGGTTTACCTCATGTTTATTTATCCATAATCTGGAATCATAATAAATTACACAAGCGTGGGGCAAAGGCCATTGTGCACCATTTTTACTTTCCATCAACTGTCGTGCAAATTCCGTGAGCGCCGCCGTAGTTGACATCCCCAGACAATTTTTATGCGCAAACAGGCGTAATTGTTGCCGGCGCCTTGCCGCACTCAAAGTGCGCCACAAAGGTATCTGAAATCCCTGCTGTTGTGCATGCAACATAGTCCAGTCAGCTTCAGCCACTTCATCCAGCAAAGCCAGCTCATCCTGTAACCGCCCTACCGCTGCTTCAATCTGCGTATCCAGATGCGGCTGATGCTCGCGCCAGTGCGGCAAACCACTCAAACGCAGCCAGTTACGCAAATAGGCACAGTCGCTGTTACTGTCATCTTCAACATGCATCAGCTGCACCGCATCAGCATAAGCCTGTAGCTGCTGCCGCGAAAAATGCAACAACGGCCGCCACAGCACTGTGTGTTTATTTAATTTCCGCAATGATGGCATGGCCGAAAGCGCACGTAAACCACCACCACGCAATGCCCCCAAAAAGAAAGTTTCTATCTGGTCATCCCGATGATGTGCCAACACCACTGCATCCGCCTCACTATCAGCATAAACCTGATAACGCGCCTTACGTGCTGCCGCTTCAACGCCCTCGCCAGCGGTACACACATTTACCTTAACTACCCTTAGCGGCACCGACCAAGATGCACACAATTCATGGCAGAAAGCAGCCCATTCATCTGCATATGGGCTTAATCCATGATGCACATGAATAGCAGACAGCTCCACCGGTAAACTGTTGCGCAAAAGAGTCAAAGCATGTAACAGCACCACCGAATCAAGCCCACCACTAAGACCTACGGCTAAAACACAACGGTCAGCCATAGTGGCTGACCATTGTTGCGCAATATCATCACATAAATTGACACAAATTTTATTTACCGTTGAATTGACCATAATTCATCAAACGATCAAAGCGACGCGTCAACAAAGTAGACAACTGTTTACCTTTAGCTTCATGCAACTGGCGGGTAAGTACAGATTTTACCCGTTGCATGATTTCCGGATAATTACGATGTGCTCCGCCCAAAGGTTCCTCTATCACAGTATCAATCAGCTTCAAATCGTGCAGGCGCTTAGCCGTAATACCCAACGCCTGAGCAGCCTCCGATGCTTTTTCAGCCGTTTTCCACAGAATAGAGGCGCAGCCTTCCGGTGAAATGACTGAATAGGTAGAAAATTGCAGCATATTGACATAATCGCCCACCGCAATAGCCAGAGCCCCGCCAGAGCCACCTTCACCAATTACCGTACAAATCACCGGTACTCGCAGCCGCGCCAGTTCATACAGATTACGGCCAATAGCCTCAGATTGACCACGCTCTTCCGCCCCGATACCAGGATAGGCTCCTGGTGTATCAATAAAAGTCAGTAAGGGAATTTGAAACTTTTCTGCCAGTTTCATCAGACGCAAGGCCTTGCGGTAACCCTCTGGCTTAGGCATACCAAAGTTACGGCGAATTTTTTCCTTAGTATCACGGCCTTTCTGATGGCCGATTACCATGACACTTTCACCATTAAAGCGAGCCAGGCCACCTACGATAGCGGCATCATCAGCAAACGCACGATCACCGTGCAATTCCTCAAAATCCGTACACAGTGCATCAATGTAATCTAACGTATAAGGACGCTGGGCATGACGGGATACCTGCGAAATCTGCACCGGAGTCAGCTTGGCAAAAAGATTTTTGGTTAAATCATCGCTTTTCTTTTTCAGGCGTGCGATTTCTTCGGAAATATCCACAGCCGATTCATCCTGCACAAAGCGCAGCTCATCAATTTTTTGTATCAGCTCGGCTATAGGTTGTTCAAAATCCAAAAAAATCTGTTTCATTGTTAAGATATCCGCAAAAACATGTGGCAGCTATGATACGCGAAGAAATGAAGCTACGCAGCCCCAAATAGCAAAAACCTAATGCACATATCGAAAAAATAAATATAAACACAGGATTTTCATAAGAATAATTATAAAAAAATGCCAAAATCGCCAGCAGCATATCTTGGTAATATCATCACACCCCATCGGATTTTAACCATATACAGCAATAATTTACCCAAAATAGCATCAGCCCAGATGTCAGAAAAATAAATATCCGACAACAAACAAATCCACAGCAATATATATGCAACAAATATGTATTAACAACTTGCCAAGACTGGGAATTACCCACTAAAATTAGCGATTTTCTGTTATCTTGACAGAATAAAATTACTTCGATTTTTTTCACTAAGGAATACACTATGGTAGTTATCCGTTTGGCTCGCGGTGGTTCTAAACACCGTCCTTTCTATAACATCGTCGTAGCAGACTCTCACAACCGTCGTGACGGCCGCTTTATCGAACGCGTTGGCTTTTACAACCCTGTTGCCAATGAAAAACAGGAACGCGTACGTCTGAGCGCAGACCGTCTGAATCACTGGATTGGCCAGGGCGCGCAATTAAGCGAAGCTGTTGCCAAACTGGTTAAAGAGCAAAAGGCTGCGGCCTGATTCAGCAGTAAAGCAGATGAATAGTACACAGCCACAATGGGTAGCAATGGGCTATATTAAAGGCGTATTTGGCGTAAAGGGTTGGGTGAAAGTCCATTCCGATACCGAATATACCGACAGCCTGCTTGACTATCCGCAATGGCAGCTGAGTAAAGATGGCCAAACCAGAACCGTGAGCATTGCCGAAAGCAAAATCAGCGGTGACGAATTACAGGTGAGGTTTGACGGAATACACGATCGTGACAGCGCTGCACTACTGCGTGGCTTTACTATCGAAATAGACCGTGCCAGCTTTGCCGAAACCGATGACGATGAGTATTATTGGGCAGACCTGATTGGCCTGAACGTACTTAACCGTACACAGGAAAATCTGGGCACTGTCAGTTCACTAATGCAAACCGGTGCGCATGACGTACTGGTAGTAGATGGTGCTTTTGGCCGTAAACTGATTCCCTTTGTCTCCCAGTACATTGACGAAGTAAACCTGCCACAACAGCAGATTTGTGTCGACTGGGGCAGCGACTACTGATGCATATTCAAGCCATTACCCTGTTTCCGGAAATGTTTACTGCCCTTACCGACAGTGGCGTAACCGGACGTGCCTTACAACAGGGCATCTGGCAGTTTGCAACAATCAACCCGCGGCAATTTGCTGATAATCCACTGGGTCATATTGATGACCGCCCGTTTGGCGGTGGCCCGGGAATGATTATGATGGCTCCGCCCTTGCAGGCAGCCATAGATGCGGCCAGACAAAGCAGCCCGCAGGGACGATTGATTTACATGAGCCCACAGGGCAAACCACTGAATCATGCACAGGCAGCCAGTCTGGCCAAAGAACCGGCGCTGATTGTACTGTGTGGTCGTTATGAGGGTATTGATGAACGTATTCTCACCAGCAACGAAGTAACTGAAATCAGTATCGGCGACTTTGTGGTTTCCGGTGGAGAATTACCGGCCATGATGTTAATGGACGCAGTAATCCGCCTGTTACCCGGCACACTTGGTGATGCACGCTCAGCAGTAGAAGACTCATTTGCCAATGGTTTACTTGATTGCCCGCATTACACCCGTCCGGCTGAATTTAATCAGCAGACAGTTCCTGACGTATTGCGTAGCGGTAATCATGCTTTAATCGCACAATGGCGATTAACTCAGGCGCTCAGGCGCACACTGACACGTCGTCCGGATTTACTGGCCGACCATGAATTAACCCCAGAGGAATCCAGACTCTTGCAGCGTATCAGTCAAGAGGAACGGGACATCCCATTATAACAGAAAGCTTAACATGAACTTGATTCAACAATTAGAGCAGGAAGAAATCGCTCGTCTGAATAAAGAAATCCCGGCCTTCGCGCCAGGTGATACCGTGGTAGTATCTGTACGCGTTACCGAAGGTAGCCGTACCCGTTTGCAAGCCTACGAAGGCATTGTAATCGCCCGTCGCAATCGTGGCCTGAACAGCAACTTCATCGTTCGCAAAATTTCCAGCGGTGAAGGTGTAGAACGTACATTCCAGTTATATTCTCCAGCCGTTGAAAAAATCGAAGTTAAACGCCGTGGTGATGTACGCCGTGCCAAACTGTATTACCTGCGTGGCTTAACCGGTAAAGCTGCCCGTATTCGTGAAAAACTGCCGGCTCGCAAAGCCTAAGCAGCATACATTAGCTGCATATAGCAGACTAATCTTGAGGCCGAATTTATCAATTCGGCCTTTTTCTTTGATTGTTATATTAAATTACATAGAATCTTCGTCTGCCACAATCCTTTCAAGGCCAACAGCAAACCATAAACATCCAGATATTCCAGCCAGCCATTTTCAATATCTTTTTCCCTCTTCTTTATCAGACATTAATGCAACGATTGGCCAACTATTTATCCTGCTCAAAGCTGTCAGAAAGATATAAGCCAGAATATGCCCGCTAATCAACTGTACCAATTTCAACACCGTAAAAAGATGAAAAATGTTAAAATTGCCCAGTTTTTTGTCTATTCCATCTCAATCAGCTTTGTTCTTGTCCAAAGGAAGCACACTAATGAGCCAGTCCCTGAGTTATCGCGATGCCGGTGTTGATATTGACGCTGGCGATTCGCTGGTCGAAAAGATTAAACCATTTGCCAAACGTACCATGCGCCCTGAAGTATTAGGCGATTTGGGCGGCTTCGGCGCACTTGTAGAAATCAGCCAGAAATACCGCCAGCCAGTACTGGTATCCGGTACCGATGGCGTAGGCACCAAACTAAAACTGGCTTTTGAATGGGAGCAACACGATACCGTCGGTATCGATCTGGTGGCCATGAGTGTCAATGATATTCTGGTACAGGGAGCAGAACCACTGTTTTTTCTGGACTACTTTGCCTGTGGTAAACTGGATGTTGAACGTGCAGCAGCAGTGATTAAAGGTATTGCCGCCGGTTGTGAACAATCAGGATGTGCCCTGATTGGCGGTGAAACCGCCGAAATGCCCGGCATGTACCCAGATGGCGAATATGATTTGGCTGGCTTTGCCGTAGGCGTGGTTGAAAAAGAACAGGTTATCAACGGACGCAGTATTGTGGCCGGTGATATTGTACTGGGACTGGCCTCTAATGGTATTCATTCCAACGGCTATTCATTAGTGCGCAAAATTATTGAGCGTGCCCAACCAGAATTGGACGCCGAATTTGAAAATGGCAAAACCCTGCGGCAGGCCATCATCGCCCCTACCCGTTTATACGTTAAGCCCGTTCTGGCTGCATTAAAACAATTTACCATCAAGGGTATGGCACACATTACCGGTGGTGGCATCAGCGAAAACGTACCCCGTATCCTACCAGACAACACCGTTGCCGCAATTGACGCCCAGTCTTGGCCACTGCCAAAACTCTTCCAGTGGTTACAGCAGGCCGGACAAGTAGATATACAGGAAATGTACCGTACCTTTAATTGCGGTATCGGCATGGTAATGATTGTAGACGCCGCAGACGCTGTTGCTGTACAGCACTTTCTACAGCAGCAGGGCGAAACTGTTTACCAGATTGGTATCATTCGTACACGTCAGGGTGATGAACATCAGACGCAAATAGGCTGAAAAATTACATCTACAGAATATAAATCAAAAGCCCAGTATCAGCTTGCGCTAATTTCTGGGCTTTTTTTCAAATTAATTTGATCAAACAATACTGATAACTAATTAATTTTGTAGTGAAAAGCACTTTTGTCTAGAATATAACTACCCCTTAAAACAGTATAGTCCCCAAAGAGGATTCAAATATAGCGAATGACTAAGCAGAGTATTTCCATACATTTTTAGCCAGAGGTCTTGTACAAGTTGTTTATTTTTAGATTTCAGCTACCTTGTATTTTTGCTTTGTTACTGTATGCCAAATATCATCATCCTGTTCTTTTAAAGCATTATTGAGTTACATCTCGGGTATGTTCATCAAGTAATAATTGCAAAGTCCCATCCTTATTTTTTTTAATACGCATATATCTAAGCCATTGCTTATTTTCATTATTGCCTTTTTCTGTTGAGGTAAAACCGATCGTATAGGTAATATTATTTTGGAAATGATAGTCAAAGCGTAAGCACTCTTGGGTCTTTACATAATACGGTTTTGAAGAATACTGATAATCTTTCAACCAAAGTTGCCCAACTCCTGTTTGAAATACATCTGTAGATATAATATTAAATTGTTTATTTCTCTTAAAAAAATCTTCATTCGAGGGTATACTGATGCATAGTTGACCATCATCTTTCAGAACAATGTCTGGAAGACCTGAAGCAATACAACTTACAAGCAATGGTAAGATTAAAAACATCAGTGACCAATAAATATATCTTTGTTTCATCCGAATAACGCCTTTTTATCTTGTGGATTTTTTAAAAATAAATGCAGGATATTTTCATACATCTTTAGCCATAGATTTTATACAAGTTGTTTACTTTTAGGCGTGTTTCCTTTGTATTTCTGCTTTGTTACTGTATGCCGAATACCATCACCCTATTCTTTTAAAGCATTATTAAGTTGCATCTCTGGCATTCTCATCAAGTAATAATTGCAAAGTCCCGTCCTTATTTTTTTTAATACGCATAAATCTGACCCATGGTTTATTTTTTCCTTTTTCTGTTGACGTAAAGCTGATTGAATAGGGAATATTATTTTGAAAATGGTAATCAAAATTTATGCATTCTTGGGTTTTAACATAATACGGTTTTAAAGGGTCATGATAATATTTCAATGATAACAGTCCAACACCGATTTGACCTATCTCTGTTGCCATGACATTAAACTGTTTATTGCTCGTAAAAAAATCTTCATTTGCTGGTATGCTTATACACGGCTCACCATCGTCTTTCAGAACAATATCTGGAAGACCCGAAGAAATACAACTTACAAGCAATGGTAAGATTAAAAACATCAGTAACCAATAAATATATCTTCGTTTCATCCGAATAACGCCTTTTTATTTTTTGGATTCTTTAAAAATAAACGCAGGGGATTTGCATACATTTTAGCCACAAATCTTGTACAAGTTGTTTGTTTTTGGGTTTACTTCCTTTGTATTTTTGCTTTGTTACTGTATGCCAAATATCATCACCCTATTCTTTTAAAGCATTATTGAGTTACATCTCGGGCATGCTCATCAAGTAATAATTGCAAAGTCCCATCCTTATTTTTTTTTATACGCATATATCTAACCCATGGTTTATTTTCAGCATCTCCTATTTCTGTTGATGCAAAACCGATCGAATAGGTAATATTATTTTGAAAATGGTAGTCAAAATAAATGCATTCTTGGGTTTTAACATAATACGGTTTTGAGAGATCACGATAATATTTCAATGATAACTGTCCAACACCAGTTTGAACTATCTCTGTTTCTACGATATTAAATTTTTTATTTTTCTTAAAAAAATCTTCATTCGATGGTATGCTTATACATGGTTGGCCACTGTCTTTGAGAACAATATCTGGCGTATAAAGCATATTACGATGCACAAAACATCCTGTTATTATGCTTAAAAGCAAAGTTATCAGCAGCCAGTGAATATGTTTCATCCGAATAACGCCTTTTTATCTTGTGGATTCTCTAAAAATAAATGCAGGGTATTTTCATACATCTTTAGCCAGAGGTCTTGTACAAGTTATTTATTTTTGGAATCACCTCCTTTGTATTTCTGCTTTGTTACTGTATGCCAAATTTTATCACCCCCATTTTTTTAAAGCATTATTGAGTTACATCTCTGGCATGCTCATCAAGTAATAATTGCAAAGCCCCATCCTTAGTTTTTTTAATACGCATATCTACATGCCAATGTTTATTTTTATCAGTTCCTTTTTCTATTGTCGTAAAATAAATCGAATAGGTAATATTATTTTGGAAATAGTATTCAAAGCGTAAGCACTCTTTAGTCTTTACATAATACGGTTTTGAAGGATCCAAATAATCTTTCGACCAAAGTTCTCCAACCCCTGTTTGAAATACACCGGTAACTATAATATTAAATTGTTTATTTCTCTTAAAAAAATCTTCATTCGAGGGTATGCTTATACATGGTTGACCACTGTCTTTGAGAACAATATCCGGTGTGTAAAGCATATTACGATGCACAAAACATCCTGTTATTATGCCTAAAAGCAAAGTTATCAGCAGCCAGTGAATATGTTTCATCCGAATAACGCCTTTTTATCTTTTGGATTTTTCAAAAATAAACGCAGAGTATTTTCATACATTTTTAGCCAGAGATCTTGTACAAGTTGTTTGTTTTTAGGCTTGTTTCCTTTGTATTTTTGCTTTGTTACTGTATGCCAAATATCATCACCCTGTTCTTTTGAAGCATTATTGAGTTACATCTCTGGCATGCTCATCAAGTAGTAATTGCAAAGTCCCATCCTTATTTTTTTTAATACGCATATGTCTAGACCATGACTTATTTTCATCAGTTCCTTTTTCTGTTGAGGTAAAACCGACCGAATAGGTAATATTATTTTGAAAATGATAGTCAAAGCGTAAGCACTCTTGTGTCTTTACATAATACGGTTTTGAAGAATACTGATAATCTTTCGACCAGAGTTCCCCAATCCCTGTTTGAAATACATCTGTGAATATAATCTTAAATTGTTTATTTCTTCTAAAGAAATCTTCATCCGATGGTATACTGATGCAAGGCTGACCATCGTCTTTCAGAACAATATCTGGAACATTGTAAGAAATACAACTTACAAGCAATGGTAAGATTAAAAACATCAGTAACCAATAAATATACCTTTGTTTCATCCGAATAACGCCTTTTTATCTTTTGGATTTTTTAAAAATAAACGCAAGGTATTTTCATACATTTTTAGCCAGAATTCTTGTATGAGTTGTTTATTTTTTGGTTCAGCTCCTTTAGATT
>NZ_MEIR01000070.1 GCF_002777825.1 Snodgrassella alvi | reverse complement strand
CTGCTAGTTCTAATTCCGGTCTGTCAATCCTGCTATTGTTTGCCACCACCAATTGGTAGTTGAGCTTAAATTATTTTATTTATCATGTGATTTTCTTTATGTTCTTCGATCCCAATAATTCTTTTCTTCATAAGATTTAATATCAATTTCTTTAAGTTTTTGCTTTAAATATTTCTTAAAAATTCTTTGTTCTTTTTTCAATAGCATGCCTGTTTAATTCACTCTTGAATTTGAATTTCCTGTATGCAACTATTGTTTTTCATATTAATAAGTTTTCTGTTTTCCGTAGCTACCCCATACTTGCCGGTAAATTGACTGCAATATCAATGTCTAACGCTTCACGATTAAAGTTATCAATGACATTGAAGGTTCCAAACCTGCGTTGATTGCGACTGCTGTCACTCATAAAATCCATTGACCAGCACACCTAGCTTATCGGGTACTGATTGCCTTTCTGGGCTCTGTGGAGGAATACATTTTACGCTTTATCCTGAGATTAAGCTTTAATTGGCAATACACCCGATACACACGTTTATGATTCCATTTATAGCCGAGCTTTCTGATACAATTAAAATATTTAGGAAAGCCACAGCGTAAATGCCTGTCTGTGATAGCACTTAGTACTGACATAATCACCGAATCATCCTGTAACTTAGGCTGATACTAGTAAGCACAGCAGCTTAGGCCAACAATAAAGTTATGTTTTATTGTAGAACAAGTCAAATAAATTGTTTTTATTCAATAAAAATATTTTATGCTCTAATATTTCAAAGAATATTAAAAAAATATTAGAATATTACTGTCTTTCTTTTCGCATTCTAATATGTGGGATATCATCTTCTAAGTAAACATCGGAAACTGGAACAAATCCATAGGCACCATAAAAATCTATTAAGTGAGCTTGTGCACTGATCACGATCGGTTTGTCTGGCATTTGTGTCTTAATCACAGCCAACGTTTTTTCTAGTAATTGGTTGCCTAATTTCTTACCACGATGACTTGGATGAATAATTACCCTGCCAAATGTGACCGTTGTATCTTGATCAATTATCCGAGCATACCCAATGATTGTTTGCCCTTCTTGCATCCATATATGCACAGCCTGTTCGTCATAAGCATCAATTTCTTGATAGGGGCAAATTTGTTCTACTACAAATACTGCAATACGCAATTTGGCAATTTCATAAAATTCTTTAGTCGATAATTCTGAGAATGGTTTAACGTAATAGTCCATTTAAAAAATCCTTAATTTGTTACTAAATATATCTTTATATGCTGCGCTGTTAACTGTATAGCACTTAACAGGCATATTGTAAATGCTCAAAATGTAAATACTCCATAGTTAGTACAAAACTGATGTAGAAAATCATATTGCTTATTTTAGGGTTTTATATTCAATCGGCGTCATATTATTTAATGCTTCATGAGGTCTTTCAGTGTTATAAATGGTTAACCATTCTTCGGTTACCTTTCTTGCTTGTTCCAGATTATTAAATAGATATAAATCTAGTACCTCTGTGCGATAGGTGCGATTAAATCGTTCAATATATCCGTTTTGATATGGGCTGCCTGGTTGAATATAATCTATGGTTATACCATGTGACTTTGCCCAGTCGATGAATGTTTTTCCGGTAAATTCCGGTCCATTATCCACTCGTATTTTGAGTGGATAGCCATGATATTCGGCCAGTTTATCCAGATAACGGGTAATCCTGCCAGCAGGTAAACTGACCGCAATATCAATGCCTAACGCCTCACGATTAAAGTCATCTATCACATTGAAGGTTCTAAAACGCCGTTGATTGCGACTGCTGTCACTCATAAAATCCATTGACCAGCATTCACCTTGTTTACTGGGTACTGATAGCCTTTCTGGATTTCATGGAGGAATGCGTTGTTTACGCTTTACCCTGAGATTAAGCTTTAATTCACAATACACCCGATACACGCGTTTATGATTCCATTTATAGCCGAGCTTTCTGATGCGATCAAAACATTTAGGAAAGCCCCAGCGTAAATGCTTATCGGTAATAGCACTTAGTACTGACATAATCACTGAATCATCCGGTAATTTAGGTTGATAATTGTAAGCACAGCGGCTTAAGCCAACAATAGCGCAGCTCAAGGCAATAGTAACAGAATGATTTTCTTGCAGTTGTACAGCCCAAGCTTTACGTGCTTGAGTAGGCACTATAGCTTATTTATGATTTCCTCCTGAAGCTGAGATTTTAAACTGAGCTCAGCAAACATCTGCTAAAGCTTACGGTTTTCAGCTTCTAGTTCCTTTAAACGTTTGATATCGGACGTTTCCATACCACCGTATTTATCACGCCATTTATAAAAAGTTGAATTGCCGATGCCATATTTACGGCAGAGTTCTTTGACGGGGATACCGGCTTCGGCTTCTTTTAAAATAGCTACGATCTGATGTTCAGTCATCTTTTTCATGTTTGAATCTTCTGTGGATTATTCAAGAGAATTTTCTACTTTGGGGCTGTACTATTTTAGGGGGTAGTTACAATAATTGTTGTTTTCTAGTTACAATAATTGTTGTTTTCTAGTTACAATAATTGTTGTTTTCTAGTTACAATAATTGTTGTTTTCATTCATATTTTTATTAAAATAAAAAGTAAATGTATACTTGTTATAATTTAATGCTTTATAGTATAGCTTTATAAAATCTTTTTTAATTAAGACTGAAGTTTTGTATTATAAACTTCTATCAAACATGTAAAGAATATGAATGTATTAATATTAACGAATCATCTGGCAGATCTATGCGGTTCAGAAATACAAGTTCTGGAAATATATAATTACTTAAAAAATAGAAAACATAATGTAAAAATTTATGCAAATACCATGAATTATCCAATTATCCAGTATTTTGACAAAAATGATTTACTAACTGGGATAGAACATGTAGATCTGGATACCATTGACTTAGTTTGGTCTCAGCACTGTTTATTTGCAAGTTTGTTTCAAAATCGTATTTATAGAGAATTGCATATTAAACTAATATCTGTTCATCTGTCTCCATATGAGATGTTGGAATTGTGTTCTATTCCATATATGAAACTATTAAAATGTGTATTTGTTGCTAATAGTTTGGAGACAAAAGATAAACTAATTTCTTTAGGTATCGATAATAATAATATTTTTGTAAGTAATAACTGTGCTCCTAGTGAATATTTAGATAATCAACTAAAGAAAAAAAACTTGCATAATATTCTTGTTGTGTCTAATCATTTGCCACAGGAGGTTATTGATGCCATAGATATTTTATCTAAAAAATATCAGGTAACTACGATCGGAGGAAAAAAACCTGTATTAGTTAATCCTGAATTGATAAAAAAATACGATATGTTAATAACCATAGGTAAAACTGTACAATATGGACTATTATCTGGTGTTCCTGTTTATTGCTATGATCATTTTGGTGGGCCAGGATTTTTAAATTCTAAAAATTTTAATACTGCAAGATATTATAATTTTTCAGGAAGAGGATTCAATAAAAAAACTGCAAAACAAATTATTTTAGAAATTGAGGAAAATTTTGAATATGCTAGTGATTTTTCAAGTCAACTTTCAGATAAAAGCCAATTTTTGCTTGAAAATTTTATGGAGATAATTGTTAATTTGAAGAATATATGTTTAATTAATCAGGATATGCAAAAATTGTTAATTCCATATGTAGCTATGGAAAAAAAGATTGCTGAACTATATATTCTTATGAAAAGAAAGGAAAGTCAAGCTTCTTGTTTTTCTCTTGAATTGGAAATAACTAAAAATAAATTGAAACAAAAAGAAAAGGATATAGCATATTTCTCAACAGAACTAGAAAAAGTTAAGAACAAGATAATTTTAACAGAAGAAAAAATTATAAACGAAACAAAAGAGCAGCATAAACTACATAAAAAATATAAAAGATTTTTAAAATTTATATTAATAATATTGATTTTATTATTAGTATACTATTATTTATATACTTAGTTAGCGTGTTTACAATAAATAGAACCGCGGTTGTTAATGAAAATGGATCGTGTCATTTTTCGTTAAATAATTTTGTTATATAAACCTATAACTATTGCCTAAAATAGTACAATCCTAAAGTAAAAAATTTTCTCTATTAATCCACATAGGATTTAAACATGAAAAAGATGGCTGAGCATCAAATCGTATCCATATTCATTCATAAATATAAATGTTGCACCCATTATTTCATTTTATAAATTCTATACTAGAACTATATAGTTTTTCCTATTATAGATATTTGTTTTAATTTAATATTCCGATAACTAATTGACATAAATAGTTGTTTGTTATATTTTTATTATTTAGTTATTTAATGTAAATACCCCAAACTTAGTACAAGATTCAGGTAGAAAATTACGCTGCTTGTTTTAGGGTTTTATATTCACTCGGCGTCATATTATTTAATGCTTCATGAGGTCTTTCCGTGTTATAAATGGTTAGCCATTCTTCGGTTACCTTTCTTGCTTGTTCCAGATTATTAAATAGATATAAATCTAGTACCTCTGTGCAATAGGTGCGATTAAATCGTTCAATATATCTGTTTTGATATGGGCTGCCTGGTTGAATATAATCTATGGTTATACCATGTGACTTTGCCCAGTCGATGAATGTTTTTCCGGTAAATTCCGGTCCATTATCCACTCGTATTTTGAGTGGATAGCCATGATATTCGGCCAGTTTATCCAGATAACGGGTAATCCTGCCAGCAGGTAAACTGACCGCAATATCAATGCCTAACGCCTCACGATTAAAGTCATCTATTACATTGAAGGTTCTAAACCTGCGTTGATTGCGACTGCTGTCACTCATAAAATCCATTGACCAGCATTCACCTTGTTTATTGGGTACTGATAGCCTTTCTGGATTTCGTGGAGGAATGCGCTGTTTACGCTTTACCCTGAGATTAAGCTTTAATTGGCAATACACCCGATACACGCGTTTATGATTCTATTTATAGCCGAGCTTTCTGATGCGATTAAAACATTTAGGAAAGCCCCAGCGTAAATGCTTATCCGTGATAGCACTTAGTACCGACATAATCACTGAATCATCCGATAATTTAGGTTGATAATAGTGAGAACAACGGCTTAAGCCAACAATAGCGCAGCTCATGGCAATAGTAACAGAATGATTTTTTTGCAGTTGTACAGCCCAAGCTTTACGTGCTTGAGTAGGCACTATAGCTTTTTTATGATTTCCTCCTGAAGCTGAGATTTTAAACTGAGCTCAGCAAACATCTGCTTAAGCTTACGGTTTTCAGCCTCTAGCTCCTTTAAACGTTTGATATCGGACGTTTCCATGCCACCGTATTTATCACGCCATTTATAAAAAGTTGAATTGCTGATGCCATATTTACGGCAGAGTTCTTTGACGGGGATACCGGCTTCGGCTTCTTTTAAAATAGCTACGATTTGATGTTCAGTCATTTTTTTCATGCTTAAATCCTCAATGGGTTAATAAAGAGAATTTTCTACTTTTATGCTGTACTATTTTAGGGGATAGTTACCTAAATAATTTTTTTCTGAGTAAACACTGTACTTTATTATTTCATATTTTTTAATATATGAAATAAATTTTTATATAGTATTGTTCTTTCAGTAGTTATTTTATTGAATAATAAGATTATTGATAGCCAATTTTTTATTTATAAGTTTACATTTTAACTATCTACATAAAATTACAGATAATTGAACCAATAATAAAGTATTTACACATAGAGACTCTTAAGATATTATGTAGCATTTTCTAAATATAATTAGCAATATAGTTGGTGTGTGAATATGTTTAAGCGAATACAGACTTCTAAAGTTGTAAAAATAAAATTGTTGGGTATAACAGTATATAAAAGAACTGTTATGCCCCAAGGTCAGTATATTCTCAAAAAATTGCTAGTTATCAATAAAAATCATATAAATAAGACAATTTGGCTATTTGGAATAAAAATTTACTCAAAAAAACTGAGTATAAATAAAAATAATATTAATAATCAAAATGTAAATAATAAATTATGGTTTATCCCAACTATACCTTCAGATTATGATTGGGATAGTCTTCAACCTGCTAAATATACATTAACAACTCGATGTGTTGTAATTTTGCCAGTTTATAAAGGACTGAATGAAACTTTATGTTCAGTTTTTCATGCATTAAAAAGCAGAGCCGATAATCCATATAGTTTATTGGTTATAAATGATGCCGGACCTGATGAAAAATTGAATACTAAATTGCAGCAACTATCTGAATTAGGCTTGTTTGATTACCATTTAAATGAAAACAACCTTGGTTTCGTAAAAACTGTAAATTATGCAATTGAAAACTTATCGCATAATCTTGATGTAATATTATTAAATTCAGATGCATTTGTTTTTAATGGGTGGTTCGAAAGAATGATTCGTCATGCTGATCAGGATGAATCTATTGCAACAATTACTCCTATGTCTAACAATGCTACGATATGTAGTTACCCATACATTTGTCAGGATAATAGTGCTGAACTTGAAGTTTCACCTGCTCAATTAGATACACTGGCTTCAAATATCAATAAGGGTCTATTTGTTGAGGTGCCAACTGGGGTTGGTTTTTGTTTTTATATGAGAAGAAAAATTATTGAACAAATAGGGCTTCTTGATGACATATATTTTAAAGTTGGATACGGTGAAGAAAATGATTTTTGCATGAGAGCTATGCATGCTGGTTACAAAAACATTATTATTGGTGATGTATTTGTTTATCATGTTGGTTCTGTTTCTTTTTCTGCTATAAAGATGGAAAATATGAGGCGTGGAGCGAATTCATTAAAATTAAAACATCCAAATTATAACGATTTAGTTCATAATTTTATAAATGTTGATCCTGTTTCAATATTAAGACGTAATCTTGATTTAGTTAGATTAAAATTAACGGTTCAGAAGCAAAAGTGTATTGTATTTATATCGCATATTTGGGGAGGTGGAATTAATACCTATCTTGAACAAATTATAAATAAATATACTAATGAAAATTTTAGTTGTATTTTATTAACAGTACATGATAATAAATTATATTCTATTTGTAGATGTGAATACGAAAATCTTAATCTTTATAACCTAAAAAACCTTTCGTTGTCTGGTGATTTGAGCTTTCTAAGTTTATTTTTCAATGTAATAAAACCAGATTTAGTCCATATAAATAGTTTTGCAGGTCTTGATTGGTATCACCACCAAAAATTACTGGCTTTTTTTTCATCTTCCAATTTAAATTATAAATTTATTATTCATGATTATGGATGCATGTCTTCTGATTATAAATTGCTTAGTCCCGAATATATTTATGAAAAAATACCTTCATTAGATAAAAGAAATCTTTGGAGTAATATAAAAACTGCGGCACCTAATTTTGATATCAATACTTCAGATGCATATGAACGAAAAGAAGCTTATACTCGATTCTTTCAGAATTGTTCATTAATTGAAGCTCCTTCAAATCGTACTAGAGATATAATACTGAACGATTTTCCCGATTTGAATATTAAAGTTGTTCCTCATGATGATGTGATCAAAAATATTTTACCGGCACAAAGAAATCAGGATGGTTCAAAAATAAAAATTGCATCTATTGGAGCATTAAGTATAGAGAAAGGGGCTCAAGTATTATCATCTCTTGCAATTGATTCTCAGAACAGAGATTTAAATATATCTTATTTTCTGATTGGGTTTACAAATTCAAAAAAAGTTATGAGGGATAATGGTGTTACAATTACTGGACAATATAAAAATGAGATTGAATGTATCGACAGGCTAAAAAAAATTTCTCCTGATTTAATTATATTACCTAGTATATGGGAAGAAACTTTTTCATATACTTTGTCAATTGCTTTAGCATTAAAGATTCCAACGATTATCTTTGACATTGGAGCACAATCAGAAAGAACTAGAAATATTGACTGGGTTGTGCGCTTACCTCCTTCATTAATGAATAATCCAAGAGCTATATCTGATTTGATTGTAAATTTGGATATAGATGATCTATGGAAAAAAGCTGCCAAATAATATTTTAAATGTTATGCTTATACCATAAATATTATAAAATTGAAAAGTATTGTATAAAATGCAATGTAAAGTAAGCAGCATTTTCTTTCTTTAAATAGGAAATGCTGCATTTTGTGGAAAATTTATTTTAAAAAAAGAACTAACGACGATTTTATAATGTAATTAATATGTTATATATTATACAATATCGGATATTTTGAATAACAAAATATCATCAATATTTTAAATAACCATTAAAGATATAAGTTATTTTATTAATGAATTAATATTATAAGCTTTTTTAAAAATTAATTTGATTAATTTTTTTAGGATTTGGCATTATTTTAAATAAATGGTTTTAAATTCTCTTTTGTAACTTTCAATACTGTTAATGCTAATTAAAATCCGATTTGTTTATTTTTCCTGTTTTGAATATTATTCAGTTCTACTTTCAATCCATGCAACTATGCAACACTTTCAACATTAGACAATCCCAATTTGCTGCCGCTACTTTCCTGTCCGGCCGGGAGGAAAAAGCGTTCGCGCAGGCGTTGTCTGGATTGGTGATGGTAATAGTATCTACAGCCAGTATTATGTTGATGGTGTGCTGTGTTCAAGGCTGTAGCGGATGACGTTATCAAGCAGATTGCGGATAAGGATGGTAAGCAGGGTATGGTCACCGGATGGTGGTAGTACGGTTCCTGGCTCAGTCTGAAACTGGCGCTGGACGCGGCAATGGCATTCACGTGCATACAGTTTTACGCTTTCTATAGCCTCGCTGGTGATCTCTATACAATTTACTGCGGCGGTGTAGGGCGGTGCAGTAAGGAAATCAAGACGGGAGAGAGTGAGGAGCTGGTCGACTAGATGGGTAGTGCGGTTTATGCTGTGCTCAATAATATTGTGTACGCGCCGTTGCTGGGCGTCGTCTAGATTGGTTAGAGCAAGGACTTCGGTTTGTACTTTGAGTGCGGCTAGTGGGCTGCGCAGTTCATGGACGGCATCGGCAGTGAAGCGTAATTCGCGTGCACGGATTTGTTCGATGCGCTGGAATAAGTCGTCCAGTACGGTAATTATGGGCTGGATTTCGGTTGGTACGGCACCGGATATCGGGCTAACGCTATGCGGATTGCGCTGATATAAGGTTTGCGCTAAAGTCTGGAGAGATTTGGTACCACGGCGTACACTCCATACGATTAGCCAGAGCAGTAAGGGCAGGGCAAGAATGGATACAGCTAATTGTGACCATACGGCGCGTAACACAGTTTGCAGACGTTCATGCATGCTGAATGATACGGCAACTTTCAGTTGTAACTGGGGATGATGCAGATAAAAGATGCGCCATGCATGGCTTTGCCACCAGTATCCCTGATTGATAAAGCCCTGATAATTGCTTTTATAAGCGATAGTCTGGCCGATTTCATCGGCATTAATTAGCCGCCCTTTGTACCAGATGGCATAGCCAGATTCTTTGCTGTAGATAAGACCACGCTGTGATTTGGGTATGAGGGGTAAGCTTAGATTGTAGTTACTATCAAGGCTAATCGGGTTATGCATCAGATGCTGTGCCAGTTGGTTTATCTGCGTATCGCCGGCTTCGTTTATTTCATGCATGACTGCTGCCGCGCGGATACAAGCGGTAACTATCCACAGTATGGGTAAGGTGAGGCCAAGAAAGATAAGTAAACGGTAGTTGGTTTCAAGGCGCATCTCCGAGCTGGTAGCTTAGCCCACGACGAGTACGAATGATAGTAGTACCGATTTTTTTGCGTAAATGGTGTACATGGTCTTCTACAGCATTACTTTGCATTTCCTGCTCCCAATTATACAGTTTGTCTTCAATCTGGGCGCGACTAAATACGCGTTGTGGATGCGTGATAAGTAGTTGTAAAAGCAATCATTTTCGTTGGGTAAGATTCAGAGGCTGGCACTACAGCTATTCAGATTGATGCTAAGCTGGCCTAAGCTGATTTCAGCATCACTGATGCCCTGGCTGTGACGTATTAGGGCATGTAAGCGTGCAATTACTTCGTCGAGAGCAAAGGGTTTTCCCAAATAGTCGTCAGCACCGGCATTAAGGCCGGCCAGTCTGTTGGGCAGGGCATCACGTGCAGTGAGGATCAGTACGGGGGTGCTAATACCTTGGCTGCGCCAATGGCTGAGTACCTCCATGCCATCTGTTTCTGCCAGACTTAAATCAAGTATTACAGCATCGTACGGTGCAACACTTAAGGCCTGTTCTCCCAACCTACCACATGTAAAGATATCACAAGCCATGCCATGCTGGCTTAGACCTGCATTAAGTCCATCTGCGATATCGTTGTCGTCTTCGAGAACCAATATACGCATACTTTTTTCAAATAATGATACCTATAATCCGGCCTATCATACTGGTAAATGCGAGAGCAAGGGCACCTAATATAACTATTCGAATCACGGCTGGGCGTTTGGGTGCGCCACCCAGGTGAGCTGATATGCAGCCAAGAATACCAAGGCCAACTATGGTAGTGATGGCCAATATGCTCATCAGCCATACAGTTGAACTTAATAGGGATAGTAATACTGGTAATAAGGCACCACAAGAAAAAGATAGAGCCGAGGCTAGAGCTGCCTGCAGAGGATTGGCTTTGCTTACTTCGGTAATACCGATTTCTTCACGGGCATGTGCTTCCAGAGCATTGTGTTTAGTTAAAGCCTCTGCAACCTGTCGCGCTAGGGTTTCGTTCAATCCGCGCTGACGATAAATATCAGTGAGTTCTTCCAGCTCCATTTCCGGATATCGGGTTAAAGAATCCTGTTCTTTACGTAAATCAGCTGCTTCAGTATCACGCTGACTGGAGACAGAAACATATTCCCCGGCCGCCATGGAGGCAGCGCCGGAAATGAGTGCGGCTATGCCGGATATAAGTAGTGTATGCTGATTTGGTTCGGCGGCAGCCAGCCCCATGAGCAGGCTAGCGGTAGAAATTAGGCCATCGTTTGCGCCCAGAACGCAGGCACGTAACCAGTTATTACGATTGGAAAAATGCTGTTCATGATGCCATGATTGACTCATTTCAGACTCCTGATAAGTACAAAATGGTACTATGCAGAAATATAATGCTACCGTATCACAACATCACTGGCTGTTGGTGCGTTTTACCTTAAGCTTCACTTAAGGCCATTTTTTTAAACTTGTTTTTGTTTAGTTAACAGAGGCTGGTGATGCAGTCTAAGTGGATAATAAGCAGTAATCGGATAGTGTTATTGTTGAGCGCTTATATTTTAGTGATACTGAATATGGATTTCTGGCATTATCTATTCCAGCATGTGAGCCTGAATAATAATAATGTCATTTTTTTGATTAACGGTGCCCATATTGATGTTGGCAGCAATGAATTTCTGTATATAACTGCTATTCTGGCCATATTTGCATCGGCTGATGATGCTACTGCTGTTATTACTGAGCTCTGTGGTGAGCTACGCCGTGATGATGCAGAATGTTTATTTTGATGCCAATATGCTACAAAATATCCTTCAGACTAATCTAGGTGAGGCGGGTGCCTGGTTAACACCGCAATTCTGGACGTGGTTGGGCATGACGGGGTTATTACCGGTACAATGGTATTGCTGGGGAGTGAGTATCTGCTATGCACGCCCATGGTACCGTGTGGGCTAGCGGGTGGTTGCTATAGCAGCTTCTCTGGCTATGGTGGTTACTATTATTCTGCTAGCCTATAGCAGCTATATTTCCTTTTTCCGTAATCATAAAGCTGTTAATCATTTGATTGTGCCAACGGATATAGTTGGTGCTGCGCTGAAAACTGCTTATAACGCATATTATGCGCATTGACCTTTACTACATATCGGGCTGAATGCCAGCCATCAGCACCAAGGGTAAAAGCGTTTACTGGTACTGGTGATGGGAGAGATCATCCGGGCACAGAGCTGGGGACTGAATGGCTATCAGCGTCAGACCACGTCAGAATTGGCAGCAATGGGTGAAAATATAATTAATTTTCCACAGTTAACTTCTTGTGGTACCGCCACAGCAATTTCTTTACCGTGCCTGTTTTCTAATATGCCACACCAGCACTATAAAGCCAATCAGCCTAAACATCAGGAAGGTTTGCTGGATATTTTGCAACGCGCAGGTGTGGATGTACTTTGGCGTAATAATAATGGTGGCTGTAAGGGAGTATGCGAACGTATCCGCCATGTGGACGTACGGAATTGGGCGCCTGATTTAAAATGCAATAGCGATGGTTGTCTGGATGAAAGTCTATTGATTAATTTGCGTGCCGTAATGGCCAGATTACCTGATGATGCAGTGCTGGTGTTGCATATGATTGGCAGCCATGGCTCGGCTTATTACCAGCGTTATCCAGATGCATTCCGGCATTTTATGCCTACCTATGATACCAACCAGATTCAGCAGTGTACGACTGAACAATTATGCAATACCCTACGATAACACGGTGCTGTACACTGACCATATACTGGCAGAACTTATTAAGTTATAGCAATACAAAACCAGTTTGGCCAGTGCGGTATAGTACTTTTCCAACCACGGTGAATCACTAGGAGAAAATGGTATGTATCCGCACGCTACACTCTATGCTCTTGCGCTAGCGGAACAAGCCCATATACCCATGCTCTTGTGGGGCAATCATAATTTTGCCCGCACAAGCAAGCTGGATATAAATTGTCTGTACCAGCATGCGCGGCAGCAGGTGTTTTTACACGATAATATTTTCCATTCAGTATTGGGAATAAAGGATGTGAAAACCAGCGAATACCAGACAAAACTGGATTTATTTGCACCGTGCCGGCAGAAATAATTTTCAGGATTTGATTGTAATATAAGCTGCTGGATGGCCATTTTAGCTGTGATTTGAATCGTTAATATTTATGTTTGGCTGAGTTCAGGCTTGGTATCTGCAAATTGCTGTAACCATTCTTGGGTTGCCGGTATATCAAAAGCCTGGCTTGCATAACGCATCAATTGCAGATTTTCAGGCAGATAAGAATCATATTTTTCCAGTTTTCTTTCTGGCACAATTTCTGCAAGTGTCCAGGCTTCACCCAATTGGGCTTGAGCAAGTTGTTATAATACGGCTTTCACCTGTTCAATAGAAGTATCAGCTATGGTAATGATTCCTGCATTGATATCTACTGATAGTTTCTCCCGCAGTAGTAAGGTAAAAAGGGTATTAACAATTTTATCGCTTTTCCATGGCAATAAATAAACTGTATCACCAAACTGGATTAATCTCTCTGTTGCCAATTTAAAAGCCTTGAATACATAGCAGCTTTCTTTTAAACAGCTTTTTAGCGTTATTATCAGTAAAGTCTGCTTTTTTATAGGCAACCAGTATTCTGAAATCTTCATCACATAATATATGATACATTGCTTCATGAATAGCATCATGAATATTGAAGCTATGATTGCTAAAATCATAGCTCCAAATCATTTCAATAATAGCGGCAAGACTTTAATGTATGATTCGCTTCACACTGCTGCTATCTGTTATTTGTTTCTTTTTGTGTGTGAGTAATGAATTTTTGTTACCTTTTCTATAATAAATTATAGCCATATTTTATATTGATAAAAAAAACAGAAATTTATTCGGTATCAATGAATTAGTATTATCTAAATTCAACTAGATCATCAATTTCTTCACTTACTAATTTCATAAGTTCTTGTATTTCCTCATCACCATTAATAAATATATAAAAAGTATCTAAGCGTGGATAGTATTTTTTTAAGGATTTGCCTTTTGATGTTGCGGAAGGGCAAAAGTTAAATGAAAGTACAGTAGAATTTGCCATAATGCACATAAAGTCATGCCAATAAAAAACGCCTTCCATATCGTCAGATTTAATTAAAATTCCTTCTGCAAAAAAAGCACAGTAGCTTTCTATCGGCCATTCTAAATTATTGTATAATTTTTTTAATCTTCTTATTTCAAAAAAGACTGCGATATAATGCCTGATAATCGAAATTATAAGTGCAATAATTACCATTATTATTGTTGCAAGTATTTGCAAGACATTTTTATTGGCCATAATGTTTTGCCATGTAAGGAAAGTAAATACTCCAAAAAGTATTGGCAAAGAAATCAATAAACCGATTAATAGTTTTATTCTTTTTTTGGGAAAATAAAGATGGCGCACCATTGCTGGAATTTGAGATAAAATAGCGTCTTTAGATTCCAATTTAATATTGCGTTCAAACAAAAATGTCGCCTCTTGGGGATCAAAAGCAACATATGCTTCTTTAACATATTTTTTTAAAGCCATAATATACCTATGTTTATTTTAATAAAAAATGGGCATATTATAAAATATATTGGATTTTTATGTAAAATATATTACATTAATGATAATTAATGTAATACCATCTAGCTTATTGCATATAAACAAATTTTTCATTCTTCTCATTAATTTGGAATAAAGGTTTTTAGCTTGTCCACCAGTTGCATGCATGCACCGGCCTGGGAATAAATCTGCATACAAAGTAACAAATTTCTGTTCCAAAGTAATTGCCCGAACCACACTCATAAAAAGCGTTTTACCAGAACTATAATTACCAACAATCAGCCTGAATGTGGCTCCACTATCTGCGATGTGTTTGTTATCCTGTATCATGGCTTTCAGTTTATTAACCCAGCCTACCTGAATATGCTGTATACCGATTTTCGGAGTAACACCTGATTTCAGAGATTGAATAATCGCATCTCTTTCTTTTGCTCTAATTCTTTTTTCCATCATCATCTTATCCTTGCAGTTCGGCCAATATTTCAAAATCTATATAAATATCATCATCTTCTTCAACTAGAGATGCATCTACACACTCATAAGCCCATTCATTGATAGTTTCAATTGCACCGTCTGGCAATAAATTAAACTGCTTGCATAGCCCCATATACTCACCTTGTGCTTAGGGTTTCCGTGTAATTAAAATCTAAAGAATTGTTGATAAGTGCTATTGAGTTTTTGATTATTGTGTATTTCAGGCTCTGGCCGTTGCTGTTACTCTTAAATTAGCTATTAGCAAAGATCGTACCTAACAGCGACTGCACATCGCTGGTTTCACTTTCATGTAATTTGAGAATAGCTGAATCAAGAATAGAGGTATCAAGCTTTTCCGCAACACCCTTATCATTTTTGGATACCGGCAGCGGCTGCATTTGCAAAGGTTTAGCAGCAGAAACAGACAATGCATGAATATTACTGGCAATGGTAGATTTATCTAATCCCAAAGCAGTATATAATTTCTCAATCTGCTTAATTTCCTTAGTTTCTGCAATACCATCAGCCATTGCAATCGAAATAAGTAGATTACTGATAATTTTTTCTGGTTGGAATTAAGTTTTTCTCTCTTGCCTTTTATGCTCTTCATGCTATCAATTTTTGTTCGTAGAGAATATAACCATAAAAATACCAATAGACATCAAACAAATAATAAAATCTATGCCACATTAACTCGCATGAAAAAAATAAATCAATAAGACATAACAGCCTGATAAAAAACTAACTCTAAAGTACAAAAATTTGTGAAAATATCTTCAGATAGTACGATAGTATTTATATATAAGCCAAGAGGCTTATGGTTTTCAAAACTGAAAACTGAATATTTCATTAGCTAGTGTTGTTTTCTGAACAAACCAGTTACATAACCAGAAGCATTAACTTATCAATATTATTAACACCAATAACTCATAAAAGTGTTGAATACATTTAATACCAGTGATCTAACCATCCCGATAAATGATTATTGATTCGGCTAAGCAGTACAGACAGTACACTTATACTCAGGCTGCCGTATAATCTCTTCTTTCCCTGTTGGATGTGAAAGAAATAACGCATGTGGTTTAAACAATTAAGTATTTATCCGCTAAATAAAGAAAATTTGCCAGAGCTGGAAACGCTGGTTAACAAACTGGCCGAAGCCGAATTCAAACCCTGTATGGGGCTAGACTGGGACAGTATTGGCTTTGCCAGTCCAGTATCGTTTAGCCCAGAAATGGTCTTTCCGGCGCAAAATACCTGGCGCATTGCGCTGAAAAAAGAAGAAAAGGTATTACCAGCAGCGGTAGTGCGCGATATTCTCGAAGAAAAAATTAATGAAATCCGTGAAGCCGAAGGCCGGAATGTTGGCCGCAAAGAAAAGATGGAGCTGAAAGAAACCATCACCGATGACTTGCTACCACGTGCATTTACCAAAAGCGGCAAAACAGAAGCAATCATTGATACCCAGCGCGGATTATTGTTGATTAATCAGGCCAATGCCAATCGGGCAGAAATGCTGCTTACCAAATTGCGTGATGCACTTGGCGGGCTGGAAGCAAAATTACCGCGTACCCAGCAATCGCCGGGAAGCCTGATGACCGAATGGCTGCTCAATGGCGCCGCTGCCGGCCATTTTGAGCTGGATAGTGATTGTGAACTTAAAGGCTTGGGCGATGCAGCGCCGGTAGTGCGTATTAGCCATCAGGATTTAACTGCTGAGGAAGTAGTAAATCTGGTGAAAAACGGTAAAGTAGTGACCCAGTTAGGGCTGTGCTGGCAGGATAGAGTACGCTTTGTGCTGACACAGGATTTTACCCTGAAGCGGATTCAGTTTTTAGATGTCATTCAGGAAGAAGCAGCCGGACAAGGCGATGATATGCAAAGCATCACCTTTGCCTCGCAGATTCTGATGGCTGAAGCATTGGGTGATTTACTGGCTGAGCTGGTACATCATCTGGGTGGCTGGCTACCTGAATAATCGCTTAAACAGGCGTAAATTGCCGCAATTTGCCTGCAACAGCAGCATAGGCTTCGGTATAATGCGCTAAATTTATCAAGGGTATTGTCATGAGTATTAAATCAGACAAATGGATACGCCGCATGAGCGAAGAGCACGGCATGATTGAACCGTTTGAGCCGAATCAGATCAAACAGGTCAATGGTGAAAAAATCATTTCCTATGGCACTTCCAGCTACGGCTATGATATTCGCTGCGCACGCGAATTTAAAATTTTTACCAACATCAACAGCACCATAGTTGATCCAAAAAATTTTGATACACGCAATTTTGTTACCGTTGAAGATGATTTCTGCATCATTCCACCTAATTCTTTTGCACTGGCACGTACTGTAGAATACTTTCGTATCCCGCGTAATGTTCTAACGGTGTGTCTGGGTAAATCTACCTATGCACGCTGCGGTATTATTGTGAATGTTACCCCATTTGAACCCGAATGGGAGGGTTATGTGACACTGGAATTTTCCAACACCACACCGCTGCCAGCAAAAATCTATGCCAACGAAGGTGTAGCACAAGTACTGTTTTTTGAAAGTGACGAAGAATGCGCCACTTCCTATAAAGACCGCGCTGGCAAATATATGGGACAAACCGGCGTTACTTTACCTAAAGCCTGATGACTATCATCATAAAAGGACGCAGCAGCGTCCTTTTTCTTTGGCCAATTAACGTTTAAAAGCAAAATACACCGCACCAAGTATAAAGCCAAAGCTGATAAGATAATTAAAACGAAACTCATCTTTCAGATAAAGAATAGCAAACAGAGTAAACACCACCAGCGTGACTACTTCCTGAATAATTTTCAGTTGAAACGGCTTGATACCCCAATGCGCGCCCAGATGATTGGCCGGCACAGCCAGACAATATTCAAACAGAGCAATTCCCCAGCTAATCAGAATAATCTGCCAGAGCGGAAAACTGTAGTTACTGGGTTTAATGTGCCAGTACCACGCAATAGTCATCACCAGATTGGAAGCAGTGAGTAAACCGATAACGATTAAGTAGGGCATATTAATATCAACAGTACAACTAAACAGATACCCTCAGTTGTAGCTGACCCGAACAGAAATGTCTAGCATTCTGGCTTACAGCAATCAAGATTTTGTACAAGGATAAATATATGAATACATTGGTAATTAAATCTGGCATCAATCCTTAAATAATCATTACCTATAAATAGTTTTGTAGTGATATACGCTTACCAAAATATAGATGTTTTTATATTTACTAAACAGCTTTTATTTAGAACGCAATGATATTAATCATATACCTGAATTACTGGGTACAACATAGACTGCTGCTTAAAGTTTCGAGCCTATTTACCTGTTATCTTTCAACAGCACCCTATTTATAATTCCCTGATGCTTTAATCATACCTGATATATTTTATTTATTTAAAACAAAAAACTGTTAATAAAAAATAATGGCAAAGAACTAGATTAGTAATTATAATTATAAAACATTCACAGCCATAGCTTGCAAAAATTAATCAATTCAGTTGTTTAGTATTTCAATGGGAGATATTAATGAACATTGATTTAGGTGAAATTACCTACTTATGAATGTGTTTAATTTGCTATAAATATTACTTAATTACAAACAGCTACAAAGAACTTACTATTAGCTGCATAGCCTCTGGGATAAGAGTATATGGCTAATTAGTTATTTATGCCATTTACTCGTTATGTTTTAGAAATATTCAAACATCGGTTTTACCATCAATTCAGTGACGCCAGATTAACTGTATCTCAACAGCTTGCAGCACTGTCGGCACTGAATTTTGCCAGCTCAATTGAAGATCAATCACTTTATTACAGGCCGTGTTAAGAAAAAACAACACTCATCAATCAACATTTTAAATTATCAAAATAGGTATAAAAATGAACAAAAACCGCTACAAAGTCATCTACAACAAACACCGCGGACAAATGGTAGCCGTTGCCGAAAACATCACCAGCGCCGGCAAAACCAGTGCCGACCGCAGCAGCGGCAGCAACATCATCAGCAGCCTGTTGGCCAAATTACCCATTTTAACCGGTTCCATCCTACTCGGACTGGGCTTATGCGTATTGGTAGATAACAATGTCATAGCGGCCGAAATTCATGCCGACCCATCCGCTCCTAAAAGTCAACAACCGACCATCCTGCCAAGCGCCAACGGCACCCCGCAGATTAACATCCGCACCCCGAGCAGACGCGGCGTATCCATCAACCAATACCGGCAGATGGACATCGACCAGAAAGGCGCCATCCTCAACAACAGCCGCAAAAGCACCCAAACCCGTCAGGCAGGCTGGATACAGGGCAACCCGTGGTTAGCGTCTGGCGAAGCCCGCATCATCGTCAACCAGATCAACAGCAGCAATCCCAGCCAGCTTAACGGCTACATCGAAGTAGCCGGACGGCGTGCCGAAGTCATCATGGCCAATCCGGC
>NZ_MEIR01000069.1 GCF_002777825.1 Snodgrassella alvi | reverse complement strand
AATTTTTGATTGTGACAGAAATAGAAAAGATAATTGAGCCTGAAATTATTAAAATTGTTTTTTGCTTGTATTCGAGAGTAGTGATATATAATATCACTAGATAAATCAACATTAAATCAGGTCATTACATTCTTTGAATTGCGGCAATAAACCATAAATATTAACAAATATTTGCATTTATAAACCAAAAAATCAAAAAGGAGATAGCATTGAGCATTCAAAAATTATTAGATGATGTTACGTTATGGCGTGAAAGTTATAAAAAGGCTAATGCATTATTTGATCGCCAACTTGCGCCTGCTTTTCGTTTATTGAATCTATTTTGTATCAATGAAATGGCATTATCCAATTGCTTAGCATTTTTATTGGATAAAAATGAAACACATGGTCAACAAGACTTATTTATTAACAAGTTTTATGAGTTATTTTCTTCACAAAAAAACATACAGCTTGAGTCAAAATATCAGGTTGTTACTGAATATAAAATTCCTACAGGACAGCGGATTGATATTCTCCTCACAGATCATAAAAATTATATTGCAATTGAAAATAAACCATGGGCATGTGATCAAAAAGATCAATTAAAAGATTATGGCACGTGGCTACATGGAGAAGCAAAAAATGATAAAAATTGGCTATTGATCTATTTATGTAATAGAGAGATTAACGAATATACTTTGTCTGAAGATACCGATGAGTCTATTCGCGATAATGTATTACACATCACTTTTTATGAATTACGCAATTGGTTAATTGATTGTGCTTTATATGTCCAAGCACCTAAAATAAAATTACTTGTTGAGGATTTAATTCAATATATTCAAGAAAACGTAAATGGAGAAATTAATATGAAACAACAAAATGAGTTAGTTAAAATGATTCTTTCAAATTCTAACAACCTTAATTCAGCACTTCTTATTGCAAATAATATTGAAGTAGTAAAAAAGGAATTATTTGATAAATTTATTAAAAATTTACGAGACCAAACAGCCAATTTAGGTATGGTAGGTATCAAAATTGAAGGAGATACTGAAATTGAAAAACGTTATGCAGGTTTTCAAATAAAGTTTGATCCAAACGATTATTTTGTTTTGCGTTGGGAATCTCAAGGTACAATGCAAAGAGATATAATTTATGGGATTCGTCGAAAAGATGCTACTGTTCAGCCTAACAAAAAACTATACAAACATATTGCAGAGCAAATGGAAGGTATTCTTTCATCACCACAATCAAATGAATTGTGGTGGCCTGCTTGGGATTCACCCGAAAAAAATGCTATGCCAAAATTCATAGAAGACGAAACATGGATAAGTTTTTCCCATCCTCAGGAGAGTACTTTTACTAAGTCGGTCATTGAAATAATTCGTCAAGTGTATGAAAAACAAACATTGCGGGCATTACTTAAAGAGCGTTGAGGCAATTAACATGCATTAATACGTATTGTTATTTAATTTAAATCAACATCCATACCGCAATAGAAATCTTTATATTAAAGGTTTCTATTACGTACTTACTGATACTATTATTGGCAATGACTATATTTTTATGCAGATGTTGGCTAAGCTAAGCTTACAATCCCAGCTTTAGAAGGAAATCATAAAAAAGCTATAGTGCCTACTCAAGCACGTAAAGCTTGGGCTGTACAACTGCAAGAAAGTCATTCTGTTACTATTGCCATGAGCTGCGCTATTGTTGGCTTAAGCCGCTGTGCTTACTATTATCAACCCAAGTTACCGGATGATTCAGTGATTATGTCGGTACTAAGTGCTATTACCGATAAGCATTTACGCTGGGGCTTTCCTAAATGTTTTAATCGTATCAGAAAGCTCGGCTATAAATGGAATCATAAACGCGTGTATCGGGTATATTGTGAATTAAAGCTTAATCTCAGGGTAAAGCGTAAACAGCGCATTCCTCCACGAAATCCAGAAAGGCTATCAGTACCCAGTAAACAAGGTGAATGCTGGTCAATGGATTTTATGAGTGACAGCAGTCGCAATCAACGGCGTTTTAGAACCTTCAATGTGATAGATGACTTTAATCGTGAGGCGTTAGGCATTGATATTGCAGTTAGTTTTCTGGCTGGTTGGGTTACCCGTTATCTGGATAAACTGGCCGAATATCATGGCTATCCACTCAAAATACGAGTGGATAATGAACCGGGATTTACCGGAAAAACATTCATCGACTGGGCGAAGTCACATGGTATAACCATAGATTATATTCAACCAGGCAGTCCATATCAAAACGGATATATTGAACGATTTAATCGCACCTATCACACAGAGGTACTAGATTTATATCTATTTAATAATCTGGAACAAGCAAGAAAGGTAACCGAAGAATGGCTAACCATTTATAACACGGAAAGACCTCATGAAGCATTAAATAATATGACGCCGAGTGAATATAAAACCCTAAAACAAGCAGCATAATTTTCTACTTAAATCTTGTACTAAGTTTGGGGTATTTACAGTCAGTTTACCGGCTGGCAGGATTACCCGTTATCTGGATAAACTGGCCGAATATCATGGCTATCCACTTAAAATACGAGTAGATAATGAACCGGTATTTACCGGAAAAACATTCATCAACTGGGCGAAGTCACATGGTATAACCATAGATTATATTCAACCAGGTAGCCCATATCAAAACGGATATATTGAACGATTTAATCGCACCTATCGCACAGAGGTACTAGATTTATATCTATTTAATAATCTAGAACAAGCAAGAAAGGTAACCGGAGAATGGCGAACCATTTATAACACGGAAAGGCCTCATGAAGCATTAAATAATATGACGCCGAGTGAATATAAAACCCTAAAACAGGCAGCGTAATTTTCTACCTGAATCTTGTACTAACTTTGGGGTATTTACATTAAAACCATGACATTTTTACTTTGATGCTTAAGCTCATAACTATATATTGGGTTTAGTGATGGGAGCAGTTATGCCCTTATTATTGGTTTTGTTTGAGCAGTTTGTTGTAGCAAAAATATCATTGCTTAATTTGAAATCAAAAATCTTTCCGCTCCTGAGTGTAATAGTTATATTATCAATAATGATTTGTTATATTTTGATTTTGTAGTTTATTTGGCGAAAAATGTAAGAATCGTTTTTTGAACTTGTATAGAAATAGCTGCAAACATATCTTTACTGTGAAGTAGTTAAAGCTAATGCTTTATTTAATTCACTATTTTTATAGTAATTTTATTTGAAAAGTAAAGCAATTAGCCAGATTAGCCATAATATGGCGCAGCTGGCCAAGGCGTATTTGAGTTGCTTTATTGCACCCTCATATCTTTGTTGTAAGGAAAAGTATTGCAATTTTTCTTTTTGCCAGATGAAAACAAGAGCAATACCCGCCTGCTGATTATTTTTAGGTGTGAGTTCAGAGAAATAATGGTCGTCCAGCCACAGGCGCCAGCACTGATAGATAACAAAGCCGGCATTTCCTGCAATCAGTACCCGTATAAAACCAACAGGCGCGCTGAAGATTACCCATAATAATGGTACTAAAGCCATCAGCAGCAAAAAGCGCCAGCTGGCTAATGTTTGTCTGATTAACTGTCTGTTTAAGTAAGGATCAGTGGGTTCTGAGCTATTCTGGTTTGCCATTGTCGAAGTAACTCCATATGTTGGGTGCCAAGCACAATTTGCGGGCGTTGTTGTTGCACAAAGGAATATGCCTGCTCTACGGTTTTGAAATTGTCAAAAGCCAGTAGCCATGCAATAACCACAATTGCACTGCGCGACAACCCCAATGCACAATGTACTAGTACACTGCTGTTTTGTAGGCGTAACTTTTCCAGCTCAATTACTGCTTGCTGTAATTGAGGCATGGGGGGGCAAACCAAATCAAGCATGGGTATAGAGCTGTAGACACGATTACGAGTTGAATATGAGCGCGAAAATTCGAAAGTTAAATCAAGCACGGCTCGCTGCTCTACTGTGCTGCAAGGGTAACTACCCAAAAAGATATGTCTTCTGATTGGACTGACCGCAGGAATTTTACGCGTGTATAACCAGCGGGAAATGGTCATTAAATAACGCCATGGGAGGAGTAAGCAATAGGCTGCGGCGGTATATTTACCCTGCTGTGATTTATATACCAAACCAACACCAAAACGATAGGTAAAACTTACGATAAATAAAGCAAGTGTAAGCCATAATAACCAAAATGTTAACCACAGACTAAGACATGCACACAATAAAGCTGCCAAACCATAGTATCTTGCCAGCTTTATTGATTGTGAAGATTTTGTATGTGAATGTAATAATTTATTGGTTGGTATCAACCAGTCGATAAACATGCCGATAGCTATACCAGTAATGACATCAATAAAGTGGTGTTGCCATGTAGTCAGTACGGACATGGCAATTAGCAGAAACCAGCCATGGATCAGCCAATGATAGCGTTTGGCAGTATGTCGCAGAAAATGTTGCCACAATAGCCAGCTCAGGATGATATGTAGTGATGGTGACTGGTTATAAGGTAAGTCAAATTGTTCCAGTTGATTAAACCACCATCCCGCAAAACCTTCTACTTTCGGCCGGGTAAAGCTAAAACGGAGTGGGAACAACAAAAAGCCAATGCAGGCAAAGGTAGATGCTAACAATAGCCGGCAAGCCAGACGCTTCTGTTCGGATAAGGAGCGGCAAATAAATAATGATATACCGTAGAGAAAATCTAGGCTCCAGTAAGGAATAATGGTTAGGGGTATAAAAGGAATATATTGTTCCCAGTTAAAAACAATGCTACCTATATTAATACGTGTGGCAGTAAACTGGTTTACTTGGCTATAGGTCAGGAAGAAATAGGGGCCAAGAAGACATAACCAACCTACTGCCTGCAAATTTATTTTACTGCGTAGATTCATGATGCACGGCGTATTGCTATAGAAACGCTAAATATGCCCCATTCATCGATAATTTGTGTGCATTTATCGAAGCCGGCAGCGTTTACTAATGCATCCATTTCACCCTGAGTGCGATTGCGCATAATCCATGGTTGACCTTCACGATGGCTGGTGAGTGACCATGCAATGGTTTTCAGTTGTGGATGCCATGGCTGGTTGGTATATATCAAGATACCGCCAACAGGAATAGCAGCGGCTAAACCGTTCAGTGAGGTGCGTAATAGGCTATTGTCTGGAAAAAGTTCGTACAGGCCGGAAACGATGCACAGTGTAGGCTTGGGCGAGAGTGAAGCTAATTGTTGCTGATTGAATGCATCGCCGATTTCAAATCGTGCTTTAGCGATCAAACCGTAGGCAGCTATCATCTGCTGTCCTTTGTTGACATTGATTTGGCTGTAATCGCGTAACAGGATTTGTTCAACGGTATCAATACTGGATAATGCTTCAATCACGTATCGGCCATGGCCAGCAGCAATGTCAACTACGCGAATAGGCATTTTTTGTGCTTGTAATTTAGATACCGCCTGTTTAATCATGTATTCCAGATTGATTTTGCGCTGCCGGATACCTCGCCAGCCAATACTATTCAAATAGGCTTTATCAAACTGTTTTCCCAGCCAGTTTTTACCTTGTGGTTGGTTTTGGTAGACATAATCCAATGTGCTGCCAGAATCAAAGCCAGTTTCACAACCCAGCTTAATGCCATTGGAGAGTGTACCAAGAGTAGTTATGCCTTTATGTAAGGCACGATAAGCAAAGGCACTGGGTGAAAATGGCACAGGGCCGCCGCTCAGTTGGCGCCAGTTATCTGCACTTGGGCTCCAGCGATCTTCATGTTGGTAGTTAAAGGTGTGAACTGGTTGCTGGTACAGGGTATCGACAAAGCTATGAATTTTTGCAAATGCTTCTTCGCGGTTAAGTTCACCCAATGTGTCGTGATAAAAACCAGGAAGAATGTGCATTTCTTTCAGCGGATTGCGAATACGCTGATAGAAATCCAGTTGTGGCTGTCGATGCACAACGTAATCCTGACCGGAGATCAGCAATTGGGTAGGTAACGTAATGGCTGCGGCATCTTCAATAATGCGATCAGCTGTGCGGTACAAATCCAGCAGGATATTGACTGCAATGGCGCGGGTAATCAGTGGGTCGCTATTAAAACTGTTAATGCGTTGTGTATCATGAGTTAGGTACTTGCCTTTGACGTATGAATTAACGAAAAACAGACCTTTGAAATGTTGACTAATTGCTAACAGGGGACGGGCAAATGGGACATATAGTTTTACTTTGAAAGCCGGAGAAGCAAGTACCAGACCGCGAATTTGTGGTGCGTAATCGTGCGCCCAAGTTGCAGCCAATACCGCACCCACACTCTGAGCAATAACGATAATATTGGCAAGAGGTGTCTGGCTATCGGCGGCAACAAATTGCACAAATTCATCTACGTCCTGTACTGAGCGTGCTAGTGACGGACTGTAGCCACGAAGGCCAGGTGAGCGGCCATGGCCGCGGGCATCCCATGCATAAAAATCTGTATCTGGCATGTTCAGCTCATCAACAATGTGTTGTAAGCGGCCAGAATGTTCATGCCCGCGGTGAAACAGGACAATAACTTTGCGTATTGTGCCGGTGGTGATGGCAGGCCAGTGGCGGTAAAATAATTCTTGTTTATCACTGGTATGAAAAATACTTTCTTTTGCTTGGCGTTGTTCAGTCATTGGAGTCTCTTTTTGTATATTGCGGACGCAATGCTAGTAAATTGTTTAATAATTTAGCCTTGAATTGTTCTTTGTCGGGGTGGTAGTACATGGGACGGCCAATGTTGACATCGATAAACAAGGGTAAGGGGATGCGATTGCCTTTGGCCATAATCTGTTCAGTGCCTTGTAACCACACTGGAATAATCGGTACATCGGGCATGGCGGCACTTAGATACCATAAGCCTGATTTTAATGGCTGCATTTTCCCGGGTTCACCACGTGAACCTTCTGGAAAAAGAATAAGAATTTTATTTTTGCGCAAGGCTTCTTCGCAGCCTTGCAGAGGATTGCCCTGACCACTATTCTGCCGGGTCACTGGAATAATATTCAGGACGTTGAGTGCAAACCAGGCCATCCATTTATTACTGAGAAAGTAATCAGCTGCTGCCGCAGGATGAATGTGGCGTTGTTGTAAGGGTGAATAGAGTGACATCAACGCAAAAACGTCCATGTGACTATTGTGGTTGGCAACAATGATGGCTGGACCCTGTTTGGGCAAGTTGTGGTGTTGGTGAATACGTAAACCCATCCATAAACGCATAACCGGCCATACTATGCATAAGGCAAATATTGGTTTGAGTAATGATTTCAGCATGGTTTAGTAATAGAAATAACGAATAAAGTGAAAAAATACGGGGGCGGTAAAAATCAGTGAATCCAGACGGTCGAGGATGCCTCCATGTCCGGGTAACAGTGTACCGCTGTCTTTAATACCGATATCCCGTTTGATTGCAGACATGACGATATCGCCACAGAAACCGCTTATGCTGATAATCAGGCCGGCCAGTAAGGCCATACCCCAGTTCAGTGAAGTGAGTAGCGGGCCTAATAGCATGGCGGCAATGGTGGTGCTGCCAATTCCACCAAGTAAGCCGGCTAGTGTTTTATTCGGACTGACTTTAGGGGTGATTTTGATTCTGCCCAGAGATTTGCCCCATAGATATTGGGTAATATCGTTGAATTCGGTTAAACCTACCAGAAACAGTACCAGCAGTGCACCAGTTTGTTGATTATCGTTGGGTAGTACCAAGAGAAAAGCAACATGGCTAAAAGTAAATACAGTGGTCATCAATCCCCATTGTAGCTGAGAGACAGTGCGCAGAAAGTGTCTGGTATCTCCGGCAATCACCATGCGTGCTGGTAAGAACAGGAACATATATACGGGAATAAATACGATAAACAGCCCATACCAGTCGATTCCGATTAACCAGTAATTAATCGGAATGGTGATAAACATCCATAAAATGGGCATCCGGTCGGCATGGCGGGCAGGTACCAGTGTTAAATATTCTTTTAAGGCCATGAAGCTGACCAGCGCAAAAAAACTTAATCCGAGCCAATGCGGGCTAATCAGTGCCAGAGAAAACAGGATGATAATAATCCACCAAGTGCGAATGCGTAATGTTAGTTCGTGCCAGTCTTTGTTCGGTTTTAGACATACCAGCAGCCCATTAATAACTGTTGCCAGCAATAACAGGCAGAAGATAACTAGTAAGGACTTTTGCAGCAGCATATTAGTGGCCTCCGGTTAAGGCACTACGGCAGCGGTTAACGCAAGTCCATAGCAGTAAGATGATGGATACACACCACAGTAGATTATTCCATGAGGTTAACTCGGGCCATATGGCCAGCAGTAATGACCATGTGCCAAAAATCAGGGCGCGGTCACTTTTACCCATTGGGCCTGCATAGCTGCGAATCCGGTTAATTGTTTGGGCGAGAATGCCACAAAATTCGGTGAGCACAGCACAAAACAGCATAATCAGTACTACTGTAGTATTGCTGCCCGGTAATAGGATAAAGGGTAAATACAGGGCGATATCAGATAATACGTCGCCCAGCTCATTTAAAACCGCACCAAGCCGGCTTTGCTGGTTGCATTCGCGTGCCAGCATACCATCCAGCGCATTGAGTGCCATGCGAATAAACAAGGTAATAGGTAGCAGCCAGAATAGCCCGGGATAGGGGAAAATGGCCAGTATGACACCAATAATGACTGAAAGGCCTATAGCGCCAAGGGTTACGTGGTTGGCGGTAATGCCCGTTCTGTATAGCCAGAACATAAGTGGACGTAAAAGTTTTTGGAAAGCAGGTTTGATTTTGTAGAGAGTCATGCTTATGCAAGTATGTGGTGTAATTTTTCTATTATAAAATGTATTTAATATTGTTGTTATGTTATTTTTATTAAAGGTATTTTGCTTTAGAAACGATTTGTCTGGTGATGCTGCTAATCGGTGATAAGAAATTTATATTATTTTGTAGCGAATAATTTATTTTGGTATCTATGGGGCTGGTGGTTGAGAGGCAGACGTGGCCTTTGGGCTGTTACTGATATATAAACTGCCGGTAATACAGGAATAATATTACCGGCAGTTTTCAGAGTAATGGGGGGCTGAAATACTTTATTCTCCCTGTGGCATTACCCACATCTGGTTTTGATTGTATTTCTGCATAAATTGTTTGAATTCTGGTGACTGATAGGCTGCTTTCAGGTCTTTTGCCCATTGCATGTCTTTGTTTTTTTCATTGATGGTAACCACCATTTCCATTTCTGGAACTACTTTTTCGCGTAAGACAGCTTTTTTCGGATCCAGTTTCGACTGATAAGCAATGCCACCGGAGGCAAAACCGAAATCTACTTCATTCAATGTGCGCGGAATCATTACGGAATCAATTTCCCTGATTTTCAGTTGTTTGGGATTGCTGGCAATATCTCTGGTGGTAGCCAGTATCGGATTGGTATTGGGTTTTAGCTGAATTAAATGGTTGTCGGTGAGGATGCGCAATGCACGGGAAGTATTGGCTGGGTCGCTGGGAATCAGCACGCTGGCGCCATTGGGTGCCTGCTGGATAGAAGTGTATTTATCTGAATAAATGGCGGCTGGAACTGTAGGAGTATGTACCAGAGGATACAGGTGTGTGTTTTTTTCATGGTTAAAAACGTTAAGGTAAGCGGTGTGCTGATCGAGGTTAAAATCAACCTGACCATTATTAACTGATTGATTATTCACTTCCAGCGTGGAAAAATTCAGGGTTTTGATTGTGTAGCCCTGTTTTTCCAGAATGGGTTTGATACCTTGTTCAAAGACAGTGCTATAGGGCATGGCGGAAGCACCAAAAACCAGTTCTTTTTTTGTGGTTGGAGTAGTAGGTGCTGTGTCCTGCTGGGTTTTGGAGCAGGCAATCAGGCCTGTTGCTACTAAACAGGATAAAACAAGATAGATAATTTTGTTCATAATGTACCTGCTGAAATTTAATATGGAATTTCAGTATATAATTGGAATTAGTCTGCAAATATACTGATTTTAAATAACTTTACTACTAAATAGAATAAGAATTTATGCTATTGTCAATATGATTGAATAGTTATGCTCACTGATTTAGAAAAAAACGCCATACGCGAACATTACCAGAATATCGCTAAAAGCCTGCCCCATTTCCGGCCACGTCAGGCTCAGCGGGAAATGATTGCAGCCATTGCCAATGCATTTTCGCGTACTCAGCAACAGCAGGCTGATGAGGATGCACCGGAGCGCAATGGTGAATCTATCGTTATAGTGGAAGGCCCAACGGGTGTCGGGAAAAGTCTGGCGTATTTACTGGCTGGTGGAATTATGGCGCAGACACGTGGCAAAATTCTGGTGGTTAGCAGTGCCACGGTGGCCTTACAGGAGCAGCTGGTGGGGCGGGATTTACCGTTTGTCGTCAGGCACAGTGGCTTGAGTCTGAGCTTTGCGCTGGCAAAAGGACGTGGACGTTATTTGTGTCCGTATAAACTGTATCAATTAACCCAATTAAACGCGCAAGATAGTTTGCAGGGGTTTGAACCACAACAGGAGTTATGGGACAGAAAGCCAAAAGCTGAAGAATTAGCTGTATTACGTGAAATGGCAGACCAGTTTGCTGCGCGTACTTTTAATGGCGACCGTGACACTTGGCCGGAACAGATGGATGAGAGCCTGTGGCAAAGGGTAACCAATGATCGCCATGGCTGCCTGAAAGCCGGCTGCCCTAATCGGCCGGAATGTCCGTTTTTTCTGGCACGGGAAACACTGGAAACGGTGAATGTAGTTGTGGCCAACCATGATTTGTTGTTAGCTGATATTGGTATGGGCGGGGGCGTAATTCTGCCATCACCAGCCAACAGCTTTTATTGCATTGATGAGGCCCATCATTTATCACACAAGGCCTTGCAGCAGTTTGCTGCTGAACACAGTCTGAATCAGGCACTGTGGTTTTTGGATCGGATTGGTAATGTGATTGATAAGGTGGCTGGTGTGCTGGATAAAAGTGAGCTGGCTGTAATGGCTACCGAGGCTGCATCCGGTTTGCAGGAAAGCTTGCAGGAGTGGCTGATTCATCTGGCTGATGAACCTAGTTTAGCTTCACAGGATGGCAGTGAAGAAAGTAGCTGGCTGTGGCCAGATGGCGCAATTCCATCTAGTTTAAGTATGCTGGTAAATAATACTGCCATAGCAGCACGCATGTTACTCAAGCACATAAACAGCATGAATGAAGCACTAGTGGCCGCACGGCGCGATAAAAATCAGGACAGCAGCCTGCTCGACCGGCTAAGTGGCGATTTGGGTATGTTGCTGGCGCGAATAGAGCAGGTTGTTGATGTATGGGATTTAATTTCTACTGAGAATGTAGAAGGTGAAGCACCACTGGCTAAATGGATTACGCGAACTTTCAAAGATAAAGTGGATTACAGTTTTAATGCCTCACCAATTACCAGTGCCAGCAAATTGGCCAGTGGTTTGTGGCGGCGTGCAGCCGGTGCTCTGCTTACTTCAGCAACGCTGCGCTCGCTGGGAACATTCGATTTACTTTTGAAGCAAACCGGCCTGAATTGGTTGCCGGATACCACCATGCTGGCACTGGATAGTCCGTTTCATTTTGCCGAACAGGGTGAACTGTATATACCGGCACTGGCTGCCAGTCCGAAAGATGCTGTTGCGCATACCAGTGAAATTGTCAAATGGTTGCCGAAGCTGATTAACGAAAATGAAGCCATTGGTACTCTGGTGCTATTTTCTTCACGCCGACAAATGCAGGAAGTGGCACTGAAATTACCAGACAGTCATTTGCCGCTATTATTGGTACAGGGAGAAATATCCAAACAGGTATTATTGCAGCGCCATCAGGAAGCCATTGCTGCCGGGAAGCCCAGTATCATTTTTGGGTTGGACAGTTTTGCCGAAGGGCTGGATTTGCCTGGTGAAATGTGCGTACAGGTAATTATTGCCAAGTTGCCATTTGCCATGCCGGATAATCCGATTGAGAAAACCCGTAACCAGTGGATAGAAGCACGCGGCGGAAATCCATTCATGGAAATTACTGTGCCGGAAGCGAGTATCAAGCTGATACAGGCAGTAGGACGGCTGATTCGTACTGAAACCGATTACGGCCGGGTAACCATTCTGGATAACCGCATTCTGACAGCACGTTATGGCAAGCAGATACTGGCGTGTTTACCGCCATTCAAACGCATCGGTTAGGCATAAATCTGGGGTGAAAAGCATTGTCTGTCTACCTTGCTGAGTACAGGGGGTTTGTCATATCAACCAAGCGTGGTAATTGACAATCACTTGATTAATCTTTAATATTAGAAGCTTTCGTATATTTATCTGGATTAGCTCCTATGAAAACCTTTTCAGCTAAGCCGCATGAGGTGAAGCGCGATTGGTATGTAGTTGACGCTCAAGACAAAGTTCTGGGTCGTTTGGCTGCTGAAATCGCTCGCCGTCTGCGTGGCAAACATAAGCCAGAATACACGCCGCATGTTGATACTGGCGATTACATTATTGTAATCAACGCTGACAAACTGCGTGTGACTGGTCAGAAACAAACTGACAAAAAATACTATCGCCACTCAGGCTTTCCTGGTGGTATTTATGAGCGTACTTTTGCTGAAATGCAAAACCAGTTCCCAGGTCGTGCGCTGGAAAAAGCCGTTAAAGGTATGTTACCTAAAGGCCCGTTGGGCTATGCCATGATTAAAAAGCTGAAAGTATATGCTACTGCAGAACATGGCCATGCTGCTCAACAACCTAAAGTTTTGGATATCTAAGGACACGCAATGAACGGTAAATATTACTACGGCACGGGTCGCCGCAAAAGTTCAGTGGCTCGTGTTTTCCTGCAAAAGGGTAGCGGTCAGATTATTGTAAATGGTCGTCCGCTGGATGAATTCTTTGGTCGCGAAACTGGCCGCATGATTGTACGTCAGCCATTGGTACTGACCGAAAATCTGGAAGCTTTCGACATTAAAGTTAATGTAGTAGGCGGTGGTGAAACTGGCCAGTCTGGTGCCATTCGTCACGGTATTACCCGTGCACTGATTGACTACGATGCAGCTCTGAAACCAACTCTGTCTGCTGCTGGTCTGGTAACTCGTGATGCACGTGAAGTTGAACGTAAAAAATTCGGTCTGCGCAAAGCACGCCGTGCCAAACAATTCTCCAAACGTTAATCTGTATTGCCACTACCAAAAACAGTTTATAAATTTAAAAAGAGCCTTTATGGCTCTTTTTCTTTTATCATTATTCTGGTTCAGTGCTGCCTACTTTTTACAGCTTCAACAGTAATACTTATTTTTTTTGCAACTCTAGGTGCAGTATATTCTTCATTATCCCATATAATTAATATTTGGCGATAAATCGGTGCCAGAGTCACAATTACATTTGTAAAATTAATGCGTAGATTCAAATCATAATCAGGTGTTGCTGTGTTATTTAGATTAAATTTTGTCTCGGTATTTTTTGATAGTCGGGAACTAAATAACCAATAACATTCTCTTTCTATAATTCGGAAGAGCTAATCGATAAAAGCTTTTATTGTTTTTAATGTGCCAATCTTTCTATGAATTAGCCAAAGTGTTATTTGTATAGCATTTTGTATGTTTTTAGATATGGAACATGTTTTTCTGGCAAATCCACCAATATCCTTTGGGAATAAAATTAATAATTGTTCTAAAGTCTGTTTATTATCGGAATAAGCGGCTGAAATTAATTTTTCTAAATTCTGATTCATGGCAATTTGTCTGTTGCTATCTTTGGATTTTGCTATATTTGGAACAAATATTGAAGTTGGAAAAAGATTCAAGCTATACTTTTTATCAACACTTATATTTATGTAGAGGATAGAAATGCGAAAAAGGATTCAAAAGATTTTTTTATTTTTAAAAGTATAGGCATTTTGATATCAATTTAACTAATTTGTAATATAAAAAAGTTTGTTGCTATTAGCTAATGATATCGTACTGGTCAGCCTGTTTTATATTTTCTGTGCAGCAAGCTAGCCCGGCTTTGTAATACACTTCTATTTAAAGTAATAGATTTTGTAACTATCCCCTAAAATAGTACAGCATAAAAGTAGAAAATTCTCTTTATTAACCCATTGAGGATTTAAGCATGAAAAAAATGACTGAACATCAGATCGTAGCTATTTTAAAAGAAGCCGAAGCCGGTATCCCCGTCAAAGAACTCTGCCGTAAATATGGCATCGGCAATTCAACTTTTTATAAATGGCGTGATAAATACGGTGGTATGGAAACGTCCGATATCAAACGTTTAAAGGAGTTAGAGGCTGAAAACCGTAAGCTTAAGCAGATGTTTGCTGAGCTCAGTTTAAAATCTCAGCTTCAGGAGGAAATCATAAAAAAGCTATAGTGCCTACTCAAGCACGTAAAGCTTGGGCTGTACAACTGCAAAAAAATCATTCTGTTACTATTGCCATGAGCTGCGCTATTGTTGGCTTAAGCCGCTGTGCTTACTATTATCAACCCAAGTTACCGGATGATTCAGTGATTATGTCAGTACTAAGCCGATAAGCATTTACGCTGGGGCTTTCCTAAATGTTTTAATCGCATCAGAAAGCTCGGCTATAAATGGAATCATAAACGTGTGTATCGGGTGTATTGTGAATTAAAGCTTAATCTCAGGTAAAGCGTAAACAACGCATTCCTCCACGAAGCCCAAAAAGGCTATCAGTACCCAGTAAACAAGGTGAATGCTGGTCAATGGATTTTATGAGTGACAGCAGTCGCAATCAACGGCGTTTTAGAACCTTCAATGTGATAGATGACTTTAATCGTGAGGCGTTAGGCATTGATATTGCGGTTAGTTTACCGGCTGGTAGGATTACCCGTTATCTGGATAAACTGGCCGAATATCATGGCTATCCACTCAAAATACGAGTGGATAATAAACCGGGATTTACCGGAAAAACATTCATCGACTGGGCGAAGTCACATGGTATAACCATAGATTATATTCAACCAGGTAGCCCATATCAAAACGGATATATTGAACGATTTAATCGCACCTATCGCACAGAGGTACTAGATTTATATCTATTTAATAATCTGGAACAAGCAAGAAAGGTAACCGAAGAATGGCTAACCATTGATAACACGGAAAGGCTTCATGAAGCATTAAATAATATGACGCTGATTGAATATAAAACCCTAAAACAAGCAGTATTATTTTCTACTGGAATCTTGTACTAAGTTTGGGGTATTTACAATTTGTTTTTATGCTAATGAATAATAGCTCTATGACTGAAAAGCTTTGCATTATAGCAATAGATATTCTTAAGAAATGAAATTATGCTACTTATTAAAGTATTTATTAGATTTAGTGGCAAAGCAGTAAGCACAAATATTTATCTGTAAATATTTTATATATAAGCAATTATTTAAATTGGTTTCTTATGTATAAAAATTATATTGAGTAATTTCTAACAAAATAGAATTTATTTATCGCTGATAAGGTATATATTTAAAATACAAGTTTATTTATGTGTCTATGAATAATTACTACAATGCTGATATACAGATTTTGGTAATAATATATTTATTATTTAAATTTAAATAACTGTTCTGTCAAAATGGCTTTCCAGTATTTTGTCTCTGGCGTGGTCATCAGTCTGTTTGTGATGATTTATTCTAGGCATGTTCTGTAATTGCTATGGGATAGTCGGTGGTTTGGTATTACGGTGCTTATACCGGTTATAACCAAACAAATACTGGCTGGGAAAGCGTGCTACCCACTGTTCGACATTGTTGTTGATGATCTGTGCATCATGTTCACGATTGTCATTGAGTGTACCTTCCAGCGGAGCGATATGCAGAGCAAAGCCGCGGCCGTGGGGTAGACGTTCGCCACAAAAGAACAGGGCGGTTACTTTAGGCATGACGGCCAGACGTGAGGCCAGTGTCATGGTGTAGGCTGGTTGACCAAAAAAAGTTGCCCATACACCTTCGCCTTCACTAGGTACCTGGTCGGGCAAAACGATGGTGGCCTCTTTGTTTTTTAATGCACGTACGATTTGTTTGACGCCCTGCATATTGGCCGGTGCGGTATAGCCGTTATCGCGGACGCGGCCGTTATTCATTACGCTTTCCAGCCAACTTATTTTGGGTGGGCGATACATGGCGGTGAGAGGAAAGGGCAGTTTTTCACTCAGGTAACGGCCGGCAAGGTCGTAATTGCCCAGATGCGGGGTAATAAGCAGCAGGCCTTCGTTGCGGGCGATGGCTTCTTCGATATGTTCCCAGCCGTTCACTTCTTTAAACAAGGAGACAATATGTTTGCTGGAGCGGGTCCATGCAATGGACAGTTCAAGCCCGCTTTTGGCTGTTTCGGCGAAAACGGATTTAACCAGTTTCTCTGCTTGTTGGTCGTTGACGGCAAGTTTGCTAAAATGTAGATTTCTAGTTGTGCGTTTACGTTCATTGGTGGCAAAGTAATAGCCAAGACGCCCCAGTATTGAACCTATGCCTTGTAAGATTGGCAAGGGAATTAATGCCAACAAGGAAAATACGACATAAACCAGCTTTTGCATCTGTTCTGTATCTCAAACTCAAAATTTGGGCGACATTATAACAAAAGCATCTACAACTGCCCATAAAGCATTATTAGCATCAGAAAGTATCCGCCAATTATGAGTGAATTTCTGTTTACTTCTGAATCGGTATCTGAGGGTCATCCAGATAAAGTTGCCGACCAGATTTCCGATTCTATTTTAGACGCTATCCTGACTCAGGACCCTGCCGCACGCGTGGCGGCTGAAACTCTAGTCAATACCGGCTTGTGTGTGCTGGCCGGTGAGGTTTCTACACGTGCGCATATTAATTATATTCAGGTTGCACGCGATACGATTAAACGTATCGGTTATAACTCATCGGAGCTGGGTTTTGATGCCAGCGGCTGTGCGGTAATGATGTGTTATGACGAGCAGTCTCCTGATATTGCGCAGGGTGTCAATGAAGGGGAAGGTCTTGACCTGGATATGGGTGCCGGTGATCAGGGGCTGATGTTTGGTTATGCCTGTGATGAAACGCCTACGCTGATGCCGTTTGCTATTTATTATGCGCATCGTCTGATGCAGCGCCAGAGTGAAGTGCGTAAAAGTGGTGAGCTGCCATGGTTGCGCCCGGATGCGAAGGCGCAGCTAACCTGTGTGTATGACAGTGAGACTGGTAAGGTGAAACGCATTGATACGGTGGTGCTGTCTACGCAACATGAACCGGATGTCGGGCGTGAGGAACTGGTTGAAGCGGTGAAAGAATGTATCATTAAGCCGGTATTGCCTGCTGATATGTTAACTGATGAAACGCAGTATCTGATTAATCCAACCGGCCGTTTTGTGATTGGCGGGCCGCAGGGCGACTGTGGTCTGACTGGCCGCAAGATTATTGTGGATACTTATGGTGGTGCAGCGCCGCATGGTGGGGGTGCGTTTTCTGGTAAAGACCCTACCAAGGTTGACCGTTCTGCTGCTTATGCCTGCCGTTATGTGGCGAAGAATATTGTTGCTGCCGGTTTGGCCAGCCAGTGTCAGATTCAGATTTCTTATGCTATCGGTATTGCGCAGCCTACTTCTATTGCGATTGATACTTTCGGTACCGGTAAAATTGATGAAAATCGATTGATTGAGATTGTGCAGAAACATTTTGATTTACGTCCGAAAGGGATTATTAAAATGCTGGATTTGCAGCGGCCGATTTATGCGAAAACGGCTGCATATGGCCACTTTGGGCGTGAAGAACCAGAATTTACATGGGAACGCACGGATAAGGCGCAATTATTGCGTGAAGCTGCGGGTATTTGATTCAGGTTGTATGGAGAAAGGCTGCTTTTCAGGCAGCCTTTTTGCTAGTTGTTGTGCCGGTTGCGGATACGGTTTTGACAGTTGCAGGATTTTGTCATAATAGGTGCGTGTTGGGTTTATGGCAGGCTGAAAGCTTGTCTGGGAAATAAACTAATCTTGCTGTTTTTTGTTGTTGTTAGTGATGTGTTTGCTAAGAAAATTGCAGTTTTGTATAGGGGGAAAGGTGCAATTTTGTTTAAGGCAGGTGTGAAAGGTTGTTGAGACAGGCGGAATAAAACAGATATCTAGTTAATATGGCGTAAAAATATTCAAAATAACTAAATATTTAATCTGTTATCAAATATAATTATGCCTTAACACATAAGGATAGTTCTGGATTTTTATCTTATGGTTTGTATAGAAAAATAATTATCAGTGTGGAATTTGGGACTGTTTATTAACAAATTCGGCTGGTTGATTTTTCTGTGACTGGTTCTGGCTGGTGCCCTGGTCTAAATGATGGTTCAAAGCAGTCTATGATTGTGGTGTGGTCAGCCTGATTTCTGGTATGGCATATGGCAGATTATGTCTGTGAACTGGAAAAGGTGCATCGTTAATGACATTTGCTGATGGGGCGGTTTACGGGCATATAAGAGTACTTGTCAATAAATTTGATAATATAGTTACTATTTTGGGGTTGGAATATTTTCAGCCAAACTATAAGCTTCATTTATAATAAATGGTATGGTTATTGTAATGGTTTATTTTTTGGATTTTGAGGTGCTCTAACATGGGTTTTTCTCTTCCTGCTACCGAACTGGAAGCTACTTTAGGGGTGCTGGCAGTGAAAATGCCAAGCATGAATGTTCAGCTGGTAATGCTTAGTCGGTTAATACGTCTGGTGCATACGACTATTCAAAGTGAGCTGAATGAACGTTTGCGCCAGCACCATCTGTCAGAAAGTCTGTGGCATGCGCTGATAGCGGTTTATGCGCGGCCGAATCATGAGATTTTACCATCAGAACTGAGCAGTATTCTGAATCTAACCCGCACCAGTGCAACGCGTCTGTCTGATGATTTGGTGCTTAATGGCTGGGTAACGCGTTCTACTCATCCTTTAGACCGGCGTAAAATTACCTTGAAGTTAACTAAGGCTGGTGAAAATCTGATTCAGCTGGTTAGTCCGGAAACCAATGAGGTACGCCGGCGGGTATGGTCAGCCCTGAGTGAACCGGAATATGAACAATTGCAGCAGTTGCTAACCAAGTTATTAACTGCTGCTTAACTTTTTTGCTGAGATTTGCATGAAATTAACTGTGTCTGTGCCCCGATTCCGATTACGTCAGTTATCCCTTATTACTCCGGTTGCTTTACTGCTGTTGTCTGCCTGTGCCAATTTTGGCCAGCAACCAGATTTGCAAACGCCTCAGGAGGCGACACAACTGCAATTACCTGCCGGTCAGTCTGCCCATGCTAGGCAGAACTGGTGGCTGGGTCTGAATCAGCCGCTGTTGAATAAGCTGATGGATATTGGTTTGGCTAATGCACCGGATTTGCATATTGCTGCTGCACGTGTTGCACAAGCAGAGGCGCAATGGCGTGGTGCCAGAGGTGAGGCTGGTGTACAGGTAGGAGTACAGGCAAATGGGGTAGCTGCCTATTTGAATCCGAAGCCGGATTCAAATAGGGCTGGTGATGACCCGAATCATGTTTTCCGTAATGAAATGGCTGCTGTGGCCGTTAATTATACTTTTGATTTCTGGGGTAAGCAGCGTAATCTGATTAAGGCGGCACTTGGTGCGCGTCTTGCTGCTGCTTATCAGCAGGAACAGGCACGACTGGTGTTAAGCCAGAGCATTGTATCGCAATATACACAATGGCAGTTGTTGCAGGAACAGGCGCATATTTTGCAACAGCGTATTGGTGTGAATCAGCAGTTGCAAAAGCTGGTTGCCAACCGGATTAGAGCTGGTCTGCAACCAGCCAGTGATGAGTATACTTTTACGCAAACAGTATTGGGCTTGCAAAGTACCTTGCGCCAAACGCAGGCGGATATCGAACGTGCGCGCCATAGCATGGCGGCACTGGTTGGTCTGTCGCCAAACCAGCTGCCAGTAATGATACCTCAGCCCCTGGGTAAAGTGCCTGAGGTGGCGGTTGATGGGCTGCGTGCGGATATTCTGGGAAAACGGCCTGATATTGCTGCACAACGGGCTTTATTACAGTCAAATTATTTTGGTATCAAGGCGGCAGAGGCGGCATTTTATCCTAATATTGAAATTAAGGGTTTGGCCGGTCTGGCGCACGTGGATGCGTTTGATCTGGTGCATTCCTCTTCACGGATGCTGGGTATTGTGCCAGCCATTTCGTTGCCTATCTTTACTTCGGGCAGTTTGCAAGCGGCATTGTCGGGTAAACGTTCTGCCTATAATGAACAGGTAGCCCAATATGATAAGACGGTACTGACAGCCTTGCAGCAGGCAGCCGATGCCATGAGTGATTATCAGCACAGTACTGTGGCATTGTCATTGCAGCAGCAGGCTTTTCAGGTGGCACAGCAGAATGCGGTATCCAGCAGCAAACGTCACGCGGCCGGGCTGGACAATGCCATTACCAAATTGCAACGCGAAGATACTGCTTTGAGGGCACGTGCTGATTGGGTTAAAACCATTGCCTGGCAGCAACAGAGCTGGAATAGTCTGCATGCTGCGCTGGGTGGTGGTTTCCAGCTTTCAGATACTCAGGCTACTCGTTAATTTACTGTTATTTTTTTATTTTATTGAGCTATTTACGTATGAGTGAACAAAAGCAAACTAACGAGGCGGTAACAACCTCGCAACCAGCGGTTCAGCCGCAGTCTGAACATATACCCGCAGGCCGCAAGCGCAAGTTGGTGGTGCTGACTGCTGTATTCCTGCTGATTGCGCTGGGCTTTCTGCTGATGTATCTGCTGGTCTGGCAGCATAAAGAATCCACCGATGATGCATATGTGAATGGTCATCTGGTGCAGATTACGCCGCAGATTACTGGTACGGTGCAAAAGGTGAATGTGGATGACACGCAAACTGTTAAAGCTGGTCAGGTGCTGGTTGAACTGGATAACAGTGATATGCAGCTAGCGTTTGAACGGGCACATGATGAGCTGATTAATGCGATTCGCCAGAATCAGCAGCAGACTGCCCAGTCACGTCAGGCCAGTGCACAGGTAGCCGCACAACAGGTTCAGTTAAAACGCTTGCAAGCAGACTTGCAGCGTCGCCAAAGTCTGGCTGGTACGGATGCTATTTCTGCTGAAGAGTTAAGCCATGCTCGTGATGCGGTATTGGAGGCTCAGGCAAAACTTAAAGCCGTGCAAGGACAGGAAAGTGCGGCAAAAGCAGTGTTGGGGCACAATGTTCCGCTGCGCCAGCAGCCGGCAGTGATGACAGCAGTCAGCCATCTGAAAAGTGCATGGCTGGATTTACAGCGTACCCAAATCAAGGCGCCAGTAGATGGACAAGTTGCCAAACGCAATGCTCAGGTGGGTCAGAAAGTGGCTACAGGCGCGGCACTGATGGCGGTAGTACCGTTGAATAATGTCTGGGTAGATGCCAACTTCAAGGAAAGCCAGTTGGCTAAAATCCGTATCGGGCAGCCGGTAGAAATCAAAGCGGATGTGTATGGTAGTAAAGTAATTTATCACGGTAAGGTAGCTGGTTTATCTGCCGGTACTGGTGCTGCGTTTTCTCTTTTACCGGCACAGAATGCAACTGGTAACTGGATTAAGGTGGTACAGCGCGTGCCGGTGCGTATTGCGCTGGATCCGAAGGAATTGGCTACGCATCCGTTGCGGGTAGGGTTATCAATGGATGTTGAGGTAAATACGCGTAACCAGAATGGGCAGGATTTAACATCGGTGCATGCGATTCCCACCAATGGCAATATGGCTGCAATTGACTGGACGCCAATCAATAATATGATTGAGCAGATTTTCGCCCAGTACGCTCCCTGATTCTGTTAACGCTGAATCTTATCTGGACGTTGCTGGTACAGGAATAATAGCCCTGTCACCAGCAGGCTTTACTCAGGTAGTGATTTGGCCTGATTTTACTGTAATTCCAGAAGCATCGTCTTTGTGAACCGCATTATTTGTGTCTGTGGGCACAGATTTGGATATGCTGCAAGATGAGTAATGTTTCTGCAATAAGGCTGCTTGAATGACGCATTCTCCTTTAAAAGGTCCGGCACTGGCTCTGGTTACGGTGGCATTGTCACTGGCCGTTTTTATGCAGGTGCTGGATTCCACCATTGCCAATGTGGCATTGCCAACCATTACTGGTAATCTGGGTGCAGCCAATAGTCAGGGTACGTGGGTGATTACTGCATTTGCGGTAGCGAATGCTATTTCAGTACCGCTTACTGGCTGGCTAGCGCGCCGCTTTGGTGAAGTGAAAGTCTTTGTTGTGGCGACACTGTCGTTTGTGTTGGCCTCGTTTTTATGTGGTATTGCACCTAGTCTGGCATTGCTGGTGTTTTTCCGCGTGTTGCAGGGTGCCGTGGCCGGACCGATGATTCCGCTGTCGCAAAGTTTGCTGATGGCTGCCTATCCGCCGGAAAAACGCCCAATGGCTCTGGCTATGTGGTCGATGGTAATCATTGTGGCGCCGATTTTCGGGCCGATTCTGGGTGGTATCATCAGTGATAACTGGCATTGGGGCTGGATTTTCTTTATTAATGTGCCAATTGGTTTGCTGGCTGCCGGTATTTCATGGCAGATGATGAAAAAACGCGAAACCGAAACTGTACACGAGCCAATCGACCGCATGGGCTTATCGCTGATGGTAGTAGGCGTAGGTGCCTTGCAGATGATGCTTGACCGTGGCCATGAGCTCGACTGGTTCTCATCCAATGAAATTATTGTTTTGGCTGTTATTGCTATAGTGTGTCTGGGCTACTTTGTTATCTGGGAATGGTATGCCAAATACCCGATTGTAGACTTGCGCCTGTTTAAAGACCGTAATTTTACCGTAGGGGTAATTACCCTCAGTACAGCCTATATGACCTATATGGGGGCGATTGTACTGCTGCCGATGCTGTTGCAGATGCAGCTTGGTTATACCGCTACCTGGGCGGGACTGGCCACGGCACCTATTGGTATTTTTCCAGTATTGTTGTCGCCGCTGATTGGTAAGTTTGGTAACCGGCTGGACATGCGGGCGCTGGTAACCATCAGCTTTACCGTATACGCTATCTGTTTCTTCTGGCGTACCAATTTTAATGCTGGTATGGGTTTTATGGATGTATTCTGGCCGCAGTTTGTTCAGGGAATTGGTATGGCGATGTTCTTTATGCCGTTAACTCAGATTACCCTGTCTAATATGTCTGGTTCGCAGATTGCCAGCGCGTCGAGTATTTCCAATTTTGTACGCATTCTGGCCGGTGGTATTGGTACTTCAATGGTAAATGTATTGTGGGATAAACGTGAAGCTTTGCATCATACGCAATTGGTGGAAAACATCCATCCTTATAATAGCACTATGAATGAGTCAATTCAGGGTATGAATCAGCTCGGTTTAAGTGGTGTTCAGCCTTTAGGTTCGATTGAGCATACTATTGGTCAGCAGGCGCATATTATGGGTGCGAATGATTTATTCTGGCTGTATGGTTTGACTTTCTTAATTCTGATTGTGCTGGTATGGTTTGCCAAGCCACCGTTTGGTAGTGGCGGTGGCGGCGGGGCACATTGAAATCCTTTGTTATCTACTAACACGGCCTGTGCATTCTGTGCAGGCCGTGTTATTTTTTTATCCTTTCCGTATACACAACACTATTACAATCTGTTGTAAGGCAAATGTTTATATACAGCTGTGAATGTAAAGTGGTGGCAGCTTGTGTACAATAGATAGCGTTTAAGTGCATGGCTAGCGATAAGCAGTTAGGTAATATTAGTAATGATGATGAAATTGGCGTTTGCTTTTTTATATGTGCTGCAATTACTGCCGTTGTGTATGATTCATGCACTGGCACGATGTGTGGGCTGGTTAAGTTATTATGCGGTAGCGCCACGGCGGCGCATTGGCCTGATTAATTTGCGCCAATGTTTTCCTGAATGGACAGAACGGCAGCGGCGCAAGGTACTGCGTGAACATTTTTATCATATGTCCATGCTGTTACTGGAGTATGGCCTATACTGGTATGGCAATGCCAGACGGTTGAAAAAACTGGTGCGCTATCAGGACAGGCATTATCTGGATGAAGCACTGGCTGCCGGTGAGAAAGTGATTTTACTCTATCCGCACTTTACTGCTTTTGAGGCGGCGGTGTATGCCCTCAATCAGGATGTTCCTCTGATTAGTGTCTATTCGCACCAGAAGAACAAGCAGCTGGATGAGCAAATTCTCAAAGGTCGCCAGCGTTATAACAATGCTTTTCTGATTGGACGTACGGAAGGGCTGCGTGCCATTATCAAGAAAATCAAAGCCAGCAGTGCTCCTTTTCTTTATCTGCCCGATCAGGATTTTGGCCGGCGTGAATCGATTTTTGTGAATTTTTTCGCTATTCCCACTGCTACGATTGCCGGCCTTAGCCGTATTGCAGCTTTAACTAAAGCTAAGGTTATTCCGGCGATTCCGACCCGTGAAGCAGATGGCAGTGTTACCCTGCGTTTTTATCCGCAGTGGGAAAATTTCCCCAGTAAAGACATAGTTGCTGATACCCAGCGTATGAATGATTTTATTGAGGCACGGGTGCGCGAACAGCCGTCACAGTATTACTGGCTACATAAACGTTTCAAAACCCGCCCAGAGGGCGAGGCATCGTTTTATCAGAAAATTCACAAATAGAAACCGGCTATCCGCTACAGCAAACAGCCGGCCAAAAAATACTGCTGCCATGAGTTGATTTTCTGGCAGCAGTTGTTTATTCAGATACCTGATAACGCTATAGACTGGCCGATATAAGCATCGTTATGTAGCGCTTTCAACATAAAATGAGCTACATCCGCGCGGGCAATACGGCCACTGCCAGCCGGAATGCCCTGTGCTGCTTCAACATAATGACCAGAAAGCGCATCATGGGTTAAGCCCAGCGGGCGCACAATCGTTGCGTCCAGACTAGCCGCCTGAATCTGCTCAATTGCTGCACGATGATCGGCCAGTGGATGGCGTAAAAATTCCATCGCAGCCTGACCATGTTCACCTTCCAGCTCATTATTCACACCGGCGGAAGCGCAGTAGACGATGCGTTTAATGCCATGTTTTTGCAATTGCGGGGCAATATTGCTGAGCATGCGCTGCAAATCATCACCCGGTTTGACCCCATGATTGGTATTCAGGGCTGAAGCTACTGCATCGTAATGGCTGTTAGCGGCAAACAGTGCCGCAACATCAACTGCCTCAAACGCATCACAGCGGCGAATATGCAAGTTAGGATGCTGTAAGTTGAGTTTTTCCGGTGTGCGTACTGCTGCAGTAACTTCATCACCATTAGCCAATGCCTGCTCAACTAAAGACCTGCCAACGCCACCAGTGGCTCCAAAAACCAGAATATGCATTAATGTTCTCCCGCTAAATAGTTAGAATCAGTTTAATAAACCGATGGTATAAAAATAGTCCTGATAAATGGCTGCTTTACGTTCCAGTGCGAGCGGATAGGCACGCGAAGAAGAGGGCAGTCTGGATAAAGTTAGATGTCGGCCAGCCAGAGTGATATCACTGGAATGGCCGATAGTTGGTGCGGTTGTACCGGCTGGCAGAAGCTGTAGTAGTGTGCTGGTGGCCTTGTCACCGGTAGTCATTATGTGCTGACAATCCGGAATTTGTGCCAGTAAGGCCGGTAAATCTACCGGAGTAACCACTTCGAGAAACTTGTCTGCTGCATTGTTTTGCAGGCGCCTGATCTGATAGGCAGTATCATTAATGGCAATGCCTCGTTCAGATAAAAAAGCACGGATTAGCGATTCATTAAATGCTTTATTGTTATCGGTGAAAAAATAATGTTTGTCCTGAAAAAACACCAGCCCGAAAATGCGCCACATATCGTTTTGTAGATTCGGATAGTAGAAATGCATTTTCCAGCGTGCAGCCGGTGGCGGGAACGAGCCAAGCATCAGCAATCGGGCATTGGCTGGTAAAAAGGGAGCAAGCGGATGTGTTTCAACCATCATTTCAACCATAAATACTCATAATGTAATCGTACTGGCTAACAGCGGCCAAACAGGCAGGCAACCATATGTGCCTGTTCTTCTGTATAGCCGGGCTCACCCAGTCGCGCCGCCATCACCCATTCATTGGAAAAGCCCTGCTGGCCACTGTATTCATGCCACAGGCGTTGCTGTTCAGCTTTATTGCCATTTTTAATGGCCACTTGCATGCGTTGCCTGATGTTCAATGGTGTAGAATCATTCATCATAATCTCCGTAAGTTTCAGATAAGCTGTCCCTGATTTTCATAGCGGCGGTGAAACCATATCAGACAGGCACAACCGCATAATGTCAGTGGTACACCCAGTAACGCTGGATATTGATAGCCCCAGTGCTGGCTGATGGCCAGTCCGCCGCCATACGAACCAATGGCATTACCCAAATTAAATGCCATCTGTACACTGGCTGCACCAAGCAGCGCACCGCCCGGGGAGTGGCGCAGCAATAACAATTGTTGCGGTGCCGATACCGCAAACAGGCAGAATGTACATATACACATCAGTGTCGCCGACAGCCAGCCAGTTGAAGCAAACAGAAAAATCAGTAGCAGTGCCACAGCCGCCAGCCCCTGTAAACTGGCGGCTACCTGTCCCGGCGTATAGTGGTCTGACAGACGGCCACCATACCAGTTGCCAGCCACCATACCGGCACCGGCCAGCACCATTAACAAACTAACCTGATTATCACTGAAACCGGATACCTGCGTTAATAACGGGCTGATATAACTGAACCAGCAGAAGATTCCGCCATTACCTAAAGTAGTGGCCGCCAGAATCAGCCACGGTGCCGCCGATTTCAGAAAATGGAACTGTCCCAGAATACCGGTATCTGGTAGTCGTTCTATTGATGGAATAAAACGCTGCAAAGTGAACACCAGTACAATTGCTACTACGGCAACCAAAGTAAATACCAGCCGCCAGCTTAAATGCAGACTCAGCCATGTACCGACTGGTACACCAAGCAGATTGGCTACCGTCATGCCGGCAATCATCATGGCTACTGCCTGCGCCGAACGTCCGGGAGGCGCCAGTTTGGTAGCAACAATTGAACCGATGCCAAAATAGGCGCCATGTGGCAAGCCGGAAATAAAACGTGCCACTAGCAAAGTTATATAGCCGGGTGCCATGGCCGCCAGTAGATTACCAATCGCAATCAGTACCGACAGGGACAGCAGAATGGTTTTGGGCGGTAAGCGGTAACTTAATACCAGCAGCCATGCTCCACAGCATACACCAAGCGCATAAGCAGCAATAAAATGCCCGGCCTGTGCAATATCGATACCGAGTGAAGCGGCCACATCTGGCAGAATGCCCATCATACTGAATTCTGCCATACCTAGTGCAAATGTACCTAACGACAATGAAAGTAAGCTTTTTAATAACATAATAATCTACAGCCATAGTTCGTTCAGCTATAAACAGCAAGTTTAGACGTAGCTTGTCTGCTTGTCACTTTTCGCGCAGGTAAATGCCACATTCAGCAGAATTAATAAATTAAGCAAAAATTCGGCCTCGTGGTGCTAATAGCATAATTGCAGTACCAAGCAGACACATCAATGTGCCATTGATATCCCATTTATCCGGTAGCTATCGACCAGTCACGGCTACAACAGCGAGCAATAGATATAAATGCCGCCACAGGTTGTTTACACGCGACCTTTAATTGACTTTCCACCAGTGTGAGCAGCTATGCAAATAGCAGTCAAGACAATGTACTTGGCAGCAGCCAGAGTACAGATTTCTGCAATGGCAGCCAGAAAATAATTAACAAAAGTTGCATGGGTTGCTTGTGAGAGCGGTTGGTTGATTGCGCTAGTCTAAATCATAGCCAGAATCAAAATTGCTCATACCATAACAGTATCGGCACTGCTGTTTCGTATACAGCAGTACTTATGGGAGCTATCTGTCAGGGCAATTTGTTGTTTATGGCGTCTTTAAAACTTCTGGGATTAAATCAGGCTGAGGTAAGAAACAGCTAAAAATATATTAATTTAAGGTGTAATATAGAATATATTAATATGTAAATAATTTAGAATTTTCTGCTGGAGTAGACAGAAATGAAGAAGGTAATCGTGCAGTTTTCAACAATTAATGCATTGATGGCAGGGTTATTTGATGGGGTGTTCAGTGTTGAGGAAGCAAAGAAACATGGTGATTTTGGTTTGGGCTGCTCGCATGCACTTGCCGGTGAGGTAGTTATTGATAAGGATTTTCTGGAAGCAGACGGTGATAAAGCGGTAAAGGTGATGGGTGATGATGAGCTTTTGCCATTTTTACAGATAACGACCTTTCAGCCGGATAAAGTAGTGGATATCACCGATGTGAGTAAAGATAATCTGTATACACATCTGGCGCACTACTTGCCACTGGATAATGTATTTATAGCCGTAAAAATCAGTGGCCGCTTTAATAAGCTGAAAATCCGCCGTCCGTTTGCGCAGCAGAAACCTTATCCGTCTGTAGTAAAGGTATTTGAACAGCAGGTAGTAGATAGTGTAAAGGATGTAAGCGGTACATTAATTGGTTTCTGGACACCGGAATTTTTCAAAGAGTTATCGGTAGCCGGTTTTCATCTACATTTTATTGATACTACGCGTAAACTGGGCGGGCATGTAATTGATTTTATGGCCAGTAAGGCTGAGCTGGCGTTTGAGGGCAAGCAATCGATAGAAATTGTGCTGCCTGAGGACGAGGAATATTTGCGTACAAACCTGAAAATGGATGATCTAAATAATGTCATTAAACAGGTAGAAAATTAGTCTAGGCGTGTTACACTATTTTCTGGTTATCTGGAATAGATTTAAGGGGTGTACGGTAGAATTTACAGGTACTACTGGATAACTTGCCTACTATTTGCGCTGAAAGTGTAAATCATGAAAAAAATATTCTGTGTGCTATTCTGCCTGTGTTTGCTGGCCGGCTGTAACCAGCAAACAGCGGATTCAGCCACTACTTCATCTGAAGCAGCCAGCCAACCTGCGCATATGCCGCTGGCGATTGACCCGGCGTTGACAACATCTGTTGACCAACAGTTGCTGGCGTTACAGAAGAAGCTGCCGCAGAAGCATAACCAGATTATGTTTAACGCAGCAGTACGGCATAACCAGACAATTTATTATTCGTATACGGTGCTCGATAGCAAGCGTAATCAGAATAATTTCAATGTGGAATCGGTAAAAAAGGATTTACAGCAGAGTTGCCGCCAGCCGCTAACCCGGCGTATGTTGCTGGGCGGGTTTGATTTTGTATATGTTTATACTTTTCAGGATCATTCGCAGGTGAGTGTGTTGCTTTCTGGCAAGGATTGTCACTAGATGTAATGTCTGGTTGTCATAAACAGAGGGCGCAGTTAATGCGCCCTCTGATGTTATTTGATTACCGTTGTGTTGTTACTGTTTCAAACGGGCAAAGGCTGCAGCCATGGCATTATCTGCACTATTGGGTTTGTGTGGCGTTTTGCCATTCTGTCTGCGCGGGCGTTCGTTTCGTTGAGATGTTGTCTGGGCATCGTCATTCAGACGCATGGACAGAGCAATACGTTTGCGCAGTACATCAACTTCGATTACTTTAACCTTAACAACATCACCGGCTTTAACAATATCGCGCGGGTCGGCAATGTAACGGTCGGCCAGTGCGGAAACATGTACCAGTCCGTCCTGATGGACACCAATATTAACAAAGGCGCCAAATGCAGCCACATTGCTGACTACGCCTTCAAGTATCATGCCGGGCTGAAGGTCGGTAATGTCTTCCACACCGTCGGCAAAGGTGGCGGTTTGAAATTCACCACGTGGATCGCGGCCGGGTTTTTCCAGTTCGGCCAGAATGTCGTTAATGGTAGGCAGCCCCACATTGGCATCGATGTAATCGGCAGGTTTCAGTGCCTTAAGCACGCTGCGGTTGCCAATGAGCTGGTCGGCACGCAGTTGCGTTGTCTGGAGCATTCTGGCAACGATGGGATAACTTTCGGGATGGACGGCACTGGCATCCAGTGGTTCATCTCCGCCCTGAATACGCAGAAAGCCGGCTGCCTGTTCGAAGGTTTTGCTACCTAGACGAGGTACTTTGAGCAGAGTCTTGCGATTGGAGAAAGCGCCATTTTGGTCGCGATAGCTGACAATATTCTGTGCCAGTGTGTTGTTCAAGCCAGAAATACGCGCGAGTAACGCAACTGAGGCGGTATTAACATCTACACCCACTGCATTCACACAGTCTTCAACTACAGCATCCAGGCTTTTGGCTAGCTGGCTTTGGTTAACATCATGCTGATACTGGCCAACGCCAATGGACTTAGGGTCGATTTTAACTAACTCAGCCAGTGGGTCTTGCAGGCGGCGGGCAATAGAAACAGCTCCACGCAGGCTAACATCCAAATCGGGAAATTCTTTGGCTGCCAGAGCCGAAGCGGAATAAACAGATGCGCCAGCTTCGGAGACAACAATTTTTTGCAGGTGGTAATCGGGCAGGGTGCGAATCAGCTCACCGGCCAGTTTGTCGGTTTCTCGGCTGGCGGTACCGTTGCCGATGGCAATCAGCCGAACTTTATACTGTTTAACCAGATGCATCAGTATGGTTAGTGCGCCTTTCCAGTCGTTACGCGGTTGATGCGGGTAGATGGTGGCGGTTTCCAGCAGCTTGCCAGTATCGTCAACTACTGCTACCTTCACACCAGTACGGATGCCGGGGTCAAGCCCGATGGTGGTAAGACGGCCGGCCGGTGCGGCCAGCAGTAAATCTTTCAGGTTCTGGGCAAAAACGCTAATGGCAGCCTGATCTGCATTTTCTTTTAGTCGGTTCAGCGCTTCCAGTTCCAGTGACAGGAAGATTTTGGCACGCCAGCTCAGGCGTACGGTGTCACGTAACCAGCGGTCGGCTGCACGTCCCATATCAGCAATGCCGAACTGTTGCGCAATCAGTTGTTCGTAAATACTCTGTTCGCTCAGTGGGGTGTCATCTGGCTGGTATTTCAGACTGAGTGCCAGTATACCTTCATTGCGGCCGCGCAATATGGCCAGTGCACGGTGACTGGGCATACTGTGAATCAGTTCGCGGTGATTAAAGTAGTCTTTGAATTTCTCGCCGACACTTTCCTGACCTTCGAGTATCGTGGCATGGATTTCTCCTTCACGCCACAATTTATCACGTAAGCGCCCAATTAGATTGGCATCTTCAGCAAATTGTTCCATCAAAATTGCACGCGCGCCATCCAGCGCCGCCTTGCTGTCGGCTACGTTGTCGTTCAGATAGCTTTGTGCGGCGCTTTCCGGATTCAGGTCTGGCTGAGTGAGTAGAGCTTCAGCTAGTGGTGCCAGCCCATGCTCGCGGGCAATCTGGGCTTTAGTACGGCGTTTGGGTTTAAAGGGAAGATAAATATCTTCCAATGCAGTTTTGTTATCAACTGCTGCTATGGTCTGCCGCAATTCATCAGTGAGTTTGCCCTGTTCTTCAATGCTGGATAGTACTGTCTGTTTGCGTTCCTGTAATTCACGCAGGTATTGTAGGCGTTCAGCAAGGGTACGTAGTTGAGTATCATCCAGACCTCCAGTAGCTTCTTTGCGGTAACGTGCCACAAACGGTACAGTGGCGCCATCATCCAGCAAGTCAATCGCAGCCTGAATCCGTGCAGAAGCAACATTCAGTTCTGAAGCAATTTTCTCAGTGATGTTCATAACAATTTAATCTGCAATCAAAAAGGCAAGCATAGCTGGCTATAGAAGCTTTGTCACCTGTTCCTGTATGTGAAAATCGCTAGTAAATATTGCCATAAGATGTATTAGCGGCCTGTATCAATAAAAAAGGCTATTTGTTTGAAACAAATAGCCCTAAATGTTGTTTGGGTTAGATGAATTTATCTGGCAACAGGATAAGTACCGGGTATCAAAATATCCGTATTGACGGTTTTAATATCAGTATGTCCAGTAAAGGCCATGGTAGTATCCATTTCATCATAAATAATTTCTAATGCGCGTTTTACTCCGTCTTCACCATATGCGCCCAGACCATATAGGAATGCTCGACCAATCAATGTACCTTTGGCACCCATGGCAATGGCTTTGAGAACGTCCTGACCACTGCGGATACCACTGTCCAGCCAAACTTCAATATTATTACCTACCGCAGAGACAATATTGGGTAAAGCATGGATAGTAGAGGGTGCACCATCTAGCTGGCGGCCGCCATGATTGGATACCACAATCGCATCTGCACCAGATTTCACTGCCATTTCAGCATCTTCAGCATCCAAGATACCTTTGATAATCAGTTTTCCACCCCATAAATCCTTGATTTCCTCTATGTCTTTCCAGCTCAGACGCGGGTCAAATTGTTCAGATGTCCATGAGGACAGTGAGGTCATGTCAGCAACACCTTTGGTATGGCCAACGATGTTGCGGAAAGTGCGACGCTGAGTATTCAGCATGGCCAGACACCATTCTGGTTTGGTAGCCAGATTCATCCAGTTGCGCAGGGTTGGTTTAGGAGGTGTAGACAGGCCATTTTTAATGTCTTTATGTCTTTGTCCTAGTACCTGTAAATCAGCAGTAACCACCAGCGCGGAGCATTGTGCGGCTTGAGCACGGCGAATCAGATCGCGCATAAATTCACGATCACGCATCACATACAGTTGAAACCAAAAAGGGGCGCTGGTGTTTTCTGCAACATCCTCGATGGAGCAGACAGACATGGTGGACAGGGTGAATGGTACACCAAATTTTTCTGCCGCCCGTGCCGCCAGAATCTCGCCATCAGCATGTTGCATACCGGTTAATCCCGTAGGTGCCAGTGCCACAGGCATTTTTACTTGCTGTCCTACCATCGTTGTTTCTAGTGTACGGCCGGTCATATCCGTCAGTACGCGCTGACGTAGCTTAATACCTTGAAAATCATCACTATTGGCATGATAGGTAGATTCTGTCCACGAACCGGTATCGGCATAATCGTAAAACATTTTCGGTACTTTGCGCTTAGCAACTTTGCGCAAATCTTCGATACATGTCATTTTGCTTAATTTTTTTTGCATGTGGTTACCTATTTTCAAATTTTCTTAGTGGGAATAGTATTAACTGGACAAGATAAAGTTATACATCAATTCTATCTGGTTGTAATCATTGTCATTGATTTCTGTCTGCATTTAAACTAGTTAAGTTGTCTGCCTGAATGGACAGCAAACTGGTAGAGGGCTGCCAATAATCAGACAACACGTGACAGTTTATAAATCATCACCATAATCAGAAGCAGCAGACAGCTAATGCCAATCAGCATTGTCCAAGGTCCCCAACGCTGCGTACGTCCACAAAATCCAGCCGTTAATATGGCACAACAGATGCCCAGTAGGATTAGCAAAATATAAAAGTCCATCTTCTGCTCCAGTAGAATTGCTTTGTTGTAAATAATTGGTATGATTATTGTAACGGCCAGCCTCCTAACATGTTAGTTTTTTTACAGATATAATGGTAGTATCTGTCCATATATGTATTCATCTGTGTAAAAAATACTGGCAGACAGCAATACCAAAACTGTGGTTTGAACACCAAAAATATCTGGATGAAAGTAATCGTTCTTATCTGCCTGAGCAATTGGTCAGATAAAATAGGCTTTTTCTGTTACAAATCATCCATAAAATAAAACCCCACTCGTAAGTGGGGTTGTACATGTAAGGAGAAAAAATCAGTCTTTTTTCTCTTTGTCTTTTACTTCTTCAAATTCAGCATCGACGATATCGTCGTTGCCTTTGTTTTGTGGCTGTTCTGCTTGAGCGCCAGCCTGCTGACCTTCAGCCTGTGCCTGAGCATACATCATTTCGCCAAGTTTCTGGCTAGCTGTACCCAAAGCCTCAGCTTTAGCATCAATAGTAGCTTTATCTTCGCCCTTAACAGCTTCTTCAGCTTCCTTGATGGCTGCTTCAATTTTTTCTTTCTCAGCAGCGTCCAGTTTGTCGCCGTATTCACTTAGAGATTTCTGTACAGAGTGAATCAGGGCTTCAGCCTGATTGCGGCTGCTTACCAGTTCAGCCAACTTGCGGTCTTCTTCAGCATTGGCCTCCGCATCTTTTACCATGCGTTCGATTTCTTCTTCACTCAAGCCAGAAGAAGCCTGAATGGTAATATTGGCTACTTTGCCAGTACCTTTGTCTTTAGCAGATACGTGCAGAATACCATTGGCGTCAATGTCAAAAGTCACTTCTACCTGTGGAACACCACGCGGAGCTGGCGGAATATCACCTAGATTAAACTGTCCCAGACTCTTATTGGCAGAAGCACGTTCACGTTCGCCCTGTAATACATGGATGGTTACAGCACTCTGGTTGTCTTCGGCGGTAGAGAATGTCTGTGTTGCCTTGGTAGGAATGGTGGTATTTTTATTGATGAGTTTGGTCATCACACCACCCATGGTTTCAATACCCAGAGATAATGGCGTTACGTCCAGCAACAATACGTCGCTACGGTCACCAGCCAGTACCGCACCCTGAATCGCAGCACCTACAGCAACGGCTTCATCCGGATTAACGTCACGGCGTGGTTCTTTGCCAAAGAAGTCTTTAACCGCTTCCTGTACCTTCGGCATACGGCTCTGACCGCCTACCAGAATCACATCGTTAATATCGTTTACACTCAGACCGGCATCTTTAATTGCGGTGCGGCAAGGTTCGATAGAGCGGGTAATCAGGTCTTCTACCAGACTTTCGAATTTGGCACGGGTAATTTTCATGGCCAAATGTTTCGGACCAGAAGCATCCATGGTGATGTAAGGCAGGTTGATTTCAGTCTGCTGGCCGCTGGACAGTTCGATTTTGGCTTTTTCCGCAGCTTCTTTCAGACGTTGCAAGGCCATTACATCATTTTTCAGGTCGATGCCCTGATCTTTTTTGAATTCATCAATGATGTAGTTAATCAGACGCTGGTCAAAGTCTTCACCACCGAGGAATGTATCACCATTAGTGGCCAATACTTCAAACTGTTTGTCGCCATCAATTTCAGCGATTTCAATAATGGAAATATCAAACGTACCACCACCAAGGTCATAAACGGCAATCTTGCGGTCGCCTTTTTCACCTTTATCCATACCAAAAGCCAGAGCCGCAGCTGTTGGTTCATTAATAATACGTTTTACGTCCAGACCAGCAATACGGCCGGCATCTTTAGTAGCCTGACGCTGGCTATCATTAAAATAGGCCGGTACGGTAATCACAGCTTCAGTTACTGTTTCGCCCAAATAATCTTCAGCTGCTTTTTTCATTTTGCGCAATACTTCAGCAGAAACCTGTGGAGGTGACAGTTTTTCACCATGCGCTTCTACCCAAGCGTCATTATTGTTGGCCTTAACAATCTGGAAAGGCATGGATTTGATATCGCGCTGCACTTCAGCATCATCGAATTTACGGCCAATCAGACGTTTTACTGCGTAAACAGTGTTTTTCGGGTTGGTTACAGCCTGACGTTTGGCTGGGGCGCCTACCAGAATTTCGTTATCGTCCAGATAAGCTACAATAGAAGGTGTAGTACGTGCACCTTCAGCATTTTCTATTACCTTAGTCTGGCCGCCTTCGGAAATGGCAACACAAGAGTTGGTAGTACCCAGGTCAATACCGATTACTTTTGCCATAATTTAAAAATCTCCAAATAATTTAATTTCGTAATTTGCGCCGTTATCGTACGGCTGCAAATACAGTAGTTCAAAACCACCGCTATACTATTGCTAATGCATTGTAAATGGGTATGCCCGGGATGATTTCAAGCATAGTTTTGCAAATTTTATCCAAATAATAGCTTGGTAAAAGTCTGCTTTAATATCAATAGCGTTTGCTTACATGGTTATATGTTATATTCATTCAGGCTTGAACAGTAAAATCGTTCTATTTTTGCCAATACCGTCTGATACTTTTTTGCGCTATATCAGACGGTATTTTGCAATAAGAGTTTACAATCACTCTATAATATTAATGATTTCTGTCTGGCTGTATCTATATCTTCATGATTTAGGAGTATGTTGTATGCCTGTAAAAATTGGGTTTAAACCCATTCCCGCTGCCATAGCGCTGTTAATCAGCCTGATTATCTGGTTTGCCATACCGGTACCAGAAGGCGTTTCACCTCAGGCATGGCATTTATTGGCCATGTTTGTTGGCGTGATTGCAGCCATTATTGGCAAAGCCATGCCAATTGGCGCGCTATCCATTATTGCTATAATGTTGGTAGCATTAACTGGAGTCACCGCAGAAACCCCCAGCAAAGCCATGAATGATGCCCTGAGCAGCTTCGGTAATCCGCTGATTTGGCTGATCGGTGTGGCTATCATGATTTCACGTGGTTTGTTAAAAACCGGCTTGGGCGCACGTGTTGGCTACCTGTTTATTGGTTTGTGGGGTAAACGCACCTTGGGTGTTGCCTATAGTCTGGCCGTAGTGGAATTGTTACTGGCTCCGGTTACACCAAGTAATACAGCCCGTGGTGGTGGCATTATTCATCCAATCATGAAATCCATTGCATCCAGCTATGATTCTGACCCGGAAAAAGGTACAGAAAAACGCATGGGTAAATTTCTTGCGCTAGTAAACTACCACGCCAATCCCATCAGTTCAATCATGTTTATTACCGCTACTGCGCCTAATCCATTAATTGTGGATCTTGTAGCCAAAGCAACAAACTATGATATTCATCTATCCTGGGGTACATGGGCGCTGGCCATGTTATTGCCCGGTCTGGTAGCCATGTTCCTGATGCCACTGATTATATATTGGATGTATCCGCCTGAAATTAAGCAGACTCCGAATGCGGTTGCATTTGCTAAAGAGCGCCTGAAAGAACAAGGACCAATGACCCGTGATGAAAAAATCATGCTGGGTATTTTTGCAGTATTGCTGATTTTGTGGGCAGGTATTCCGGCCATGCTGTTTGGTAAAGCCTTTACTGTCGACCCAACCACTACTGCATTCATTGGTTTGTCACTATTGCTGTTAACCGGTGTATTAAGCTGGGACGATATCCTGAAAGAAAAAAGTGCATGGGATACCATTACTTGGTTTGCTGCACTGGTAATGATGGCTACTTTCCTGAATAAACTGGGGCTGATTACTTGGTTCTCCGGTGTACTGGAAAGCAGTATTGGTAGTCTGGGCATGGGCTGGATGGGTGCATGTGCACTGTTATTACTGGCTTATATGTATGCACACTATATGTTTGCCAGTACCACCGCACATATCACAGCCATGTTTGCTGCCTTCTATTCTGCTGGTCTGGCACTAGGCGCACCTCCGATGCTGTTTGCGCTGATGATGGCTGCCGCCTCCAGCATCATGATGACACTTACCCATTATGCTACCGGTACTTCACCAGTGGTATTCGGTTCTGGCTTCGTTACCTTGGGTGAATGGTGGAAAGTGGGTTTCATCATGAGCGTAATTGAACTGATGATATTTGTTGTTGTCGGTGGTATATGGTGGAAAATTCTGGGTTTCTATTAATCCAAGTCTGTTCATCCTCACAGGCTGCCAGAAAGTATGGCAGCCTGTTTTGTTGTTTAAAATCAAATTCAATGGTTTTAGCAGGAATTTCACTTGTTGCTTCTGTCTGGAATCGGTTATGATGCATTGCCTTAAGGGAGTAGTTGCACAGGTGATTTCTCCAGTACCTGTGGTTACGGTCAACATATTTGCAGCATTTGCTGTATGGTCGTAACGTCTGACCAGATGGTGGATTAACGAGACTTGAGACAGGATAAAACCGCTATGGCGGGCGTTTTATCGTGTCTTTTGTCTTTAAGCCCGCCAACGGTATTCTAAAAATGATTCATGCTTTTCTGTCTTCTGTTATACCAGTTGCTTTGGCTGAAATTGGTGACAAAACTCAATTACTGACTTTATTTCTTGCTACCCGTTTTGCCCGAAAATATGCCATTATCACCGGTATGCTATGTGCTACCCTGCTTAATCATATTGTTTCTGCTTGGTTTGGGGTTGAAGTAGCGCGTTTTTTTACGCCTCAATTAATGGGCTGGGTAGTTGGGTTCAGTTTTCTAGTAGTTGGCTTATGGCTGTTAAAACCAGATAAAGATGATGGGGTCGATGCCCGTTTTATGCGCTATGGTCCATTTGTGGCTACAGCAGTATTGTTTTTTCTGGCAGAAGTAGGTGATAAAACCCAGATCGCCACAATATTACTGGCCGCTCAATATCGTGATTTGTACTCAGTAGTGTTGGGCAGTACCGTAGGCTTATTATTGGCTAATGTTCCAGTGATATTTTTTGGCAACTGGCTGATGCAACGCTTACCTCTCAATCGAATCCGCATAGGTGCCTGTTTCCTGTTTTGTCTTTTAGGTATCATTACCCTGGTACAGACATGGCTAAACTAAAATATCAGGCATGACTGAGCAGATTGATTAATATTACCGGACTCATCAAAATACCATGCAAAAACAGTTAAAACGCTGTGACTGGGTTAAAACAGATCCCCTTTATCAGCATTATCATGATTATGAATGGGGGCAGGTGCAGAAAGACGGACAAAAGCTGTTTGAAAAAATCTGTTTGGAAGGCCAGCAGGCCGGCTTATCATGGATTACCGTGTTAAAAAAACGTGATGAATACCGGCGCTGTTTTTACAATTTTGATCCACATAAAATTATTACCATCACAGATATCAAACCATTACTACAAAATCCGGGATTGATTCGCCATCCGGCCAAATTGCAGGCCATTATAAATAACGCCCATGCCTATCTCTCCATGCAGCAGCATGGAGAGGATTTTGCCCATTTTATCTGGTCATTTGTCAATCATCAACCGGTTATCAATCACTATAAATTTTTATCTGACATACCAGCCCAGACAAAAGTCAGCGCTGCCATGTCTAAAGCGTTAAAAAAACATGGCTTCAGCTTTGTTGGACCTACTACTTGCTATGCTTTCATGCAATCAATGGGATTAGTAAATGATCATTTAACTAGCTGTTTTTGTGCTCAGCATTAAAAAAGCCAGTTTGTACACATCATCATAAAATCAGAATAAACTCAACATTCATCCGCAATAAATACAAAAATTAAAAAATCATATACAAAAAAGTAAAAGCTGCGATAAAAAACATAAGCACAGCAAATAATTTGTCGTACAATCAGATTCCTTGTATAGAATATACAGATTTATTGATTAATTAACCTAATCAGGGTAGTTAATCTATTTGTTTTTATTGTTTAATAATTTAGTTTAGACCCAATGAGCCGTTGCCATGCAAAACAAGTTCAGACTTGGTCTTTATTTTAGTGCCTGCGTACTGTTATCAAGCTATTTGAACCCAGTTTGGGCTGAAGATAAAACAGCAGCATCTGTGGCTAGTGAACCTGCGCCGATAACCTGGTATGCATGTCCGCTGGCAAATAACCATGTCAGCTATACAACTAAACCATTAGATGTTCAATGCCAGATTGCCAAACATCCACCCACAGACAGTGATGATTTAAAAAAACATTCTCTCGAAAATCAGAATGCTCCCGGTTTAGAGCAGTTACAACGTCTCTGGTATAGTGCTGAATTTGGTCGTGACAGCGATTTAATGAAAGTACCGCCAACACCTAAAATGGGTATTTTTCTGCGCCAGCAAACACCCAAACCAGATACCGCCACCGCAATTAAAAATAAAAATAACGCCGCTACAGTACCAGCAAAAATAATTGTAGTGCCCAAATTAACCCCAAAGCAGTTAGTACAACGTGATATTACCAGCGAACAACGCGCGCTGGCGACAGCTCAGCAACAACTGCGTCGGGCACAGAAACAAGGCATTGTTGCCCAAATTCAGCGCTGGCAGCAAAATGTTACCGATCGCCAGGCCAATATCCGCGTATTGAAACAAGAGTTAAGCCGATACTAAAAATAAACTAATAATCATATTTCAAAGTATAGGCAACAATCAGTAATCAAACTTGTAGCCAGAACGTTACTGGTCCATCATTAACCAGAGAAACCTGCATATTGGCTGCAAAAATTCCAGATTTAGTAGTAAGTTGTTTTTGGCATAATTCAACAAAATAATTATACAAATAATTAGCTTCAGCAGGCGTTGCACCTTTAGTAAAACTTGGTCTCGTACCTTTTTTAGTATCAGCGGCAAGAGTAAATTGTGATACAACCAATAATTGCCCATTCACCTGCCTAACATTCAAATTCATTTTATCATCCTGATCACTAAAAACCCGGTAACCAAGTACCTTGTCACAAAGACGTTCAGCTTTTTGTCGATCATCACCCTGTTCAACACCTAACAGAATCAGCAGCCCATGTTCTATCTGGCCAACAATTTCAGCATTTACACAGACACTGGCCTGTTTAACACGTTGTATTAATGCAATCATTGAATATCCTGTTTAAAATCTATCTAATTTTTTAATTTCTTGCCCTTTAGAAGATTATTCTATCAGTACAGATTAAAAAAACACCATACAGGCAAATAACCAGACACTGTCCGTCTGGTATCAATCAGAAAATCCTACCCAATAAAAAACGCCTGCTTAAGTACAGGCGTTTTTTATTATGACAACAAGGCCTAATCAAAATCATGAATAAACTGTACTCCGGTCAACCGCGAGGACAAAATAGCTGATTTAATCATGCGTAAGGCTTTGGGGCGGACAAAATTACGTCGCGATGCCAATACCACACGCCGTTCAGGCGTAGGATTGGTAAAAGGAACAATACTGAATAACAAATGGTCATTTTCCGTTAATGCTGTAGCAGGCATTACACTGATACCCAAACCACTGGCAACCATATGCCGAATTGTATTAATAGAACTTCCTTGAATACTATTCGACAAACCCAAAATTTTTTGACGCGAAGCCAGTTCCTGACAGCTATCCAGTACATTATCACGCATACAATTACCTTCTGTAAGCAACAATACACGTTCTTCGCTCAATTGTTTTGGCGTAACTTCGTCTAATTGCTCAAAAGGATGGCCTTTTGGAACAATAACGAAAAAAGATTCATCATAGAGCGGAATGGTTTGCAGTCCCGTTTCATGAAACGGTTCAGCAACTATAATTGCATCCAGAGCACCACGCTTGAGTGATTCCGTTAGCACATCAGTGTAGTTTTCATCCAGTTGCAACGGCATTTCTGGTGCTAGCTGCCGCAATGACAAAATCAGTTTTGGTAATAAATAAGGTGCAATTGTAAAAATTAGACCAAGCTTGAATATTCCTTCCAGCTCGCTTTGTTCCTGATTTGCCATTAGCTTGATACGATCAGCTTCCTCAAGCACCCGACGTGCCTGTAGCACAATTCGTTGGCCAGCTTCAGTGGTCATGACTTCATTACTGCTGCGGTCAAATAATGTCAGCCCTAACTCTTCTTCCAGCTTCTTAATTGCAATAGATAAAGTAGGCTGGCTCACAAAACATCGTTGGGCCGCACGTCCAAAATGTTTTTCCTGAGCTACAGCCACAATATAGCGCAATTCAGTCAGCGTCATTCACTGGCCTTTTCTTGCCCGTTTCCGGTAAGGTAATATTGAGTGCCAATACATCCATACCATCTTTCTTTTCCTGAGTAATCTGAATATCATTCAAAGACACATGAACATATTTTGACAGCACTTCCAAGAGCTCTTTTCGCAACGTAGGCAAATAATCTGGCGTTTGTGTAGCACGCTCTTGCGCAATAATAATCTGCAAGCGGTCGCGTGCCATTTGAGCGGATTGTTGCTTCTTGCCAAAAAGAAAATCCATTATAGACATAGCTTAACCTCCAAATAGGCGCTTGAGAAAGCCTTTTTTCTCAGCATCCAGAAAGCGGATTGGACGGTCTTCACCCAACAGGCGCGCCACCACGTCTTTATACGCGTCAGCGGCCACAGAATTCTCCTGCAATATAACAGGCGTACCCGAATTAGAAGCCTGTAACACATTTTGCGATTCAGGAATTACACCAATTAAAGGAATACGCAAGATATCCTGAATATCCTGAACAGACAGCATTTCACCTTTTTCTACGCGTTCAGGTGAGTAACGCGTAATCAGTAAATGTTCTTTTACTGGAGCGCTATTCGTTTCAGCTCGACGGGATTTGCTGGATAGAATCCCCAGAATACGATCAGAATCACGCACACTAGAAATTTCCGGATTGGTGGTTACAATGGCCTCATCTGCAAAGTACAAAGCCATCAATGCACCCTGCTCAATACCCGCCGGTGAATCACAGACTACATATTCGAAGCCCATCTTGCCAGTCAGGTCTTTTAAAACCTTTTCCACACCATCTCGAGTAAGTGCATCCTTATCACGAGTTTGTGAGGCTGGTAAAACATAAAGATTATCGCAGTGCTTATCTTTAATTAACGCCTGATTAAGAGTAGCTTCATTCTGGATAACATTAATCAGGTCATAAACCACACGACGCTCACAACCCATAATCAAATCCAGATTACGCAAGCCTACGTCAAAATCAATTACCGCAGTTTTATGGCCGGCTAAAGCCAAACCTGTTGAAATGCTGGCACTGGTCGTGGTTTTACCAACACCACCTTTACCTGACGTCACCACAATAATCTTTGCCACAATTAAATTCCTTTTGTTATATAAATGAATTAATCAATACATTCACAAATCAGCAACACATAAAGTTCATGAGTCTGAAAAAATTAATTTGCCTGAATCGCACTGAGTACCAGCCGGTCATTTTGCAGAAAAATCTGCACCGGGTGACGATCCAGATGTGCCGGTAACTGTTGATCAAAAATACGATAAATACCTGCCACAGATACAAGCTCAGCTTGCATAGACTGAGCAAAAATACGTGTATCCTTATTACCCGCTGCACCTGCTAAAGCCCGTCCGCGTAAAGGCCCGTAAATATGGATATTGCCATCAGCAATGATTTCCGCGCCTTCGCTAACCAGTCCCAGAACAATCAAATCAGATTTTTCTGCATAAACCTGCTGCCCGGTACGAATCGTACGGTCAATAACCAGTGTTGGCAGGGCATTTGCGGCAACTGATGAAATAATTTTTTCATTATTAACATTTGCTGCTTGTGGGGACAGCGCCTCGGCTACAGCTTTAACCCGTGTATTAGCCTGCTCTTCCGGCAAAATACTAAAAGCTATATTTTGTTGTTTAGCCAAACTGGCCCAGACTGCATCAGAATGACGAATGGCTATAATACACAAATGATATCGTGCAAACAGCGCAATCAGCTTTCCCAAATCCACTGTCGCCGGATTGACAAGATTTTGCAGATCCAGAGTAAAAGGCATATTACGTAAATTACCGAAACGTTCTGCCCGTTGCTTTAGTTCATGGTTAATCAAAGTCAGATCATCAGTCAGTAACTGTACTGATAGTGTATCCAGACGCGCGGATTTCACATTAAAAGCAGCTTTCATTAACGTGTTTGCCCAAGTAAATTATGATTAGAATATAGAGTAAGTACCGAAGTGTACCGTTTTGATTAAGCGGCTTCAATTACAACCAATGACCTTAAACAAAATAATCATCCTTTAGCCGAGAAAAATTGATAATGACTGACACCTTTACCAAATCCACTCAACCAACAAAGTCATATATACCACGAATAAATATCATCGGTACCGGTAAAGTAGCCTCAACACTGGCCATCATCTGGCATCAAAGTGGACAAATAAATATACAGGCAGCCTGGAACCGCAGTTTTACAGCAGCACAGCATCTTAAAAACCACATACCGCATATTCAGCTACACAAACAGCTAAATACCTTACCACCAGCAGATATCATAGCCATAGGTGTCAGTGATCAGGCCATAGAAACAATTAGCCAACAAATTAATCAGGCAGACTGGATAACAGCCAACACATTGATACTTCATTTTAGCGGAGCATTAAATAGCAAAGTATTAATGCCGAACAAGCAAAAAGCACTAACGGGTTCATTACATCCAGTATTTGCTTTTGCCTCAATCGAAACAGCAATTAGTACATTGAACGGCCATCTGTGCGCCATAGAAGGTGATAGTGCAGCATTACCTCTATTACAACAGTTAGCACAGGCGGCAAATCTAAATAGTTTCAGTATTGATTCTGCTCAAAAAAATCGCTATCACGCAGCACTTTCCATCAGTGCTAACTTTTTAGTCACATTAAATGCTTATGCACGCAATATATTGGCTTCCTTATCCTTACCGCAAGATTTAGCAGAAAAACTGGTAAACCAGCTAATGCAGCAAAATCTGAATCAGCTGCAAATAATGTCTCCAACAGAAGCATTAACAGGCCCGATAAAACGAGGTGACAGCAACACAATTGCTCACCACTGGCAGGCATTAAATTCTTCAGAGCAGGCAGTTTATAAAGCACTGGCAGAACAAACTTTAAACTTAACCACATTAAGCAGCGACAAACATCAACAGATACTGCAAATTATTTCAGCAATAGATGACTAAGCCATTAAAGTAAAAGAGATATCTAAGGGAGCGGCTTACGCCGAAAAATAATCTGAGACTAAGTTTCAAAATAAATTTTATAAGAATCAATTTGTTATTAATTTATACAAAAATAAGCGGAAGAAGTAGTTGACAGGGGGTTAGGTGAAGCGTATAGTTCGCCTTCTTCGCTGATGACGCGACACGAAACGAACTAAACAGTTTAAAGTAGAACGCAGTCGAAAGCAACGCTCT
>NZ_MEIR01000068.1 GCF_002777825.1 Snodgrassella alvi | reverse complement strand
AGGAGATGACAGACTTTACGGCGGAGAAGGAAATGATACCTATGTATTTGCCAAAGGTCATGGTCAGGATTTTATTTATGATGTTGACGGCAATGCAGATACGATTCAGTTTCTGGATGTGAATTTTGATGAAGTTAAGTTCCGTAAGAATGGTAATAGTTTAATTATTTATGGCTATAACGAAGGAGATTCAATTGAAATAAGAGACTTTTTTAATTGGACTGATAAAAATGCCATAGAAAACTTTGTATTTAAGGATAAGACAGTCACCCTGGAGCAACTGCGCACAGAAGGTATGGAGCTATACGGTACCGCAGGAAATGACAGTATTAATATTTCAGTCGGTAAGGCCATTATGCATGGAGGAGATGGCAATGATACTCTTACCGCAAGCACTAGCAGTAATGCAAATGATGTACTGGATAGCGGTGCTGGTAATGATACGTTATGGGGTTATGGTGGAGATGACATATTAATTGGTGGCACAGGAGATGACAGACTTTACGGCGGAGAAGGAAATGATACCTATGTATTTGCCAAAGGTCATGGTCAGGATTTTATTTATGATGTTGACGGCAATGCAGATACGATTCAGTTTCTGGATGTGAATTTTGATGAAGTTAAGTTCCGTAAGAATGGTAATAGTTTAATTATTTATGGCTATAACGAAGGAGATTCAATTGAAATAAGAGACTTTTTTAATTGGACTGATAAAAATGCCATAGAAAACTTTGTATTTAAGGATAAGACAGTCACCCTGGAGCAACTGCGCACAGAAGGTATGGAGCTATACGGTACCGCAGGAAATGACAGTATTAATATTTCAGTCGGTAAGGCCATTATGCATGGAGGAGATGGCAATGATACTCTTACCGCAAGCACTAGCAGTAATGCAAATGATGTACTGGATAGCGGTGCTGGTAATGATACGTTATGGGGTTATGGTGGAGATGACATATTAATTGGTGGCACAGGAGATGACAGACTTTACGGCGGAGAAGGAAATGATACCTATGTATTTGCCAAAGGTCATGGTCAGGATTTTATTTATGATGTTGACGGCAATGCAGATACGATTCAGTTTCTGGATGTGAATTTTGATGAAGTTAAGTTCCGTAAGAATGGTAATAGTTTAATTATTTATGGCTATAACGAAGGAGATTCAATTGAAATAAGAGACTTTTTTAATTGGACTGATAAAAATGCCATAGAAAACTTTGTATTTAAGGATAAGACAGTCACCCTGGAGCAACTGCGCACAGAAGGTATGGAGCTATACGGTACCGCAGGAAATGACAGTATTAATATTTCAGTCGGTAAGGCCATTATGCATGGAGGAGATGGCAATGATACTCTTACCGCAAGCACTAGCAGTAATGCAAATGATGTACTGGATAGCGGTGCTGGTAATGATACGTTATGGGGTTATGGTGGAGATGACATATTAATTGGTGGCACAGGAGATGACAGACTTTACGGCGGAGAAGGAAATGATACCTATGTATTTGCCAAAGGTCATGGTCAGGATTTTATTTATGATGTTGACGGCAATGCAGATACGATTCAGTTTCTGGATGTGAATTTTGATGAAGTTAAGTTCCGTAAGAATGGTAATAGTTTAATTATTTATGGCTATAACGAAGGAGATTCAATTGAAATAAGAGACTTTTTTAATTGGACTGATAAAAATGCCATAGAAAACTTTGTATTTAAGGATAAGACGGTTACTCTGGAACAATTGCGCACAGAAGGAATGGTATTATACGGTACTGCAGGAAACGATAGTATTAGTATATCAGTGGGTAAAGGTATTATGCATGGAGGAGAAGGTGATGATGCTCTTAATGCAAGTACTATAAGTAATGAAGACGATGTGCTAGATGGGGGTGCAGGCAATGATACTCTGTATGCGTATGGTGGAGATGACATATTGATCGGCGGTACAGGAAATGACAGACTTTACGGTGGAAAAGGAAATGATATCTATGTATTTGCCAAGGGTCATGGTCAGGATTATGTTTGTGATAGTGATGGTAAATCAGATACGATTCAATTTCTGGATGTGAATTTTGATGAAGTTAAGTTCCGCAAGAATGGTAATACTTTAATTATTTATGGCTATAACGAAGGAGATTCAATTGAAGTAAGAGACTTCTTTTATGCAGGTGATAAATATGCCATAGAAAACTTTGTATTTAAGGATAAGACGGTTACTCTGGAACAATTCCAGAAGGGGGGTATGATATTATATGGTACCGATGGTAATAATGAAATTGATTTCACAATCGGTAAAGCAATAATTTTTGGAGGTAATGGCGACGATCTCATAAGTGGGGGAAATGATGATGCTATTCTGGATGGGGGAAATGGAAATGATAGTATGCAAGTTAAAGGTGGAAATAATATTTTGATGGGAGGAGATGGTAAAGATACTCTTTATACTAATTATAATGGAAATAATATATTTATTGGGGGGGTAGATAACGATTATCTTTCCGGTGGTGGTGGAAGTGATGTATATATTTTTTCTAAGGGCCATGGTCATGATTTTGTCTGGGATGGCAATGTTACATTGCAGGGTGATAATAGCAAGGAAGATACAATTATATTTACAGATGTAAATGTAGCTGAAGTTACATTCTGTAAAAAGGGAAATACATTGTTTCTTGTGGGCTATAATGAAGGCGATTCAGTAGAAATCAGAGATTGTCTCTCTAATGATTGTAATAACTGGGCTGCAGTTGAAAAGTTTGTTTTTAAAGACCGGGTGGTGACAATTTCGGAGATAAAAGCTGCATTTAAAAATAATGATAATAAAGATGGTAATTATCATATTTATTTTGCAAGCAGCATAAAACATAATGACGAACTTGGTTATCCTTTGGTAACCAGTCAAGTTCAGCAGCTTGTTAATGCAATGGCTGGTTTAAATACAAATGCAATTGATGGTATGCAAATGTGTGAATTATTGAGTCAAAATGGCTTGTTAGATAATTTTGCAACTTATTTTGATAAATAATTTAAACTCAATAAGTTAGATTTGAATTAAAACCTGTGATTAATCATAATCACAGGTTTTTTAATTTTTATAGATTTATTTATAAATACTTCATATCTAATACATAATTTGTTACTATTTAAGCAGATGAAATTCATATGTGCATAGAGAATATAAAGGTATGGTTGATAGTTTTATTATTAGAATTTTGTTGATATTTATTGGAATTATCTTAATCTTTTTTTTCTTACCCTTATGTTGCATTTGGATTCTGGAAAAAGTAACGGATTTAGCAAAAGCGCATCCAAAACCGGCGAAATATATATTAATAATCATGTTCATTATATTAATGGTAACAGGTGGTTTAAAAATACGAGATATATATTATAAAAAATCGCCATATTACTTTTGGAATGAATTAATGCGGAAAAATCCAAAACCTTTTAATGTATCACAAGAAGAGTTTGAGGCTAAGAACAGGGCTGGGTATTGCTGGCGGGACAGGAAATATTATAGCAAGGAAGAGCTATGGCATAAAGCGATGAAAAGTTTTACTGGGCGAATGATATATGAAAATAAATTTTATTGGGACAATAAGGTGGTTAATATTAATGATGATTTTTTACCAACTGAAGAAGAATGTGTAAGGTGGAATGGTTGTAGAGTCTTCAAAATTCCGATGAATCCAGACAAAGAAAAATTTCTTAAAGCGAATATTGAAAATAAATCTGATTTTTGGAAAGGCATTGATATATTAATTAAACATAATGAAGCGCAAAGCTTTATATTTGTATCGGATAAAAATTATGTTAATGATGATTTTAAATTAAAAAACTATATTCTGATACATAAATTGGATAATCCAGCTTATCTTTCTGCCTATGATAGTAATAGCTGCTGTACTGTTTTAAATAAATCAGAATGGTCATTGATAAGAAAAAACTATATTTTAAAAAATGCTGGAATTGATACAGCAGCATTTATGCAAGAATCTAGAATTCCCATGGATATAAATATTAATTCTTGGGGCATAGGTAATTTCTATTTTGATGTTAGATATTCTTATTTAATAAGTGTCACCGAGTTTGTAGCTGGAGATAAACGTGAAATTTCTAAGGATTCAAGCAAAGTCTTTTTGTTAAATAATTGCGGCGATATTTTATATAAGCCCTATTATTTTGTGCCAAATCTTATTCGATAGTACTAAATAGTGTTTGGACTATATTATGGATAAGGTTAGAGTTTGCGCAAATATGAGGACAGGTTTTATATAATCATCATATTGTTTTAATGTAGCAGAATAAAAAATTCTGGATTGATTGCTGCTGCATAAATTTTAGGTAAATAAAATATAATTTATGTTAATATAAATATGTCTGCTTGAAGCAGAATCCTTAAATATTTAGTACAAGGAGTGTATACATGTTTTATGAAGTGAATGCTGGAAAAGAATTAGTAAGTGTGGATGAAATTCTGGCCAGATATTTATGGAATCAGAAAACAGCACCGTTACCTTCAGAATTAGTTGATGATAAGTGGATACGAGATGCAAGTGCTGAGGGAGATGCTTTGACGATCGATGCACAGGAATATATGACGCAAAGCGGTGGATGGTTTGTATCGACGGCTGATTTTAAATTCTAAATAGCTTTTATAAGCAATAGTTCTTTCAGTGTATTAAAGAAATAAAATTTGTTACTATTTAAGCAGATGAAATTCATGTGTGCATGGAGAATCTAAAGAAATGTTTTTGATATTTGTAGGAATTATTGTAATCACTTTTTTCTTACCCCTATGTGGCGTTTGGATTCTGGTTAAACTAACGGATTTAGCAAAAGCGCATCCAAAACCGGCGAAATATATATTAATAATCATGTTCATGATATTAATGGTAGCAGGTGGTTTAAAAATACGAGATATATATTATGAAAAATCGCCATATTACTTTTGGAATGAATTAATACGGAAAAATCCAAAACCTTTTAATGTATCACAAGAAGAGTTTGAAGCTAAGAACAGGGCTGGGTATTGCTGGCGGGACAGGAAATATTATAGCAAGGAAGAACTATGGCATAAGGCGATGAAAAGTTTAACTGGACGAATGATATATGAGAATAAAGTTCATTGGGATAATAAGATAGTTAATGATAATGGCGAATTTTTACCGACTGAAGAAGAATGTGCAAGGTGGAACGGTTGTAGGGTGTTCAAGATTCCGATGAATTCAGATAAAGAAAAATTTCTTAAAGATAATATTGAAAACAAATATGATTTTTGGAAAGGTATTGATATATTAATTAAACATAATGAAGCGCAAAGCTTTATATTTGCTTCGGATACAAACTTTATTAATGATGAATTTAAGTTTAAAAACTTTATTCTTATACATAAATTAAGTAATCCGTCTTATCTCTCGGTTTATGATGGCAATAATTGCTGTACTGTTTTTAATAAATCAGAATGGTCATTGATAAGAAAAAACTATATTTTAAAATATGCTGGATTTGATGCACTAGCATTTATGAAAGAATCTAAAATTCCCATTGATATTGACATTAACTCTTGGGGGGTAGGTAATTTCTATTTTGGTGTTACATATTCTCATTCAATAAGTGTCTCTGAATTTGTAGCTAGAGATAAACGTAAATCTCCTAATGATACTAGAAAAGTTTTTTTATTAAATAATTGTGGCGATGTTCTATATAAACCCTATTATTGGTAGTGCATTTAATTTACAATAAATTATAAATTATAACTTTAATTACTTAATTATGTTAATATAAGTTTTACTATGTTCAATCTGTGAATTTAAATATTAAATAAAAGGAGCGTTAACATGCCTTATGACGTGAATGCAGGTAAAGATTTAGTGAGTGTAGATGAGATTCTTGCCAGATATTTATGGAATGAGAAAACAGCACCGTTACCCTCGGAACTAGTTGATGATAAGTGGATACGAGATGCGAATGCTGTGGTAGACGCCTTGATGATCGATGCACAGAAATATATGACGCAAAGCGGTGGATGGTTTGTATCGGCGGCTGATTTTAAATTCTAAATAGTTTTTATAAGTAATAGTTCTTTAAGTGTATTAAAGAAATAAAATTTGTTACTATTTAAGCGGATGAAATTCATATGTGCATGGAGAATATAAAGTATGTTTTTGATATTTGTTGGAATTATCCTAATCACTTTTTTCTTACCCTTATGTTGCATTTGGATTCTGGAAAAAGTAACGGATTTAGCAAAAGCGCATCCAAAACCGGCGAAATATATATTAATAACCATGTTCATTATATTAATGGTAGCAGGTGGTTTAAAAATACGAGATATATATTATGAAAAATCGCCGTATTACTTCTGGAATGAATTAATGCGGAAAAATCCTAAACCGTTTAATGTATCACAAGAAGAGTTTGAGGCTAAAAACAGGGCTGGGTATTGCTGGCGAGACAGAAAATATTATAGCAAGGAAGAGCTGTGGCATAAGGCGATGAAAAGTTTAACTGGTCGAATGATATATGAAAATAAATTGTATTGGGATAATAAGGTAATAGATGCTGGAGGAGACCCAATGCCAACAGCTGGAGATTGTAATAGTTGGAAAGGCTGTAGAGTATGGCGAGTGCCATCAAAATTAACCAATCAGAAACTACAGAATTATATAGGAGGTGAAGATGACTATATGCAAAAAGTAAATGAGCTAAAAAATTCTGAAAATGTACAGAGTTATGTATATGCTTTGGATAAAAATTATGTTAATGATGATTTTAAGTTAAAAAATTTTATTTTAGTACATCAAATGGATAATAGACGTTATTTCAAATTATATGGCAGTGACTGCTGTATTATACTAAATAAATCGGAATGGTCATCGATAAGAAAAAAAAGAAACTATATTTTTGTTACTAGTAAAAATGATATGGGTACGTTTGTAGAAGAGTCAAAAATCCCCACAAATCTTAATATAAATTCTTTGGGAGTAGGTAATTTTTATTTTGGTGTTACCAGTTTTACAGCTGGACATAAATATGGATTGCCCAAATATCCGTTTAAAGTATTTTATTTGAATAACTGTGGCGATATTTTGTATAAGCCATATTATTATTAATTAAAATTTTTTTTAATTAGGATTAATAGATATTAGATGTAAATTATATTTAAAGTATTATTGTTGTGTCTAAATATTTGATTTCAATATTGAGTAAAAGGAGCGTTAACATGGCATATGAAGTGAATGCAGGAAAAGATTTAGTTAGTGTGGATGAGATCTTAGCCAGATATTTATGGAACCAGAAAACAGCACCATCTGCTTCTGAATTAGTAGACGATAAGTGGATAAGAGATGCAGATGCACTTGGAGATGCTTTGATAATTGATGCAAATGAATATATGACGCATGGGAGTGGGCGATTTATATCAGCAGCAGATTTTGGTATGTTTGAAAAATTTTTCGACTCCCAGAGAATTTTATCAGAAGGTAATTATGATTTCTTATCAATGTGGAAAATGATTTATAATGAAACAATTGATTTAAGTACACCTGAAGGATCTGATAGATATAATAATATTAAAGATAATGTATTTAAAAAAGCTATTAGTCAATATGAAATTGCTACTAACTCAAGCGATTTCTTAACCCGTGCCTTTGTTTTTGGTTCAACAAGTTTTACTATTGATTTTGATTCAATAAAATTTGTGGTTAAGGAAGACGGTTCCAAGGAAATACAAGGATTAAAAATAATTCCATGTGAAGATAATTTTGACTTTGATGGTAAAGGATGGAAAGCAAATATATTTAATAAATTATATAAAGAAAAAATTGACCCATATGGAATAGGTAGAAAAGTACCAATTAAATTTACAGGAGATGTACCTGCGGTTACGGTAACAGATAAAGATTTTACTAAATTGAAAAATGAAAAATTTGTTTTTGAAAAAATTAATGGTGAGATGAAAGCAAAAGTAGGGGGGTGGGGAGCAAATTTCGCTAAGATACGATATCTTATCTCAATTTCTTCTTCAGTTAGATTTATTGATTCCCGCGGCAGAAAAGTGGTTTATGATGGTAAAGGTAGATTTCATAAAGGTTCACTGACGCCAGCAGAACCTATAGATGAAATGGATATGATTTTCAATAATTCCTCTGCTTTAATTGGTGGTGGTGGTGAAGATATTTTACAAGGTGGTGATGGCGATGATTTGTTAATAGGGTCGAGTTCTTGCTCCATTGAGAAAGATATGCTCAAGGGGGGCGATGGCTATGATACTTATATCGCTGACAAAATGGATGTGATTGAAGATTCTGATGGTGAGGGGGCGATATTTAATGTAGATGGAAGTATTTCAGTTGCTAATAAAAATATATTAACCGGAGGTTTTCATTATAAGAATGATCCTGAGAATACTTATCATGGCGGTGGGAATAAATATTACTGGGATGGTGAAGATTTAATAATTAATGATGGATTAACGGTTAAAAATTTTAAAAATGGAGATTTAAATATCCGGCTGAGAGAAAAGGATGATACTAGGCCGGATATCAAGGATGCGGAGGATATCAAATCACCTATTGTTATTGATATGAATGGCGACGGGGTAAAAACCAGTGCTAAAGGCAAGCATGTTTATTTTGATCATGATGGCAATGGCTTTGCAGAAAATACTGGCTGGGTAGACAGTAATGATGCGTTACTGGTTTTAGACCGTAATCAGAACGGCCGGATTGATGATGGACGGGAGCTATTTGGGAACAATACGCTACTGGCTTCGGGAGAAAAAGCGAAAAATGGTTTTGAAGCTTTGGCAGAATTCGATGATAATCATGATGGGGTAATTGATGCTGCTGATTCTGTGTGGTCGAAATTGCAGCTATGGCAGGATAAAAATCAGAATGGCGTGGTTGATGAGGGTGAGTTGTCAGCACTGAGTGCCAGCCAGATTACGGCGATTGAGGTTAATTATGAAAATAAAAAGGTCAAAGATGCGCATGGTAATGAGCATAGGGAAACTACAAAGGTTACGTGGGCTGATGGGCATCAGACAGATGCAACAGATGTATGGTTTGATACGGAGCCGAACGATGCGTTTAACACTGAAAGTATTGAGATAGATAAGGATATAGCCAAATTACCTTATGTGCGGGGTTTTGGTAATGTACTGGATTTGCATTCTGCGATGCAGAAGGATGCGGTACTGAAAGATATGGTTAAAGCTTATCTGGCTGCTGATGCGAAAACGCGTGATTCGATGCTGGATGAGCTGATATACCGCTGGACGGGTTCAAATCAGATTGATCCTGCTAGCAGGGGAAGTTATATTGATGCTCGGCGGCTGGTGACTTTGGAAAAATTAACTGGTTCGGACTATTCAGGTACGTGGTGCTGGGGAGAACGTGATCCCAATCCGCATAAAAAAGCGGCACCTAAACTGATTGCAGAGTTTAATGATTTTGCCGAATATGTTTCTGCCAGTTTGTTGGCAGAAGGAGTATATAAAGAGCTGTTTTTCCCGATCATTCTGGCGCAATGGAATGCTGAACAGCAAAAAATCGTATATGACTACTCTAAGCTGAATCAGGAGATTGCAAGATTAGTTGAAAATAATCAGCTGGCTGAAGCTAGAGAGCTGATAAAAATTGATAAGAATCTGGGTAAATATAATAGTGCAATGCGGGAAAGGCGGCTGGCCAATATTTTAAAAGTGGCTTTTGATAATGCGTTAATAGCTCAATTATATGGAGAGACTGATAATATTGTTACTGGCACGACTGGAGATGACGTCCTGAACGGAGGTGCTGGTTATGATATTCTGAATGGAGGTACTGGAAACGACATTCTAAATGGAGGAGATTGGCATAAAGATCGTTATGAATTTGAGGCGGGGCATGGTCAGGATGTGGTTAATGATAATGGCTATAATTCAAAAGATTATCTAAACGATCGTAATGATCTGGTATTTAAAGGAGCCAAGCTGGCAGAAACAGAATTTATCCGCTCAGGAACAGATCTGATTATTAAAGCGTATGGTTCAGAGGATTCAGTAACCTTACCGAATTTTTTTAACACTGATTATCAATATAGTAGAGCATTTAATTTTATATTTGATGATCAAAGTGTTACTTATGAAGATCTTTATGCATACCCACTATTGGGCGGAAATGGCAATGATATTCTGAATGGTGGAGATGGCAACGATATTATGGATGGCAGAGGCGGTAACGACACCCTGATAGGAGGAGCGGGGAATGACATTTTATGGGGTGGAGATGGCGATGATATTCTGAATGGAGGAGAAGGCAATGATATCCTGAATGGCGGACGTGGTTACGATATTCTGAATGGAGGTTCAGGAAACGATATTCTGAATGGAGGCGACGGGCATAAAGACCGTTATGAATTTGAGATTGGGCATGGTCAAGATGTGGTTAATGATTGTGGTTACGACTCAGAGTATTATCGAAAAGATCGTAATGACCTTGTATTTAAAGGGGCCAATTCAGTAAATGCAGAATTCATTCGGTCTGGAAATGATCTGATTATTCGGGCATATGGATTAGCAGATTCGGTAACCTTGCCAGATTATTTCAATAATGACAATCGTTATAGCAGAGCATTTAACTTTATATTTGATGATCAGAGCATTACTTATGAAGACATCAAAAAAGACTATTTTTTCACTGAAAATGGAGACGAAAAAGACAACATTATTACGGGATGGGCTGGCAACGATATTCTGAATGGTGGTGCTGGAAACGACACGCTATGGGGAGAAGATGGTAATGATATTCTGAATGGAGAAGAAGGAGAGGATATTCTGAACGGCGGTGCTGGAAACGATATTCTGAATGGAGGAGACGGAAATGATATTCTAAATGGAGAAGATGGTAATGATATTCTGAATGGAGGAGAAGGAGATGATACTCTGAACGGAGGATATGGTTACGATATTCTGATTGGAGGTACTGGCAATGATTTGCTGAGAGGAGGTGATGATCATAAAGACCGTTATGAATTTGAGGCTGGGCATGGTCACGATGTGATTGATGACCGTGGCTATGCTTCGAAAGACTATCAGAACAATTTTAATGATGTAGTATTCAAAGGAGCCAAGCTGGCAGACGCAGAATTTATTCGCTCTGGTAACAGTCTGGTTATTCGAGCATATGGATCAGAAGATTCAGTGACACTGCTGAATTATTTTGGTAGTAGTGAATATTATAACAGGGCAGCGTTTAACTATATATTTGATGATCAAACCATCACCTACGAAGATGTCTATAATAATTATATTTTTGCTTATAACGGGGATGAAAAAGATAATACTATTTGTGGTTCTAACGGAAAAGACATTCTCAATGGCGGAGCTGGCAATGACAGTCTATGGGGAGCAAACGGAGATGATGTTCTCAATGGAGGAGCGGGTAATGATATTCTGAATGGAGGAGAAGGTTACGATATTCTGATTGGAGGCACTGGCAATGATATTCTGAGAGGAGGTGATGGACATAAAGACCGTTATGAATTTGAGGCGGGGCATGGTCAGGATAAGGTTGATGATCGTGGCTACTATTCATACGCCGATAATAATGAATTGGTATTTAAAGGTACTATGCTGGCAGATGCAAAATTTATGCGATCTGGAGATGATTTGATTATTCTAGCCTATGGATCAGCAGATTCAGTAACTCTGCCGGACTTTTTTAAAAATAGTGGTATCTCTACAAGAGCTTTTAATTTTATATTTGATGATCAAACCATAGGTTTTTATAATTTAATAAAAAATTTCACGATTATTCAGAATGGCAATGAAGATGATAATGTTATGACTGGCTGGGAAGGAGCCGATATTATTAACGGAGGATCAGGCAATGATACTTTATCGGGTGACGAAAACGATGATATTCTGAATGGAGGAGAAGGAAATGACATTCTGGATGGAGGAAATGGTTACGATATTTTAAATGGTGGTGCTGGAAATGACATTCTGAATGGGGGAAATGGTTACGATATTTTAAATGGTGGCACTGGAAATGATATTCTGAATGGGGGGGACTGGCATAAAGACCGTTATGAATTTGAAGTAGGCCATGGTCAGGATGTGGTTCATGATTTGGGTTATGATATACGCTATCGTTATGATTATAATGATTTGGTATTTAAAGGCGCCAAGCTGGCAGATGCAGAATTTATCCGATCTGGAAATGATATGGTGATCCGAGCGTATGGATCAGAAGATTCTGTAACTCTCTCGGATTATTTCAACGAAAAATGTGATACCAGAGCATTTAATTTTATATTTGATGATCAAACCATAGATTATTATTATTTAATAAAAAATTCTATAATTGTTCATAAGAGTAATGAAAATAATAATGTTATTAATGGCTGGTGGGGAAATGATATTCTTATCGGAGGTGCAGGAGATGATGTTTTAGATGGAAGCTATGGTTACGATATTTTGAATGGCGGTATGGGAAACGATATTCTGAAGGGAGGAGATTGGCATAAAGACCGTTATGAATTTGAAGCCGGTCATGGCCAGGATGTGGTTAATGATTTAGGCTATATGGATAAAAAAAATAAAGATCAGCGTAATGATTTAGTGTTTAAAGGTGCTAATCTGGCCGATGCTGAGTTTATCCATTCCGGCAATGATCTGATTATTCGGGCGTATGGATCAGCTGATTCGGTGACGCTGCCGGATTACTTCAATAATGGCAATAAATACAGCCGTGCGTTTAATTTTGTATTTGAAGATCAGAGTGTTTCTTATGAAGAGCTGAAGAAGAAACGTGCCTTTATTTTAGCTGGAGGCGGAAAGGAAAAATACAGTGTTAATTTTAATCTTGGCACGGATGTTGATATGCTGAGTTATGGAAATTTTTCTGTTTTTGATGCTGGTTATGAACAGGATGTTGCTAATACTGTAGCAGGTATTTCTGCGCAGCAAGGTGGTTCTTTTGCAGGTGATTGGGATGACTCTGCTGCTAAGGTTCAGACTTTGTTATCAGCTATGGCAGGGTTTACTACTGGTATTGAGGGTGGGTTAAATTCGCTAGAACAGATGTCGCATTTGACTCAGGTGGCCAATGTATCAGCGTATTGGGGTAGTTGATGAGTTTTAAAATTTTTATTTAGGAATTTATTTTCTTTAAGCTTTATTTAATTAAAAAATCCTTAAACATGGTTGTTTAAGGATTTTTTGATTGGTGGTTCGGTTTTATATTAAAACTGCACAGCCTTGCGCCGGATCAGTGCTGCGCGCTGCTATGGCGTCTTCTACGGTCATGCCTAAAGCTTTGGCTACACCAGCACCATAATCTGGGTGGCAGGCATTGCTGTTGCGGATATGGCGATATTTTATAAAATCTGGTGCATCGCCCATTGCCCGTGCTGTGTTTTCATACAATACTTGCTTTTGTGCCTCGCTCATGAGGTTAAAAAGGGCACGTGGCTGGCTGAAGTAGTCGTTATCGTCTTCATGGAAGTTCCAGAAATCGGCATCACCATGAATTTTGAGAGGAGGTTCTCTAAATTCAGGCTGTTCCTGCCACTGGTGGAAGCTATTGGGTTCGTAGTGTGGCAGGCTGCCGTAGTTGTCATCTACGCGGGTGGTGCCATCGCGATGGTTACTGAATACGGGGCAGCGTGCTTTGTTTACTGGAATCTGATGATGGTTAACACCAACGCGGTAGCGGGCTGCATCTGTGTAGTTATACAAACGTGCCTGTAATACTTTGTCTGGTGATACGCTGATTCCGGGTACGAGGTTGCTTGGGGCAAAGGCTGCCTGTTCGACATCAAGATAGTAGTTGTCTGGATTGCGGTTTAGTTCGAATTCTCCAACTTCGATAAGCGGGTAATCGCCATGTGGCCAGACTTTTGTGAGGTCAAATGGATGATAGGGGACTTTTTCTGCATCGGCCTCGGGCATGATTTGGATATACATCGTCCATTTGGGAAAATTGCCGCTTTCAATGGCGTTGTATAGGTCGCGCTGATGGCTGTCTCGGTCTTGTCCCATGATATTGGCCGCTTCTTCGTCGGTGAGGTTTTTGATGCCTTGTTGGGTACGGAAGTGAAATTTTACCCAGAAGCGTTCTTTATTGGCGTTGATGAAGCTAAAGGTATGTGAACCGAATCCATGCATGTGACGATAGCTGGCTGGGATGCCGCGATCAGACATGGTGATGGTAACTTGATGAAATGCTTCGGGGAGTAGTGTCCAGTAGTCCCAGTTGTAGGTGGGGCTGCGTAAGTTAGTGCGGGGATCGCGTTTCACTGCTTTGTTTAAGTCGGGAAATTTACGCGGGTCGCGCAGGAAAAATACTGGGGTGTTATTGCCAACTAAATCCCAGTTGCCCTGTTCGGTGTAGAAACGCATGGCAAAGCCGCGTATGTCACGCTCTGCATCGCCACCACCGCGCTCGGCGGCCACTTCGGAAAAGCGGACGAACATCTCGGTTTTTTTGCCAATCTGACTAAACAGTTTGGCACAGGTGTATTGGGTAATGTCGTGGGTTACGGTGAATGTGCCAAATGCACCTGAACCTTTGGCATGCATACGTCGTTCGGGTATGACTTCGCGGACAAAATTAGCCAGTCTTTCGTTAAGCCATAAATCCTGCGCTAATAGTGGGCCACGGGGTCCGGCGGTGAGGCTATTCTGGTTATCAGATACTGGGGCGCCCTGATCTGTAGTGAGATGGGTAACCGGGCATTTTTTTAAATCCTGATTCATGGTAAAGCTCCTTGTTAATTTATTATTAAAAAAGGCCTTTACTGCTTTTGGCTGCCCAAATGATTATAGACTTTATAAAAAATTTTTAATGTTAATAACTTGTTATTTTACTTATTCTTGAATATGGCAATTATGTTTAATATTTGTGAAATTTTTTATATTTGAATGTTTATTTTTTTGGTTTAGTTGTTTGCTATGGGTATGCACAAATAAATTAACCAGCCTGTTCAGGCTGGCTGGGAGAATTTAGACAGAACCTTTGTGTGGCAATAATCTGAGTTTGAAGATTTAGCTATTAAACTGAGAAAGATGAACCACAGCCGCAGGTGGTGGTGGCATTGGGATTGCGGATGACAAATTGCGAGCCGTGGAGGCTTTCAGAGTAGTCAATTTCTGCGCCAACCAGATATTGGTAACTCATGGGATCAATCAGGAAAGTTAAGCCATCTTTTTCGATTTCAAAATCATCATCGTTAACGATTTCATCAAAGGTAAAGCCATATTGAAAACCTGAGCAACCACCTCCTGTTACAAATACCCGCAGTTTCAGGTCAGGGTTGTTTTCTTCTGCAATGAGGTCTTTGACTTTGGTGCAGCAACTTTCGGTAAAGATAATTGGTGTTTCGATGTCGGTATCTGACATGGCTTGATCCTTTTAGCAAATATGGGCAGACCGGATTGTCTATCCTGCCGGTAGTTTATGGCAAGAGGGGAATGTGTTTTAGTCCGCTGGTTTCATCCAATCCGAACATGATATTCATATTCTGTACGGCCTGTCCGGCGGCACCTTTAACCAGATTGTCAATCACAGAGAGGATAATCCATGTATTGTTCTGGGGAGCTGGCTGTACGCTGATGCGACAGAGGTTCGCTCCGCGCACAGTACGTGTTTCTGGCATGCTGCCGGTAGGCATTACATCTACAAACGGGCTGGTACGATAATAGTCAGCAATCAGTTGATGCGGATTGTGACCATCTTTGATTTGTATATACATGGTGGCATGCATGCCGCGAATCAAGGGGGTAAGGTGGGGAACAAAAATGAGATTGTTACCCATCTGAGGCTGTAAGAGGTTAAGCGTTTGTCTGATTTCGGGTAAGTGTCGATGGCCACTGATTCCATAAGCTTTGAAGTTGTCGCTGCATTCGGCAAACAGGTTGCCGGTATCTGCTTTGCGGCCGGCACCGGACACGCCTGATTTGCAATCGGCAATCAATGGTTGCGTATCAGCTAGGCATTGTTGTTGTAGTAAAGGCAGTAAAGGCAAGCTAACACAGGTGGGATAGCAACCCGGGTTGGCTATGAGCTGAGCCTGTGCAATAGCGGTACGATTGAGTTCACTCAGTCCATACACGGCTTTTGCAATCCATTCTGGGCTGGTATGGGTAAATGGATACCATTGCTGCCAGAGTGCTACATCTTTGATGCGGTAGTCAGCCGACAGGTCAATGATTTTTATACCCTGTGCCAGCAGGGGTGGCGCTTCCTGCATGGCTATGCCGTTTGGTGTGGCAAAAAATACGATGTCACACTGATTTAGGTTGGCCTGCTCAGGGTGCTGAAAGATAAGATGGTTATAAGTACCACGTAAACTGGGAAAGTAGTCGCTCAATGCTGCCCCTGCTGCACTGCGGCTGGTAACTGCGATTATTTCAGCGGCTGGATGTTGTGCCAGTAGGCGTAATAATTCTACGCCGGTATAACCAGTGGCGCCGACAATACCGATTTTGATACTCATATATTTTCTTTCATGGTTTTAAGGCTAGCTTAATGGTTAGATAACTACTTGTGCTCCCAGTTCGACTACACGATTGGCCGGAATATGATAGTAGTTACCTGCGGTGGCGCTGTTTTTATATAACCATTTGAAAATTCGGGCGCGTAAGCGACCCATGTTGCCATGTTTAGTTTTGGCTGCAACTACGATGCTGTCATGAGAAAGGAAGAATGATGTATCCATGGTATCCAGAGTGATACCTTGTTCAGCCATTAAGGCCAGAATATGGCTGATATTTGCTGTTTCTTGAAAGCCATAGTTGGCAATAACGCGGGTAAAGCGCGAGCCAATCTGTTTCATGGCAATGCGTTCACTGTCGGCAATATAAGGTATTTCTTTGGTTTTGATGCTGAGTAAAACATTGTAGCTGTGCAACACTTTGTTATGTTTGAGGTTATGCAGTAGCGCCCGTGGAACGCTAAATGGGTCAGATACCATGAATACGGCATTACCAGAAACAATCTGTGGTGGATAGTTATGCAGATTATCGACAAAATCATCCAGTGAGAATTCTTTGTTCTGCTGGGCTTTGTGTAGTTGTAATTGTCCGCGACGCCATGTAGAAAATAATGTGACTACAATCAGAGCTATCATTAATGGGAACCAACCGCCGTGAATTAGCTTGAGCAGATTGCTGCTGAAGAAAACTAAATCGAAGCACAGGAATACTGAGGTAAGCAGTAATGCGAGTGGAATTGGCCAGTGCCAGTTTTTAATCATTACTACACAGAATAGGCAAGAGGTGATGACCATGGTGCCGGTAACGGCAATTCCATAGGCTGAAGCCAGATGTTCTGAGTCGTGAAAGACGAAGACTACTAAAGCTACTGCTACGAGTAACAGCCAATTAACCAACGGCAGATAAATCTGGCCAATTTCTTCGTTATTGGTATGGATGATATTCATGCGTGGTGCAAAACCAAGTTGAATTGCCTGACGTGTAAGAGAGAAGGCGCCGGCAATTACAGCTTGGCTGGCAATAATGGTTGCAAAGGTAGCCAGTATGATTAATGGAATCAATAACCAGTGGGGGGCACTCAGGAAAAACGGATTGTTAATTGCTGCCGGATTGTGCAGAATCAATGCACCTTGTCCGAGATAATTAATGATGAGACTGGGTAAAACTATTTTTACCCAGACTGTTTGGATGGGCTGGCGGCCAAAATGTCCCATATCTGCATACAAGGCTTCGGCTCCTGTTACGGCCAATACGACACAACCCAGTCCAATAAAACCTTCCCAGCCGTGGTTAAGGGCAAAATTAATGCCGTAGTAGGGGTTGAATGCCAGAATGATTTTAGGTGCTTGCACTATCTGATACAGGCCTATCAGTGCAATGGAGCTAAACCATATCAGCATGATAGGGCCAAATAGTGTGCCAATTTTATGTGTGCCTTTTTTTTGAATCAGAAATAGTGCAAACAGAATCATCAGTGCTATTGGCATGACATATGGACGGAAGCTTTCATTTATTACAGTTAAGCCTTCTGCTGCAGAAAGAACGGACACCGCTGGAGTAATCATGGCATCGCCGTAAAAGAGTGCAGTACCAGTAAGCCCCATCATCATGACAATCCATGCTGGTTTGCCTTTAAGATGTTGTATTGCTTGCTGCATCAGTATCACAACACCGCCTTCGCCATTGTTATCTGCTCGCAGGATAAATAGAACATATTTGAGGGTAACAATCAGTAGCAGGGACCATAGAATTAGTGAGACAAAACCCAATACATTTGCCTCTGTGGGTGCTATTGTAGAAGCGCGAAAGCTTTCTTTTAAAGCATACAACGGGCTTGTGCCGATGTCGCCATAGACAATACCCAATGCAGCAAGTGTCATTGCAGTATTGGCTGAAAACTGTATACGCATTTATTTGCCTCTTTATACAATTGTTAGGTAATGCAGTTTAGTCTTAACGTTAAGTTTAGCCAATCCTTTAAATGTGGGTTTTTATAAATTTTTTTTGTTCATTAGTCATGGCCGGTGGTGGCTAATCCAGATTGTTTTTTGTATTTATGTGTTGGTGGTAAGAATATTATTTTAATCTTCAGATAAATCAAACAGGATGTGGTTAACTTTATGTTCAGAATGTGTTATTCAGTATTTTATAGATTAACAAATGGTTATGACAGAATCTGGAGGAATGGTTATACAGGGCTGTTGATGCAATTGATTGATATGCTTGCGCTAATTAATATTAATGTTTGCTATAGATAATGGCAGGTGGTTTCTTTTTTTTCAACAATGAGTTAAAATAAAGAAATTTTTCGAATTATTGAGAAATGGCCCTGAGGCCATTTTTTTGTTTTTACGGAGCACAGATGGATATTCAGGGCATTTTGGAAAAAACTTTGCCGGGTCTGGGCTATGAGCTGGTGAATTATGAGCTGACTGCACAGGGGGATTTGCGTGTCTTTATTGATAAGGCAGAAAGTGGCATTTCTCTGGACGATTGTGTTGCGGTCAGCAATCACTTGAGCCGAGTATTGGCAGTAGAAGATGTTGATTATCAGCGTCTGGAAATTTCTAGCCCCGGTTTGGATCGTCCGCTAACCAAACCGGCTGATTTTACGCGCTTTGCCGGGCAGTTGGCCAAGATTAAAACACGTTTGCCTATTGATGGGCAGAAAAACTTTATTGGCCGGATTAATGGTATGGATGAGAATGATTTGATCAGTATCACGCTGGAAGAGGCTAATGAGGTACGTCGAGCCAAGCGTGCTGCGGTGGCGGCAGGTAAAACCGTTTTAATTGAATGGCAAAATGTAGATAAAGCACGTTTGAAGCCGGAATTTGATTTTTAAATTGAATTTTCATATTGTTGTAAGCACAGGCTTGCAAGGAGAATTAAATGAGTCGTGAAATTTTGCTACTGGCTGAAGCTTTAGCGAGTGAGAAAAACGTAGATACAGAAGTGGTATTTAGCGCACTGGAATTTGCTCTGGCCAGTGCGGCAAAGAAAAAAACCGAGCGCGAAAATATGGATGTGCGGGTGATTATCAACCGTAACACTGGTGATTACAGTAGTTTTCGCCGCTGGCTGATTGTGGCTGACGAGGACTATACCTATCCTGATATTCAAAAAACCATTGAAGAGATTCAGGAAGAAATTCCAGGAACGACATTACAGATTGGTGAATATTATGAAGAGCCAATTGAAAATGTAGAATTTGGCCGGATTGGAGCCCAGACTGCCAAGCAGGTAATTTTGCAGCGCATTCGTGATGCAGAGCGTGAGCAGATTTTAAATGAGTTTTTGCAACGTAAGGATAATCTGGTTCTAGGTACGATTAAGCGCGTTGAACGACATGGTGCAATCGTGGAAATTGGCCGTCTGGAAGCCTTGCTGCCGCGCGATCAGATGATTCCGCGTGAAAACTTCCGTAATGGTGACCGGGTGCGGGCTCTGTTTTTACGGGTAGACCAGATTGGTAACCGCAGTCAGGTGATTCTGACCCGTATTTCGCGCGAATTTCTGCTGAAACTGTTTGAAATGGAAGTGCCGGAAATTGAAGATGGATTGCTGGAAATCAAGGAAGTAACCCGTGATCCGGGTTTACGCGCTAAAATTGCGGTGAAGTCGAATGATGCCCGTATTGACCCGCAGGGTACTTGTATTGGGGTACGTGGTTCACGTGTGAATGCGGTAACGGAAGAGCTGGCTGGTGAGCGCATTGATGTGGTGCTGTGGTCGCCGGAAACTGCCCAGTTTGTGATTAATGCTCTGAGCCCGGCAGAGGTAACGCGCATTCTAATTGATGAAGACAATCATTCAGTTGACGTGATTGTGGCTGAAGATCAGCTGGCACTGGCTATCGGGCGCGGCGGACAGAATGTACGTCTGGCAGCAGAACTGACTGGCTGGCAACTGAATATCATGACTGTGGAAGAGGCGCAGGAACGCCACGAGGCAGAAGATAAAGCAGTACGTGAGCTCTTTATAAATAATCTCGGCGTGGATGAAAATGTGGCCGAGGTACTGGTACAGGAAGGGTTTACCAGTTTGGAAGAAGTCGCTTATGTACCTGTTCAGGAGATGTTGGAAATTGAGGGTTTTGATGAAAGTACGGTGGAAGAGTTGCGTAATCGTGCCCGTGATGCCATTTTGACCCTTGCCATTGCTTCTGAGGAAAAGCTGGAGCACATGGACGAAGAGCTGAAAAATCTTGAAGGTGTGGATCAGGAAATGCTGCATGATTTGGCCAATGAGGGGATTAAAACCCGTGATGATCTGGCTGAGCTGTCAGTAGATGAGCTGATTGAGATTACAGGCATTGATGAGGAAACCGCCAAGAAAGTGGTGATGGCAGCACGCGCCCACTGGTTTGACGAAGTATGAGGGTACGCGAATGAGTAATCAAATAACTGTAGAACAATTTGCCTTGGAACTGCATTTATCAACTACAAGGTTGCTGGAGCAGTTGGCCGAAGCAGGGGTACATAAACAGGCAGCATCAGATAAATTGACTGCTGCAGACAAAAAACAGTTGCTGGTTTATTTAAAGCAGTCTAATGGTAGTCAGTCTGCCGGTCCCATCACGCTGAATCGTAAAAAGCCAGCTGAGAAAAGTACGGTTGGTGGTGTTGAAGTTGAAACCCGCCGGCGCCGGCGTATTGCCGTGCCGCCTGAAGAACTGGAAGCCAAACCAACAGAAGAAAAAATGACATCTTCTCAACCAGAATCAGAACCGGTAAAGGTAGATACTGAAGCTGAGGAACAGGCGAAAAAAGCTGCTGCAGAGCAGGCTGAAGCGCGGCGCAGGGAGGAATCTGCGGCCGCAGCAGCAGCTGAGGCCGCACGTTTAAAAGCAGCGGCTGCGGCCAGTAAAACCGAACAGAAAACGAAAGTGGAGTCTGTGCAGACAGAAGTGGTAAAACAGGAAGTGAAACAGCAACAAACTGAAAAACAGCAACAGGCTCAAGCAGCTACGCAAACAGCCGAAGTATCTGCTGACAAAAAAGCAGCAGACAAAAATGAGCAACATAAATCTAAGCGCAACCGCAACCGCAATGCGAAAAAAATTGATTTGGCTGCCTTGGTAGCAGAAGCGTCCAAGCCGATTATCAGCCCTGAAGAGCAGGCTCAGCGCGATGAAGAGGCTCGGCGTGCCGAAGCCATGCGCGCGCATCGTGAAATGTTGCTGAAACAGAAGCAGGAACGTCAGGCACGGCGCGAAGCAGCCAAGCAGCAGGCCAAGGACGAAAGTAAGGTTGCCAGTGAGCAGAAAACTGCCGAAGTGCGTTCAGCTAAGCCGAGTGAGAAGAAGCCGGTAACCAGTACTAGCACGCCTAAAGCGGCAGAATCCGGTGCTGAAGCAGCCGGACGGCGCAAGAAAGATGAGCAGCGTCGTCAGCGTGAAGATGAAATGCCGAAAGGAAAATCTGCCCGTGGTGGTAAAAACCGTCGTTCAGCTGATGTGGGTAATGCAGAAGACAGCCGCAGACGTGGTGGTAAAAAAGGTGGCAAGAAGCAGCTCAAGCTGGAACCGAATCAGCACGCTTTCCAGACTCCTACTGAACCTGTGGTACACGAAGTGCTGGTGCCGGAAACAATTACTGCTGCTGAACTGGCACACAAAATGGCAGTTAAGGCTGCGGAAGTTATCAAGACGCTGATGAAGATGGGTATGATGGTTACCATTAACCAGTCACTGGATCAGGAAACAGCCCTGATTGTTGTGGAGGAGATGGGACATATTGGTAAAGCGGCAGCAGCTGATGACCCTGAGGCATTTCTGGATGAAGACACAACGGTTACTGAGGCAGAAGCCTTGCCACGTCCACCAGTAGTTACTGTAATGGGACATGTGGATCATGGTAAAACTTCTCTGCTGGATTATATTCGCCGTGCCCGTGTGGTACAGGGAGAAGCTGGTGGTATTACTCAGCATATTGGTGCTTACCATGTTGAAACCCAGCGTGGTGTGATTACTTTCCTGGATACGCCGGGACATGAAGCGTTTACTGCTATGCGTGCTCGCGGTGCTCAGGCTACTGATATCGTTATCCTGGTGGTTGCTGCTGATGATGGGGTAATGCCGCAGACTATCGAAGCAATTGCTCATGCTAAAGCGGCCAAGGTGCCGTTGGTGGTGGCCGTCAATAAAATTGATAAAGACGGTGCCAATCCAGAACGTATTCGTCAGGAATTAACTGCGCACGAAGTAGTGCCTGATTCTTGGGGTGGTGACGTGCAGTTTATTGATGTTTCAGCCAAACAGGGTACGAATATTGATGCATTACTGGAAGCAGTACTGCTAGAAGCAGATGTGCTGGAGCTGAAAGCACCTGTAGATGCGACTGCTAAAGGTATTGTGGTGGAATCACGTTTGGATAAGGGGCGCGGTGCGGTAGCTACCTTGCTGGTGCAAAGTGGTACTCTGCGTAAAGGTGACATTGTGCTTGCTGGTACGACTTTTGGTCGTGTACGCGCTATGGTAGATGAAAATGGTAAAACTATTACTGCCGCTGGCCCGTCTATTCCGGTAGAAATTCTGGGTCTATCAGATGTGCCTAATGCTGGTGAAGACTTCATTGTACTGGCAGATGAGAAAAAAGCCCGTGAGATTGCCCTGTTCCGTCAGGGTAAATATCGTGATGTGCGGTTGGCGAAACAGCAAGCAGCTAAACTGGAAAACATGTTTAACAACATGGGTGAAAATCAGGCACAAAGCCTGCCGATTATCATCAAGGCGGATGTTCAGGGTTCTTATGAAGCATTGGCTGGCAGCTTGCGAAAACTGTCTACTGATGAAGTACGTGTTGATGTACTGCACAGTGGTGTAGGTGGTGTAAGCGAATCTGATGTTAATCTGGCGATTGCTTCTGGTGCTGTCATCATTGGCTTTAATGTTCGTGCTGATGCAACTGCGCGTAAGCTGGCTGAACATGAAGGAATTGAAATCCGTTATTACAACATTATCTATGATGCTATCGATGATGTAAAAGCAGCTTTAAGTGGTATGCTGGCACCGGAGCAGAAAGAAAATGTGATTGGTACGGTGGAAATCCGTCAGGTGATTACGGTATCTAAGGTTGGCAATATTGCTGGTTGTATGGTTACGGATGGTTTAATCAAACGTGATTCTCATGTTCGGTTAATCCGTAATAATGTGGTTATCCATACTGGTGAGCTCTCTTCCTTAAAACGCTTTAAAGACGATGTTAAGGAAGTACGTCAGGGCTTTGAATGTGGTTTGATGCTGAAAAACTTCAATGAAATTGTGGAAGGTGATCAGCTAGAGGCTTTTGAAGTGGTTGAGGTTGCCCGTAAGCTTTAAGCATATTTGAAGTGTTACAAGGCAGTCTGGATGTTTTTTCGGGCTGCCTGAATTATTGGCCTGATCACAGAAAGGAATGATTATGCGTAAACCCCAACGAGGTTATGCACGTCAGGATCGTGTCAAAGAGCAGATTATGCGTGAACTGGCCGAACTGGTGCGTGTTGGTCTGAAAGATCCCCGGGCTGGTTTTATTACGATTAATGAAGTTGAAGTAACTCGTGATTATAGCTATGCTGCTGTTTATTATACAGTATTGGATGATAGTGCTCGTGCTGTTACTGAAGAGGCATTGGAACAGGCCAGAGGTTATTTGCGTAGTGAGCTGGCGCGGCGAATCACTTTATTCCGCACACCTGAGCTGACATTTGTTTATGATGATTCGCTTGAACGGGGGATGAGTATTTCGCACCTGATTGACAAGGTAGCTAAAGAAAAACCAATTGAGGATTAAGGTTGTAACCAAAAAAGAGATTGATCAATTAGGATCAATCTCTTTTTTAATTATGTTGCAGATATGGCTAAAATTGAAATGCCATATTAGCGTCCATAGTAAACTGTAATGGAAGCCTGAGCAATGGCATGGCTATTAACCACGAATCCTGTGTAGCTGGTAGTTACATCTGTAGGCAATTCAATTTTGTCGGTGTCTAAGGCATAAATGGTAAAAATATACCGATGTGCCGGGGTGCCTTCCGGCGGATAGAAACCGGAATAACCTAATGTTCCAATATCATTACGCAGTTGACGTGAACCGGCGGGTAAATTCTCTCCATTTTCAGCTCCAGCGTTTCGTTTCAGCTCGGTTAAGTCTTTGGGCAGGTTGATAGCCATCCAGTGCCACCATCCAGCGCCGCCAGTGGGTGCGTCAGGGTCATGACACAAAATCGCAAAACTTTTGGTTTCCGCTGGTGCGTTTTTCCATATTAGAGCAGGAGACTGATTATCACGGTCACTTTGATAGGAGGAATCAACGGTATCACCATTTTTAAATTCTGGACTCGTTAAGGTAAATTTATTTGTCATTGTTTCCTCAAAAGCAATTGATATTATTGATGGTAGGTTAATTTTGCAATATGAAATGTATAAAGTCAATGTTATTGTGTTAGCGATTTATAAAAATTAAAGGTGCTGATACAGTGATTCGTTAGGTCAGTTGCGCTGATATGGGGCAGTTACCATCTCAAAAATATTTATTCATTTGACTATGTAAAAGGTAGTAGTTTGATTTTGATTGAGTCAGTGTAACTATCCCCTAAAATAGTACAGCATAAAAATAGAAAATTCTCTTTATTAACCTATTGAGGATTTAAGCATGAAAAAAATAACTGAACATCAAATCGTATCTATTTTAAAAGAAGTTGAAGCCGGTATTCCTGTCAAAGAACTCTGCCGTAAATATGGTATGGGGAATTCAACTTTCTATAAATGGCGTGATAAATATGGTGGTATGGAAACGTCCGATATCAAACGTTTAAAGGAGCTAGAGGCTGAAAACCGTAAGCTTAAGCAGATGTTTGCTGAGCTGAGTTTAAAATCTCAGCTTCAGGAGGAAATCATAAAAAAGCTATAGTGCCTACTCAAGCACGTAAAGCTTGGGCTGTACAACTGCAAGAAAATCGTTATGTTGCTATTGCCATGAGCTGCGCTATTGTTGGTTTAAGTGGCTGTGCTTACTATTATCAGCCTAAGTTACTGGATGATTCGGTGATTATGTCGGTACTAACTTTGGGGTATTTAAAATTGTTTTGCAAGGTAGGCTTCATTAATCTGAATGGTAATTTATTTAATATTGAGCTGGGGAGTGAGGGTACACAGTTAAACTGATTCTATCGCAGGGTGATGTACTAAAAGTTAGGTTTATGTTGATTCCAAAGGTAAAGTGTATGGGTTACTTGTAAAGGAAGCTTTAATTTAGGTATGTATACAAGCAGCATTAGTTGAAATTTATCGGAAACTGGATCTAATAGCCAGTTTAACTATGAAACATTTTTTATTTATATATATTTGTCAGTATTTATCATTTTATTGGTAGAAAGGTGGGGTGGTTCATATTATGCTGCTATCGCTGAAATATAAAATATTATTAATTATTTAATGGTTGTGTTGAGATTATGATGACTAAAGAGTTATTACCTTGGGTGTGTATTTCTGGTTTTATGCTGGATGAAACGTTATGGGATGATATGTTATCCAGTCAGGCTGCACCCCAGTCTGTGAAATGTGTTTCTTTGGCAAATGGGGATAGTATTGCAGCAATGGCAGATATTATTGCGGCTAGTACGCCAGAAAATTTTGTGTTGGTTGGGTTTTCGCTTGGAGGGTATGTTGCACGAGCACTAGCAGCCAAATATCCGCAGCGAGTAAATGCTTTAGTATTGATTGCTACATCATTACGCGAGGATACACCTGAGCAACGGAACGCTAAGCTTAATACTTTACAGATTCAGCAACATCTGCATTTTCGTGGTCAGGGCCATAAGGCTATTGTTCAGACTTTACGGCCGGATAATCAAAATAATCAGGTACTGATAACCCGAATTAGGCGCATGAGTGAACGTTTGGGGTTTGATGTATTAAGCAGGCAGTCTCTGTTAAGCCGAGCAACACCAGTTGACCAAAAGATTTCATGTCCAACCCTGATTATTGCAGCTGCACAGGATCAGATGCGTTCTTTGGATGAGGCGCAAGAGTTGCGGGAGTTTATACCACAGGCTACTCTGAAGATAATTGAGAATAGTGGACATATGTTGCCATTAGAGCAACCAGAATTACTGGCAGAAACCATTTCTAGCTGGATACAGCAGCTTTAATTTATCTGAATTCTTCAGTAATTAATCGTATTGTTCCAGACTTGGTTTGCTTTCAGTATTGTTTATATCTGATATATTAATAATGATAATTGATTAGTTATTGCTGCCGATTACGCCTGAATTTTGTATATTTTGCTCCAGCCATTTCTGTGCTGTGTGTTTGTCATTAAAATATTTGGGTCTTTGCAAAGTTAGTAGATTGGCGAATTGCGCACCAAGCCGAATCCAGATATCGTCTACGATAATGGCGGTACGGCCAAAATCATGCGCATGCTGGCGTAAAAATCTGAGGTGTTCTAAAGCCATGTCAACTGTAAAGTCTTTCATTTGGCTCATATCAAGCAACAAATTGGGAAATTGCACTTGCTCAATGGCTTTTAATAATGCTTCTTGCAGTTGACGAAAGTCTCCAAGTGTAAATTCGTTGTGCAGAACAACACTCAAACCGTAACTCTGTTCATGGATAGAAATCATATATTTACCTTTGATGATAGGTGCACTACTACTGCGTTTGCTTGATTATACTCAGCAATATCATACTAATGGATAACTATATTATCTATGATTATTTTGATTATATGCTGATATTAAGATAAAAATGCTAATGGCTGTGGCATAGATACAACCATGCTATGGAAAGTTGAATATTATTAGTCTGTCTCAATTGTATATTTGAAATAAATAATACTGGAGTTTTTCGATATAAAATAAAACCAACAGCTTTCAGTAATGGAAGCTGTTGGTTTTATGAAGTGTCAGAATCGATTATCTGTTGGACGCGGATTCCGAATTATCTGTTATTGTAGCCAGAGTGCCGGAGGGTACAAAACGGTAAAATACTTCGCCATTCTGTATGTAGCCTAATTTGTCGCGTGCCATTTCGTTTATCGCATCTTCCCCGTTGGCAAGGTCTTTGACTTCAGCAGTGAGGGCACGATTGCGTTGTATCAGGGCTTCATTACTGGCGTTTTGAGCAATGACGCCGCGTTCCAGTTTCAACATGTCATGCCAGCCACCATGCCCCATCCACAAGTTGTATTGTAAACCCGCCAGTGCGAATAGCAGTACCCAGGTTACCCACTTCATTTCATTTGCCTATTAGTATATTACCTGTAACCGGATTAGCTGAGCTGATAGAGCGCTTTTTTACCCGGATAGCAGGCAGCAGTACCCAGTTCTTCTTCAATTCGTAGCAATTGGTTGTATTTGGCAATGCGGTCAGAACGTGAGAGTGAACCGGTTTTGATTTGCATACAGTTGGTACCCACGGCCAGATCGGCAATGGTGCTGTCTTCAGTTTCGCCAGATCGATGACTCATTACGCTGGTATAGCCTGAACGTTTGGCTAAGTCTACGGCTTTAAGTGTTTCAGACAAAGTGCCAATCTGGTTTACTTTAACCAGTAGTGAATTGGCCAGTCCTTGGGCAATGCCTTCACTCAGAATGGCCGGATTGGTGACAAACAGGTCGTCACCTACTAGCTGGACTTTTTTGCCCAGACGTTCGGTTAATAGCTTCCAGCCGTCCCAGTCGTGCTCACTCATGCCATCTTCAATAGACACGATTGGGTATTTGTTAACCAGCCCGGTTAAATAATCAACAAACTCGGCGCTGGTCAGGTTGAGTCCTTCTGCGGTTAATGTGTAATATCCGTCTTTGTAGAATTCGCTGGATGCGCAGTCTAGTGCCAATACAATGTCTTTGCCAGGAATATAGCCAGCTGCTTCCACAGCAGACAGAATCAGCTTGATTGCTTCTTCATGGCTGGCTAAATCCGGTGCGAAGCCCCCTTCGTCGCCGACACTGGTTGACATGCCTTTATCATTGCATAATTTTTTCAGGTGATGGAAGACTTCAGCACCGCAACGCAAGGCCTGACGGAAAGATTCAGCGCCTACTGGCATAATCATGAATTCCTGAATATCGAGGCTGTTATTGGCGTGTGCGCCGCCATTAATCACATTCATCATAGGTACTGGCATGGACATCGGGCCGGCACCACCGATATAACGGTATAATGGTAAGCCAGCATCTTCAGCTGCTGCACGTGCAACGGCCAATGAAACGGCCAGAATAGCATTAGCGCCAAGACGGCCTTTGTTATCAGTACCATCCAGATCAATCATAATTTGGTCGATGTAGCTTTGTTCGCTGGCGTCAATACCAATAAGGGCTTGTGCAATTTCATTATTAACATTTTCTACGGCCTGTAATACTCCTTTACCTAGATATCGTTGTTTATCACCATCACGCAGTTCCAGTGCTTCCTTTTCACCGGTAGAAGCGCCAGAAGGCACAGCAGCTCTGCCCATTACGCCAGATTCAAGTAGAACATCACATTCAACCGTTGGATTACCACGTGAATCAAGTATTTCACGCGCAAAGATGTCAATGATTGCACTCATGCAAGTCTCCAGATTTTAGGTTTTTATATTGTTGTGCGGTAAATGGTACGAACAATAAGCCTGCCAGACAGCAGCTTGGTCAGGTAGTTAAACCTAGTATTATACCGAAGGCTGAGTATGTGAACAGGGTAATTTACATTTGGTTTTGGCTGTAGAGTGGGAAAGAGCAGTCATGTGTTGTACTGATAAATTAAAACGGTAAATAGTGTGGCTGGTTTATATAGCTGTTGTTTATTTATTAAATAGTTGGCCTGTAGGTATTAAATTTATCGTGGCATTTGGTTTGGTACCTGAGGTATTTGCCACTGAAGCTTTAATGAGTTTTGTGTCGTGTCTGATACATGTTGCTGGTGTAAAGAAAATATCTTTTATTGTTAGTATGTTAGAAATTAATAGTTTATTTCGTGCTTTTGGATTTTAAATTTTGTTTGACAGTTAAGCGTCGATTAAGTATAGTTCGCTCTTCTCAACGGAGAGTTGGCCGAGTGGTCGAAGGCGCTCCCCTGCTAAGGGAGTATACGGGCAAAACCTGTATCAAGGGTTCGAATCCCTTACTCTCCGCCATATTCAAAAAAATCCCTGAATTAATTTCAGGGATTTTTTATTTGTTTACCGTTTATGGCAGCAATAACGGTATATCTATTGGTTATTGGTGAGTTTGATTGATTAATCTGTTTATCAATTATTTTATAATCGTTTGAGTAGTGGGCTTCTTTGCCTGTTTCATTTGCATTCCTGTTTTGTGCTTTGTCAATAAATTTAATGCTTTTTCTGTATATTTATGTTAAATTAAGGAATGATTACTATTATCATTTAATTTGATTTTAACTTTATAATTTATTTGATTTTTTTGCTGGAACAATAATTATCAGGAGTGTATCTTCATATGCGTAAACTGGTTCATCATTCTTTTTCGCTAGCATTACTTTCTACTTTAATTTCCCCGTTATATGCCGCAGATGCAGAGTTGGAAGATGTAGTGGTGACTGCTTCTGGGTTTAAACAGCGGGCCAAAAATGCAGCAGCATCGATTACCGTGATAAATGCCAAGGAACTGGAAACGAAAGAATATCACGATGTGACTGATGCATTGCAGGACGTGCCCGGCGTAGTGGTGACTGGTGGTGGCAGTACAAAAGATATTAGTATTCGAGGTATGTCCGGTGCGTATACGATGCTGCTAATCGATGGTAAACGGGTAAATTCGCGAGGCGTTCGTCCTAATTCCGATGGTCCCGGTATTGAACAGGGCTGGATGCCACCAATTTCTACTATACAGCGTATTGAGGTGATTCGTGGTCCAGCTTCGGCTTTATATGGTTCTGATGCCATGGGCGGGGTAATTAATATTATTACCAAGAAAACGGCTGCCGACTGGACTGGCTCAATTAAAACGGATGCAACAATACAGCAGCACAGTAATAGTGGCAATACACTGCAAAGCAGTGTTTATGTCTCTGGTCCATTAATTGAAGACCGGTTAGGTATTCGCGCCAGTGGGGGATATTCTCACCGAGATGAAGATAAATTTATCGGTGGATATAAGGAACAGCGGATGCGTGATGGGGATTTTGTGCTGTCATGGACTCCGGACGATAGAAATACGGTTGATTTTGAAGTAAGCCGCAGTTTGCAGAATCGCAATGGTAAGGTAGGCAAAACTATTGACACGGCACCGCGCAGAGGAAAAAAACCGACTGACGATTACACTCTGTATGATCGCAATCAGTATAGTGTTACTCATCGCGGTTATTACAATAATATTGATACGCAGTCATATGTACAGCGTGAGGAAAACGATAATCCTTCACGTGATATGCATGAGAAAAATACAATTTTTAATACCCAGACTCAGTTTCGTTTAAACAAGCATACGCTGAGTGTCGGCGGAAGATGGCAGCGTGAAGAGCTGAATGATTCAGGTAATCAGCTTACCATTAATGGAAGGCGCTTAAATCATTTGGAACGTGATTCGTGGGCAATTTTTGGGCAGGACGAGTGGCGTATTGTGCCAACTTTTGTTCTGACTGCCGCAGCGCGACTGGATCATGATGAGAATTATGGTTCTGAGGTAACGCCAAAACTTTATGGTGTGTGGACGCCCACTAAAGAATGGACTGTCAAGGGTGGATATTCACGTGGTTATAAAGCACCCGCTTTACGCGCTGCTTCAGATGGCTGGGGGCAGGTAACTGGTGGTGGTTACTCTAATGGTATTATTGTGGGTAATTCCAATCTGAAGCCGGAAAAATCGGATAATGTTGAAATTAGCTTTAACTGGGATAATAATCGTAATTTATCTGCTGGGGTGACTACTTATTATACGAAGTTTAAAAACAAGATAACGGAAGTGCGTACCTGCCAAGGTAAAGCTGGTTCGAATGCCTGCTCATGGCGTAATGAGTATTTTGATTTTATCAGTCAGCGTGAGAACGTGGACAAGGCGGTATTGCGCGGTGTAGAAGCAACGTTTGGCTGGAAAATTACCTCCAAAATTGATTGGTCTGCCAACTATACCTATACGCATAGTGAGCAGAAGAGTGGTCAGTTTAGTGGCAAGCCGCTGAATGAGATGCCGAAGAATATGTTTAATACGACGCTAAACTGGAATGCGAATGAAAAATTCTCCAGTTGGGCGAGATGGAATTTCCGTAGCAGAACTTCAGATTATCTGTCCCGTACTTCAATGGCGATTGGTAAGCCGTCATATGGTTTTGTAGATACAGGTCTGGTATTCAAACCGAAGAAAGATGTAATTATCAGTGGTGGTATCTATAACATCTTTGATAAGAGGGTTGATCAGAAGGATTATGGTCGTACTCTGGATGGCCGCCGTTATAATATCAGCGCACAAGTTAATTTCTAGGTTATGGATTATTGTACGCATCAGGGGGAAATATCCCCCTGTTTTTATTTCTATAATATAGCGGGGTTGAAATTGGTCAGATTAAATAAAGACTACTACAGATTATAGTTGCTGTGAGGGAAAAAAGATAAATGGCTAGTGTGGGTTTGAGTGATGTTATTTAATTGCTGCTTGCTAAAAATAACTATATGCATGAGACAATCAATTGTAAATACCCCAAAATTAGTACAAGATTCAGGTAGAAAATTACGCTGCTTGTTTTAGGGTTTTATATTCAATCGGCGTCATATTATTTAATGCTTCATGAGGCCTTTCCGTGTTATAAATGGTTAGCCATTCTTCGGTTACCTTTCTTGCTTGTTCCAGATTATTAAATAGATATAAATCTAGTACCTCTGTGCGATAGGTGCGATTAAATCGTTCAATATATCTGTTTTGATATGGGCTGCCTGGTTGAATATAATCTATGGTTATACCATGTGACTTTGCCCAGTCGATGAATGTTTTTCCGGTAAATCCCGGTTTATTATCCACTCGTATTTTGAGTGGATAGCTATGATATTCGGCCAGTTTATCCAGGTAACGGGTAATCCTACCAGCCGGTAAACTAACCGCAATATCAATGCCTAACGCCTCACGATTAAAGTCATTGATGACATTGAAGGTTCTAAAACGCCGTTGATTGCGACTGCTGTCACTCATAAAATCCATTGACCAGCATTCACCTTGTTTACTGGGTACTGATAGCCTTTCTGGATTTCGTGGAGGAATGCGCTGTTTACGCTTTACCCTGAGATTAAGCTTTAATTCACAATACACCCGATACACGCGTTTATGATTCCATTTATAGCCGAGCTTTCTGATGCGATTAAAACATTTAGGAAAGCCCCAGCGTAAATGCTTATCGGTAATAGCACTGAGTACTGACATAATCACTGAATCATCCGCTAACTTGGGTTGATAATAGTAAGCACAGCGGCTTAAGCCAACAATAGCGCAGCTCATGGCAATAGTAACAGAATGACTTTCTTGCAGTTGTACAGCCCAAGCTTTACGTGCTTGAGTAGGCACTATAGCTTTTTTATGATTTCCTCCTGAAGCTGAGATTTTAAACTGAGCTCAGCAAACATCTGCTTAAGCTTACGGTTTTCAGCCTCTAGCTCCTTTAAACGTTTGATATCGGACGTTTCCATACCACCGTATTTATCACGCCATTTATAAAAAGTTGAATTGCCGATGCCATATTTACGGCAGAGTTCTTTGACGGGGATACCGGCTTCGGCTTCTTTTAAAATAGATACGATTTGATGTTCAGTCATTTTTTTCATGCTTAAATCCTCTGTGGGTTAATAAAGAGAATTTTCTACTTTTATGCTGTACTATTTTAGGGAATAGTTACACAATCAGACTTTTGTATTCAAGTTGGTTGCTGGCTTATTATCAGAATGCTTAGAATAATATTGATTTTCTTAATATTCAGCTTTGTGCTGGAATAATTTTAAGTGCATTTTCACTGGTGATGGTGGCAATATCCTGCCAGTGACAATTTCGCAAGCTGGCTATGATTTCTGCAATCTGGCGTATGTTATCCGGGCTATTGTTTTGATGTGGTAGTGGTGACATGTATGGGGCATCTGTTTCAATAACCATGTGCTGTAAAGGTAGTTTTTCGGCGATGAGGCGAATTTTTTTTGCTTGTGGGCGCAGTAGTAGGGAGCCAACGCCAATCAGAAAGCCATGCTTAATCCATGCCTGGGCTTCTTCCATGCTGCCAGAAAAGGCGTGTGCAATACCGCCATAGGTAAAACGACAGCGTTTGATGCTGTGTAAACAGGCATCGGTGGTATGCACATGATGAATGATGGCAGGCCGCTGTGCTGATTTTGCCAGCTGTAACTGGGCTTCAAAACAGTTAATCTGTAGGTTTTTATCAATTAAACTAGGTGCACGTGCAAAATCCAGACCAATTTCACCGATTAGTGCCTGTGAGTGATAATGTAACAGTTGTTCGAGCTGGCTGAGTGCTAACTCGTTATAACTGGCTACAAACCAGGGATGTATACCAATGGCAGCGTATATCTGAGGATATGATTGTGCTAGCTGAAGGGTGATTGACCAGTCATCAGGGCAGGTTGCAGGTACAAGAAAGTGGTTAATGCCTTTTTCGCCAGCCTGTTGTAATATTTGTGTCAGATTGTCGACAAGTGGGCTATGATTGAGATGGCAATGGCTGTCTATGAGCATGGTATTAAAAAACACGAGCCTGAGGCTCGTGTCGGTAGTTAACAGGTATTAGTTTTGTGGCTGTTCGCCGTCACTGTTGTGACTGTTTTCAGAATCTGCTGCAGGAACCAGTGCATCATTTGCTGGCACCGGTTTGGTGGTCTGCATGGAGGGATGCTGTTGGGCGATAGCTTGTTCTTCTGGAGACACTTCACCCTTGAAGCGATTATTCAGGTCAAAGCGTTTGCCTCCGCGCGCCAGGGATTTAATATACCGTGGCCGGCGGCAGTGGTTGGCCAGAACACGGGCAATTAGGGTAGGGTCATACTGGGGCAGGGCAGTAACTAAGTCCTGATCAATGCCAATTGCCAAAGGTTTGAAATGTTTAAATACATCGTATTTACGATAGATATGCTCGGCAATCATATAGGTTTGTTTTTTCTTGCTCATGGTTTGTACAGCAGATTTCAGTGCTGCACCCAAAGCGGTTTCTTGACTCATAAGGTTACTTCCTTGTGGTTTATGGCCATTTCAGCAAATTAAAAATAATCTAATTAACTGATTTTTGGTGATAACTGTGCAGTTATGGCTATAAAAAATAATATCTATGTATTGGTGTCAATTGGAGAATGGTGGGCAATGTCTGGCGTCTCAACGCGAATATCAGCATTCTGGGCACGCTGGCGCAGTGCATGATCCATTAATACCAGTGCGAGCATGGCTTCGGCTATGGGTGCGGCACGCAGGCCGACGCAGGGATCATGGCGACCGTGAGTAGCCAGTATAATTGGCTTGCCATGAATGTCGATAGACTGGCGTGGTGTGGCAATGCTGCTGGTTGGTTTAATGGCCAGATTAATATGTATATCCTGGCCGCTACTGATGCCGCCCAGTATACCGCCTGCATTGTTGGATATAAAGCCTTCTGGTGTTAATTCATCTCCATGCTCACTGCCTTTTTGGCAGATACTATGAAACCCAGCACCGATTTCAACACCTTTAACTGCATTGATACCCATCATGGCATGAGCTATATCGGCATCAAGACGATCAAATACAGGTTCACCTAATCCTACGGGAACATTGCGGGCGGTAACATGTAGTTTCGCACCGATGGAGTCGCATGCTTTACGTATGGTATCCATATATTGTTCCAGTTCTTCAATTTGGCTGTGGTTAGCGGCAAAAAACGGGTTATCATTTATGTAGGCATAGTTTTCAAAACGTATGTTTTTTTCGCCAATCTGGGTGACATGAGCAATAATTTCAGTATTGAAATGCTCACGTAGCCATTTTTTGGCGATTGCACCTGCTGCTACACGCGCCGCTGTTTCACGTGCTGAGCTTCGGCCACCACCGCGATAATCCCGTATACCGTATTTATGCCAGTAAGTATAGTCGGCATGCCCCGGGCGAAAGCTTTGGGCAATATTACTATAATCTTTACTGCGCTGATCGGTATTTCTAATTAATAGTCCGATTGGTGTCCCTGTGGTTTTGCCTTCAAATATGCCGGAAAGTATCTCAACGCAATCTGCTTCGTGACGTTGGGTAACATGGCGACTGGTGCCAGGCTTACGCCTGTCCAGATCATGCTGAATATCGGCTTCACTAAGAGACAATCCGGGTGGACATCCATCTATGACGCAACCGAGTGCAGCACCATGGCTTTCGCCAAAGGTGGTAACAGTAAGGATTTGTCCGAAAGTGTTGCCAGCCATAGGTTTTACTCTTACGTTTTGAGTACAAATTCTGCTGTTGAGTTTAGCACGGTTTATACGGTTTAGGCATAATTTGTCTGATTGCTGATTTATTTTTGTAGCAGATGCATTGATATGGCTAAAAATTTACCAGTTGTGCCGGCGTTTTTGCCTGTTACTGATATTTTTATTATTGATGTTATTAGGATTATCGTCAATTTTTATGCTTTTGTTCTGGTTATAAGGAAGTTATCATCATTAGCAGGAAGTTTGGGCTGGTATATATGCTATTCAGTAGTAGGCAGTATTTACGGGATTATTTCAATTGGGTCGTGGCTTTTTTTGCTGCATGGATGATTTTGGCGCAGGCTGGCTGGGCTGCTCTGTGCCAGCAATGGCAGGGGGCTCTGACGGCTGGGGTTTGGTTTTAATCGGGAAATAAATTGAAGTACCCAAGCCAAAGTTGTGGTTACCACCACCAATACCTACAGCTACGTTGGAGGGCATACCAACGCTACAGGCGCTCAGCAAGGTTAAGGTAAAAAGAGTAATGGGTATGAATTTCATGGATTTTTCAGGAAAAAATTGACGTCTTTATTATAAAACTTTCTGGCTGTTTGGCGAATAAAATTGTTTTGCCTGCTGGTAATGTTTTGCTGGTAGCAGAAAATGTTAAACAGTTTATCGATTATTTGAATTTTTTGGGACGCTATCTTTCTGTGTTGAAGTGCTGCCTTTAATGATGCAGTAAAACTTGATTTTAAAGATAAATTTTTATACTGATTGCCGAATTGATTGTACAGGCTGTATTATCAGCAAAGTTATGAAATTTTGTGGAGGCTGTCTAATAGTTGATGTTACAGTGTTGTTTTAATATTAAAATAATCCATCATCGCCAGCGGATGTTAGATATGTGCATGGTCTATTATTTTGGTGAGATTTATTCACTTCCTATTTAAGTTAATTAATTCTAATTTATTATTGATAAGATTATAATATCTTCTTTTGTACCCATCTTTCTTTTCGCTTACATCAGGATCGGCTAATATTCCAGAAATAATAATCAAACTGCTATCTAAATGGTACTCTATTGAAAACTCGTTCTCTCCATTTTCATCTTCTATTAAATAAGCTTTGGGTAAAGCAATAACTGTGTTAGAAAGTAAATTTCTGATTTCTCCACAAATTGCACCACCACCACACCCATAAACTTTAACTAAATATTCATAAGCAAAGTTTGCATTTTTTATTTTTGCTTTAGTTTTAACAGAGTAATCAGCAAAATTTAAATTAGTATTGGTTTTATTTTGATTGGCGTTGGTGTAACCAGATGAAAATAATAAAAAAGATAAAATAGCGTACTTAAAAATTTTCATTTTATCTCCAATTGCTATTTTTAGATTTTATCGAGGTTTCAACCACTTGATTGGGTAATATCTGTGTTGAATTCAAGCTGTCGCTTTGGTAATCAGATGAACTTTTAAAAGTCGTGATGTGTTCGCGATTTAATAGGCTATGCGTCTTGCAATGAGTTATGTGTTACCCGACCAGTTAATAGTTTATTTTAACGGGTCGGGTTTTGTGTTTGCTGTGATGCAGATTAATGCTTAATTATAGGGAGCAATGCTTTGTGCTACACTGGTTAATCCCTGTGCCAGAGCTTTAACCATATTACTGTAGCCATTACCTTGCTGAGCAATGCGAACATTAAAATTTTTTCCGCTCTCATTAGTACCCTGCCAGCTACTGTAGCCATTAATGTAGATATAACCATCGTAGCTGCCCTGAAAGGATTGGATATAAACTGTCAGTGTAGCTTTGGCTTTATTCTCTGGGGTAAATAGATAGCGAGTACTTTGTCCGTTCAGTTCATTGGCCAGTGCCAAGCTGATTTCATTACCCAGATCGTCTGCCCATAAATGTTGCTGGGCAAAATGCAGGGTGGTTGGGCTGTCCTGATAAACCAGATTTCCTTGATTGAGACGCTCGGCCAGTACAATTTTAAGCCGAACAGGAGTTCGCTGGCTGGTGGCAGGCAACTGATAATTACTGCCGGGTAACTGGTAATAGGTTACAGAATTGCTGGCACAGGCACTGAGTGCTAGAGTGGCGGCGCAGACAATTGGTAGCAGGATTTTCATTATCTGGCTCCTTTTGGCTCTGGGTCATGCCCGCGGCGGTTGAAAATCAGGGCATTGGGTTGCTGTTTCAGGGTTTTTAGTGTCGGCTGTGCCTCTTTCAGCGTGCTATCAATGCTTTTCAGGGTTTGCTGAATATCGCTATATAGCGGAGAGGTGCTGGATACGCCTTGCAGGGTGGTACGCAATTCTTTCAGGGTAGCAGTGAGCTCGGCCGGTAGCTGTTGAGTTTTGTTTTGCGCCAAAAGCCGGTCTGCACTGGCTAAAGTAGTTTTCAATTGTGCCAGTGTGCTGTCTAGCTGATGCATGGAATGCTCAATTGGCAGGTTGTTCAGTTTGGTTAATAACGTCGATACTTGGTTCTGAATCATATCGAATCCGGTATTGCTAGTGCCGATTACGGTATATCCCTGGTAGTGTGCTACTGGTTTGAGTAGCGATTTGCCGGGTTGAGCTTGTGTTAGGCTGATATACTGATTACCTGTAAGCAGATTGTCTTTTTCCAGTGATGCAGACAGCCCTTTATTGAGTGCTTGCTGGATTTGTTGCTGCCAGATTTTGTCATCCTGTTGGCTGGCATTGATTTCCATGCGTCCCGGTTCGATGCGCAGGCGTACCGGTACCCAGCCATGCTGGAATAGTCTATGGCTGTCATTCAGGGCGAAGTAGGGTACATCGGCAACAGAACCGATGTTGATTCCCTGATACTCTACTGGGGCGCCGACGCTCAGCCCCCGCACTGATTGCTGAAAGAATACCACATAGTATTGTGCACGTTTGGTGGGCAGGTTATCCAGTTCGCGTTCACTGTTATATAGAGTAAATTCGGTATTGTTGGTAACAGGTTTGCCTTTGCCTTCAAACATGGTTTTGAAAGCAATGGCTCCAGAGAGCAGGGCAGGCAAAGGAGCGGAATCGATGTGCACACCGCCGCCTGATGCAGTAACCTGAATGCCGGTCTGCAGCCAGAATTTAACTTTGTCGCCAATCAGACTGTCGTACGGACTGTTTATATAAACCTGATAATGGACGCTGTTGTCTTTGGGATCAAAATCGGCTTTTTCAATTCGTCCTGCACTGATGTCTCCGTAAAGTACGGGGCTGCCCGGGGTTAGCAGCTTATCGCTGTGACCTTTTAAGCTCAGACGGATACCGCTTTGGGAAATGGCGCTGACTGGGGGTAAATCTGCTACGGTAAAAGTTTCAGCCTTTTCTTTACTATGGCCGGGGGTAAAGGCAATGTAGGAACCGGATACCAAGGTATTAAGGCCGGTAATGCCACTTTGGTCTATGCGCGGTTTGACAATCCAGAACTGGGTGTCTTTACGCAGCATATCTTTGACATCTGCGCTCATTTGCGCTTTGATCTGCACTCCTTTTTCATCCGGACTGATGCTGATGGAGGTAACTTTACCCACGGTAACATTTAGTACTTTGATTGCCGTTGTGTTAATTTCAATTCCATCTGCATCGTTAATGTACAGGGTAATTTCTGGTCCTGTATGGCGCAGGTGCTGGATAAATAGCCAAGCCCCCGTTAATAACGCCAATACCGGGATAGTCCACACCAGAACATTAAATGGTGGGGTATGCTTTACTGTAGCCGTTGTTTGCGTAGATTCATTTTCTGTTTGGCTCATGATGAATGCCTTTTAGTGCTACTTTTATGATGAGATGGATGTTGTTTTACCTCATCCCAGATTAAGCGTGGGTCGAAACTGAGTGCTGATATCATGGTTAAAATGACTACTGCGCAAAAGTATATGGTGGCAGCTCCTGGTGTCACATGTGCCAGTGGTGTGGAAAATGCTGACATAAGTATGATAACGACGAAAATATCAATCATTGACCAGCGTCCGATTGATTCGGTAATGCGATACAATATGGTTAATTTACGTGCAGACATTAGTGGCTGGTAAGCAGCCGAGTAAAGTAATACCAGCATGAATATGATTTTCAGCACGGGAATGGCCATGCTGGCACTGAAGATAACTATGGCTATGAGTACATCGCCATCATTCCACATGTATTCAATACCATCAAGAATGGTACTGGCTAGATTGGTACCCGGGGAACGGGTTATCATCATGGGCAGTAAATTGGCTGGAATATAGAAAATAATGGCTGCCAGTAAAAATGCCATACTAATACTCAAGCTTAGGGGTTTGCGCCGGCTTAAATAGGAACCACAAACGTTACAGACATTCTGGGTATCTGGTTGTTCAAACAGGCAGTAGTGACAATTGATGGTGTCAGCGTTATGGATTTGTAATGTTGGGTCATGGCCAGTAAGGCGCTGAATTTGATAAAAAATCCAGTGTTCGGGTACGCCCTGAGAGGTGCGAATAAGCAGGATGGCCAGTACCATCATAAGCCAGAAAGCCAGCCCGAAGTGTATTTGTGCCATACCGCTGATTTTGATGTAAGACACCAGCGTAGCAATGTAAAATACATCTACCATGATCCAGTGACGCAGGCGTACCAGTGTACGGGTAGCGTATAACATGCCCGGTAGCACTTGCTGATAGCGCAGGCCGGTATAAACGTAAAGGCACAAGAGCAGAAACAGTACCGGTGAACCAAAGGTGAGAAAAAACATGATTTCTGCCAGCAGGGAATAGTCCTGCTGTGCCAGTGACGCTACCATATAGGGAATAGTTAACTCTACATGCATGCCAAACAAATCTATGCTCATGTATAACTGGGTGTATACAATGGTCATGATAATCAGTGAGGCTATGGCATAAGCTGTCGGCGTATCAAGTGGATGTGTTTCAACCCGTACAAGATGCTGATGGCAGCGCGGACACAGAGCAGATTCACCTGGAGTCAGGGCTGGAATAAATAATGACAGGCCACAGCAAGGGCAGCCAACTTGATGGGCAGGCAGGCTGCCAACAGGCAAGTTGGTTGATGGCTGTTGCGCTGATTGTACGGAACGGTAGCTCAAGATATCAGGTTTCAGTTGGGAAAGCAGCTATATAAAAAAATAACTTAACAGAGTAACAATTGCTCTGTTAAGTTTAATATACGTAATTTAAGGCCAATGTGCAATTGGCTTATAACGCAGCAAGTACCGCATCACCCATCTGGCTACAGGAAACGCGCTGGCAGCCTTCTTCAAAAATATCACTGGTACGCAACCCTTGTGCCAGTACTTTACCCACGGCCTGCTCAATGCTTTGTGCTGCATGCTCATTATTCAGGCTGTAACGCAATAGCATGGCCAGAGAAAGTATGGTTGCTAGTGGATTGGCCAGATTCTGGCCAGCTATATCAGGCGCGGAACCATGTGAAGGTTCATACATGCCTTTTCCTGTTTCGTTGATAGAAGCAGAAGGTAGCATGCCAATGGAACCAGATAGCATGGATGCCTGATCAGAGAGAATATCGCCAAAGATATTGCCGGTAACAATCACATCAAACTGATTGGGTGCTTTTACTAGCTGCATGGCTGCATTGTCTACATACATATGGCTGACACTGACATCTGGGTAATCCTTACTCATATCCGTGATGATTTCACGCCACAATTCGGTAGTTTCCAGTACATTGGCTTTATCAACGGAACACAGTTTTTTATTGCGTTTTTGCGCAGCTTCAAAGGCAATTTTACCAATGCGGCGGATTTCACTTTCATTATAACGCATGGTATTGATACCTTCACGTTCGCCGTTGGGCAAAGTATGAATACCACGTGGTTCGCCAAAGTAGATATCACCGGTTAATTCGCGCACAATCAGTATATTCAGGCCAGAAACAACTTCCGGTTTCAGAGTTGAAGCATTGGCCAGCTCAGGATAGAGAATCGCCGGGCGCAGATTACCAAACAGGTTAAGGTCTTTGCGTATGGCCAGCAAACCACGTTCGGGGCGCAATGGGCGTTCCAGTTTGTCATATTGTGGGCTACCAACGGCACCCAGTAATACTGCATCTGCCTGACGACATATATTTTGGGTAAATTCGGGGTAGGGGTGGCCATATTCATCATAGGCAGCTCCCCCTAATGGTGCGTACTGATAATCGGCATCCAGCCCATCTGCAATAAGTTTGTCTAAAATGCGTACCGCCTGTGCAATGATTTCCGGCCCTATGCCGTCACCGGGAAGAATAGCAATGTGTTTGCTCATTTTATTCTTTCTGCATGTTGATTAATTGCCAATGGCCTTGCGGTCATCAGATTATTTGTTCTGAATAAAAGAAAAATAAAAATTTGCCAGATTCAATTAAGGCTGATATAGCCAGGGTTGTTGTTGCTGGTGTTTGGTTTCATATGCCTTGATGGCATCTGCGTGTTGTAAAGTCAGGCCAATTTCATCCAGACCATTGAGTAAACAATGTTTGCGATGCTCGGTAATCTCAAAATGGTAATGATTACCATTGGGTGTGCTGACGGTTTGTTCTGGCAGATTGATGCTGAGCTGGTAGCCTTCCTGTGCAACAACTTCCTGGAATAGCTGGTCAACGACTTGCTCAGGCAGAATAATCGGTAATAAGCCATTTTTATAACAGTTATTAAAGAAGATATCTGCAAATGAGGGAGCAATGATAGCTCGAAAGCCATAATCATCCAATGCCCATGGTGCGTGTTCTCGGCTGGAACCACAACCAAAATTTTTACGTGTGAGCAGAATATGTGCACCCTGATAACGCGGCTGGTTGAGAACAAAATCCGGGTTTAAAGGCCGCTTGCTGTTATCCATACCGGGTTCACCGTGATCCAGATAACGCCATTCATCGAAAGCATTGGGACCAAAACCACTGCGTTTGATCGATTTTAAAAACTGCTTTGGAATAATGGCATCTGTGTCTACATTGGCGCGATCCAGAGGTGCCACCAGAGCAGTAAGGGTAGTAAAAGATTTCATGCTGGTATTTCAGTATTGAGTAGTTAATGATTGAATTTAGAGCAAGCCCTGACGGGCTTGCATACAGTTACATTTCTGAGCGTACGTGATCAGAAGCATTACTTACTGCTTGGCCACCGGAGGAAATATCACGACCCACACCGGAAACAGTATGACAACCTGCCAGAAAACCAACAATGGCAATACTAAAAAGCATCAGTTTTTTCATGATTTTATCCTTGTATGATTATTTATCGGCAGCATTGGATAAGTGCTGGCCACCGGCTCTTACATCCTGTCCCATTCCATGAATTGTGTGACAACCAGAGAGTACAGCCATAACCATTGCAGCAATTAACAACATTTTTTTCATGCCTTACTCCTTAAACAAAGATAAAAGTAAACAAATTCAATCAGAACTACATGCTTATCATGCACTTGCTGGCCTAAAACTGCAAGTTATTCACTTTATATTTGTCGCACATCGGTAAAATATCCGGTAATTGCTGCTGCGGCTGCCATGGCCGGACTAACCAGATGAGTACGCCCGCCATTGCCCTGCCGGCCTTCAAAATTGCGGTTGGAAGTAGAAGCGCAGCGTTCCTGTGGCTGTAAGCGGTCTGCATTCATGGCCAGACACATTGAGCAGCCCGGTTCACGCCATTCAAAGCCAGCCGCAGTAAAGATTTTGTCCAGACCTTCCTCTTCCGCTTGTTGTTTAACTACACCAGAACCAGGCACAATCAATACTCTTTTAACATTATCTGCCTTGTGTTGCCCTTCTGCGACTTTGGCGGCCATACGCAGATCCTCAATGCGCCCGTTGGTGCATGAACCAATAAATACCACATCAACCGGAATTTCATTTATTGGTGTGCCGGCAGTTAATCCCATATATTGTAAGGCGCGCTGCATGCCTTCGCGTTTAACCGGATCAGCCTCTGCTGCTGGGTCGGGGATCTGTTCGTTTATTGCGATAACCATTTCCGGTGATGTACCCCAAGTTACCTGAGGCTCTATATCTGCTGCGTTAAAATGATAGGTTTTATCAAAATGTGCGTCATCATCAGACACCAGAGTCCGCCAGTAGCTGACAGCCTGTTCCCATAATGCCCCTTTGGGTGCAAAATGACGGTCTTTAATGTAATCAATGGTTGTCTGGTCTACGGCCACTAGACCAGAGCGGGCACCGGCTTCAATTGCCATATTGCAAAGTGTCATGCGCCCTTCCATTGATAGATTGCGTATGGCTTCGCCACTAAATTCAATTGCATAGCCGGTTCCGCCAGCCGTACCAATCTGGCCAATAATATATAAGGCAATATCTTTGGCGGTAATGCCGGATTTGAGGTTGCCATTAACTTCAATCAGCATGGTTTGTGATTTTTTGGCGGTAATGCACTGTGTTGCCATTACATGTTCTACTTCTGATGTGCCGATGCCATGAGCAAGTGCACCGAATGCGCCATGTGTAGACGTATGTGAATCGCCGCATACTACAGTCATGCCCGGTAGAGTGGCACCCTGTTCCGGGCCAACAACATGGACAATTCCCTGATTGATATTTTTAAATGGATAATATTTCTGTACGCCGAAATCCTGAATATTTTTATCCAGGGTATTGACCTGAAGTTTGGATATGGGATCAGTAATGCCTTCATCCCAATGATCTGTAGGGGTATTGTGATCAGCTGTGGCCACAATGCTTTGTTCGCGCCAGAGCGGACGGTGCGCCAGTTTCAGGCCTTCAAATGCTTGCGGGCTGGTTACTTCATGCACCAGATGGCGGTCGATATAAAGTAATACGGTGCCATCTGCCTGTTCTTGGACAATATGGCTATTCCACAGTTTTTCATACAGGGTTTGTGCGTTCATTGTAGTGGCTTTGTTTTGTTATGATTTCTGTGTGAGGAATCTTAATACTGTTAAGACAGATTTACAAGTTTTTTTGTCTAAAAATAAAATAATCAGCAAATATAAGTAAAAAAATTTAGTTAATTTAGACTAAATGTCTAAATTAACTGAGCTGACTTTTCAAAATAATTTTCTGATAATGATTATATTTGCTATTTTCTGCTGAATTGTCGTTTATTGTTATAATGATGACTGCCATATGAAGCAAAAAATGCTGTGTGTGAATGTAGAAAGGAATGAAATATGAGCTTACCGGATGTGGCCGCAGCGCATCGTATAGAGTTACAGAATTTTGAACGTGCAATTTTAGCCAAACAAACCCAAATTGAATCATGGTTTCGTTCTCAATGGCGACATCACCACGCTCCTTTTTACGGATCGGTGGACATTCGCAACAGCGGATATAAATTGGCCAGTATAGACATGAATCTGTTTCCCGGCGGTTTTAATAATCTGAATCCTGCTTTTCTGCCTCTGGCTTCGGTAGCGGCGCTGGATGCGGTGGAACGTGCCTGTGCTGAAGCGAAGTCGGTATTATTAATCCCTGAAAACCATACGCGGAATACTTTTTATCTGCAAAATGTTTATGCATTATATTCAATTCTGCGGCATATTGGTTTAGATGTTCGTATTGGTACACTAAATCCTGAAATTACTCAGGTGACCACGCTTGAAACCGCACTTGGTGGCCACATCACACTGGAACCGGTACAACGACTGGGAAACCATTTGCAGCTCGCTGATGGGTTTACGCCATGTATGATTCTACTAAATAACGATTTGTCCGGTGGTGTGCCAGATATCTTACAGGGTCTGGCGCAGACATTGTTACCACCAGTGAAAGCTGGCTGGACCACGCGGCGTAAAAGTACCCATTTTCAGGCCTACAATCAAGTGGCGGCAGAATTTGCCCAGCTGGTAGGTATAGATGAATGGACAATCAATCCCTATTTTGAAGTATGTAGCGGTCTCGATTTCACTAGCCATGAAGGAGAAAATCGCTTGGCCGAAGCCGTAGAGCGGCTGTTACAGCGTATTCAGCACAAATATGATGAGCTTGGGATTGAGGATAAGCCTTTTGTTATTGTTAAAGCTGATGCCGGCACTTATGGTATGGGCGTGATGAGTGTGCATTCTGCTGATGAAGTGCGTGGACTCAATCGCAAAAAACGCAATAAAATGGCCAAAATCAAAGAAGGACTGGAAGTTAGCGAAGTCATCGTGCAGGAAGGTATCTATACTTATGAAACGCTGCAAGGCGCAACAGCCGAACCAGTAGTATACATGATGGATAGATTCGTTATCGGTGGCTTTTATCGCGTGCATCAGGATCGCGGGCCTGATGAGAATCTTAATGCTGTAGGCATGCATTTTGTCCCATTGAAATGTAATATTGCTTCACCAGAAGCACAAAGTGCCGAAGAAGAGACCAAAAGCAAGCGTGAGTTTAAGCCTTGGGAGCAGTTGAGCTTACCACAGACCGAAAATGTTACTCAGGCCAGTGATTGTGAAAGTACCCGTTTGTATGTGTATGGCGTACTGGCCAGATTATCCTTACTGGCCGCAGCTATTGAACTGGAAAATATGCCTGAACCGACTGTTTAATTTACCTGAACTGCTTTGATTGTATTGTTGCGCTGATTTTCAGAACTCAGCAAACCAGCTTCAGTTTTAGTAAGTCGCTAATTGATAAAGTATTATACCTAATGAAAAAAACTCGAGTATTAACCGGTGTTACCCCTAGTGGGATACCACATCTAGGCAATTATGTTGGGGCAATTCGCCCGGCGATTCAGGCCAGCCTGAACCCTGACGTGGAATCATTTCTGTTTTTATCAGATTATCATGCCTTGATTAAATGTCATGAACCTGAAAAAGTGTACGAATCCACAAAAGCTGTGGCGGCAACCTGGCTTGCCTGCGGTCTCGACCCAGAACGTACCACTTTTTATCGTCAGACAGATATTCCTGAAATAATGGAATTAAACTGGATTCTTACCTGCAATACCGCTAAAGGGCTGATGAACCGCGCACATGCATATAAGGCAGCCATGCAGGATAATGCTGAGAAAGGGCAGGAAGACCCGGATCATGGTATTGAAATGGGGCTGTTCTGTTATCCGATGCTGATGAGTGCGGATATTCTGATGTTTAATGCAGATAAAGTACCCGTGGGGCGAGACCAGATTCAGCATCTGGAAATGGCTCGCGATATTGCCGGCCGTTTCAATCATCGTTTCAAACCGTTGTTTACCTTGCCGGAAGCGCAAATCGATGACAATGTTGAAACACTTGTGGGATTGGATGGTCGTAAAATGAGCAAAAGTTATGGCAATACCATTCCGCTGTTTGAGTCTGAAAAGAAATTACAGAAAGCAGTTAATAAGATTGTCACTAATCTGAAAGAACCCGGTGAAGCGAAACAGCCGGATGAAAGTCCCTTGTTTGATATTTACAAGGCATTTGCCACACCAGCAGAAACCGACCAGTTCACACAGATGCTCGCAGATGGATTGGCCTGGGGTGAAGCCAAGAAAATTCTGGCGGCAAAAATCAATGAGGAACTGGCTGAGAAGCGTGAACACTTTGCGCAACTAAACGCACAGCCTGCCCTGATTGAAGATATTTTGCGGGCTGGTGCTGTAAAAGCGCGCCAGCAGGCACAGCCGCTGCTGGAGGCAGTACGCGAAGCAGTGGGTATCCGTTCATTAAAATAGAGTACATTTTATCCGGAAGGGAAAATGACTCTCTCTGCCGGATAAACACTCCGACAGGTAAACTCAATGAAAATCCTATTTATTGCCGACCCGATGGCAGGTTTTAAAACCTATAAAGATACTACATATGCCATGATGCGGGAGATGGCCAGACGCGGCTGGCAACTGTTTCATACATTAGTCAGTCAGTTGAGTGTGCAGCAGGATTGTGTGGTGGCCAGTGCGAGCGAGTTTAGCTTTACTGATGCCAGAGATGAACATGATCATGATTGGTTTAACTCTTTGCCACCGCAACAATGCCCACTGAATCGTTTTGATGCGATTATCATGCGTACCGATCCGCCTTTTGATATGCAGTATCTGTATGCTACTCAATTGTTAACACTGGCCGCCAAACAGGGTGCCTATGTGTATAACAGTGGTCAGGCAATGCGTGATTTTAATGAAAAGCTGGCCATTCTGGATTTCCTTGAGTTTACCGCCCCAACACTGGTTACCACCCGCGCAACTGATGTGCGGGCGTTTCTAAATGAATATCACGACATTATTATCAAGCCGCTAGATGGAATGGGCGGTATGGGCATCTTTCGTCTAAAACAGAACGACCCAAATATTGGCAGTATTCTGGAAATGCTGATGCGTCTGGATAGCCGCACCATCATGGCACAACGTTATATTCCCGAAATTGTTCATGGCGATAAACGCATACTGATTATCGGCGGTAAAGTAGTGCCGTATGCGCTGGCACGTATCCCGCAGCAGGGTGAAACGCGTGGCAATCTGGCTGCTGGTGGCAGAGGTGTAGCCCAGCCATTAAGTGAACGTGATCTACAGATTGCAGAAACACTGGCTCCAGAACTGGTACGCAGAGGTATTTTACTGGCCGGCTTGGATGTTATTGGTGATTACCTCACTGAAATCAATGTTACCAGCCCAACTGGTTTTCAGGAAATTACCAAACAAACCGATTGTGATGTAGCCGCATTGTTTGCCGATGCAGTAGAAGAAGCTGCGCGCCTGCATGGTTCACCTGTGTAGCTTTTCATATATTTTATAAAAATCAGATGATAAAAAGGAAAAATTATTGTCATGTCCGAAAATAACAATCAGTACGCCACAAATATTAAAGGTAAAAAAGGTTTACGCCGTATATTCAATGCTTATGGTTATTCTCTGGCCGGTTTGAAAGCCGCCTGTAGCGAGGCAGGTTTTCGTCAGTTGTTATTATTAAACAGCGTATTGATTGTACTGGTATTCGTGCTGGATTTTGGTATGCTGACACGGATGGTATTGATTATGGCCTCATTTTTAAGCTGGATTGTTGAGCTGTTTAATACCGCTATTGAGGCTGCTGTAGATCATACTTCGTTGGCTAAACATCCTTTGGCCAAACGTGCCAAAGATACAGCTTCGGCCGCTCAGTTGTTAACTATGCTACTTCTGGCTATCTTGTGGTTATTGGCATTATGGCGTGATTATTTGGTTAACTGGTTTTAGACATTACTGTATTTCTACTATAGGCAGTCGAATTGCTGACTGAATATAAATCTGGGCTACTGTCTGAAAAATAGAAAGTAAGCAATGCATTTTTTGATAATTCTATTACCTGTATTCAGTATTTTTGTCACAGGTTTTATTGCGCAGAAAGTATTAAAATTTGATATTGCCAGTTTATCAAAAATGTCGTTGTATATTCTTTCGCCATTTTTAGCCTTTAAAACGTTCTATAGCCATCAGATAACTGCTGCCTATGCTTATTATGCCTTTTATGTACTGGCATTATGTGTCGGGCTGATCATACTGATTTATCTCTGGTCGAAAGTGCGTCATTACCAGAATCAGGATAATTGCGCCCTGATTCTGGCGTCATGCTTTATGAATAACGGTAACTACGGTACGCCGGTTATTTTGGTGTTTTTCGGTTCTGCCGGTTTTGATGTGGCTGTTATCTTGATGGTATTACAGCAGTTTATCATGAGTACTCTCGGTACCTATTATGCAGCCAAAGGCAGCAGTGATGTCGAAAGTGTTAGCCAGCAGACGATACTGAAAAAAGTTTTACGAATGCCGATTGTTTATGGTGCTCTGCTTGGGCTGATATTTCAATTGCTGCATATCCCCTTGAGTAAAGAAATTATGCTGGCCGTGGGCATGATAGGGGATTCATCTATTCCAGTAATCATGCTGATTCTGGGTATGCAATTGGCTACATTACATATCAGACAAATTGAAGTTGCCAAAATAAGCTTTGCACTGGTTATCAGATTACTGATTTCACCCCTCTGGGCAATACTGCTGGTGTATTTTATGCCGATAGACCTGATGTCCAAAAAAGTACTCATTGTGCTGGCGGCAATGCCTACAGCCGCCAATACTACTTTACTGTCTGTACAGTTCAATACCAGGCCACAGCTGGTATCTACGGCAACATTTATCAGCACAGTATTAAGTCTAATTACTTTGCCTGTTGTTCTGATGCTGGTGCAGCCACCGATAATGCATTTGTAAGCAGTATAAATATAGTTTAATTAGGATATCAGGTAATAAATGAACTTGAGAGAGGCAGGCTGATAGGTTTCAATGTTTGCACATAATTTGATAACGATACACCCAATACTAGCTGTTACCTGATGTAGCTATAATTATTACCATTTCCTTAATGCTTTTTAGTCTGAGAACAGTAATAATAATTAGTTTTAAATTGAATTAGGCTCAATAATACGAAAGTATGCATACAGTAAAAATGTAGAAGTGCATTGTATTTATCGATTACAGTAATGTGCTGGGAAATTATATGCTGGGTGCCATACTGTTTAAATTAGTATTAAATACATGGCAACTTTGTTTTCTCTATCTGAGACTAATAAAATTTGGCAAAGCTTAGAGTTTTTATCCATTATTTCAGTAAAAGAATAGAATAACTTTGTGCGTATCTTATTTGGCATGAATATTCTGATTGGTAAAACATTCAGCCTAATCAAATTGATTCATCAAAATATTGTTTTTGATTGCCCAAATCATTCTTGTTACCCACTCTCCCAAATAGAATAAACCATAAGCTATTTATATTTGTTTTAATATTTATTGCTATAATAACAGGAAGTTTGCTTCTGCAACTGTTGTATATAATTGAGGCAAAAAACTGTTTTGTTATCGTAGCAAACAAAAGGCTACTAAATAAAGATAACACGGTTATCTTTAGCGTTTTAGAACCATTGCTCTATCAAGATATTGGCTGATTACTGCTTCCCAAAACTTATCGTTATCACTATAAACCGGTATCATAGCCGCTTAAACTTGTTGTGATAACAAATTGAATGGCACATGACTAGATTAAAATTTACCAAAATGCATGGTTTGGGTAATGATTTCATGGTTATTGATGGTATCAACCAGAAATTTGACCCGACTACAGCACCTATTGCTGCATGGGCGCAACGGCATACTGGTGTAGGATTCGACCAGCTTCTGCTGATTGAAGCGCCGCAGACGGCAAAAGCTGATTTTCGATATCGTATCTTTAATGCCGATGGTTCAGAGGTGGAACAGTGTGGTAATGGTGCACGCTGTTTTGCTCGCTTTGTCTACGATAAAGGCTTAACTAACAAGCAACAGATTGTGGTAGAAACGGCCGGTGGGGTGATTGTGCCGCATTTAAATGATGATGGTACAGTGACAGTAGATATGGGCGTGCCATTATTTGCACCCGAACAGATTCCGTTTGCTGCCATTGATGAAGATGATGCCCAGCGTATCAGCCATCGGCTGATTGTTGGCACTGATATGGTTGATGTGACCTGTATCAATATGGGTAATCCGCACGCCGTTATGGTTGTGGATGACATCGATCAGACACCAGTACATCGGCTGGGTGCTGCAATTGAAAACCATAAACAGTTTCCACAGCGGGTTAATGTGGGATTTATGCAAATACTGTCGCCACGACAGATTCGTTTGCGTGTGTTTGAGCGTGGTGTTGGCGAAACACAGGCTTGCGGTACCGGTGCATGTGCAGCGGTAGTGGCCGGAATCAGTCTGGGTTTACTGGGCGATGATGAACCAGTACAAGTTAATTTACCTGGTGGGCTGCTATCGATTAGTTGGCAGCAACAGCCAGAATATGCTCATGTCTGGATGACTGGCCCGGTGCAGACTGTATTTGAGGGGGAGATTAATTACTTATGAGTATTGATGAAGCAAAAGTGCGTGCTTTTTTACATACACAACCACAGTGGCTGTACGAACATGCCGCCGAGTTTAATTTGCGCCCGATAGAGAGCAAAATATTGTCATTTCAGCAGGGCAAGATGCAAGTGATGCAGCGTAAAACCGAAAAAATGGCCTCACAACTGATTCAGATGCTGAATGATGCTGATGCAAATCATACACTGATGGCTAAATTTATGGCATTTGATCAGCGCCTGCTTACTGTAAATACAGTGACGCAGTGGCAGCGTGCAATCAGGGATGGGTTGAAGAATGAATTTGCTTTATCTTACTATGCACTGAAAATCGTTGCCGACATACCAAAAAATGTGCGTGTGCCTGCAACTTTACTGGCTGAAGACAGGATTAAAGCCATTAGTGAAAAGCTAACTGCTCCTGTCTGTGGTGCTTTACCGGTAGCTGCGTTACTAGAGTTATTGCCTACACAGCCACGTCTGGAAAGTTTTTTACAGTTACCATTGCTCTGGAAAGATCAAGTACTTGCCATACTGGTTATTGGCCATGAAAATGAAGCACATTTTGCTCCCGATATGGCTACCGAATGGGTAACAGCCATGGCTGATAATATGGCTATTGTTCTGGCGCGTTTGCTGAAACAGGTACGCTAATGGGTACACTAATAAGTAATGCTGTTGTGCTGATATATGCAGTACTGTTTGTCTGGCAATGCTGCAAATATCAGCTTAATAGCTGGTTGGCCGCATCAGTAACTGTCTGGTTGGTTTTGGTCAACATAAGTAGTGAAATTTTACCGGGTATTGCTGGTCCTTTTAAGCCGGTAAATTCGTTTCTGGTGCCTGTGTACGTATTGCTGGGGTCATGTTTCGTTATGCACCAAGGCTGCAAACTCAGAAATAGCCCTTATTTAACAGTATTGCTCTATAGTAGCAGGTTACAGATTGGATCGTTGGCTATCTGTCTGGCTTTAGTACTGTCCCTGTCCCTGATGAATAAAGCTGCTCTGATTATCCCTTTACTGGTAAGTTTGCTTCAGATGTTGGCCTGGCAACCGATTTTCTGGATTGGTAGTCAATGGATATTGATGATGATGCTGTTTTTGCGTGGCGCTGATAGTGAAAAGCCAATATGGCGCTGGCAGACTTTGCTGCTTTTCAGTTTATTTACACAGCTGGTGTATATGATGTTAAGTTTTAGAGGAAAATTGTAATTAGGGCTGGTAATTAATACCTAAGATAATTTCTACTATATTAAATACTCATACAACAAAAAAGCCAGACTAAACAGTCTGGCTTTTTTGATTTTTGTGTGCTTATTTAGAAGCAGCAACAGCTGAAGCTTCAGCTTCTGCTTCAGAAGCAACAACAGGAGCAGAAACTTCAGAAGCGGCAGCTGCTGGTTCAGAAGCAGGAACAACTGTTTCAGAAGCAGGAGCAGCAACTTCTGAAGCAGCTGAAGCAGCAGGAGCTGCTTCGTCTTTAGTACAAGCAGCCAAGAACAAAGACATCAGGGCAGCAGCAGCTAACAAAGATTTTTTCATGATTATGTACCTTAATCTGTATCAAAAAGTATTACTTTAATGATGGAAGTCCAGTTTTTGCACACTATATCGTTTCATCAACAAATAGCTATAGTGCGCATAACTTGTGCAAATCGAATTATGCCCCGCCTTGCAAACTAATGCAATCAGCCATGCGTGTATTTTTGTTAAATAAGGCGGTTGGTAAAGTCTGTTTCCTAATTGAAAATGCTGTTTGATGATATACAAGCTTCTGCATGCAATTACAGGCGATTGGTAAAATTTAAAATATAAGATATTGATAAAATTTAGTAAAAGTAAATAATCTTCAATAATAATTTTACAGTTAGGTGATTACATGTCCAAATTGTTAAAATAAAAATCAGTTGCTTTTTTACAACATGTTTATATGTTTGTGGCTTTATTGCCTCATATAAACCGTTCAGCTGTTACTAAACGGAGTGCTTATTTTATATTATAGAAACGAAATATCTGATTTTTGCTGACTGTGGATGTATAAAAAAGGCGTTTTATAAATGATTTTTTGAATACTCATCATGTAGTCGTAATTAGCCTCAAATCTGCAATTCAATTATCTTATGTATTCAGATTAGTGTTATTAGTAATACAACTGTTCAATACCTCAATAACCAGCGACAGCTTAGTTGCCGTTTTTAACTTTACAGTCTTCATATTGGATTTAATATTTTGACTTGATATAGCAAACAGTTGAAAATTGTTAATTTAGTACTGAATGCATCTGCAATTAAAATACAAAATTTAAGATAGAAGTAATTTTCATGATTTCAAATCAAATTTAGTTAATGGGCGAGTATTGCGGGCTATAACTAATTTATCTGTATCTGGCTGGTTTATCATTATTTTTTTACATCTGAATTTGTTTGCACTATTTATTAATCTGTCTATACAGCTAGCCAAAGACCGTTTAATTGCCATTGTTCGTTATAATGACAAGTTTTGAATATCCGGCATGCCTATATTAGGCATGCTAGCAGTTTTAGTTATCATTGTTTCAATTCAGGAAGCTTACCATGACAGAAACCGTTGAACGTGAAAGCATGCAGTATGATGTTGTGATTGTTGGTGCTGGTCCGTCAGGTTTATCTGCTGCCATCCGTCTGAAGCAACTGGCAGCCCGGCAGCAACGTGATATCAGCGTGTGCATAGTCGATAAAGGTTCTGAGGTAGGGGCACATATTCTGTCTGGTGCAGTTATTGACCCTCGTTCTTTATCTGAGCTAATTGAAAACTGGCAGGAGAAGGATGCGCCATTATCCTGTCCTGTTAAGGAAGATCGGCTGCTGTTTCTAACCCATAAGAAAGCCTATCGATTGCCCACTCCGCCAAGCTTTAACAATCACGGTAATTATATTATCAGTCTGGGGGTATTCTGTCGCTGGCTGGCGCAGCAGGCAGAAGAATTAGGTGTAGAAATTTATCCAGGTTTTGCTGCTGCGGAAGTACTGTACCATTCTGATGGTTCCGTACGTGGTATAGCTACGGGAGATATGGGGCTGAACCGTGATGGTAAGCCTGGAGACAATTATCAGCAGGGTATGGAGCTATTGGCGCAGCAAACCATCTTTGCGGAGGGCTGTCGTGGTTCGCTTACCAAAACCTTGATTCAGCAGTTTGGATTAAACAGGGATTGTCAGCATCAGACATACGGACTCGGAATTAAAGAGTTATGGGAAATCGCACCAGAAAAATCCAGACCAGGCACAGTAATACATTCAATTGGCTGGCCACTGGATCAGCAGACATATGGTGGTTCATTTCTGTATCACTTGAATGATAATAAAGTAGCTGTGGGATTTGTAATTGGTTTGGATTACCAGAATCCCTATTTATCGCCCTTTGCTGAAATGCAACGCTATAAAACCCATCCGGCTATTCGGGAAGTGCTTGAAGGTGGTAAGTGTATTGCTTATGGTGCACGCGCGTTAAGCGAAGGAGGGCTGCAAAGTCTGCCTAAGCTGACTTTTCCAGGTGGTGTACTGGTTGGTGATACAGCAGGCTTTCTGAATGTGCCGCGTATCAAAGGGATCCACGCCGCCATGAAATCGGGAATGTTGGCGGCAGAAGCTGTGATTGACGTATTGAATGCAGAAGGCATCGAAAATAGTGGTAACGGTGAAGCTGTAAGATATACTGAATTGTTCCGAAACAGTTGGTTATACACTGAATTGCATAAAGTTCGCAATATGCGGCCAGCGTTCAAATGGGGGCTATTTGGCGGCCTGGCTTATGGTGCACTTGAAGAATATCTATTCAGAGGCAAAACCCCCTGGACACTTCGCCATCACTGTGCAGATTATGAATCTTTGCGTAAAGCACAGGACTGCCAGCCTATTGATTACCCTAAAGCAGATGGTAAATTAACCTTTGATCGCATGAGCAGTGTTTTTCTGGCTGGAATCAGCCACAATGAAAGCCAGCCGGTACATTTACAACTGCATAACCCAGAACTGGCCATCAGTGTCAATTATCGTGATTATGCCAGCCCAGAAATCCGTTATTGTCCTGCTGGTGTGTATGAAATTGTTGAAAAAGCAGGAAATCCACATTTGCAGATTAATGCACAGAATTGTGTACACTGCAAAACCTGTGATATTAAGGATCCCGCCCAGAATATTAACTGGGTTTGCCCAGAAGGTGGCAGTGGCCCCAATTATGCGGAAATGTAAATCTTGAAATCAGCTTATGTTGTAAATTCTGATAGAACAGGCTGACAACAGTATTATTGTCAGCCTATTTCACGTCAATGTTCGCGTTCATGAAAGAATGTGTATGTTGCATCGTGAAATAGTTCCACTTGCGGATTTTCTTCATACTGCAATTCTGCAACTTCGTTATCAAAAGCTGCGCGAATGGACTCAGTAGCCAATTCTGCTATATCAGCCGGTAGTGCCCGTAATAAGCCTTTCAGTGCCGTAGCCAGAACCCGGTTTTGCATGATTAAGGCTTCGTTACTTTCTTCAAGAAACTCAATACGCTGTTCGATTGTATTCATTATTCAATCCTAATTTAATTGGGAAAAATATACATTATTTTAGCATTTTAAACTATAAAAGTTGTTATAATTACTAAGATATGGTGCACTAAAAAAATCATGTGCAGCCTGTTTAAAATATATCGGGATAACGAGAAGAGGGGGCATGGTGAAAAAACAGTATGAACAACAAAATCAATTTGTTTTTACTCTGAGTGAAGATAATCCACCTAAGCAGCAATCTGTGGCCAGTGCGGCAACAATGACGACAGACGTGATGCCCGAGTGGGAGCGCCGTCTTGAACAATTACGACAACACAAAAAAAAGCAGGATGGCGGGTCTGTTCACCGTGAGGATGCAAAAATCATTAAACCGTCAGTGGCTGCGCGTAAAATCAGAAAGCCGGAACATGGTTTCAATTTGCCACCGGCGGTAACGGGTACTGTAGCAGGTGGTAGCGCACATACAAGGCCTAATCCCAGAAACAATAACCTGCCTCAGCCTAATAATGAAGTTTTACTTGATCCAGTACAGCGGGAGCGGGTTTATCGTGCTTACCTGAAGCAATGGCAGCAGCAAAGTACTCTGGAAGCTCAACAGCAGGAATCTGCTTTAAATGATACAGCCTTACTGATTCAGGAAGACTGGCTGGCTGCACAGAACTGTTTACAAAGCGCACCCATTGATGAAAATTTGCCTTCATGCTGTACTATTCAACTAAAGGGTAATCAGTCTAGTGTCTTACAAACAGAAACCAGCCAGAATAATGCTGATGGTGAGCTGCCTGCTACAACAGAAAACGGCCAACCGATTATTCATGTACACATGCATGTGATCGAACCACGCGGGACGGCCAACCGGGCAGTAGCCTGTATTTCCGAGCAAGCATTATTGCAGCAGCTAAGCGAGAAATTACGTCCCCATCTGGCCGATGTATTGTCAGGTATGGTGCGTGTTGCCGTACAAAAACATACTGCCGGATTGGTAAGTACCTTGCAGCGTGAATTATTAGCAGAAGTGCCTGCGGCGGTAGAAGATGTATTGCAGCATAATCTGGCGCAAGTAATGAGTAATTTTAAGAAAAAACAACGTTAAAAGCTGATTTTAATTTGCCGGTTATGCACAGTGGACTAAAAGTTTTTATCTACAGTTCTGTAGTGATACAGAAATAATTGCAGTTTCATCAGTTTTGTCACATAACCAAAAGATTAAAAATTAGGGTAGCCAAATATCAGTTTGGATAATATTCATTTTGCTTTACAGGATAGCGGTTTTGAGTAATCGATAATATTGTTGTCGCCAGCTTTATTGCAAACTGGCAAAACTATTTATTTTTAGAGCTAACCCTAAATTTGTATGGATTTACTACTGTGGGAAAAGTTTAAATGCATTCAGTGAATAATGGAGAACAACTGGCAATTATGCTATACTGCGCGCCATTGTGATTAAAATCAATGCAATGCCAGTATAGCTCAGTTGGTAGAGCAGCGCACTCGTAACGCGAAGGTCACAGGTTCGATTCCTGCTACTGGCACCAGTTTAATGCATTGATTATCCAAATATTTTATAAAAATAAAATTATCTGTTTTCGATAGCAAAATGCTACCGTGTCCAATTGGCCAGATCGTTTTGGCAGGTTTCTGAATATATTTAATAAATTATTGATTGCTATACAGGCCGAAGCAGAAAATTTTGCCAGCCTGTTATCATTACTGCTTCTATAAATTCAGGAAAAAGAGCTGATTTCAATGCTGACAAGAATTTTGCCAACCCATATTAATTACTCATTGTGTTACTGTGCAGTATCGTTTAAACGTGCGTAACGTTGTGCTAGTACAGCGCATATCATAAGTTGCAATTGATGAAAAATCATCAGTGGTAACAGCATAATTCCTACTATGCTGGCAGGAAACAGAACATTGGCCATGGGGACACCATTGGCCAAACTTTTCTTCGAACCGCAAAAAACAATAGTAATTTCATCAGCGCGATTGAAGCCTAGCGAGCGCGCAACCAGTGTATTAATACATATAACCAAAAATAGTATCAGCAGGCTCAGCATAACAATCATACCGATTGAACCTAAGTTAACCTTATGCCATAAACCTTCAACTACCGCATCACTGAAAGCAACATAAACCACCAGCAGAATTGAGCCACGGTCAGTACGGTTTATCCATACTTTGTGTTTATGAATCCAGTTGGCAATCAGTGGCCGTGCCAAATGGCCTACAACAAAAGGTAACATCAGTTGCAACAGAATGGATTCAATTGCGGCTGTAGTATCAACGGTGTTGCCGCTGGTAGGCATCATCAGACTAATCAGTATTGGTGACAGAAAAACACCGAGAATGCTTGAGGCTGAAGCACTGCACACTGCTGCGGCCACATTCCCACCGGCGATAGAAGTGAAAGCAATTGCAGATTGCACCGTAGCCGGTAGTGCACACAAATACAGAAAACCCAGATAAAGCTCAGGAGAAAGCCAGTGCGGTACCAAAATCCGCAAACCTAACCCGATTAGCGGAAACAATATAAACGTACTACAAAATACCACCAAATGTAGCCGCCAATGCCTGATGCCTTCAGTAATAGCTTGACGGGATAGTTTGGCTCCATGCATAAAAAACAGCAGAGCGATGGCAATGGTGGTCAGATAGCTGAAAAATGTTTTTGCGCTGCCCTGGCAGGGCAGGATGGTAGCGGTGCCTACAACAGTTAGCATCGCCAGTAAAAACGGATCAATATAAAATTTTTTGAGCAGATTATTCATGGCAGTAACCGTTATGCAGGTGTATTGTCACCAAAGGTATTATTTTAGCGTAAAAGACTTGATGAAAAATAGCAGGCCAAAGAGTTAAAAAGGATTAATTTGGCCAAACAGAATGTCTACACTAAGCTATATAACTGTCTTTAGAGAATAAATAAAATAAACCTGACTTTCAAAGGAAAAGAAAATGAATTAAGAAAAAAGAGTAAGACGTATCTTAAATATTGGCTCCAGATAACAAATGTTTAAACTATATCAATAAGAAAAATCCCCAAATTAATGGGTAAAGGAATAGGATGTGACACTGTCAACTGTAAGTTGCTGGATAAGTCAATCAAGCAAAAGTGACATAAAGATAATTATATTCCAGAAGAAAATAAACTAATTGCATTATGCAAATAACTTGATAAGCTACAGATGAAAAACGATAGATTAAAACAAGCTGCACTGCTAACATTAACAAAATCAAAAATCTGAAAACATTCCGGCATTTTTATCCTATAGAGATATTGTATTAGTGCTAAATGAGATCGGGGTATTATGTCTAATATCGTAGCAAAACAACCAGGTAGTAATCGATTGTAGATTGTGCCGATAAATAAGATGGTGGCTGTTTTTTTAATGCAACTATCAATTATAAGGGGTATGGGATTAAGCGAATTCATTTTCCATCACACAAACAGGCCTCAGATTACGCATTGTGAGATTACCCGGGTAATGAAATCACCATCGTTGACATACAAAGTATAGAGTAAACATTATCGGGTATATAAGACAGCAAGCAATAGCGTAGTATCTAATCATTTACAATGTCAGTTTGATGTGGATACTAAATGGCAGATTATAGTAGCAGACTTAACCGACATGTATGCTAACCATTGCTGGAATGATTTATGATTGCTACTTATTATCTGATTAAAAAATTATCTGTAATCGTGTTGACCAGCATCAAATAGCCAGTGTAGTAATTCAGCATTAAATTTTATTTAATTCTGATAGAGTCGGGGAATTTCATAATCAGTTATCAAATAAATGCTTCAACACATTTAACATCCAATGCCCTCTGAATAAAAAATGCTTTTATAATAATGAGGAAGCAAAAGCAACATTTAAAACTGAATTTATCAAAGAGAGAAATTTATGTTAACTCAGGCATGGTAGCATGCGTTTGTTGTTTATGCTTATTGGTACCATAAAGATGGTTACATTCATCGTTAAGCCATTTATCTCCAATAGAATATAATAAATAACCACCTTTCAATTTTATTATTTGAAGTTGTGGTGCCATTCCAATATAAGACTGGATTAAAATTGTATATGTTATGCTACTTATAGATTTTATTTCATAAAATATACCAAAGTTATAATATTAATTATTTTTAATCAATAGAAATTTTTTTCAAATTTATATCTGTTTTACCTTTTACTCATTGGAGAAAGGTCAAAATTTTAAAGAAAACCAGCTAAAGCTGGCTGAAATACAATTAAATAAAGTACATAGGAAATAGTCGAATGCCTGTTATTAATCCCATTCTTTTGGTTTGAGTTCCGGATGTTCATGGAATAATGGAGCTAAAAAGTCAAACATTTCTCCCATTATGTGTCCAACAACTCTTCTATAAGCATTAAATTCATCTTGAGGGCAGCAATCTCGTACCTTAAATAAAGATTCATTTAATTCATTGGTGATTTTAAACATCAAATCTTTAACTTCCTCAGCAATTTTGGGATCTTTTATCATATTGTGTTCCTTATGAATTAGTATTAATAAATAAGAAATTTATATTAAAATAAATTAATATAAAATAAAATATATTATATAAATTTGTTGTATTTTTTTGAATAAGTTAGGATAATTTAAATTTATAGTTTATCTGCGCATTAGTCAAGTTTAATTTTGAATCGTTTTGTAAAAATGAAACGATTGCAAAATATTATCATCAGTGTATTTCACTCAACCAAACTAAATTTCTTCAGACTTATTTACTGTATAGCCAAAGCTATAATCAGGCCACAGGCATGATGTATGAGGGATTTATTATTAGGAGAAGTGTATTAAATTACCACAATAAAATTTAAAAAACCGGGCAAGGAAATACTTGTCCGGTGTGTCGTATCAAATATGGATTCAGAACAAAGAATTGAGTCCGAGAAAAATCAGTACAGATAGTACAGCAGCAGATGGTAATGTAATTACCCAAGCTAGCCCTATCGGTTTCATCAGCTTCCAGTTGGCATTATGATTAACTAAACCAATACCTAATACTGCACCAACCAGAATATGTGTACTGGATACCGGTAATCCCATCAGCGTAGCCAGCATTACAATTGCCGCTGAAGACAGCTCTGCCGTAAAACCGGAGGCAGGATGCATTTTGGCTAGATTAGTGCCTACTGTCTGAATAACTTCTTTGCCGATAAACCACAAGCCGACAATCAGAGCAACACCAAAAGTTATCATTACCGGCGCCGGAATCGGGATATTGGTGTCCATGCCGATATCACCGGTACGGATAATATCCATAATGGCTGCAAAAGGGCCTACTGCATTGGAAATATCATTGGCACCATGACTAAACGCGAAACCGGCGGCCGTAAATACCTGCATCCAGCTGAACATCAGAAAGGTGGATTTGCTCAAATCCTTACGCTTCAGTGTTTTAGCGTAAATGAATGTGGCCATCCAGATAAGTGCGCCTATCATGATGATTAAAAGAAAATTGGTAACCAAAGACAAGCCAAGATGCAGATTGGTTAACCCTTTAAATAACAGCATAGCAGTAATCATCATGCCGCCACAGGCTGAAATTAAAGGTACCCAGCTATGTAGTGCTTTGAAGGCATCAATACTGTTTTTACGGCTTTCGATATCGGCCAGTCCTTTATAATAATCTGATTCCAGCTCTTCTGTGCTGTAATCAGGGTCGCTATAATTTTCGGCATCTCGGGCAATTGCTGAAGAAATCCTGATTTTTTCTGTTTCGCTTAAGTGTTCAAACCAGGCTTTGTGTTTTTCTTTATATGCTTTTTTTTCCTGTTTGATTTGTTTCAGGGCAATGCTCATGCGGTCGTTATAGTCGAGTACATGTTTTTTTATCTGGCTAAAGAGGATAAATGACAGAGCCCCGCCTAAAACCGGAGAAATCACCCACGATAGGCCAATTTCACCCATTTTATTCCACTGGATTAGGTCTAAAGCGCTGCTGTTACCAGTTACCAGATACCCCAGACACAATCCGCCTCCAACCAATCCACCAATCAGGGAATGCGTGGTTGAGACCGGTAGGCCTTTTTTTGACGCAATCAGCAGCCAGATAGCCGCAGCAAGCAATGCAGCCAGCATAACGTTAATGCATTGTGATGGTGCCAAATGCATGGCACCAAGGTCTATAATACCGTGACGAATGGTTTTAGTAACTTCACCGCCGGCAATTACTGCACCGGATACCTCAAAAACTGCGGCTATACCCAGTGCTTGTGGTATCGTGAGCGTTCCTGCTCCCACACTGGTGCCAAAGGAATTGGCAACGTCATTACCACCAATATTGAATGCCATGAAGGCACCAAATAGCGTGGCAATGATAAACAACAGCGGAGAGTGATGATTGGTATAACCCAGTCCCCAATAGATAAAATAGGCAATAGTGCCAATTAACAGCGCTGCAAAGGTGTAATTAACCCGCATAATCAGGGGTGAGCGTACAGAGGATGTGTCTGAGGCCATAATGTATTTAAAAGTGGAAAATTCAGAACATACACATGCAAACGCTATAAAACGGATGCTGTGTCGCATGAAAAAATGTCATTATAAAGATTTTTATTTCAAAAGGAATAATATATGTTTTCAAATTCGTTTTTACCTATAGCTGCTCCTTTGAAGTTTTATGCTGTTGTTCCCTCTGCGGATTGGGTAGCTCGAATGGTGGATGCAGGTGCCAATACTGTACAGCTACGCAATAAGACCGCGATTGGTTCTACATTGTACCGTGAAATTGAGCGCAGTGTAGCCTATGCAAAAGATTCGCCTACGCAATTATTTATCAATGACTTCTGGTGGGAGGCTATAGATTGTGGAGCCTATGGGGTACATCTGGGACAGGAAGACTTGGAAAGTGCTGATCTGGTTATGATTCAAAGTGCTGGTTTGCGGTTAGGTGTAAGCACACATTCTACTGATGAGTTGATAAAAGCATTAGCAGTAAAACCAAGTTATGTTGCTTGTGGCGCAGTTTTTCCCACTAAAACCAAAGCTATGTCCAGCCAACCGCAGGGCTTGGACAAGCTCAGACAATACGTTATTCAGGCTGGTAGTACGCCAACGGTTGCCATTGGCGGTATTGACTTGAGTAATGCTCGCGAAGTACTGGCTACTGGCGTAAGTTCGCTAGCAGTGGTGCGGGCGGTCACTGAAGCGGCTGAACCAGAAAAAACAGTTAAGGCTTTTCAGGCACTTTGGCGGGAATAAAGGCAGCAGGCCAGTAAATCCTTGTGAATCTAAGATTGTAAGTATAATTTACCGAGACTCAGGCCGCCTTTGGGAATATTGATATTTACAGGTACATTATTTAGAGCAAAATGGATATAAAACCGCAATAATCGCTATAAAGCAAAATATATCAGCTATACTGGAGGCAGGATTTTCCTGATTTCCTGATAATCTGCTGCTGCCAAATTATTATGTCAAAATTATTTCTTTCCGAACCAGAAACATCGAAAACAGCTATAGGTGTTTTACTACTCAATCTGGGCACACCCACAGCGCCTACACCTCAGGCAGTGCGCCCCTATTTACGTGAATTTTTATCTGACCAGCGCGTTGTTGAATTGCCGCGTTGTCTGTGGCAGCTAATTTTGCGCGGGATTGTTTTGCCTGTTCGTGGACGTAAAAGTGCCCATGCTTACAGTACTATCTGGCAGGATAGCGGCTCGCCGTTATTGACTGGTACCCAGTCTCTTACGACAGCATTAGCCAAAATCATGCCCAAGAGTGTTATTACCCGTTTTGCCATGACCTATGGGCAGCCTAGCGTGGTTAATGTTTTACAGGAAATGAAACAGCAGGGTGTGGAACGTTTGCTGGTATTACCGTTATATCCGCAATATGCAGGCTCCAGTAGTGGTGCTGCACTTGATCAGGTATGGCGGGTGATGCTCAAGCAGCGTGTGCAAATGGCGGTGCGCAGTATCACCAGCTTTTATGCTGACAGCAATTATATAAAAACACTGGCCAGACATATTCAGGCATACTGGCAGCAACATGGGCGAGGGCAGTGTTTATTACTGAGTTTCCATGGGATTCCACAGGCGCAGCATCAGGCCGGAGACAAGTATGTTGCGCATTGCACCACCACAACCCGTTTGCTGGTGGCTGAGCTTGGACTGCAAGAAAGTGAATATCGATTGGCATTTCAGAGCCGTTTTGGTTACGCGCCATGGGTAGGCCCAAGTACACAGGATTTACTTATTCAGTTACCTCAAACTGGAATAAGCAGCCTTGATATAGTTTGCCCGGGCTTTGTTACCGATTGTCTGGAAACACTGGAAGAAATTAATATTCGCGGCAAAGCAGATTTTCTGGCGCATGGCGGAAAGCAATTTCAGTATATTCCATGCATGAATAGTGAACAGGAATGGGTAGAAATATTGGCACCATTAGTCAGGCAGCATGTACAAGGCTGGCTGTAATCACATACCGATATCTGTATTAGATAATAAACACGCCAAAGTATGGTATCTATGGCGTGTTTAAGTTAGCAATTTAAGCTGCCTCAGTCTGACTAATAATGCGAGCAATCAAAGCATTGTCTTTACCATGCATCTGTGGAATCTGTACTTCTATCCCATTACCGGCAGCCACTTCCACCGGATAGCCTTTACGTGTCATTGCTTCAAGCTGAATAATCTGATTACCGCTGGGGTGAATAATTTCCAGTTGGTCACCAACACTGAATTTATTTTTTACCTCAATTGTTGCCCAGCCATCAGCATCGATAGCCGTTACCTTGCCAACGTACTGGCTTTGCTTCGATAAAGAATGACCAGACAGATAATTCTGGTATTCCTGAGTCTGATGACGTTCCAGAAAGCCAGTGGTATAGCCACGATTGGCCAGCCCTTCAAGCTCAGCTAGCAGCGCATAATCAAAAGGTTTACCTGCAACCGCATCATCAATAGCACGCCGGTATACCTGCGCTGCACGAGCAACGTAGTATACCGATTTGGTTCGACCTTCCACTTTCAGAGAGTCAACGCCAATTTCCGCTAGTTTTGCCACCTGTTCCACCGCACGTAAATCTTTGGAATTCATGATATAAGTACCATGCTCATCTTCCATAATGGGCATCATATCACCCGGGCGGTTTGCTTCCTCAATCAAATATACCTTATTTGCTAGCGGGTGTCGTTGCTGCTCATTCAGACCAAACAATGAGTCTTCGGCCAGACTTTGTGCCTGTTTAAAATCAAAATCGCGCAGTAGTTGTGCATCACCGCTGTCGCTGTCCGTTGTATTATGTACCTTATAATCCCAGCGACAGGCGTTGGTGCATGTACCCTGATTAGGATCGCGATGGTTAAAATAACCGGAAAGCAGGCAGCGGCCGGAATAGGCAATGCATAAAGCACCGTGAACAAATACTTCCAGCTCAATATCTGGGCATTGCTGACGAATTTCAGCAATTTCATTAATACTCAGTTCACGCGAAAGAATAATGCGCTCAATACCTATACTTTGCCAGAACTGCACTCCCCATGCATTAGTAGTATTGGCCTGAACAGACAAGTGTATTGGTACTTCCGGCCATTTTTCACGCACTTTCATAATCAGCCCGGGATCGGCCATAATCAGCGCATCGGGCTGCATGGCAATAATTGGTTCCATATCTGCCAGATAAGTTTTCAGCTTTGCATTATGGGGCAGAATATTACTGGCCAGAAAGAATTTTTTGCCACGCACATGTGCTTCAGTAATTCCCTGCTCCAGTATTGGCAGATGTGCAAATTCATTATTGCGTGCCCGCAGTGAATAACGCGGGGTACCTGCATAAACAGCGTCTGCGCCGTAGTCAAATGCGGCACGCATCCGCTCCAGTCCGCCAGCGGGCAATAATAATTCCGGTGCTTTCATGAGTGTGCAAACTTTCCTGATGGTTTTGAATACTTTTAGGCAGCCGGTTATATTAAAGCCGGCTGCCTAAAAGTAAAGTATCTATTATTAACAGAATTATCCGCTTTTTCCCAAACAGGGTCAATTATTATGCCGTATCAGGATATAATTGATAGTACGTATAGTCGATGTGAAAACTCGTCATGTCTAATAACCGCATTAATCATCAACCCGCTTTTTTGCTCACCTCACGTCCATGGAGTGAAAGCAGCCTGCAAATAGAAATATTTTCCCGAGATTATGGCAGGGTGGTGATGCTGGCACGCAGTGCCCGGCGCAGACAAAGTGAATTACGTGGTGTGCTTGTTCCGTTTATGCCCTTGCAGTTATCCTGGTATGGTAATAATGAACTAAAAACCTTACACCGTGCCGAATGGGTAGGAGGCTGGCCACAGCCGCAGAATCAGTCCTTATTCAGCGCTTTGTATGTGAATGAGCTGGTGCTGAAACTTACAGCCCGCGAAGACCCTTTACCTCAGATTCATGCAGCAATGCATACCGTATTACAAAGCATTGCCAGCGGTGAACATTTATCAGCACTGCGGTATTTTGAATGGTCATTACTGCGCACTTTAGGCGTAGCACCCGACATCAGTCAGGATAATCAGGGACAGGCAATTATTGATTATGAGCGTTACTGGTTACGAACCGAACATGCACCAGTGTTATTAACGCAGGCACAGTTATCTGCACAAGAAAATGGGATTGTTGTCCATGGCCACACACTTAACGCCTTAACCTCCCAAACTCTGGCTTTCCAGCCTCAATGGCACTCAGAAGCGATTCGTCTCACTCGCATGCTTCTTGATTTTCGCCTGCCTGAAGGCATAACCAGTCGACGGGTACTGAAACAGTTGCAGCAATATACTGAATAATAATATTTGAGAAAAAAGAAAAATACTGTACTGAAAATTGAATGATAATACTTAACCACAGTATTTTTTATAGTTATCAATAAAGCTATATTTTTGATATTTATAAAATAAAATTTTGCAATTAAAATAAATAACATGACTTCATTATTAGGATAGTCATTCGAATTCTATTTTAATTAAATTTGAATAAGTTTTATTTTTTTGTCACCTGATAATTATAGAGTAAGTGATTCCTAATAAATTCAGCTTTTAAATACATCACATAATTATAAAGAACAAACAGATACATAGTTCAGAAATGATGTTAAAAATTTTTAGTAGTTGTAGCTATCAAAATGTAAACATAAAAATTTTGGTTAATAAGCCACAATTATAATAGTTAGCCACATAACAATATAAATAAAATTATTTACTTTTAACACAAATAAGTGAAAAAGGGTTAATATGAATGAGTGGCTAAGATACAAGTATCACAACCTTAATCTGAATTAATTTTTTTCATTGAAAATTGAATTTACATGAAATTTATTAAACAAAATCTGTTGAAGATTTTCATATTATTGTTTATAAAGCGTTAAAACTTTTTAAGGTAATGGTTTTGTCTATTACCAATATTTAAATATTAAAAAGGAGTCATTATGTCAGAAAGCTTCCAAAATGAAGTGCCACCGGCACGTGTCAATATTAAACTGGATTTGCATACTGGGGGTGCGAAAAAACAGGTTGAATTACCCTTGCGTTTATTGGTAGCAGGTGATTTCAGCTTCTCTGAAAGTGATACCCCCTTGGCTGAACGAGAAAAAGTTTCAATCAATAAAAATAATTTTGATGCTGTTCTTGCAGAGATGAATCCAACCGTAAAACTCTCTGTACCTAATGCTCTGGCAGACGATGATTCTGAAATTCCAGTTAATCTGGATTTTAAATCAATGAAAGATTTCCATCCTGAACAGATAGTTCAGCAAGTACCTGAGCTTAAATCATTACTGGCTATGCGTAACCTGTTAAGAGACTTGAAATCCAATATTCTTGATAATGCAGTTTTACGCAAAGAGCTGGAAAAAATTCTGCAAGACAAAAACCTTTCTGATGAGTTGCGTAAAGAGCTGGAAGCAATCTCACCAATCATCTCTAAAGAATAAATACCGTAGAGGAATTTAAGAATGCAAAAAAATATGCAAGATAGTGGTTCCGCTCAGACAGCAAATGCTGTTCAACATTCCGTTTATGAATCATTGTTTGATAAAATAAATCTGAATACCGTTTCTACAGCACCAACCTTTGATCATTACACCAACAATACAGCCTTATCTGAGTCTGCTACTAATGAGCGCATTTCAGTAGCGATAAACGTATTTTTGAAAATGATTCAGGACAGCTCTCAAACCGTAGACAGACTGGACAAATCGTTACTGGATTTTCATATCGCCAAACTGGATAAATTGATCAGTAACCAGCTCGACAATATTTTGCATCACCCTGAGTTTCAGGCCATTGAAAGTACGTGGCGTGGTTTGAAATTCTTGGTTGATCGCACAGACTTTCGCCAGAACGTCAAGATTGATGTACTGGATGTTTCCAAAGAAGCCCTAATTCGGGATTTTGAAGATTCTCCAGAAGTCATTCAAAGTGGTCTGTACAGCCATACTTATATCAATGAATATGATACTCCGGGCGGACAGCCATTTGCTTCAATCATTTCAGCTTATGAGTTTAATCGTTCAGCTCAGGACATTGAATTACTCAGAAATATTTCAAAAGTTTCTGCTGCTGCGCACATGCCATTTATTGGTTCCGTTGGGCCTGAATTTTTTGGTAAAGAAACAATGGAAGAAGTTGCCTCAATTAAAGATATAGGCAACTACTTCGACCGAGCGGAATACATAAAATGGAATAGCTTCCGTAATACTGATGATGCCCGCTATATAGGTCTTACTTTGCCACGTTTTCTGGCACGCTTGCCTTATGGTAGTGATACCGTACCAGTACGCAGTTTCAATTATAGCGAAGAAGTTAAAGGCCCAGATCACAATCGTTATTTATGGTCTAATGCCACATTTGCATTTGCAGCCAACATGGTAAGAAGCTTCATTAAAAATGGCTGGTGTGTACAAATTCGTGGCCCGCAGGCCGGTGGTTTGATTGAAAATCTGCCCATCCATTTGTATGACCTGGGTTCTGGCGCGCAAATGAAAATTCCGACAGAGGTGTTAATTCCTGAAACACGAGAATTTGAATTTGCCAATCTGGGTTTTGTACCGCTTTCTTTCTATAAGAATCATGATTTTGCTTGCTTCTTCTCAGCAAATTCTACCCAGAAACCAGCGTTATACGACACCAAGGAGGCTACGGCTAATAGTCGCATCAATTCACGTCTGCCCTATATTTTCCTGCTGTCTCGTTTAGCCCATTATTTAAAACTGATTCAGCGCGAAAACATCGGTATGACGAAAGACCGGCGTGTTCTGGAAGTGGAAATGAATAACTGGATTCAGAATCTGGTTACAGAAATGACAGACCCAAGTGATGAGTTACAGGCATCACACCCATTACGACAGGCCAAAGTTACAGTGGAAGATATAGAAGATAACCCGGGTTTCTTCAAAATTAAACTGTTTGTCATTCCACACTTCCAAATTGAAGGTATGGACATTAACCTTTCACTAGTATCACAAATGCCAAAAGCAAAAAAGTAAACAGATAACTACAAAAAATCTACCGATAGATGTCTATCGGTAGATAGCAAATAAGGAGAACTAAATGTCACGTGCGATTATTTGTAAGGGAGATACCACCACACACGGTGGCGTAGTGCTTGAAGGTGATCCAGTAGTCAATATAGAAGGACGAGCAGTAGCCCGTAAAGGCGATAGAGTTAGCTGTCCGAAATGTACAGGTACTCATTTCATCATAGAAGGCGACCAGCAATTAACAGTACAGGGGCGTCCAATGGCTTTGGAAAATATGAAAACCAGTTGTGGTGCCCGATTGTTGTCCAAACAATCAATAGCGAAATGTGAATAATCTCAATAATTAAAACAGGTTGTAAATTGAAAATCATCAATCCGATCTGGTACGAAGGTACCTTACTGTTACCACAAATTTTCCAGCAACAGGAATTGTTACAACAGGCCAATGCATTTAGTATAATGCAATGTGCACGCATTATGCCTTGGGGCGTAATGCGTATAGATGTAGACAGCAATAGCCTAGCCTTAAAAAAACTGAAATTATCGGATTGTGCTGTTTCGTTTCAGGATGGTACATGGTTTGACTCCCGGCAGATGCAATTTTTGCCGCCCGCTCGTGACTTATCACAGATACCGGAGAATATACTCGAAACTACCGTATACCTGTCTTTGCCAGAACTCAATACAGTAGGCACTAATCTGCTTGAAAACAACAGTAATGCACCATTACGCTTTTCAAAACAGTTTATCGCCGTAACAGATCTGTATGGAAGTCAACAAACCGAAATAGCAGAAAAACGATTAAATTTTAGCCTTAAATTCTCACATGAAAACCGTCAGAATTTTTTAGCAATACCCATCCTGCGTCTGATAAAAAATCAGAATAATAACTGGCAGCTGGATACAGAATATGTACCGCCGGTATTCTTCATTGGCAGCAATACATTTCTAATGGAAATGCTGTCCAGACAGATTTCAATTTTACTAAATAAAAGCCAGCGTCTTAGCTCATTGCGCAAAGAGAGAAACCAGCAGTCGGCTGATTTTCTGGTGTCTGATATATCTTTATTCTGGCTATTGAACATACTTAACCAGTCTGTACCAGAAATGGCATTGTTGCAAACACATAGCAGCATAGCACCTGAACACTATTACATACTGTTAGCACGACTGGTAGGCAGCCTACTGTCGTTTTCAGTTGAATCAAGTATCAAAGACATACCCCAGTATGACCCACTCGATCTAAGTGCGACATTCATTCAGCTAAATGAAATGCTGTTAGAGCTTCTGGATACCGTTATACCTACAGTTCTTGTACTGATTGATCTGGAAAAAGTAGGCAATACCCGCTGGATTGGGCATCTTCAGGATACACGTCTGAATGAAGAGACCGATTATTACATTTCTGTGCGTGCCAGCGTTCCATTATATGAACTGCAAGAACGCTTTCCAAAGCTATGCAAAATTGGCTCACCTGATGATGTAGAGCGTATTTTACCATCGGCTTCCAATGGCATTCCATTGCGAATGATGCAGCGTCTGCCCAGTGCATTGCCTATGCGTTCCGAAGCAACCTATTTTGCATTGGATAAATCACATCCGGGCTTTAAAGCCATGATAGCAGCAAGATCGTGCTGTATTTATTCACCTAATTCATTTGATGGATTAAATATCGAATTATATGCGGTGCCTAATGAAGAATAACCAAATTCCAGATTACGTACGGGAAAACCTGCGTAATTACATTTTATTTGTAACACGGTTAAACATGGGACATGCCATACAGAATATGGATGAAGTGCAGCTTATTGCAATTCATTTGGTTACAAAATTTGAACAGAAACTGAGCGAAAATCACGTGCCAGAACATGAGCGTAAACAAATATGTTATGGCTTGTATGCCTTAGTCGATGAGCTGGCATTGCGATTTTTAGATAGCAAAAATAAATTAATCTGGGAAAACAGCCCATTGCAGGTGTCACAGTTTGGAGAATACGATGCTGGTATACAATTATTTGAAGATATTCAAACCGAGTTGCATAAAAATGACCCATCCTACTGGCTGTTAAGTGTATGGCAACTGGTATTTGCACTTGGATTCAATGGTAAATACCTCTTTGAAGACGCACATATACGCAATGAACTAATCACCAAAATCGATTCGCATCTGCCCGAAATAACCATACCCTCCATCCCGTCCAGCCGTAAGTTGCGTCCCATAACCTTTCGGTCTTTTTCCGCAGTTAGCTGGAGTATAGCACTACTGATATTCACCATAGTAGTGTATCTGGTATTAAACAAATATCTCAGCAATCTGGTTACCAGTATTGGATAAGGGGCCAAATGAGTAAACGCATTTATTACACATTATTACTAGTCTGGATTGCTTGCCTTTCACTTTATTTTATCTGGCAGATCTGGGATATATACTGGGTAGTCAAAACCTGCCTGAGTATACTGATAGTACTGTCCTGTGGGTTTTTGTGGTATCAGAATCAATTCTGGTTTAAAAAGAAAGATTTAACTAGCCTGCATAATATTCCAAAATCACAGCGGGTAGTACTCGTAGCAGGAGATGATTTATCAGATTGGATTGAATCTTCTGAGCGTTGGAGATTACTGCGGGATTCCATGTGGATCAGAGTAGAGGATTGCGCCCAGCTAATAAGTATTTATCAGGCCTTGGATGAACAGAATACAATAGCAAACGGTATCTTACTAATACTTAATCCAGACAAATACCCTCATGTGGCTGCACTGCAGCAGCGAATATCGCAATGGCGGCAGCAAATCGAAACCATTCAGGCTCTATATAAGCGCCGGATACCATTAACTTTAGGTGTTCATACTGACCTGCTGGATAAAAATCTGGATTTCTGGCCGCAAAATATCACTAACCACCTATGCCGGCAGCGTAGTGAGGTACAAGAGTACTTTGAGTGCCTGCAAAAACAACTGGATAGCTATGCAGCTTTAAATCCTCAGCAGCCTGAGCATATAAGCTATACAGTAGCATCCACACTTTATCTAAATCAGCAATGGCTCATTCAATATGTAATTAAAAACTTATTGCCGGAAAAACCATACCCTTATTCACTATATCTGGTTGCATGTGTCTGGTTAAACAGTTTTAACAGTAATCAGAATGCAGACTGGCGCAAGTTTGAAATTGAAACAACCGGACTAGTTACCCCTACCCATACCCATAACGTAACCGGGCTAAAAAATTTTCCGGTTATCGAAAACAATTTTGTACGTCAACGTTATTTAAGCAAAGGAGCAAAATACCTGTGTTACGGAATTAATTGGTTTTTGCTTTTCTGCCTGATTGGTACAGGCTACTCATTTGTAGAAAATAAAAAATGGTTGCAGGAAGTTATTGTGGCGCACCAGCAATACATAGCAATACCCAAACATCTGGAAAATGAACGACAAGATAGCATTAAAAGCTTAAAACTCATCCAGCAAACATTACAGGACTACATGACATTTGGCGAACCCCAAAAAATGGGATTTGGTTTGTATCACACTACCCATTTAATACCTCTTATCAATAAAGATATAAATACATTCCAGTTGGAAAAACAGAAAAAACAGATTATTCGACTTGATACCACAGCTTTGTTTGATGTAGGCCAGAGCAAACTTAAAGCGGATGCCAAGCTGGTTTTACAGGGCGTGCTAACCTGGGTGCAGGCAAACCCGAATAAAAGAGTACTGATAGATGGTCATACTGATAACACCGGAAATACCGCCAGCAATAAAACTCTGTCATTCAGCAGAGCAGAAGCAGTACGGGACTGGCTGGTTAATGCATCAACTTTTCCAGAAGACCATTTTACCGTACAGGGATATGGGGATAGTAAACCCATAGCAACCAACGACAACCCGCAAGGGCGCAGTAAAAATCGTCGTGTCGAAATTACCTTGGTCGATATGAATCATACCGACTGAAGTAATGTTTATTAACTCATACAAGGATATTCCTATGGCAATTCCAGCATATTTATGGATCAAAGATGACGGTGGTTCAGATGTCAAAGGTTCAGTAACCGTACAGGATCGTGAAGGCTCAGTTGAAGTATTGGCATTCGACCATGAAGTTTACATTCCTACTGATGGCAATACCGGTAAACTCACTGGTACCCGAGTTCACAAGCCCATTTCTTTTGTAAAAGAATATGATGCTTCTTCACCATATCTGTACAAAGCAGTAACCAATGGCCAGAACCTCAAAACTCTGGAGTTTAAATGGTATCGCATTGACGATGCAGGTCAGGAGAAAGAATATTTCAACACCCTGCTCGAGAATGTGAAGGTGGTAGCTGTGCGTCCGAAAATGTACAACATTAAAGAAATTAGCAAAGAGCGCTATAACCACCTTGAAGAAGTAGAGTTGCGTTATGAAAAAATCACCTGGTCCTACAAGGATGGCAACATTGTCCATTCCGACAGCTGGGTGGAAAACCGTTAATTTTAATTAACTCAAGGCGCACGAATACGTGCGCCTTTTTAAGTATCTGCTGGAGCCGCAATGAAAGATTCAATGCAATTATTAAGAAAACTTAATGAAAATTGTGCCAGAGCACTAAACGAAGCCGCCAACTTCTGTCTGAGCCGTGGTCATCAGGAAATATTGCCTGAACATTTTCTTGTCAAACTGCTTGAAACCGATAATAACGACCTGAATCTCTTATTGCGTCAGAATGAAATCAACATTAACCGCCTATGGGATGACCTCCTCACCGGACTGGACAAATTACCATGGCAGCGTATACCACAAAAACCCGAATTATCACGAGCATTACTCAAATGGATTGAACAGGCATGGATGCTGGCCTCAATTGAACATGGGCAGGAAGAAGTTCGTTCATTACATCTGCTTGAAGCCATCCAGAGAATTCCCAGCATCTTTACCCTTACCGACCTGTGGCAATTACTGATTTTCAGAGCCGGACAACTGGCTGAAGCCGGACGCTGGCTAGATAAATATTCAGTTGAAGCAAACACCAAGAACGATAGCATCTTTACCCCAGATACAGATATGGCCAGTACAACAGCAGAATCGGCCGAGTCTGATATTGCACAGACAGCACTTAAGAACAACACACAACAAGACAAACAATCCCCGGCCGAGCTGGAAGCACTATCACGTTTCACCATCGACCTCACCCAAAGAGCCAGAGACGGCCATATAGATGCCATTTTCGGGCGTGATGAAGAAATCAGCCAGATAGAAGATATCCTTAGCCGCCGGCGTAAAAATAACCCAATACTGGTAGGCGAGCCCGGAGTGGGTAAAACCGCACTAGTTGAAGGGCTCGCACTTAAAATTGCTCAGGATGAAGTAGGCAGCCATCTGAAAAACACCCATATACTGGCTTTGGACATGGGATTATTACAGGCTGGTTCCGGCCTAAAAGGCGAATTTGAACAGCGCCTGAAAACCGTAATCGAAGCCATTCAGCATGCACCAGAACCAACTATACTGTTTATTGACGAAGCACACACCATTATCGGTGCCGGTAATCAGGCTGGTGGTTCTGATGCAGCCAATCTGCTCAAACCGGCACTTGCCCGTGGCCAGTTGCGTACCATAGCCGCAACCACCTGGTCAGAATACAAACAGTATTTTGAAACCGATGCCGCCCTTGAGCGCCGTTTCCAGCCAGTTAAAGTAGACGAGCCCGATGATGAAAAAGCATGCCAGATGCTGCGCGGCATTGCCAGATTATATGCCGAGCATCATCAGGTACACATCAAGGATGATGCCATCAAAGCCGCCGTTACCTTGTCTCGCCGTTATCTACCAGATCGCCAGCTTCCAGACAAAGCTATCGATTTACTTGATACAGCGGCAGCCAAAGTCAGACTTGGCCTACAAACCCTGCCATTAAACCTGATTAAACAAATCTCCCTGCACAGCGCCCTTAAAGAAGAAATCGAACGCCTGCAACAGGATAGCCGGCTCGGCCACAGCATAGATAATGAACGGATGGCACAGTGCCAGCAACAGCTACAACAGCTAGACCAGAAAATAGAAGAGGAAAAACAAAAATTTGCTCAGGAGCAGCAGGCTGCACAGGCCGTACTGGATGCGCGTACCCAAAGCAAAAACCACAGAAGCTTACATCAGCATAACCAGTCTTTTCAGAAAGTACAGCAAAGTATCAGCCTAGACGTAGATCAGCAAGTAATTGCCAGCATTATCAGCGAATGGACAGGTATCCCTGCCGGCCGCATGCTGGATGATGAAATCGCACGCCTCATGACCTTGTCTGAACAGCTTAACAGCGAAATCATCGGACAGGAAGACAGCGTTAACAGCATAGTTAACCATATCCGCACCCAAAAGGCTGGGCTGGGCGAAGCCAACAAACCACTTGGCGTATTCCTGCTAACCGGCACTTCCGGCGTAGGTAAAACCAAAACAGCCAAAGCATTAGCCAAATCACTGTTTGGTAGCGAAGACACCATGATTACCATCAACATGTCTGAATATCAAGAAGCACACACCGTAGCCCAGCTCAAAGGCGCACCGCCGGGATATGTAGGCTATGGCAAAGGCGGTGTCCTCACCGAAGCAGTGCGCAAACGCCCTTATTCAGTGGTTTTACTGGATGAAATTGAAAAAGCCCACCCAGATGTCCTCAACATCTTCTATCAAGTATTTGACCAAGGCATCATGCGCGATGGAGAAGGGCGCATCATCAACTTCAAAAACACCATCCTGCTTATGACATCCAACCTAGGCAGCGAAGCCCTACAAAATGCACCTGATGCAGATTTACCAACACGGCTGGAGCTGGTAGACCAGCCAATCCGTGAAGTTCTTGCACCGGCTTTACTCGGACGCATGAATGTATTGGCTTACCGCCCATTATCGGCTGCCGACATGCAAATTATTATTCGCCAGCAGCTTAACCGCATTGCTGCCAAAATTGCCGTACAGTTTGCTGTTACCTGCCAGTATAGCAATGCGCTGGTTGCAGCACTGGCACAAACAACAGCCGGCCATGATCTGGGCGTGCGCTATTTCGAACAAATGCTGCAACAACAGATTGTGCCCGAACTGGCCAAACAATTACTTATGGAAAAACAGCAGGGACAAAATAGCGCCTATATACACCTTGATTTAAACGAGCAGGGCGTAGTTATCACCCTGAGTGATGAACCAATGGCCACACCAACAGAAGCAGCCATAGAAGCAGATAGCGAAAATTAACCGGGATAAACAGTTATTCCCAGCAATAATTATGGGCAGGACAGCAATAACCAGTTGCCTGCCCGTAATTATATAGCCATTAATACCAAATGCATAAAATAAATATATCCGAAAAACAGAATGATTAGTTCAAAATTGTACAAAATATCTAAGTATTGATATCTGGTATACCATATAAATCATAAGCCAAAGAATTGTTATATCATTGTGACATACACGAAAAGATTGCCCAGAAATACATAAACAGCAAAATGAACCAATAGCCACCATAGATAAAAAGATAATAAAAATGTGTTACCAGATAAGCAACAGTATTGCTAAAATAAATTTATATATAAATCATGTAGTTAAAATAATATCTGCTTTAATCTATTTCCAATTAACTTAAAGTAAATTATTGTTATATTAAGCAATTAATATGTATGCTTATTTCCCTAATATACCGCTTCATGACCGCTATAATAATAAAATTTATACTTTGACTTACGTCAAATTTTAGCCAGTGCACTATCTCCCTGTTCTGCACTGGCTATTTTTTATGCTTGCTACAGCCTGATAAAACAGCATTACCACCATGTAGTTTATATTATTGTTAATTTTAGAATTTCTTACCTATTGAATTGTGTAGCGAGCAAAAGATTAAAAACATTATTGCTAATAAATATAATTTTTCCCATCACATATTATCGTCGCTAAATGTATGAACTAATAAAATAGTTTCCCTAAAGTAAAGATATATCAGAAAATTCTGCTTAATTCAGCGTAATTTTTCACATTGACTTTAACTATTTCATAGCAGGGGCAGTTAATGTATCAACACAAACTGATGTTATGTCGTTTGCTGGCTGCAATAATAGCCATCTTTTCTAGATTAACTCCCTTACGCGGCTTGCAAGCCATGGTGTATAGCAAAATCTGTAGCAAAGACTGCCACCTGATATATAAAACCATAGCACTATCCCCTCAGATTAATTTAATCAATCGAAAGTGCAGGGCATAAGCTTTCTGCTCTCTATCCGCTGCATAATTGACGTATCGAATGATCACCAGAATATATTGCAAATTGAAATAATATGACCAAACACCACAATAATCTGTACTTGAACAATCAAAATAATAATGGCTTAAGCCATTATCAGTAACTGTGATTCAGGCCTATTAAATAAATAACTAGCTAATGTTATATATTATTGAAATCAAAGAATTACCTAATATTCAAATGGAAGGCAGAAAAGATGCAGAAAAAATGGATATGGCTGGCGCTGCTGGCGGCTTTGCAGCTTACAAGCTGTGCAAACCGTTTTGAGCCTTTTGTAGGCATTACCTCAGGTAAAAACCGCATGTATGCCGCGCCGGTAGAAGCGTATGAATACAATTATGAAAATATAAGTGGCGGCAGTATCGGTGGCGGCTGTATTCCGAATACGCCGGGAGTAGATGATTATGAGGTTGGAAAAAAGCGCTATGGGGGTGGGGGGAGCTGTGGTGTGGCCGCGTTGCGGGCAAAATGGACGCCGGGGATGACCATGCATATTTCCTGGGAGCTATTGCCGTATCCGGGCTGGCGACCCAGAGGATTAGATTTACCAGGTATGAATCTTGATCATAAGGAATTGGCTATTATTGAACAATATAATGAATATTATTCTACCGATATTCCGCTGCCGCCGCCGCCGCCATCGGCGGGTGATGATTTTGGTAAGGTAGCCAATATTACGGTACATTTTTTGCCATGCAACCAGATATTTATTACTTATGGCACCATCGAGGAAGGACAGCAGCGCGAGTACTGGAAACAGTTTGCCGAAAGTAAGAAACTCTGCACGCCGCGCCCGAGTATAAAATCGATGGCAGATTATCGTAAAAACAAGGCGAAGCTGGATGCGATTAAGGCGGAACGCAAAACAATTCCGCAGGTAATTCTGCCGCGCTATATCAAGCAGTTAGAAGCCGAAGGTAAGCTGCCAGTGAGCAGCCAGAAATAATAATTAACACTCTAAATATTGACGCATAACAATGTAAATTGATGACTATGGTAATAAGATAGCAGAATAGAATGCATTGAAAATATTATTAAATTTGAAACTAATAAGAAAGGCAGAAAAGATGCAGAAAAAATGGCTAGGGCTGGCGTTGCTGGCGGCTTTGCAGCTTACAAGCTGTGCAAACCGCTTTGAGCCTTTTGTAGGCATTACCTCAGGTAAAAACCGCATGTATGCCGCGCCGGTAGAAGCATATGAATACAATTATGAAAATATAAGTGGCG
>NZ_MEIR01000067.1 GCF_002777825.1 Snodgrassella alvi | reverse complement strand
GGTCTGGCCGTGTTTGCTGTGTCTTTTGCTTACCAGCCGGTCGAGGTTGTCGTACTGGTAGCTGCGTTCGATGAGGATATCGGGCAGAATCGGATTCTGATTGCGCTGTATCTGTTTGTGTTGTAGCCGGCTGTTGCGGTCGTATTTGAACTGGGTGTTCAGGCGTCCCTGGGTACGTAATACTTCGCGGTGCAGGTTGTCGCGTTCGATATCGCTGATGATGTGGCCGTCAATGTTTATCTGGTGCAGGTGGCCGGAACCGTAATAGAGGTTGTTGATGGTGCGCCCATCCGGCAAGGTGGTGGCGATGCGGTTGCCCAGTGGGTCGTACTGGTGGCTGAGGGTACCCTGTGCGGTGGTTTCGCTCAGCAGGTTACCCAGTAGATCGTAGCTGAAGGCGATGATATCGGGTTCGGCTTCTGCGGGCAGGCCGGCTTTTTTGTAGCCGACTTTGATAAGGTTGTCGGCTTTATCGTACTGGTAGGCGGTGGTGCCGTCGGTGGTGTATTTGCCGATGAGGCGGCCGATGGCATCGCGTTTGAAGCGGTGGGTGATTTCGGCACTGCTGCCGGCAGCAAAGTGCACGGCGCTGACGTTATTCAGTGCATCGTAGCTGTATTTCTGTTTACGCCCGTCCAGATCGGTTTGTTCGATGAGGCGGTCGGCGGCATCGTATTGAAATTGGTAGTGTTCGCCGTTTTCGTTGATAAGGGTGTTAAGGCGGCCATAGGCGTCGTAGTTAAAGCCGAGTTTGCGTCCGGCAGCATCGATGCGGGTATGCACCAGTCCGCGCGGGTCGCGCTGGTAGTGGGTGCTGTGGCCGGCGGGGTCGGTATAGATGAGTAGTTGGCCGGCAGTATTAAATAATATGGAATATATAACATAATTTTCTATGTGATTATTGTACTAAGTATGGAATATTTACAATTGTTCATTCATTAGTACACCATCAACATAGACTGGTGAGTCTTTAGTGGATCATATTCACCATCCTGTTAATTCTCCATCTTCATCTAATATTACTATTCCTGTTTGTTTTCTTAACCATGTAAATAAAGCCTCTAAATCTTTCTCAATACTTAGGGGATGAGCACTTATTTCAATAAAAATACTTTTATCTTCAAAAAAAAATCGAACATCAAATAGCCAATTTCCTTCATTAGAAATAGATTCTGTACCTGATAAAAGATATGCTGAGTCATTTTTTTTAGTATAAGTATTTAATGATCTAATTTTATTTGCAATTTTATCTTTATGGGCTACATACCATTTTTCATCATTAAAAAATAATTGAAATTCTGCTGACATTATATTATTTAATATTCATAATTCTAGATAGATAAAGCTGAAAAATATTTTGGCTTTCTTATTTCAATATGAGCAAAGGTAATTTAGATACGGCAGGTTTATTGGAAAATTTTATTATAAATTAAATGGATAATAAATATTTAATAATATTATCTTTTGTTACCTTTTTAAGGACTACTGCATATTCATCTTTAAAATAGCCTATATCAGATATTTCATCCTCCGCATCTTGAATAAACCGTATCGGATCATAAAAATTAAATGTGTATATATTTCCATTTACTGTAACTTCAAAATTTAATACAACTCCTTTAGATTCGCATTCAAGTTGAAACAAATTGTCATACCAATCAGGAAATATAATATTCATTAATCTAATACCTTTATTTTTGATAGAACAGCCTGATAATCTTCTACAGACATTGGATGTGACGGAACGATTTCATAATGTTTTGGATCACTTCCTCGTTGGATAATTTTCAAATTATCGCTAACAGTAGTCATATCTATTTTATGAGGAACAAACCCTTTACTAGATACACTAGTAGGATTATCAAAAACAGAAACACCATGTGTTGTTTTTACTAAACCTGTTGATTTATCAAATTTATACTCTCCTGGTTTTGCTTTAAAAGAAACAGGTTCACCTTTTTTTGAACCCCGGAAATAACAACTCCACCCCCACGGATCAATCCAAGTCAATCCATTAGGCGCATACTGATACAGATTAAAGCCACCCAGCAATCCTATCGGGTCTGGCTGGGTAAATCTACCTATATCCGGATCATAATACCTGAAGGTATTGTAATGTAAGCCGGTTTCTCTGTCTAAATATTGTCCCTGATATCTGAGGTTTTGCTCTATGGGTTCGTGTTCGATTTCATGAATCCGTTTTCCCCAGAGCTGAAAACTACATTCCCACAGTATTTTACCGTTTTTGTCGGTCAACTCTTCCGGACACCCGTTCAGTTCGGTGTGGAAGTAGCGGATATGTTGTTCATAGTTGCCGTCTGTGTCTATGCGCGCCAGTGGTTCGTAGCTGTTCTGGTCTGTATAGATATACAGGCTGGTGGGGTGATTAGGGCCGGTTTCCTGAATCATTCTTAAGCCGTCCCACAGGAAGCGGGTACGGTTGTAGGGTTGGCCGTCGCGGTCTATCTGATGCTTTTCGATACGCCGACTTAATGAAAATTTATTTCATCTTTATTTTTAATCCCATCTTTCATCTATATAGGGAGTTATACTTTCTATAATTAAAAACTTTGATTTACAGTAAAATTGTAATTTGTTATGTTTAACTGTTATTTCAGAATAATCAGTAAAAGAAGTGATTGTTGGAGAACAGAAAAAACCAATTCTTGAACCAGACATATTTAACTGAACTATCTCATTAAAAGTAATAATTAAACTTAATGCATTAAATTCAACTTTATCCCATTTTTTAGGGTAAATTTTTGGAATTTCCTTGCAAGTTAAATGACATTTAACCTCTGAATAGCTTTCAAATGAAACACTATTCAATTCAATAGATTGAAGGTTAAATTCATTACTAAACATAAATTGAATTTTTTCTCTGCCTAACGCGTTTTTAAACCACATATTAATTCCTTAAGGGAAATTATAATGACCATGAGTTCCAGAAACATGACCAGTATTCGGATTATTTGAAGGTCTAACATTAAAATGTGGTTCAGCACCATGACCTGGTTCTGCTTTAGAGTGTCCAAGACTATGCTCTTGAATGAAAATGGATTTTTTGTTTTTATCAATAAATTCATATTGTCGAGTCTTTATTGGTTGACCATTTTTAGCGATCATAGTATTGCCATTACCATCTCGTAAAGATGGTCGTGTAATGGATTTAGGCTGTTGATTCATCGGTATACCTGCATCGCGCTTAGCCTGTCTAAATGCATCTCTTCGACTTTTACCATCATACGATGTTTTCTTATTTTTTACCCCACATGTTTTTAACCCCCACGGATCAATCCAAGTCAACCCATTAGGCGCATACTGATACAGATTAAACCCACCCAGCAGCCCTATCGGATCCGGCTGGGTAAAGCGGCCTATATCCGGATCATAATACCTGAAGGTATTGTAATGTAAGCCGGTTTCTCTGTCTAAATATTGTCCCTGATATCTGAGATTCTGCTCTATGGGTTCGTGTTCGATTTCATGAATCCGTTTACCCCATAACTGAAAGCTACATTCCCATAGTATTTTACCGTTTTCGTCGGTCAACTCTTCCGGTGCACCATTCAGATCGGTGTGGAAGTAGCGGATATGTTGTTCATAGTTGCCGTCTGTGTCTATACGCGCCAGTGGTTCGTAGCTGTTATGGTCGGTATAGATATACAGGCTGGTGGGGTGATTCGGGCCGGTTTCCTGAATCATTCTTAAGCCGTCCCACAGGAAGCGGGTACGGTTGTAAGGTTGGCCGTCGCGGTCTATCTGATGCTTTTCGATACGCCGGCCTAAGGCGTCGTAGACGTAGCCGTAACGCTGGCTGCGGTTTAGTTGTTCGATGCGTACTTCGCTCAGGCGGTGTTCAGCGTCGTAGTGGTAGTGCTGGGTGGCGCCGATGCTCTGTTTGGTTTGGGTTCGGCCGTGCTCGTCGTAGCTGTAGTGGTGTTCTCTGAAATGCAGGAGCTGGTTACAGCGGATGACATTCTGATTGCTGGGGTCTAATTCTATTGGCCGTCTGTGGTCTAATAGGTTAGCAGCAGCATCATATTGCAGGGTTTCCCAGTATCTCTGGTTACGACAGCCTTCGATTCTGCCGGTGCGATCATAGTAGTAATCGGTCTGGCCGTGTTTGCTGTGTCTTTTGTTTACCAGCCGGTCGAGGTTGTCGTACTGGTAGCTGCGTTCGATGAGGATATCGGGCAGAATCGGATTCTGATTGCGCTGTATCTGTTTGTGTTGTAGCCGGCTGTTACGGTCGTATTTGAACTGGGTGTTCAGGCGTCCCTGGGTACGTAATACTTCGCGGTGCAGGTTGTCGCGTTCGATGTCGCTGATGATGTGGCCGTCGATGTTTATCTGGTGCAGGTGGCCGGAACCGTAATACAGGTTGTTGATGGTGCGCCCATCCGGCAAGGTGGTGGCGATGCGGTTGCCCAGTGGGTCGTACTGGTGGCTGAGGGTGCCCTGTGCGGTGGTTTCGCTCAGCAGGTTACCCAGTAGATCGTAGCTGAAGGTGATGAGGTCGGGCTCTGCCTCTGCGGGCAGGCCGGCTTTTTTGTAGCCGACTTTGATAAGGTTGTCGGCTTTATCGTACTGGTAGGCGGTGGTGCCGTCGGTGGTGTATTTGCCGATGAGGCGGCCGATGGCATCGCGTTTGAAGCGGTGGGTGATTTCGGCACTGCTGCCGGCAGCAAAGTGCACGGCGCTGACGTTATTCAGTGCATCGTAGCTGTATTTCTGTTTACGCCCGTCCAGATCGGTTTGTTCGATGAGGCGGTCGGCGGCATCGTATTGAAACTGGTAGTGTTCGTCGTTTTCGTTGATAAGGGTGTTAAGGCGGCCATAGGCGTCGTAGTTAAAGCCGAGTTTGCGTCCGGCAGCATCGATGCGGGTATGCACCAGTCCGCGCGGGTCGCGCTGGTAATGGGTACTGTGGCCGGCGGGGTCGGTATAGGTGAGTAGCTGGCCGGCACTGTTGACGCGGTAGTGTTCCTGTCTGCCGTCGGTTAAGGTAACGCCGGTGAGCTGGCCGGCAGCGTTGTAGTGGTATTTGCTGCTGTTGCATTGGGCGTCAACGATGGCGATGAGGTTGTTGTGCCGGTCGTAATTCAGTTCGGTGATGGTGCCGGAGCAGTCTCTGTGCTGAATCAGTTGGCCGTTCTGGTTCCAGCGCAGGTATTTGTTGCCACCGCGAGCATCGGTTATTTTGACTATCTGACCGTGCTGATCGTACTGGTAGTGGGTACGCTGTTTGTGGGGGTCGATAACACTACGCAGGTTACCGCGCTGGTCGTAGTAGTAACGCCAGGTGCTGCCATCGGGGTCGACGCTGATGGTGGGCAAAGCCCAGTGTGGCAGCCACTGGGTTTGGCTGGTACGGCCGAGGGGGTCGGTTTCGGCGATTTCGCGTCCCTGTTCGTCGTAACTGTAGCGCCATTTCCCGCCTTGGGGATCGGTGACGCTGACTAGTTGCTGGTCTTCGTTCCACTCAAATTCGGTAGTCTGGCCGAGGGGGTCGATATAACGGGTAATTTGGTAGATTTCGTTCCAGTAATGCTGGCTTACTCGACCCAGACTGTCATATACAGTAGTGAGACGTTGTTCGAGATCATACTGGAAGCGGTAGTCTTCCAGACGTTTGCCGTCGGCTTCGCTCCAGTGGTGGATGACGCGCCAAGCGGTTTCTGCTGCTCCGTTGAAGTGCTGCCACTGGTAATAACACTGTAGGCCGGTAGGCAGGCGGTGGTAAGTCATGCGCCGGCCGTTGTCGTAGGCAAATTCTCTGGTGGGGCGATTTTCTGCATCGATGACTTGTTGCAGGTCACCCTGTTCACTGTAGTGGTACTGGCTCAGTAGCCGGCTGCTGCCATCGGCTAACTGGTGTCTGATTTGGGTGACGCGCTGGGGATGGCGTTTGTCCTGATAGTGCAGGGAAATGGTGGCGGTGTTGTTGTCGGCGCTGATGTGGCTGATGCGGCTGTGCTGATCACGGTAGATAAACAGGTGGTTATCGTTGCGGTCTTGCAGTACGGTGAGGCAGAGGCGGTTGGGGTTGTTTGGGTCGGGTTCGAACAGGCGGTAGGTGCCGTCGTCTTCTTCGATCACCCAGCGATTCTGTTCACCGCGGCGGATGCTGATATTTTCACTGACGATGCGGATACCTTCGCCCGGCTGCAAGGCTTCGATTTCGATGCGCCGCCCTTGTTCTTCTATGTAGACAGCGGAGCAGGAGCCGTCTGGCTGCGGAGAGATTTCCATTTCTACTTCATAGGGGATGCTCCAGCCGGCACCAAACATGTTGTGGGTGCGGGTATCGATGCTGCTGTAAAAGCGTTGCCATTCGATAGGGAAATGGGCGGGGATGGTGAAGTCGAGCTCTTCGGTGCCGGCAAGGAGTTTGGCGCCGGTGGGCAGGTGAACGGGGTTGCCGCAGGTGACGGCTTTGGTCGCGCTGGCGATGGCATAGCTGGTGGCGCCATTAATGGCAAGGTTGACCAGCAGACAGCCAATTTGGACACATCTTTTATTGGGGCGTTTAAGGGAGGCTAATATACCAACGCCTAAGGATATGGGGTGTTTGCCACTGCGGATCGGGCGCACGACGATGGGTTTGCCACCGATGCGCACGTTGTTGGAAACTCTGACGCCACCCTCGCAATTATCGATAACTTTGGCTTCGCAGGTGCTGCGGTCGTTACTGCGTACGGCGGGCTGGCCGTTGATGTAGACTTTGCTGGAACCTTCGGCCATGTATTCATATGTGCCGGGTAGATGTGGATGCTTGGCGCAGGTGATTTTGTCGTTATCTTTGGGTACTGCCCGTGGATCGGCTGTAGCTACGGTAGGTCTGAAAATTTCTTTAGCCATTTCCCACAAGCCACTGAGTATGCCTGCGGCTATGTCGAGGAATTCTGTGGGTTGTTGTGGTTGTTCGCTGTCATCGACCAGTTCGATGCTTGGATCTATGGTGCCTGCGGCACGGGCTGCCGGTTTGCTGTTGGTACGGGTATTGTGTGAGCCGGTGGTGATTTTGCCATCTTCGTTGAGGGGAAAGATGCTACTGACCCAGTCGGCGAGATTGGATACGACGTTATCGCCGCCGGTCATGGCCATTACGATGCCTACGACAAGGCTTAATGCCAGTCCGCCGGTGGTTATGGAGCCGAAAATGAGGAAGGCAGCGGCTGCGGTAATGGCAGCATAGGTGGCGATTTCTACGGCGGCGCCAACAATGTCTGCGAGCATGGAGGTGTGTAAAAGGATGTCTCCCTCTCGGGCAGCCCAGTAGGCTTCTCCCATAGCAATCCCCTTAAATGATTGGTTTTTAAATTCAGAATTTTGTTTATTTACCTGCCTGTAGGGTAATTACGTTTCCGAAAACTGGGTATGCAGGTTGCTTAATTGCTAATGTGGTTTGGGCAGATAAATAGAACTTACCAGCTCTTGTGAGTAGGTTGTGTAATTTGCTATTCCAGTTTGCTGTAGTGAATTTCTTTTGAATAAATATATCAAAAATTTACTTAAATTAATTATATTGTTCAGATTGATTCAATATTAGTTGATGTATATCAAAATATTATTTGAAATCCAGCTCAGGTTGGTGATCTGGCTGAATTATTAGGTTTTTTTAATTTGGTATTTGGTTGTGTATTTTTTATAAAATTAATATAAAAAACCGGTTTTATTCGGTTTTGACTTGTTTTTTGTCAATAAATTCTGTTTTGTTAAATGTTTTAATCTTGCGTTTGTGCAGGGTTGTGATGCCTGTGTGATGCTGGCGGGATATTTGTTGTTTGCTGGCTGTTGATTGGTGTTTTTGTGTATGAGGTTGGTGGGAACAAATGAATAGGAAGATTCCTGAGCTGGTGTGTCCGGCAGGTAATTTGCCGGCGTTGAAGATGGCGGTAGAGCATGGTGCGGATACGGTTTATATGGGGCTGAAGGATGCCACTAATGCGCGTAATTTTGCTGGCCTGAATTTTGACCGAAAGTCGGCAGCCGAGGGAATTGTGTATGCGCATCAGCGAGGGCGTAAGGTATTGATGGCCATCAATACTTATGCGCAGGCTGGTGAAGTGAAGAAATGGCAGCAGGCGGTGGATACGGCGGCTGAGCTGGGGGTGGATGCGGTGATTCTGGCGGATTTGGGTTTGCTGGCCTATGCACGTAAGACGCATCCGCAGTTGGCCTTACATATGTCGGTGCAGGGTTCGGCCACGAATTATGAGGCGATTAATCTGGCACAGGAGCTATTTGGTATCCGGCGGGTGGTATTACCTCGGGTGCTGACTTTGCCACAGGTAGAGCAGGTGATTAAGCATACTACGGTAGAAATTGAGGTATTTGGCTTTGGCAGTTTGTGTGTGATGGTGGAAGGGCGCTGTTTGCTGTCAAGTTATGTAACGGGAGAATCGCCGAATACGTTTGGTGTGTGTTCGCCAGCGAAGTATGTGCGCTGGGAACAACATGCTGCGGGGATGGATGCGCGTCTGAATAATATTCTGATTGACCGCTACGGCGCGGATGAACCGGCAGGCTATCCTACTTTGTGTAAGGGGCGTTTTCAGGTGAATGAGGAAACGTATTATGCATTGGAAGAGCCTACTAGCTTGAATGTGCTGGAGATTTTGCCGCAGTTGCTGGGGATGGGAGTAGCAGCGATTAAGGTAGAAGGCCGGCAGCGTAGTCCGGCTTATACGGCGCAGGTGACGAAGGTGTTGCGACAGGCGCTTGATCTGGCGGTGCGGTGTCCTGAGCAGTTTGCGGTGAATCCGTTATGGCAACAGGCGCTGGCAAAGGTGTCGGAAGGGCAGCAGGTAACGCTGGGTGCGTATAGCCGGCCGTGGAAATAATGAAGGAATGTGAATGATGCAACAGGATAAGCTGGCTTTGTCTCTGGGGCCGATTCTGTTTTTCTGGCAGAAGCAGCAGATTGTGGATTTTTACCAGCAGATAGCTGGAGAGCCGCTGGCGACGATTTATATGGGCGAAACGGTATGTTCGCGCCGGCAAGAGCTGAAAGTGGCCGACTGGATTGATTTGGCGCGGGATGTGGCCGCCAGTGGCTGTGAGGTGGTGTTGTCTTCGCAGGTGCTGCTGGAAAGTGAATCTGATTTGAAGCGTTTGCGTAAGCTGGTGGAACAGGAGGATTTCCGGGTAGAGGCTAATGACCTTGCTGCGGTACGACTTCTGCATGCGAAAGGTATTCCTTTTGTAGCCGGACAGGCGCTGAATGTTTATAACGAGCAGACGTTGGCTTTGATGCAGTCACTGGGAGCTTGCCGCTGGGTGGCTTCGATTGAGCTGGCTGCTGACAAGCTGGCACAGATGATTGCAGCAGTACCGGATATGGCTTGCGAGGTATTTGGCTGGGGCAAGCTGCCGCTGGCGTATTCTTCACGCTGTTTTACGGCACGGCACTATAATTTGAAAAAGGATAGCTGTGAATTCAAGTGTCTGGAACATGCAGATGGTTTGCCATTGTATACGCGTGAGGAGCAGGCTTTTCTGACGATTAACGGTATTCAGACGATGTCTGCCGGCTGCCATTCGTTGCTGGTACGCTACCAGCAGTTGTTGGCTATGGGGGTACGGTATTTCAGGATTTCTCCACAGAGGCTATATATGGCGGAAGTTATCCGGTTGCATCAGCAGGTGTTGGCTGGAACAATGGCGGAAAAAACTGCTTTGTCTGAACTGAGTAGGTATGCAGGTGGTACGCTAGTGGAGGGCTACTGGCAGGGTAGGGCTGGAATTAATCAATGTGAAGAGGTGATGCATGCAGGTGCCTGATAAGGTGATGCCGGTATTTTTGAAAAAGGTGGTTGGGCTGTTGCCGACAAAGCCGCCGGCATGGTTGCTGGTTAATACGCTGAATCAGTTGCTGAAAAAGCAGATTTTGCTGGCGGATATGTCTTTGCTGGCCGGACGCTGTTTTCGGATTGTAGTGGCAGATTTAGGTTTGAATTTGTGTTTCAGTGCCACTGAGGAGCGTTTTGTGGTGGCTGATGCTGCTGCGGTGGATTTGTGCCTGAGTGCAAATACGGCTGATTTTGTGAAGATGCTGCTGCGGCAGGAGGACCCGGATACGCTGTTTTTTAATCGCAGGCTGATCATTGAGGGCGATACGGAGCTGGGGCTGGTGGTGAAAAATTTGCTCGACAGTATCGACTGGTCGACTATTCCGGTGATGAAATCGCTGGTGGGGCAATAAGGTTTATTTGTTGCGGTAAATTAAGGTGATGTTGTTGCGCCGGTATCTGGCTGGTACCGGCTTTTTTGTGCTGTTTTCTGGCTGTTAGTTCAGAGGACGACGACAGGCTATCATGTAGTTGACGTCCAGACTGTCGGTGAGGTGGTAGCGTCTGGTTAGCGGGTTGTAGGTGAAGCCGCTACTGCCCAGCCATTCGAGGCCGGCCTGTCGGCACAGTCGTGCCAGTTCGGCTGGGGTGATGAATTTGCGATGATCATGGGTGCCTTGTGGCATCAGTTTTAAGATGTATTCGGCAGCTATGATGGCTTGCAGGTAGGATTTGGTGTTGCGGTTGATGGTGGAAAAGCAGACTACGCCACCGGGCTGTACTAGTTGGGCACAGGCACGCACTACGCTGCCAGGATCGGGCACGTGTTCCAACATTTCCATGCAGGTAACGGCGCCAAAGCTGGCCGGTATTTCTGCGGCTAAATCTTCCACGCTCACCATGCGGTAGCTAATGTTGCCAATCTGTTCCTGCATAGCATGCAACTGGGCAATTTTCAGGGATTTTTTGGCTAAATCGATACCGGTAACGCTGCTGGTTCCGGCTTTGGCCATGGCCTCGCTCAGAATACCGCCTCCGCAGCCTACATCAAGTATTTTTTTGCCGGCTAGCTGGGCATAGTTGTCGATAAATTCAAGCCGCAATGGGTTGATGTCGTGCAATGGTTTGAATTCGCTGTTTTTATCCCACCATTTGTGTGCCAGTTGGCTGAATTTGTCGATTTCGCTGGCGTCGACATTGGTGGATATGGCCGGAAGATGTTCTTGTCCCTGTGCTTGGGTATTCATGGTTGCTATTCCTTTGTTGCGGTGGTTTTTACCCACAAGGCGATGATTTTGTTTTTTTCGCGCGGGCGTGCACCTGCCCAGATTTCGTGCCATTGAGCCGGTGGTGTGGCTTTGAGGTCGCGAGTAATCAGGCGAAAGTCACAATCTGGATTATCTGCTTGTAGTGGAACCCAGCTGTATTGCTGCCAGGCGATGCGGGTACTGAAATTGTCGTGATTGATGCTGATGCAGGCACGTCTGTCGCTAAAAGCCTGTAGTTGATCTTCACTCAGGCTATTTTGCATTTGCTGTACTACCGGACGGGCTGATTTGGCTGCATCCAGCCATGGTAAGAACAGTGTAAGCAGCAGTGACCACACTAGTAAAACTCCAGCTGTCCAGTTGGTGACAGCTTGCCGTCCACGAATATGCTGACGGGTAATTGCCCACAGCCACAGTGGTGTAAGTATGCAGGCTACGATTACAGGGAAGTAGTTCACGTCGTAGCGATAGTACGGGCTGAAATATACTGCCCGTTCTGCCAGTTTGGCTGGCCAGCCATAATTCATGGCGATAAAGCCCAGCCACAGAAATACGGCCAGAAAGCCAAAGGCCATGATGCCGAACCAGTTAAGGAATGCGATGGCGCCGCGCCGCAGGGCATCAAGTTGTGCTGCGCCCAATACGGCCAATGGTGGCAGGATAAATACAAGTAAATCCTGATATTGCTGCGGCAGGAGGGCAAATACTGGCAGGCTCAGGCCTAGCCATACGATAGCCAGAATGCTCCAGCACTGGTTTTTTAGCTTGCCGCGTGACGCAGTCCAGATGGCCAGCGGCCAAGCCGGAAAGGCAAACCAGAGCAGGTTTTTTAGATAGTAGCCGAGGGAGAAATGTATCTCAAAATGGCGAAACCCGCCGAAAGGTGCTAATGCATGATATTGCCACCACAGATTAAATATATTGGCGGCGGTTTGATATAAGGCCAGTGGCCAGATCAGCATTAATGGTAATGCACATAATAGGGAAATCAGCAGTACCAGATGATAACGCCGGTGCCGCCACTGTGGATACAGAAGCAGGCTGAATGCTACCAGTATCAGCAATAATGGCCAGAGCAGGCTGCCGGTTAGCGACAGCACTGTCCAGCCACCGCCCAGCATCATACTGGCCATCATGATGCGCCGGTTAGCCAGAGAGAAGCCATACCAGCACATGGCTGCGCCAAGGCAAAGAATAATACTGTCGTTGATAAAGTGTGCCGGTATCAGGATACCGGTACAGCCCAGTAAAATCAGTACTGCAATACGACCATAGCCGCGCCCGAGAAACTGGCGGGCGGAGCCGCCGATGCAGGCAAACGTACATACTATTAGGATGACATTGGTTAGGCGGGTGGCTTCATAAGCATCCATCTGTTTCGGGCTGAACAGGTGCTGGCACAAGGCGGCCAGCCATATATAGAGAGGTGATGCTTCCCAGTTTATTTCGCCAAAAAGGGTGGGAATTGCCCAGTGTGCTGTCTGCCACTGATTGGCTGTGGTAAACAGATAAGGTTCACCCGGTGTCCATAAATCATGATGCAATACGCCTGGCCACAACCATACAAATACCAGTAACAACAGTAGCCATGAACGTTTTTTATTTACGCTTTTGGGGCTGGGTTTGCTGGAGGTGTAGGTGAGCATAGGGTTCTAACTGCAATAAATGGAGAGGGAAACGGGTTTATGTTAACGGAAAATGCAGCAGGCAGCCAGATGTGGCTGCCTGTAGTAGCTGTGATTAATGCAAGTATTGGCTTTAATCAATATATTTGCTGAGATTTACTTGTTCCAGCGGCACTTTACGGGTACGGTAGCGCAGTTTGTGATACAGGTAGAATGCGGCAAATACTGGCAACCCCATATAGGTAATGGCAAAACGCTGCCATTTGAAATCACCATGCAGCAATAACTGGCTGTCTTGTCCGATAATCACCAGAATACAGAGTAATAGCGCCAGAATCGGCCCAAACGGAAACCATTTAGCGCGATAAACTAGTGAGTTGATGTCGTTACCCTGCCGCACAAAGGCACGGCGGAAGCGGTAGTGGCTGATGGCAATACCTAGCCAGGCAATAAAGCCGGTAAGGCCGGAAGCAGCTACGATATATTCGTAAGCTCCTTCATCGACACTTTCCAGCAGGAAAATTGCTAGTACTACGATTGCGGTTGCCAGCAACGCTGGCACAGGTATGCCACGGCGGTTTACTTCGGAGAAAGTGCGGTGTGCCATGCCATCTTTACCCATGGCATATAGCATGCGTGTGGAAGCATACAGGCCTGAGTTACCGGCAGACAGAATAGATGTGAGAATAACTGTGTTCATCACGGCGGCGGCAAAGGCCAGCCCGGCGCGTTCGAATACCAGGGTAAAGGGGGATTTGGCGATCTGATCCACGTCTGCACCGAGCAGGGTATCGCTGTTATAAGGAATCAGTAGTCCAATCACCAGCATGGCCAGAATATAGAAAATCAGAATACGCCAAAATACTTGCTTGATTGCCTTGGGAATGCTTTCCTGTGGATTTTCTGATTCGCCGGCAGTAATGCCAATAAGCTCCGTACCCTGAAACGAGAAACCGGCAATCAGGAACACGCCAAGCACAGTAAAAAATCCGCCCGACCAGCCATGTCCGAGTATTGGTGCATCGCCAATGGTGAAATTGCTCAAACCCACATACTGGCCGCCCAGAATACCGAAAATGGTCAGTACGCCTACGCCCAGAAAGACGATAACTGTAACTACTTTAATCAAGGCAAACCAGTATTCGGATTCACCATAGGCACGCACAGATAAGGTATTGAGCAGAAATACCAGTGCAAAAAACAGCAGGCTCCAGCACCATGCCGGCATAAAACGCAATGGTTCCCAATAGGTAATCACTAGTGAGGCTATGGAGATATCGGCGGCAACAGTAATCACCCAGTTAAACCAGTAATTCCAACCCAGTGCAAACCCCAGTGACGGGTCGACAAAGCGAGCCGCATAGGTAGAGAATGAACCGGAAGTGGGTAGGTAGGTGGCCATTTCACCGAGTGAGGTCATGAGGAAATACACCATAATTCCAATAGCCATATAGGCTAGTAAGGCACCGCCGGGCCCGGCATCGTGAATAGCACTGCCACTCGCCATAAACAATCCTGTACCAATACTGCCACCAATGGCAATCATTGATAGATGGCGGGTTTTCAGATGGCGTTTAACTTGGTTGGAAGAGGAGTTGGCGTCTGTCATTCTGATATTGAGTAATATAAGCTTTAGTATGCCTGAATATTTAGCTGTATCTGCTAAGTATTCATCGCCCGAGCGGCTTGAATAGGGTTTAAAAGCGCCCTGCATGCTATTCTGTGACACACTAAAGTGGATTGTAGATTAAAGTATAAACAGCATTTGCTGGAAATTTTACCTTTTTTGCATATGCTGTTTTGTTGTAAAAGTAGTCATTATAGCAAATTGTATTGTTTACTGACATGATTATTCAGTAAGAACGCTTACTTGAGTAATATTTACCGTTATTTAGCATAATCAGATTTTCCGGCCAGCGCAGTGCAGCCAGATGCATCTGGCTGTCTGCTGGTAAAATTGCTTTTTTGCGTTCACGCCAGCGTGCGCCAATGGAAAAGTCGACGCAGAATACTTGTTGTCGCTCGCCCAGCCAGTGTGTTGGTGGTTCCTGAAACAGTTCTTTTCGATGTTCGGCTACACCTGTACCATACCAGCTGCGCCAATAGTGTCCGATAATGACTGCCACTGGATCGCTATACTGTTGCCACCACGGTTTTCTCACCGTAAAGCGCCAGCGGCCATTGATATAGAATGGTTGCTGTGTGATGGTCTGAATGCCACTGGTGAGTGCGCGTAGCGGGTTGTGACAACTGCGCAGTAAATCGTAATGTGCTACGCCCGGCTGAAATGTCATGGGGTAATGTTCATTTTCTAGTTCTGCATTTAGTTGCTGCTTTTCCTGCATATAGCGTTCGTACCATTCGGTGTGGCGGAAATCATCAAAAAAACGGTCTTCCCAGTAGTGATACTGTTTAACCAGTGAGGTTTCGCTACACTGAAAAAGTTTATTGATACTGTCTGGCAACCATGCGGCATGGACAATACGCAAATCATGCCGTTGCAGAATTAATGGCCATTGTGACAAGGTATCCTGCAATTGCTTGCGCTTTGCGCCGCTGTAATGCTGCCACGGTGCGAAGCGTGCTTCATCCTGTGGCCTGTTATCAAAATACCAGCCGGAACCATCTTTAGGGTCGTCAATGAGTAAATTCAGTTCGTGATTGCCGATAATGGTAAAAGCGTTTTCTGCGGCTACTGCCTTAATTACCCAGTCTAGCACGGCCGGACTATCCGGACCACGGTCACATAAATCGCCGACAAATACCAGTTTACGACCGTGTTTATGCTGGCCAGATTCATCGTAGCCGAGAAAATGTAACAATTGCTGTAAAGCTTCCCATTCGCCATGTACATCGCCAATCACATCCAAAGCAGTATTGGCGGGCAGGGGGCGAATAAATGAGCATTTGTCAGAATACATAATATTGGTGACCTGCTTAATAGACCTGATAGCTGTCTGTGAATATATTTATTTGTTATTAAATAATATTTAATTAACTAAATCTGCTAAACATAGCACAAAAATTTTACGTATGCCAATTTTGCCGCTATAAATCCCTATTTTTGTGTGATTATTACCAGTATGAATAAAAGTATTTAATTTCAGTGGTTTGTTTTTATGCTGATTGCTAGGCTCAGTTTTGGTACGCTATGAGTGCGGATAGCTTTTGCCAAGTTGGCCAATTTGGGCTAAAATCTGCCATTCTCTATTCGTATTGCACCTATAGCTCAGTTGGAAGAGTGTCGGTTTCCGAAGCCGGAGGTCACAGGTTCGATCCCTGTTGGGTGCACCAGATATATATATTTAAGGGTTTCAGCTTGGCTGAAACCCTTATTTTTTGCAAAAAATATCATGTAAATGCTGTAATCGCTACTTCAAATGCAAATCAGAAATTGCATTGCGTAGTTGATTGGTTCGTCTGTTATTCAGCTCGGTCACACAAGCTAAACGTTGTATTTCAAGTGCATTGGCTGCTGCTCCTCCACCCAGAGAGGAGGCAAATTTGCACTGGGTATCACGATATCTGGCGAAATCCTGATTTGCAGCTATTAAATTTGCTTTGGCCAGACTAATGTACTTGGGTTTTTCACCCCACTTGGACAGTGTGTTAAGCGCTTTTTTCTCAGTTTTTTGTAAAGCTTTCTGACTCTTTACGGCTTCCTTCTCCAGACATTCCCGCATTCCTGCCTGCGAAAAGGCGCTGCATTTTTCGCGCAAAGCCCGTTCGTCAAGAATAACAGTAGTGGAGACAGCAAAGGTTGTGACTGGCAATAAGGCTACCAGACATAATCCGATAAATTTTATGCAATTCATTTCTTAGCCGTTTCTTCTTAAATGTTTTAATACATAATCAAGTTTTTCTGCGTATTTCTTATCACGATTTCCATTATATCTACTGGCTATCACTGCTGTAGATATGCTTTGCCAGCCAGAGATGACACGTCGTCTTGATGCTTTTTGATATTTCAATACCTTCCCCAGTTTAAGTTTACGTTCATCAATATCTGGATTGAGTGTTCTTAACACATCAATTGTAGTATTTTTTTCTTCACAATTTTTTCTAGAGTGTCACCGGATTCGACTGTAACCTGATAGATATTGGTATCAGTGTCTGAAATGGTTTGGTATGCAAATTTGGCCAATCGCTTAAGAAGATAGGCAATTCCTGCGCGTATATTATGAATAGATTTGTTTAATAAATCACCAGATACATTTATCTGAATACTGTATTAAATTTTAATCATAACGATTTAGTTTGTGTTTTATTTCTCAATGATTAAATTCTTCGATAATGTTATTGATATTTACTTTAGAATGCAGTTGTTGATTACTGGCAAAGATTTTTAATAGTATTTTATTTATGTGGATTAAGAGGGTTTTTTATGGCGATTTCAAAGAGAGCACAAGGGCATTTAATTGCGCTGATTACTGTATTTATCTGGGGAATGACTTATATTTCTACTAAAGTGCTGTTAATGGATTTTAAGCCAATAGAAATTCTCTTTTTCCGGTTTGTGCTGGGTTATTTTACACTCTGGATTTTATCACCTCACTTGTTTGCCTGGCAGGGGATTAGGCAGGAACTGATGTTTTTGGCTGCTGGTTTTTTTGGGGTAACTAGTTATTTTTTATTTGAAAATATTGCATTAACTTATACGACTGCCTCTAATGTGGGGGTGATTGCCAGTCTGGCGCCGGTGTTTACGGCTATTTTGGCCATATTCTTTTTAAAAGCGGAAATACCTCCTATGCGCTTTTATATTGGTTGCTTGCTGGCTATTTTGGGGGTTGTATTGATTAGTTTTAATGGCAAGTTTGTGCTCTCTCTTAATCTGCTAGGCGATTTGCTGGCGGTTGTTGCTTGCCTGTTTTGGGCTGGCTATTCGATTTTGACTAAAAAGAGTAGTAACTATGATTACAATATTATTTTGCTTACCAGACGCTTCTTTTTTTATGGTTTGATTTTAATGTTGCCGGTTTTGTATATATTTGATTTTGAATGGGGGTTGTCAAGATTTGCCAAGCTGACCAATGTATTTAATATTTTATTTTTAGGTTTAGGGGCTTCGGCAATCTGCTTTGCTTCTTGGAATTATGCGGTTAAATTGGTGGGTGCGGTTAAAATCAGTATTTATATTTATCTGGTGCCGATTATCACTATTGTGACTGCAATGCTTATTTTAAAAGAATCTTTTACTTGGATTGCTGCTGTGGGGACATTGCTTACGCTTAGTGGCGTGCTGTTATCGGAAGGTAAGATAAGAGTTAAAAGGAAATAACCTGAATTTTAATGCTCAGAATTTAAATAGCTGGAAAAGCATATTTGTTCTAATGCTGTTATTGTCTGAACTTATTGTTTTTATAATTAATTTAGCACAGTATTATCAGCAGTATCGCTATTGTAGATGCTGCTGAAATGCTGTGTTATGCTGGCTTTTTTTGTGTATATTTATTGTCTGTTGATGTTATTCATTAGCAAAGCGTGCAATAAGGGTCTGCTGGTTCGGGAGTATGAGGATTGGTAATTAATATGTGGGTACGCTGGCATCAACTTCGCGCGACCAAGCGTCAATGCCTCCGTGGAGATTGTAGAGGTTGCCAAAGCCGGTTTCCTGTAGATACAGTGCTACCTGCATACTGCGCATACCATGATGGCAGTACAGAACGATAGGTTTGTCATCCGGTAATTCATTCTGGCGCAAGGGAATCATGTTCATGGGGATATGGTGGTGGCCGGGTATGGCTGCATATTGAACTTCGTTATCTTCGCGCACGTCGAGTAAGATAAAATCTTGATTCTGCTGTTGCCATTGCTGTAATTGTGCGGCACTTAGTGTTTGGATAGTCATGATGATAAGTTGATGATGTGTGAAATTAATTTATGATTTGAATTGTGAAACCAGATTTGATGCTCAGGTTGCAACTGTTTCGCTTTAGGGTGCAAATGATACCCAGGTTATGCTGCATATTACAATGGCTGTTAAGTTTGCCGTGTACAGCCCATTAGCTACGGTACTATTGTGTCCGTAGAGGTTGAACTTGTGTTTGGATGATGTGTGTAAGTAATGCGTTTCTGGTTATTTAGGCTGCCATTTGCCATCTTTACCTTTGTGGTACAGCTTTTCTACTGCTGCCCAAGCCACTTTAAATGCGATGGTTTCTGCGTCGCTGTTATCACGGCGTTTTTGCGGGTTCTGATATTCTTTAATGGCATGGTTAAATGCTTCTTTGAAGATATCCTGTGCATGTTCGGGCAATGCATGCTGTACTGCTGCCGGCAGGTCGGTGCGATTTTGATAAGGCATGGTTCTGCTCCTGATAATTGGTTTATGCCTTAGTTAATACCAGAGTGATGGCTTAAGCAATAAATTTTCTAAATATATTGTTGATTTTAATCTTATTTAACTGTTTTGTTGCTGCTTTGTCATTGGTTTTGGGGTGGTTGCTAAGGAGGTTATTATTTGGGTTGCAGTGGGAAAAAGAAAAAAATATTCGTTTCTATTAGGAAAGAAATTATGGATGATGGGAATCGAATTATTTTTGGTGTATTTTGCGCTGAGATATGAAAAGTTTGTTTGATATCGGAGCACAGATATATGTTGATGTAACACGATATCTGGCTGGTAATGGTTATCACGCAAATGCTTACAGCTAGTAGTGACTGTTGCTGCAAATAAAAAAGTTGCGTCGTTGCAAGTAGCAGCACAAGTTGTGCTGCTGATATAACCTTAATTTAATTAGAATTTAAACTGGTTTGGTGCTGATGTTTCCAGGCTGTGCAGTGCAGGAGCTACTGTTTCAAACAGGATGGTTTCCTTGAGCTGATTGTTTTGCCGTTCAAACAGAATGGCACGCATTACTGGTGCTTCGCCAATAATGGCTATCATGCGACCATCTTCTGCCAGTTGGTCGAGCAGGGTTGTGGGTAATGTTGGTAAGGAACCGCCGACATAAATGGCGCTGAAAGGTGCACCGGGCAGTTTGTCTGCGAGCCCGTCGCAGGTTTTGTAGCTGATGTTGGTGTAGTCGAGGTCGCTGAGGACAAGTTGGGCACGCTGCTGCTGTTCGGCGTCGATATCAACGGTAATGACTTTACCAGCCATTTTTGCCAGAATGGCTGTGGCATAGCCAGAGCCGGTACCAATTTCTACTACGGTATCGGTTAGATTCAACTTCAATGCTTGAATCATGCGTGCTACTACTTTGGGTTCGAGCATTTTGCCACCGTTGGCTAGTCTAAGCGCCTGATCGGTATAGGCTACTTTTTGTTGCTGTGGCAGGACAAAGCGTTCACGTGGAATATCGGATAAAACATCCAGTAAGTCGAAATCTAATACGTCCCAAGGACGGATTTGCTGCTCAACCATGTTATAGCGGGCGGTATTGAAATCCATATCTGCTCCGAAATGCGCACACCCGCTGAACGGGTGAGTGGTAAAGAGGTTTATAAAAGCAAAGTGCTGTATTTTGGGACTATTGCACACGAATACAGCTTCGGTGAATTATAAAGCTATTTAGGTTGCAACAATAGGGTAATTGTGAATTGGTACGCTGAGAATGCGGATTAATATGCTGATTAATGTATTAGAACATGAATAAATAAGGATTTATACATGTTTTTTGTTCGATTAATGATGAATGCTGTCATCTGTAGTAATGCAATTAGGAGATTTAAGCATCAGTTTAAAGCCATCAACTATGAAAGTTTCTTTATCTTTAAAAGTCCCGTCAAAATAATAGATATAACATGTTGAATTTGTACCTTGCTGATTGAGAAACCGCTTTCTGTATTTATCTTTGTTAAAGGATATATCAATATCTCTGCCAATTAAGCTATCGCTTTTATTCTTGTTTATGGCATTGGATCATTGTGTAAATCTGTCTATTGCTAGTATGTAGGAAAATATAGTTAGAATGGGGGTAAAAAATTTATGCTTAATTAGCAGGTAATATTATTAAAAATCAGGAAATTTATTTATTAAATTCTAAATATTTTTTTTAAATAATTAGTGATTGCTGTGGTTGGCGGTGTCTTTTTTTAATTTTGTCGCTAAATTAAGATGGATGTCGATTTTTAGTTTTATATTTTATTGTTTGATTAGTTTTTTATAAGCTCCGCTATTTTCTTTTCTTAAAAAATTGATTGTTTGGTAATTTCTCTGCTTTTCTTTATGGTATTTCAAGTGGCATTAATAAGGTGGGTAATTCTCTCAATGGATAATAGAGCGGGCTTTTTGAGGTTTTGTTTACTTTGGTTATAGAAAATCGGATTTCAATATTGTTTAAACCTAAAAAGTGGTAAGTCGGTGATACCATTAAGATCAAGGAATTCGAGTTTGCTATAAAGCTTCTGTAGGTTTTAGAATGAGAAAATATTTCCTGTCGTTTGAAAAGTATTATTTCAGATCAGAAATAAATCGAAAGTTGACGGTTGTAAATTAATCCTGAGCAATCATGGGACGCAGACGGTAGTTTTCCGCTACAATGCCGCCATTTTGAAGCTGATGTTAATTTGTGGCATGGATGGTAAATACCGGTCATGGCCGCTTGTTCAGGTTTGGCATGTTATTTGTCAGTAAGGGAAAAATATATGTGGCAGCATAAATGGGTAATTGGCAATTGGAAGATGAATGGCAGTAATGCGACTAACCAAGAGCTGCTGCAAGCGTTGCTGAAACCTATGGATGCAGCAGTGGCGCATGTATATTGTGGTGTGGCTGTGCCGAATGTTTATCTTGCTGCAGCCAGTGCGTTTGCTGCTGATACAGCATTGGCGGTTGGGGCTGAAGATGTGAGCCGTTTTGCAGCCAATGGTGCTTTTACTGGAGAGGTAAATGCACGGATGCTGGCGGATGTGGGGGCACAGTTTGTGCTGATTGGTCATTCGGAACGGCGGCAGTATTTTCAGGAAGACAATGAAGAATTGCTGGCCAAGGTACAGAATAGTGTTGCGGCGGGCGTGCTGCCGATTCTGTGTGTGGGTGAAACGCTGGCTGAACGCGAAGCCGGGCAGGAGCAGCAGGTGGTTAGTGCGCAACTGGCACTGCTGGCGCAACTGGGCTTGAAAGAAGTTGTGGTGGCGTATGAACCAGTGTGGGCGATTGGTACGGGTAAAGTTCCTGATGTGGCACAGATTGCGGATATGCACGAGTTAATTTATCAGCAAATCTTGTCTTTATGTGGAGAAGATGTTAAAATCCGCGTCCTTTATGGCGGTAGTGTCAACGCGAGCAATGCAGCTGAAATTCTGGCTGTGTCACATGTTGACGGTGCTTTGGTTGGCGGTGCCTCTTTGCAGGCTGACAGTTTTACCGCTATTATTCAGGCTGCATATGCGCCTGCTTGATAAAAGTTGATATCATGGAAGCATTTAAAACCCTTATTTTAATCGTGAATATTTTCGCGGCGCTGAGTGTCATTGTGCTGGTGCTGATGCAGCAGGGCAAAGGTGCGGATGCGGGCGCAGCATTTGGTTCCGGTAGTGCTCAGGGTGTTTTTGGTGCAGCGGGCAATGCAAATTTCCTTAGCCGCAGCACCGCAATTGCTGCCACTATATTTTTTATTACTTGCTTGGCTCTGGGCTATATTTCTACACATCGGCATACTGGTCTGGATTTCAGCAATGTGAAACAACAGCAGGTGGTTGTGCCGGCGAACCCGGCGGCGGCCAGTGCACCAGCCGTACCGGCGAAACCAGCACAGAAACCGTTGATACCGGAGTAGAAAGTTTTTACAGTTAATTGCCGACATGGTGAAATTGGTAGACACGCCATCTTGAGGGGGTGGTGACCACAGGTCGTACGAGTTCGATTCTCGTTGTCGGCACCATATTTAAAATCAACAGTTTATATTTTTACATATGATGTATGTATGCTAGTAGAATTATGTAGCAGATTGTAATTTATATTGTTGGTTTAATTTGGATAATAGGGCAGCCTATAGGGGCTGCCCTTTTTGTTTGTATTGATAACGCGGTGCTGGCTCGGGTATTCAGCAGGCTGGTGTAGGCAAAGTGTTGGTGGTACTTTATGCTGGTGCAGTGGCTTGTTTGGCTGGCTGATTGTTGATGGTGTAAGTTTTTGGAAATGAGTTTAGATAATGAATACTGATCCTTTTGCATATTTAGAAGACCTGGATAGTGAGGAGACTGAGGCTTTTATTCAGCAGGCAAATTCTGCTGCTCAGGCTGAGTTTGCTACGGGTACTGAGTATGCAGCGGTGCGTGACGATATCGTGACATTATTGCGGGATGAGCAGCAGATTCCTTTTTGTCAGGAACATCGTGCACGTATGTATCATTTTTATCAGTCGGCTGAATTCCCGAAAGGGGTGTACCGGGTTTGCTCTGCGGCTAGTTACCGTGCGGGTTTGCCAGAGTGGGAAATTCTGTTTTCAGTTGCTGATTTTGACGCTCTGCTTAATGATGATGTGTATTTGCAAGGGGTAGCGCATTATGTGCAGGCTCCAGAACATGTGTTAATCAGTTTGAGTGCTGGTGGTGCAGATGCGGCATATACAATTGAGTTCAATCTGGCTGAAGGCAGGGTAGTTGAGGGTGGTTTTCATTTTCCGTTAAGTAAAAGTATTATCAGTTGGCGTGATACGGAAAGTGTGTGGGTATCTCCTGCATGGGATGAACGACAGTTAACTCAGGCTGGCTATCCGCGGCAGGTATGGCTGATGCAGCGTGGACAGTCTTTTGCGGAGGCGGTACCGGTATTGGAAATGCCTGCCGACGGTATGATGGTTAATGCATGGCGTTATCTGGATAGTCAGGGGGCGCCGATTGATTTGGTTGAGGCCGCAAGCGGGTTTTATCACAAGCAGTATTATCAGGTAATGGCGGATTTGAGCGTTAAGCCGCTGGCGTTGCCGGATGATTGTGAGCTGATGGGCTATCTGTATGGGCAATTGCTGGTGCAGCTACGTAGCGACTGGCAGCGTGCAAACCGGTTTTATCCGGCAGGCAGTCTGGTGGCAGTGAAGTTGCATAAAGGTGAGCTGGGTGCGGCTGAGGTGATTTTTCAGCCAGCAGCTACTCAGGCTATTGAAAGTATTGAAACCACAAGACGTTTTGTGCTGGTGTCGATACTGGATAATGTGCATAGCCGTTTGCTGGCTTGGCGTTTTGCAGAAAATAGCTGGCAGGAGGTTACTGTGCCAAATCTGCCAGCCGGAGCGTTGGAAATTACTGACCAGCCATGGGGTGGTGATGTGGTGTATCTGGCCATCAGCAGCTTTCTGGAACCATTGACGCTATATACGCTGGATGTGCATCTGGGCGAGTTGTGTGTTATGCGCCGGCAGCCGCGACAGTTTGATCCCATGGATATGCAAGTGCAGCAGTTTAGTGCGGTTGCGCAGGATGGTACATTTATTCCTTATTTTCATGTTGGTAAAAATATGGATAAGGATACGCCAACGATTGTTTATGTGTATGGCGGCTTTGGTATGCCACAATTGCCTTATTATCTGGGCAGTATTGGCCGGCACTGGCTGGCGAAAGGTTATGCTTTTGTGCTGGCAAATATTCGCGGTGGTGGTGAATTTGGGCCGGCATGGCATCAGGCTGCACGCGGGATTCACAAGCATGTTAGTGTTGATGATTTGCTGGCAGTGCTACATGATTTGTATAGTCATCAACGCGCTAGTGCGGTGCATACGGCGATTCAGGGCGGCAGTAATGGTGGTCTAGTGGTGGCAGCAGCTTTCTGCAGACAGCCGCAGAGTATGGGTGCGATGGTGTGTGAGGTGCCGTTAACGGATATGTTGCGCTATTCTTCTCTGTCGGCAGGGTCTTCATGGATGGATGAGTACGGAAATCCTGATGATTCTATTCAAAATCAAGCATTAAGGCGAATTTCTCCTTATCATAACTTGGGTGATTCGCAATACTATCCGCCGGCACTGATTACCACCAATCTGCATGATGATCGTGTGCATCCGGCACATGCGCTAAAATTTTATGCGCGTTTGTGTGAGCTAAAACAGCGAGTATGGCTGGCGGCGCCGGATACTGGTGGGCATACTGGTGGTAGTACACAGGAAAATACGGCAGCAGAGCTTGCTTTGATTATGAATTTTTTATATAAAACTATTGTTAATAATGATTCAATATAAATCATATAGCTTGTAGCTAAAAATCAGGCTGTGCTAATATGGCTGCCGCTTGCTGTTTAATTTGTATCCGGTGATAAGTAAAAGTGCGTTGAAAATCGCTGAAATCCATGGAAAATACGGCAAAAGGCAATTTGAATGGAAAACTCTATTTTTATTAGGTACAATAATATCAACAACTAAAAAGTTGATTAATTCAATTAACCCTGTCCGCACTAGTGCTGGGCAAAGCAAAGAAAGATCTGTCAATGGATAACAATATCGAACAACGTGTAAAAAAGATTGTTGCAGAACAATTAGGTGTGAGTGAAGCTGAAGTAAAAAATGAATCTTCTTTCCAGGAAGATCTGGGTGCTGACTCACTAGATACCGTTGAATTGGTAATGGCGCTGGAAGAAGCTTTTGGTTGCGAAATTCCAGACGAAGAAGCGGAAAAAATTACTACTGTACAACAAGCTATTGACTTTGTTAGCGCTCACTTGAATTAATTCCGTGTAGTGTTGGTCAAATTCAAACTCCTCTGTCGAAATTAAGGTGTATTTTTTTCGCCTGATTCGGTAGAGGTTTTTTCTTACGAGCAAATTATGAGTAAAAAAAGAGTAGTCATTACCGGCCTGGGTCAGGTATCTCCTGTGGGTAATGATATAACCACAGCATGGCAAAATCTACTTGCAGGTAAAAGCGGCATTGGCACTATTACCCATTTTGATGCTTCGTCTTTAGTGTGCCAGATTGCCGGTGAAGTTAAGAATTTTGATGTTACTCAGTACATCAGTGCTAAAGAAGCACGACGGATGGATTCTTTTATCCATTTTGGTGTCGCTGCTGCCTTACAAGCCATTGCCGATGCTGGACTGGATGACATACCGGGTCTGGATAAAACCCGGGTAGGGGTAAATATTGGATCTGGTATTGGCGGCCTGCCTGCGATTGAGGCTACTACGCGGTCTGTTCTAGAGCATGGTGCGCGCAAAATTAATCCATTTTTTATCCCTAGTTCTTTGATTAATCTGATTGCCGGCCATGTGACGATTCTGAAAGGTTATCAGGGACCAAGCTATGGCATGGTTTCTGCCTGTACTACTGGTGCACACAGTATTGGTGATTCTGCCCGTCTGATTAAGTATGGCGATGCAGATATTATGATTGCTGGTGGTGCTGAGGGCGCTATATGTGAGTTGGGTGTGGGTGGTTTTGCTGCCATGAAAGCGCTGTCAACCCGCAATGATGATCCAGCTACAGCATCCAGACCCTGGGACAAGGAACGTGACGGCTTTGTTATGGGCGAGGGTGCTGGTGTGATGGTGCTGGAAGAGTATGAACATGCACGTAAGCGCGGTGCCAAAATCTATGCTGAGCTGGTGGGCTTTGGTATGAGTTCGGATGCCTATCATATTACTGCACCAAATACGGAAGGTCCGGCATTGGGCGTAAGACGTGCGCTGAAAGATGGCGGTCTGAATCCGGAAGATATCGATTACGTGAATGCACATGGTACATCAACACCACTGGGTGATGTGAATGAAACCAATGCATTGAAACTGGCTTTGGGCGAACAGGCCAAAAAGCTGGTGGTGAATTCAACTAAATCCATGACTGGCCACTTGTTAGGCGGCGCAGGTGGTGTGGAAGCGGTATATACGGTAATGGCTATCCATACGCAAAAATCTCCACCAACCATTAATATCTTTGAACAGGATATTGAGGCTGGGTGTGATTTGGATTATTGTGCCAATGAAGCGCGTGATTTGCAGATTCGTGCGGCTATTTCCAATTCATTTGGCTTTGGCGGTACGAATGGTTCGCTGGCGTTTAAACGCTTTGAGGATTAATCATTCTTAGAATCCGCTATGAACACAGGTTGTCGATGAATAGGCAGCCTGTGTTTTTGTATCAGCTGATTATGCTTAAATTGCATGGTTTGCTGTGGTAACTGCTGTTTGCTGTGTGAGTATGTTGTGTACAGGTTTGGCTGATTTGGTGTGTATTTTGTCTCGGTTGATTGTGGTTAAGCAATATCGTGCAGCCTAATACTAAATTTTTGGATACAATGTGCTGCCAGTAGCTTTGGTAATTTATTTCGTGCTGCTACCTGATATTTTTAAGATGGTATGGTATTTTTACGTGTAGTTTAAAATTAACTAGTGGTCAAAGTATAGGCTAGTTGTCTGCCGGTAGTTTGTTAAAGGGAATATTTGTCATGAATATTGGTGTACTGGGTGCTGGTGCGTGGGGAACGGCGCTTGCCATTCATTTTGCCTTGCATTCGCATAAGGTATGGCTATGGACACATAATGCCCGGCATGGGCAACAATTACAGCAGGAAAGGATAAACAGACGGTATCTGCCTGATTTTGTTTTACCGGAGAATCTTTCTGTTGTTGATAAGTTTGCACCGGCAGATCTGATTATTATTGCCACACCGGTGGCTGCGTTGCGCGAAAGTGCGCAAAAACTGGTGGCTGCTGGCTTGGGTGAGGTGCCGGTAATTGCTGCCTGTAAGGGGTTTGAGCAGCAAACTGGCTTGCTACCGCAACAGGTATTGGCAGAAGTTATGCCGGCGAATCGGTGTATTGGAGTATTATCCGGCCCGAGCTTTGCGCAGGAGCTGGCACAGCAGTTGCCTTGTGCGGTTACTTTGGCTTCGGAAAATTTTGACTGGATTCAGACACTGGCAGCTACGTTGAATAATACAGTTTTGCGTCTGTATGCTAATGCAGATGTGATTGGTGCGGCAGTTGGCGGTGCCGTGAAGAATGTTATGGCTATTGCTACAGGTATTGCCGATGGGCTGCACTATGGTATTAATGCCCGAGTGGCATTAATGACACGCGGCATGGCAGAAATTTCGCGCCTGAATCAGGCTCTGGGTGGACAGGCAACTACTTTGATGGGTTTGTCTGGTATGGGGGATTTGATTCTTACCTGTACGGGCTCACTATCGCGCAATCGTAGGGTAGGTTTGCTACTGGCTGAAGGAAAATCGTTGCCTGAAGCGTTAACTGAGCTTGGACATGTTGCCGAAGGTGTATATACTATCGAAGAAGTGTGCCGACAGGCTGTTTCACTGGGAGTGGACATGCCGATTGCCACTATTTTGCAGCAGCTGTTTGAGGGTCGGACAGAAGTGCAGGCGCTGGCAGAAATATTGATGGAACGGGCGCCCAGAGCGGAATAATAATTTAAGTGTTATAACAAATAACAATTTGACTGGCGGATGGCTAAATCAGGCAACCATGCTGCGTATTTTACGGACGGAAGCGGGTAGGGAATGGAAAATCAACTAGAACAATTGGAAGACAGTGTTAAACGGCTGGTTATACATTTTAATTCTCTTTTAGCTGAAAAGCATCAGTTGACTCAGCAGTTATCAACTGTAAAAAAACAGTTGCAACAACAGGGTGAAAATTTTCAGGCAGAACGTGAACGAATGCGTAAACAGTATGAACAGGATAAATTTCATTTACAGGAAAGCATGCAAACTACTATTGATGAACTGATTGCTGAAAAAAAACGCTATACCACGATATTACAGGCATCCAGTGATGAATTACAGCGATTGCTACAACGCTTACCACAGGCGCAGGAGGATTCTTAATGGACGAAATTCAGCAGGTTCGTGTGGAGATTCTTGGCCGTCCTTTCAATATAGGTACGCCCAGAAGTGAGCATGAAACGTTGATGCAGGCTGTAAAGATGCTGAATGAAAAAATTGTTGCCATTCAGAGTTCCGGTCGGATTGTTGAGACAGATAAAATTGTGATTATGGCTGCGCTGAATCTGACGCATGATTTACTTAAACTTACGATGCATGGCAATTTGGCAGTCGGAGATTTTGAGCGTAAGATGCAGGATATGATCCAGTTGTGTGAAAGTACACTCACACTTGTGGTAAAATAGTTCTTTCTTCCCCTGCTGTGTTCGTAAGGACATATATTCCTTTGAACCAATAATTCGCTTTTTTTGGTGGTTGGGTAATGGTGGGCGTGAGCATTCCATGTGAATGAACCCGAAACCATTCGATACTGCCAGCCTTGTCCTCAAGGTTCAAGCGGATGGCGTCCAATGCGGCACGTGTGGGGGAAACCTGTTTGAACAGGCTGCCTGATGATTCAGGCAGCCTGTTTTTCATTGGATGATGCGTTCAGTGTATCCGGCTTGGCGATATTCATTGTGATGATATTCTGGTTGTGAAACCTGATTGATATATATATTTTGGTAGTTTTATGCTGTCAAATGCCACTAAAAGATGCTTTTTTTTCACAAAAATCCAGATTAACTGGAATTTTCCTGTTTTTGGAAAATGCAGTTTGTGCTTATATTAAGTGCAAATGCGTAAATCTATGCTGTTTGGTCTGTAAACCAGTAATGCTTATACAGTTATGTCCGCTTTTCTGTTGCTGAATAATAAATCAATCAGTTTTGTATGCCATATTTATTGCTGTGTGATTGAGCAAATCAGGTAAAATTAACGCTGTAACGATGCGCCTGTGCATTGGCTGAATGTGCAGAATAGTGTCATTTGTATTTTTCACTATGCTGCTGATGAAGTTGCCAGTTTAGCCCACCAGTTTTATCTCTTTTTTATTTCCGATAAACCAGACAATCATTGTTCTGGTATGAAAAGTGCTATGTCCAACAATTTTCCCTATGTTCCGTTACGTCTGCATACTGAGTTTTCTATTGAAGACGGTATTGTGCGGATTAAAGAAGCAGTCAAGCGAGCCAGTACTTTAGGAATACCGGCACTCGGTATCAGTGATTTGATGAATGTATTTGGCATGGTGAAGTTTTATAAGGCCTGCCGTAATGCTGGTATCAAGCCTATCGTGGCGGTAGATGTGCGTGTGGAAAATCCGGATCAGCCTGACAAGCCTTTTCGCCTGATGCTCGTGGTAAGAAATCATGCAGGTTATCTGCGCCTGAATGAGTTGCTGACAGATGCTTATGTAGGCGAAGACCGCCACCCGCATCAACCTCTTATTCGGCAGCAATGGCTGGCAGAAGGAGATAACAGTGGGCTGATTTGTTTGTCAGGCGCACAGTATGGCGAAATTGGGCAGGCTTTGCTGGCGCATAAGCCAGAGCTGGCTGCACAGGCCTGTGCCAAATATCAGCAATGGTTTGGCGACTGTTTTTATTTGGAAATTCAGCGCTTGCCGGAACGGCCGGAATGGGAAGCTGTGGTGGCGGGCAGTGTGGCGCTTGCTGCTGAGCGGCAGTTGCCAGTGGTGGCCACACATCCGGTACAGTTTATGGATGCTGATGATTTTCATGCACATGAAGCAAGGGTATGTATTGCCAGTGGTTATGTGCTGGCAGACAAGCGCCGTCCGCATGATTTTGTGCCTAGTCAGTATTTTGTGACACCGGAAGAAATGGCTGCGCGCTTTGCTGATATTCCTGAAGCGTTGGCCAATACGGTGGCGATTGCGCAGTGTTGTAATTTGACGCTCACACTGGGTAAACATTATTTGCCACTATTTCCGACACCAGAAGGTATGACGCTGGATGATCTGCTGATACAGCTGAGTAATGAGGGCTTGCAGGAACGTATGGCATTTCTGTATCCAGATGAAGCCGAGCGGGCACAAAAAATGCCTGAATATCAGCAGCGACTGGATTATGAGCTGGGCATTATTATCCAGATGCAGTTTCCCGGTTATTTTCTGATTGTGCAGGACTTTATTAACTGGGCCAAGCAGAACGGCTGTCCGGTTGGCCCCGGGCGTGGCTCCGGTGCTGGTTCGCTGGTGGCATATTCGTTGAAAATTACTGATTTGGATCCGCTGCGTTACAACCTGCTGTTTGAACGTTTTCTGAATCCAGAGCGGGTTTCAATGCCAGACTTTGATATCGATTTCTGTCAGGAAAACCGTGGCCGTGTGATTCAGTATGTACGTCATAAGTATGGTGTGCCTGCGGTAAGCCAGATTGTGACTTTTGGCACGATGTCATCGAAATCTGTGGTACGTGATGTTGGACGTGTGTTGGATTTACCTTTCGGGCTGTGTGATCGTTTGTCCAAGCTGATACCGGTTGAAGCAAATAAGCCTTTGAGTCTGGCTAAGGCACAGGAAGCCGAACCGCAGATTCAGCAGTTATTGCGCGAAGAAGAGGCAGAAGAGCTGATGACACTGGCGCTGAAACTGGAAGACTTAACTCGCGGTTTGGGTATGCATGCCGGCGGGGTGCTGATGGCACCCGGAAAAATTGCCGATTTCTGTCCGATTTATCAGGCAAGTGGTGATGATGCCTCTCCGGTTTCCATGTTTGACAAGGACGATGTTGAGCAGATTGGTCTGGTGAAATTCGACTTTCTTGGGCTGCGCAACTTGACCATTATTGAGATGACGCAAAAGTTTATTTTCGAGACTACTGGGCAGAAGGTTGATGTAAATCATATTCCGCTGGATGATGCAGCTACTTACGCCAATATTTTTGCCAAAGGCAATACTACTGCGGTATTCCAGTTTGAGTCGGTAGGGATGAAGAAGATGCTGGTGACAGCACGCCCAACCAAATTTGAGGAAATTATCGCGTTTGTGGCCTTGTACCGCCCGGGGCCTATGGATCTGATTCCCGACTTTATCCGGCGTATGCACGGTGAAGAAAAAGTGGAATATCTGCATCCCAATCTGGAACCGGTACTGGATTCCACTTATGGGGTGATGGTATATCAGGAACAGGTGATGCAGGCGGCACAGGTTTGCGGTGGCTATACGCTGGGGGGCGCCGATTTACTGCGGCGCGCTATGGGTAAGAAAAAGGTGGAGGAAATGGTGAAGCATCGTGCCATTTTCGAAGCTGGGGCAGCAGAAAAAGGTATCGATAAGCAAACGGCCAACGAGATTTTCAATTATATGGAAAAATTCGCTGGTTATGGTTTCAATAAGTCGCATGCTGCGGCTTATGCGCTGGTATCGTATCAGACTGCCTGGCTTAAATGTCATTATCTGGCTGAATATCTGGCGGGTACGATGTCCAGCGAGTTAACCAATACTGACCAGCTGAAAATCTTTGTTGATGATGGTATTGAAAATGGTATTACTTTCCTGCCACCCAGTATCAATGAATCGTTTTATCGGTTTACACCAAATAATAATAAGCAGATTCGTTATGCGCTGGGTGCGATTAAAGGTACGGGTGAGGGGGCGGTAGAGGCAATTGTGCGTGCTCGTGAAACAGGTGGTGCGTTTACTGATCTGTTTGATTTCTGCCAGCGCGTCGACCGCCAGCATCTGAACCGCCGCACTATGGAAGCTCTAGTACGAGCCGGTGCATTTGATGAACTAAATCCGAATCGTGCTCAGTTGCTGGCTAATATTGGACTGGCGATGGACAATGCAGAACAGGTGGCCGCCAATGCTAATCAGGGTGGCTTATTTGATATGGTGGAAGATGCTATAGAGCCCCTGCAAATGGAAGAAGTGGCACCATGGCCACTGGCGGTAAAACTGGCGGAAGAAAAGCAGGCAATGGGCTTCTATTTTTCCGGCCATCCTTTCGAACCTTACGCTGATAAGGTGCGCGCACTGGTGAGCAGTAAACTGGCGGCACTTAAGCCATCCAATAATAAGCAGAAAGTGGCCGGATTTGTAACTGCGGTGCGTTATATTATGGGTAAACGCGGTAAATTTGCCGTAGTGCAACTGGAAGATGGAAGTGCCAAGCAGGAGGTAGTGGTAGCTGGTCAGGCGTTGGAAGAATATGGTGCTAGTCTAAAGGCCGATCAGGTATTGATTATGGAATGCAAGGTTGCGGTTGATGAATACAATGGCGGCGATGGCTTACGCATTACTGCTGATGATGCATTTACGCTTGCTGAAGCCAGTGCCCGTTATGCGCGCAGTCTACAATTGCATATCGCTGCGGATACACCCGTTAGTCAACTGGCGGCGCTGTTACGGCCTTATTGTGAGCAGCAGGCGCATGTGCCACTGAAATTCTGCTGCCAGTATGGGCTGGCTTATGGTGAATTGCGCGCGGATAAAAGCTGGTTAATCAAGCCAGAGGCAACTTTATTCGACAGCCTGTACGCTTTACTGGGTGATGAAGCAGTGCAGGTAAGTTTCTGAGTGTAATAACAGACAGTAGCTGATGTCAGGAGTAAGCACAGCTACTGCTGTTTTGCTGATATTTTTAGTAGACTATACTGAATAGTAGCAAAATTATCTTTTATTATTGATGGCATTATCTAGTTCCTGTTGCCGAGTTTTGACCATATCTTCGAGCCCTTTGATGCGTTCCTGATAACGTACATAATTGCGTTCATTGCCTAGACGTATTTTTTTGCCTTCTTCTAAAGCTTTCTGAGCATCAGCAAGATTTTTTCGAGCGGTGGCGATGGCGGCATTGTTGGGCTGGCTGCTGGCAGTTGTGTCTGTGTCTCTGGCGCTATCTGTGCTATTGATTGTGGCGGCTTTATAGGCGGGAGTCGTTGAAAAATTTGCGCCCAGATTGCTGGCTGGATGACAGTTTTTCCCTTTAGGAATTTCTGCATAGCTGTGGTTGCCACGGCTATCGATACATTCGTACACTTGTGCTAGCGCGGAAGCACTCATCAGGGCGCACATTGCTGTCATTATTAAGCGTTTTTTCATGATTTATCCTTTGTCTGAGTTTTACATACGGCCAAGTTCTCGCTGGATGGCCTGAATGTTCTGCTGCCGGTCAAGTACAGCACTTTGCAGCTCGGTGATGTTGCCGCCTTTGCCGGTACGGCTGCGGTTGAGAGCCTGTTGTGCCTGTGCCAGAGCGTTGCGTTCATTGGTCAGTTCCTGTTGCAAAATGGCACGACGGGTATTGTCGCTGCCTTTGGGAACGATGTTAACCGTGGGTTGTGGGCCGCTATAGGCCGTGGCTACCCGAGTTGCTGGGCGCGGCCGGCTACGTATGGCTGCTGAGGGGCTGCTGCGGCGACTGTCACTGTAGCTGCCGATAGGCGGCAGATTAGCTACTGCACAGTTGCCCTTTGGTTTGGAGGTATAGACAATTTCGCCGTTTTCAAGACAGGTATAAACTTTAGCATAGGCACTGTGCCCCATAAATAGGCTGCCGGTCAATATCAGTATGGGAAGGAATTTGTTGTATGTCATTATTGAACCTTGTACATCATTAATTCACTTGTTCAGGTTGATGTCTTCTACTTGTTGTTGCCATTCAAGCCATTTTTCTTCAGTTTGGGTTAATTTTACTTTGAGCTCGGCCAATTGGGTAATGATTTGTTGTAATTTTTCCCGGTTTTCGTCAAGGTAAGCCTGTTCGCTGGCTAGAAATGCTTCACATTGTTGTTGTTGCTGTTGCCAGTTTTCCATGTCGCGCTCGGCTTTTTCGATGTTTTTTAGTAAAGGTTTGGCCAGACGGGCGCGTTCCTGTCGCTGTTGAGCTTCGATGCGTTTCTGTTCTTTGCGATTAAGGCTATCGTTGGGGTTTTGTGGCTGTTCATCATTGCGCTGTTGCTGAGTTAAACGCCACTGGCGGTAGTTGCTCAGGTCGCCATCGAAATGTTTAAGTTCTCCCTGATTGAGGTAAATCAGGGCATCGGTAGTGGATTCGAGTAGGCTGCGGTCGTGGGATACGACTATCAGTGCACCCTGAAAGCTTTGCAGAGCCAGTGTCAGGGCATGGCGCATGTCTAGATCAAGATGGTTGGTTGGTTCGTCCAGTAGTAACAGATTGGGCTTCTGCCACACAATCATGGCCAGTGCCAGACGTGCTTTTTCACCACCGGAAAAGGGAGCTATTGGCTGTAAGGCCATATCGCCGATAAAGGCAAAGCTGCCAAGAAAGTTGCGGATTTCCTGTTCGCGCACTTCGGGTGACAGTTGCTGAATATGCCAGATCGGGCTCTGGTCAGCACGCAGAGTTTCGAGCTGGTGTTGGGCAAAGTAGCCGATTTTGAGTTTTTCCGCGCGTACAATCTGGCCGCTTATCGGTTGCAGGCTGCCGGATATAGCTTTGATAAGGGTGGATTTACCACTGCCATTTACGCCCAGCAGGCCATAGCGGGCACCAGATTCTACCGACAGATCGATATTGTGCAATACGGTTTTGTCGCCATAGCCAAGGTTGATGTGTTCCAGTTTCAGCAGGGGATTGGGCAAGTGGTCGGGCTGAGCAAATTCAAAGGAGAATTCGCTGTCCAAGTGTGCTGGTGCGATGCGTTCGAGCCGTGCCAGTGCCTTAATGCGGCTTTGTGCCTGTACCGCTTTGGTGGCTTTGGCCTTGAAGCGGTCGATAAAGGATTGCAGGTGCTGGATATGTGCCTGCTGTTTGAGATAGGCTGCCTGTTGCTGTGCCAGTCGCTGTGCACGTTCCTGCTGGTAAAAGTCATAGTTGCCACCATAGAGCGTAAGTTGCTGCTGTGCCAGTTCTGCTGTTTGGGTGGTGGTGGCGTTGAGAAAGTCGCGGTCGTGCGAGATGATTATCTGGGTGGTATCTAAACTGGCCAGATGCTGCTCGAGCCATAAAACAGTTTCCAAATCCAGATGGTTAGTGGGTTCGTCCAGAAGGAGTAAATCGGTACGGCACATCAATGCCTGTGCCAGATTCAGGCGCATACGCCAGCCACCACTGAATGATTTTACCGGCTGCCGCTGTTCATGCTGTGAAAAGCCAAGGCCGTTGAGCAGTTTGGCTGCGCGAGCCGGAGCGCTGTAGGCGCCGATTTCGTCCAGTCGTGCATGGTATTCTGCCTGTTTGAGGCCATCGTTGCAGGCTTCTGCCTGTTGCAGTAGCTGTTGTAGCTCCTGTAATTCGCCATCGCCCTGCAAGACGTAATCCAGCGCAGGGGTGTCCAGTGCCGGTGTTTCCTGTTTGACGGTAGCCAGCCGCCAATGTTTGGGCAAGCGAATGTCTCCGCTGTCGTGGCTGATTTTACCTTCCAGCAAGGCAAACAGGCTGGATTTACCCGTACCGTTTTTGCCAATCAGGCCGATGCGCTGGCCGGGATAGATAGTCAGGCTGGCGTTGTGCAGAAGTTGTTTACTGCCACGCTGTAAGCTGAGGTTTTTGATTTCAATCATATTAATCAGTGCGATGGAAAGTGCTATCGGGGTATGGCGTTACTGGACAATCTGGCTTAATGGCCAGCGTGGTTTGACGTTGAAACCGGCAGCCGGCTGGGCACTGGCCAGATGCATGGCACCGGCAAAGGCAATCATGGCGCCATTATCGGTACAGTAAGCCATTGGAGGAAAGAATGTACGCACTTTGGGTAGGCTGCTGAGGCTTTGGCGCAACTTCCAGTTGGCGCCTACGCCACCAGCAACAACCAACTGCTGGTAGCCAGTCTGTTTTAGTGCCTGTTTGGCTTTACTGGTGAGTACGTCTACTACGGCATCCTGAAATTCGCGGCAGATGTTATTGCGAATTTGTTCTGGCAGCTTTTCGCCGCAACCGGTTTCTGCACGGATTTTGTTTACGGTGGTGAGTACGGCGGTTTTCAGGCCGGAAAAGCTCATATTCAGGTCGTGTGAATGCAGCATCGGGCGCGGAAAATGCAGGCTGCCCGGTTGCCCCAATCTGGCCAGCTCGGACAGTTTTGCGCCACCCGGATAGGGCAGGCCGAGCAGTTTGGCGGTTTTATCAAATGCTTCTCCGGCGGCATCATCGATGCTTTCGCCCAGCAGAGTATAATCGCCGATGTCTTTTACCGCCATGAATTGGGTATGGCCGCCAGAAACCAGCAGGGCTACAAAGGGAAAGGCTGGTTTTTCTTCGCTGAGCAGCGGCGATAACATATGGCCTTCAAGGTGATGTACTGGAATGATGGGTTTGTTGAGGGCAAATGCCAGTGCGTTGGCAAAGCTGGCACCAGCCAGCAAGGCGCCGCCCAGACCCGGCCCTTGTGTATAGGCAATGGCATCGATGTCTTGGTAGGTTTTGCCGGCCTCCTGTAGGCAGGCATAAGTAAGCGGGGTGAGACGGCGGATATGGTCGCGACTGGCCAGCTCGGGTACGACGCCACCATATTCAGCATGCATGGCAATTTGTGTATGTAGCTGATGCGCCAGTAGCCCATGCGTGCTGTCATAGAGAGCAACGCCGGTTTCGTCACAGGATGATTCGATTCCCAATACCAACATGTTTGAATACTTGAATTCTAAGCAGTAAAGCCGATTATTTTACCTCTTTTACACGCTTTCGTGGTCAGACTGGCAGTATGGGAGAGCAAATGTTTTATAATAAGTGACTGCGTGGTTCGCAAACTTCCCACGTCAGACGGTTGGAAAATGGGTTTTTCGGCCGCTTCTGAAATCAAAACTAAGGAATCTGGATAATGAAACAACATGCTCAAGCGCTGGTGATTTTTTCCGGCGGTCAGGATTCGACTACCTGTTTGTTGCAGGCTATCGCGACTTACGGACGCGAGAATGTACAGACGATTACTTTTCAGTATGGCCAGCGTCACGCAATTGAACTGCAAAAGGCGCGCTGGATAGCGCAGGACTTAGGTGTGGCGCAAACAGTGATGGATTTATCGCTGTTGCAAAGCATTACCCATAATGCGCTGATGGATGAGCAGCAGGCAATTGAGGCGCCGGCTGAGGGGCTGCCGAATACCTTTGTTGATGGGCGCAATGCGCTGTTTTTATTATATGCGGCGATTTTTGCCAAGGGGCAGGGGATTCATGATGTGATTGCTGGCGTGTGTGAAACCGATTTTTCCGGTTACCCGGATTGCCGCAATGTATTTGTGCAGTCGATGAATGTAACGCTGAATCTGGCGATGGATTATGAATTCAGGCTGATTACGCCACTGATGTATCTGGACAAAGCGCAGACGTGGGCGCTGGCTGATGAGCTAGGATATCTGGATTATGTGCGCGAGCATACGCATACCTGTTATAACGGGGTGGAGGGTGGTTGCGGTGAGTGTCCGAGCTGTGTACTGCGTGAACGGGGTTTACAGACTTATCTGGCGCAGAAAGCTGTTGCTTAGCATAAGTTTATTACTGCTGTTAGCTTTGGATTAAAATTTTTTACGTGAATAAGCCTGTTTTGCATGGGATTTAAATGGTACAAACGTGTGCAGACAGGAAAGGTATAGATATGAGTGATAATCTGAAAACCAGTATTATTAAATTTCCGCTGGATTTCCCGGTTAAGGTAATGGGTGTGCAGCATCCTGAGTTTGCAGCCACGGTATTGGATGTAGTACAGCAGCATGCGCCGGCCACGGCAGCAGCAGATATCAATACCCGCCCGAGTAGTAAGGGTAATTATATTAGTGCAACGGTGGTTATCCGCGCGGAAAGTCAGGAGCAGCTAGACAATATTTATCGTGCTTTAAGTAGCCATCCCATGGTGAAGGTTGTGCTATGAAGGTGGTTCAGTTGGGTTTGCGCGCCTATCAGCCGGTTTTTGAGGCGATGCAGGATTTTACGGCGAATCGCACAGCTGAAACGGAAGATGAATTATGGGTTGTAGAACATCCGCCGGTACTTACACAGGGGATGGCCGGCAAGCCAGAACATATTCTGGTACATGATGAAATTGAAGTGGTGCAGATTGACCGTGGCGGGCAGGTAACTTATCACGGTCCGGGACAATTGGTGGTGTATACGCTGATTGATTTTAAGCGGCGCCATATTACCGTACGGGAGCTAGTGAGCCGGCTGGAGAACAGTATCATTGCCACGCTGGCTGATTACGGCATTGCCGCGGTGAATGACCCTAAACGTCCCGGTGTTTATGTAAACGGCCGAAAAATTGCTTCGCTGGGGTTGCGTATCAAGCAGGGCGCGGTATATCACGGTCTGGCACTGAATGTGAATATGGATCTGACACCGTTTACTCATATCAATCCGTGTGGCTATGCCGGTTTACACATGACTCAGATTGCTGATCTGACAGAGCACTGTCCAGAGCTGGCTGAAGTTGCCGAACGTTTAACCGGCTACCTGACTTTGCAATTGAATGCACCGCCGCCTGAGCGGCCATCTATACAGAAAGTTGTACTATGAATCAAGATAATAGCCAAGGGGTAAAACACAAAGGTGCGGAAAAAACTGCGCGTATTCCAATTAAAGTTGTACCGCTGGAAGAAAAACTGAAAAAACCGGAATGGATTCGGGCGCGGCTACCCAGTAGTCAGAAATTTTTTGAAATTAAAAGCATTGTCCGTGAGCAGAAGCTGCATACGGTATGCGAAGAAGCCAGTTGCCCGAATATTGGCGAATGTTTCAGCAAGGGAACGGCAACATTTATGATCATGGGTGATATCTGTACCCGCCGCTGCCCGTTTTGCGACGTAGGGCATGGTCGCCCCAATCCGCTTGATCCACAGGAGCCGCAACATCTGGCCGCTTCGGTGAAAGCGATGAATCTGCGTTATGTAGTGATTACTTCGGTAGACCGTGATGATTTGCGCGATGGTGGGGCACAACACTTTGCAGATTGCATTAGCGCCATTCGCGAATCCAGCCCGCATACCCAGATTGAAGTGCTGGTACCGGATTTTCGTGGCCGTCTGGATACGGCGCTAGATATTCTGGCACAAACACCGCCGGATGTACTCAATCATAATCTGGAAACAGCTCCGCGACTGTATAAACAGGCGCGACCCGGTGCGGATTATCAGCATTCGCTGAAGTTGCTGAAACAGTATAAGGCATTACGGCCTGAGGTGGCGACGAAATCCGGTTTGATGGTGGGACTGGGTGAGAGTGATGAAGAGATTCTGGAAGTGATGCAGGATCTGCGTGCACATGATGTGGAAATGATTACCATCGGCCAGTATTTACAGCCCAGTAACAGCCATTTGCCGGTATTGCGCTATGTTACGCCGGAACAGTTTAAGGTATTTGAAAAACGTGCTTATGAGATGGGCTTTAAGCATGGAGCAATCGGGGCGATGGTACGCTCCAGCTATCATGCCGATGTTCAGGCTGAACACGCTGGTGTGGTCAGTGAATAAAATGTAACGGGGGATGCTTGCATCTCCCTTTTTTTATCTATAGGCAGTATGAGAAAAGGAAGATGACTGGATAATGGACATTATTAATTAGGTGTCTGATGTTGAGGTGAAGCTCTCGGAAAATATATATTTCCGAATGCAAAAGCGGGAAGACATGGCAAGATTTTGGACGTACTGCCAGTATTGCAGCCATATGGTAATGGCTGGCAGGATTTTAAAGATAGCGAAACTTTTTAGGTTGCTTGCCGGCGAATTCTTCAAAGTGAGGGGAACTCAGAATCCTGTTTATCTCGGTACTTATGATCAGAATAAATTTATTTGAAAGGTTGTCTTAAATATAGTTGAATTAAAATATTAACTGATTATTATTCTCATACAAGTGGCTTGCAGATGGCATGATTTGTGCCTTCTGCAAATTTTTTTGCTTTTTAAAGCTTTATTGCCATAAATGTGTAATTTGGTGAAATATGGCATCTTTTCAGCCGAAAGCCGTTTTAATATGCACAAATCTGGGTATATGTAGTGATTTAAACTAAAATTCAATGAAATTATAGAGTTTTTTTTGTTGAGCTGAACAAAAAAGTTTTTGACGCATATAGGTAAATTTTTGTATGTTTGTTATCTTGACTAATTAATTTGTGCTTTGCAGTTAGCACAGCAAGCGAGGTTTCCTGATGTCCGGCTTATACGACCACTCTCTGGTAAAAGAAAACTGCGGTTTTGGATTAATTGCCAATATTGAAGGTGAGCCCAGCCACAAGGTGGTGCGTACCGCAATATTGGGGCTGTCACGCATGCAGCATCGCGGAGCGATTCTGTCGGATGGTAAAACCGGGGATGGCTGTGGCCTGCTGATGCAAATGCCGAAAAAATTCTTTCAGGCGGTAGCGGAGGAAGCAGGCATTACGCTGGCAAAGAATTTTGCCGTGGGGATGATTTTTTTTCCGCGCGATGAAGCATTGACACAGGAATATAAGGCTATTATTGAGGAAGAGCTGACACGTGAAACGCTGAATATTTCATTGTGGCGGCCTGTGCCCACCAATCCGAAAATGCTCGGTGCCATTGCACTGGCAGATATGCCGCATATTGAGCAGGTATTTATCAATGCGCCCGCTGGCTGGCTACCGCGAGATCTGGAACGGCGGCTGTTTATGACCCGCCGACGCATTGAAAAGCGCATTAATCATCGTGATTTTTATATTTGCAGCCTGTCTAATCAAGTGATGATTTATAAAGGGCTGTGCATGCCCAAGGATTTACCACGGTTTTATCCTGATCTAGCTGATTTACGCATGCAAAGTGCAATCTGTTTGTTTCATCAGCGTTTTTCTACCAATACGTTACCACGCTGGCAGCTGGCGCAACCTTTCCGTTATCTGGCGCATAATGGTGAAATTAACACCATTTCCGGTAATCGGGCTTGGGCACGAGCACGCTCATATAAATATCACACCCCGCTGATTCCGGATTTGCAGACGGCGGCACCATTTGTGAATGAAACTGGTTCAGATTCCAGCTCACTGGATAATATGCTGGAGCTGTTTGTGAATGGCGGTATGGATTTGTTTCGTGCTATGCGCTTACTGGTGCCGCCGGCCTGGCAACACAATCCGGATATGGATGAGGATTTGCGCGCCTTTTATGATTTTAATTCCATGCACATGGAACCGTGGGATGGCCCTGCGGGAATTGTGCTCAGCGATGGCCGCTATGCAGCCTGTACGCTCGACCGTAACGGCCTGCGGCCGGCTCGCTACGTAATTACACAGGACAAGCTGATTACCATTGCATCGGAAGTGGGTATCTGGGATTACGCTCCGGATGAGGTGGTGGAGAAAGGCCGTGTTGGCCCGGGTGAACTGCTGGTGATTGATACGCGTGAGGGTAGGCTGATGCAATCGGCTGATATCAACACCGAACTGAAAACGCGTCATCCGTATAAGGAGTGGCTGGACAGAAATGTTCTGTCGCTGATTCCGTTTGAGAAACTGCCGGATGAAGAAGTAGGTGAATCCAGTTTTTCAGCAGACAGATTGCTGGTGTACCAGAAGCTGTTCGGCTATGACTTGGAAGAACTGGAAAGTGTGGTACGGGTGCTGGGCGAAAATGGTCAGGAAGCGGTAGGCTCGATGGGAGACGATACGCCGTTTGCGGTGTTGTCACAGCGGCCTCGGGTGCTATTTGATTATTTCCGTCAGTATTTTGCCCAAGTAACCAATCCACCGATAGATCCCTTGCGTGAAAAGCATGTGATGAGCCTGAATACTTGTATCGGGCGCGAAATGAGTGTGTTTTTTGAAGCTGAGGGAATGTCACACCGGGTGAATTTCAAATCGCCGGTACTGCTGTACTCTGATATGCAGCAGTTGCTGCAATTATCAGCCGAATACTATCAGCATCATCATCTGGATGCGGTGTATAACCCGAATGAAACCAGCCTGAAAGAGGCACTGGTGCGCCTGTGTGATGAGGCCGTGGCCGCAGTCAGAAACGGAGCCGTGCTGCTGGTGATTTCAGACCGTAATATCAGTCGTGATGCCATGCCGATTCCGGCTGTTCTCAGTGTTGGTGCGATTCAGCAGCGACTGGTGGAAACCAATCTGCGCTGCGATGCGAATATTATTGTTGAAACCGCTTCAGCACGTAACCCGCACCATTTTGCCGTACTGATAGGCTTGGGTGCCACGGCAGTGTATCCTTATCTGGCCTATGAGAGTCTGGCCAAAATGGTGAGCATTGGCGCGATTACCAAACCACTACGGCAGGTAATGATAAATTTCCGCAATGCCATCAATAAGGGTTTGTATAAAATTATCTCTAAAATGGGCATCTCGACTATTTCTTCCTATCGTTGTGCCTGTTTGTTTGAAGCAATCGGCTTTCATCATGAGGTGATGGAGCTGTGCTTTAAAAATATGCTTAACCGCATTGAGGGGGCGACTTTTGCTCAGCTCGAAGCAGAACTGCGCTGGTTTCATAAACGTGCCTGGCAGAAAAGTCGAGGGCTGGAAATCGGCGGTTATCTGAAATACAAGCCACAGGGTGAATTTCACGCCTATAACCCCGAAGTGGTAAATACTTTGCAGGCAGCCGTCAACAGTGGCGATTATGCCCGCTATCGCTGCTATGCCGATGCTGTAAATAAGCGACCTCCCTCTATGCTGCGCGATTTGCTGCGTCTGAAAACCGAAACCGCCACACCGGTAGCGCTGGAACAGGTGGAAGCAGCGGAGAATCTGTATAAGCGCTTTGACAGTGCGGCCATGTCGATAGGAGCATTAAGCCCTGAAGCACATGAGGCACTGGCCACAGCGATGAACCGGCTGGGCGGCTTTTCTAATTCCGGTGAGGGTGGCGAAGATCCGCGCCGCTATGGAACTGAACGCGTATCGCGGATTAAGCAGGTGGCTTCCGGCCGTTTCGGTGTTACACCGGCCTATCTGATGAGTGCTGATGTAATTCAGATTAAAGTGGCGCAGGGTGCCAAACCGGGTGAAGGCGGCCAGTTACCGGGAGACAAGGTTACCCCGTATATTGCGCAACTGCGCTTTGCCGTGCCCGGTTCTACCCTGATTTCGCCACCACCGCATCATGATATTTATTCGATTGAAGATTTAGCCCAGCTGATTTTTGATTTAAAACAGATTAATCCGCGGGCACTGATTTCAGTAAAGCTAGTGTCTTTACCGGGTGTTGGAACTATTGCTACCGGCGTAGCTAAAGCTTATGCCGATCTGATTACCATATCCGGTTATGATGGTGGTACCGGTGCCAGCCCGATTACCAGTGTGAAATATGCTGGCAGCCCGTGGGAGCTGGGGCTGGCTGAAGCTCAGCAGGCACTGGTGGGAAATAATCTGCGCCATAAAGTGCGTCTGCAAGTGGATGGTGGCCTCAAAACTGGTTTGGATATTGTTAAAGCAGCGATTCTGGGTGCAGAAAGCTTTGGCTTCGGTACCGGGCCGATGATTGCACTGGGCTGCCGCTATCTGCGCATCTGTCACCTGAATAACTGTGCTACCGGTGTGGCCACTCAGGACGATACCCTGCGCCAAGAACATTTCCATGGTTTACCGGAAAAAGCGATGAATTACTTCAAATTCATCGCACAGGATGTGCGCGAAATCATGGCACAGCTTGGGGTAACCCAGTTAACCGATTTAATCGGCCGTACCGAGCTGCTGGAAGTCATATCCGGCATTACGCCGAAACAAAGCACACTGGATTTAAGCAAGCTACTGTATTCACCGAAAGTTCCGGATGGCAGCTCACGCTACTGTACCCAGACCAATCCACCGTTTGATAGCGGCCACCTTAACCGCACCATCATGCAGGATATTGGCGACGCGGTACAAAGCGGGGCTGATGTAGATTTAAGCTATGACATCAATAATACCGATCGCTCAGTGGGTGCCACTTTATCCGGCCAGATTGCTGCTGCTTACGGCAATCGTGGCCATGCACCACAGCGCTTTGATATATATCTGAATGGTACTGCCGGACAGAGTTTTGGTGTATGGCTGGCCGGCACCGTGAATCTGTATCTGACCGGAGATGCCAACGATTATGTCGGTAAAGGAATGGCCGGTGGCAAGATTGTGATTCATCCGCACGGCGGTACAGCATTCCAGCCGGAAGATACCACGATTATTGGCAATACCTGTCTGTATGGCGCTACTGGTGGCAAGCTGTTTGCTTCCGGTAAGGCCGGTGAGCGTTTTGCTGTGCGCAATTCCGGAGCCACGGTTGTGGTGGAAGGTATTGGCGACAATGGCTGTGAATACATGACCGGCGGCGTGGTATGTGTACTGGGCAAAACCGGAATCAACTTCGGTGCCGGTATGACTGGCGGTTTTGCCTATGTGCTAGATGTGGACGGTGGTTTTCGGCAGCGCATCAATCCCGAGCTGGTGGAAGGGCTGGATATCAGCACGCTAACCATGCATCAGGAAAATCTGCGCGGTCTGATTGCCGAACATGTGGAAAATACCCACAGTCCGCTGGGGGAACGCATTCTGGCCAAATGGGACAATTATGTTAATCGCTTTATACTGGTTAAACCAAAAGCCAATGATGTAGATGCGCTGTTGGGACATAAACCGCGTACCGTTACCGAGTTGCGCGCTGTTACCCAGTAAGGCCGCCGGACAATGCAGGAATAATTAGAAATAGTGCAAGGAACACCAGATGAGTCAACGCGAAAATGTTTACCAGTTTATCGATGTCCCGCGTGTCGATCCCCCGAAAGAGCCACTAACCGTGCGTCAGCATGAATTTACGGAAATCTATCAGCCGTTTACTACCGCGCAGGCGATTGCGCAGGCCGACCGCTGTCTGGCCTGTGGCAATCCGTATTGCCAGAACAAATGTCCGTTACACAATAATATTCCCAACTGGCTGCGGCTGGCGAATGAAGGGCGAATTATCGAAGCGGTGGAACTGGCGCATACCACCAACAGCCTGCCGGAAGTATGCGGACGTGTGTGCCCGCAGGATCGTCTGTGCGAAGGTGATTGCACTCTGAATGCTGAATTTGGTGCGGTTACCATTGGTGCCATTGAAAAATACATCACTGAACAGGCTTTTGCGCAGGGCTGGCGCCCTGATATCAGCGCAGTAGAAAAAGTGGGCAAAAAAGTGGCCGTAGTGGGTGCCGGGCCAGCCGGACTGGGCTGTGCCGATGTGCTGATTCGCAACGGTGTAGACGTTACAGTATACGAACGGGCGACAGAAATTGGTGGCCTGCTCACATTTGGTATTCCGGCATTCAAGCTGGAAAAAGAAGTGATGATGCGCCGGCGCCATGTACTTACCAGTATGGGTATTGAATTCAGATTGGGCGTGAATGTTGGCACAGATATCACCCTGCAACAGTTGGAACAACAGTACGATGCTGTATTTTTGGGTGTAGGTACCTATCAGGGGCTGCGTGCCGGCATTGAAAATGAGGATGCCAGCGGCGTCTATCTGGCCTTGCCGTATCTGATTGGCAATACTGAAAATCTGCTGAATATTGTCAGTAAAGATTATGTTTCCATGGCCGATAAGCGCGTAGTAGTACTGGGCGGCGGTGATACCGCCATGGATTGTGTGCGTACAGCTTTACGTCAGCAGGCAAAAGAAGTTATCTGTGCCTATCGCCGCGATGCCGCCAATATGCCCGGTTCCAAAAAAGAATTCAATAATGCGCGTGAAGAAGGCGTGCAGTTTAAATTCAATGTGCAGCCTCAGGCGGTGGTTACCAATGCAGAAGGTGCCGTTACGGGTATTCGGGTAGTGAAAACCAGTATGGGCGCACCAGATGAAAGAGGGCGCCGCCGCGCTGAAATCGTTGCCGGCAGTGAAGAAGTGATTGCCTGCGATGCCGTGATTGTGGCGTTTGGTTTTGCTCCGCACAGCATGCCGTGGTTAAGCACTGTCGGCGTAACCGTGGATGAACGTGGCCGCATTCAGACGGGCGGCGAATATAAACAGCAAACTGCCAATCCAAAGATTTTTGCCGGCGGTGATATCACCCGCGGTTCAGATCTGGTGGTTACCGCCATAGCTGAAGGACGTGATGCGGCACAAAGTATCATGGATTATCTGGAAGTCTGATAAACTGGTGGCCAGATAAAACTGCCTGTGGCCAACTGTATGGCCACAGGCAGTTTTGTTTTTCTGGGATTGTGGGGTGGTGCTTTCTTTTAGATTTTTCTACTACGCACATAAAAAAGGCCGAAATCCAGAAAATACAAGGATGTTGTCAGGATGAAAGGGAGAAAATCCGAAATTCAATTTCCCAAATACCAGCACACTAACCCATTTCTATATACATCAATAATTAATAAAATTAGATAAAAAAGGTTAAATTGTGGCATAATTTAGCTTAATAGGAATGTGTTAGTATCTGCCAACTTAACTGCTTTCCATTACCCAATACAACGTTTCCAATAAACACAGTGACGCATACCCAGTTTTCGGAAACGTAATTACCCTACAGGCAGGTAAATAAACAAAATTCTGAATTTAAAAACCAATCATTTAAGGGGATTGCCATGGGAGAAGCCTACTGGGCTGCCCGCGAGGGAGACATCCTTTTACACACCTCCATGCTCGCAGACATCGTTGGCGCTGCCGTAGAAATCGCCACCTATGCTGCCATTACCGCAGCCGCAGCCTTCCTCGTTTTCGGCTCCATAACCACCGGTGGACTGGCATTCAGCCTTGTCGTAGGCATCGTCATGACCATGACTGGCGGCGATAACGTCGTATCCAATCTCGCCGACTGGGTCAGTAGCATCTTTCCCCTCAACGAAGATGGCAAAATCACCACCGGCTCACCCAATACCCGTATCAACAGCAAACCGGCAGCCCGTGCCGCAGGCACAATAGACCCAAGCATCGAACTGACCGAAGACAGCGAACAACCACAACAACCCACAGAATTCCTCGACATAGCCGCAGGCATACTCAGTGGCTTGTGGGAAATGGCCAAAGAAATTTTCAGACCTACCGTAGCTACAGCCGACCCACGGGCAGTACCCAAAGATAACGACAAAATCACCTGTGCCAAGCATCCACATCTACCCGGTACATATGAATACATGGCCGAAGGTTCCAGCAAAGTCTACATCAACAGCCAGCCCGCCGTACGCAGCAACGACCGCAGCACCTGTGAAGCCAAAGTTACCGACAACTGCGAGGGTGGCGTCAGAGTTTCCAACAACGTGCGCATCGGTGGCAAACCTATCGTCGTGCGCCCGATCCGCAGTGGCAAACACCCCATATCCTTAGGCGTTGGCATATTAGCCTCCCTTAAACGCCCCAATAAAAGATGTGTCCAAATTGGCTGTCTGCTGGTCAACCTTGCCATTAATGGCGCCACTAGCTATGCCATCGCCAGCGCGACCAAAGCCGTCACCCGCGGCAACCCCGTTCACCTGCCCACCGGCGCCAAACTCCTTGCCGGCACCGAAGAGCTCGACTTCACCATCCCCGCCCATTTCCCTATCGAATGGCAACGCTTTTACAGCAGCATCGATACCCGCACCCACAACATGTTTGGTGCCGGCTGGAGCATCCCCTATGAAGTAGAAATGAAAATCTCCCCGCAGCCAGACGGCTCCTGCACCGCCGTCTACATCAACGAACAAGGGCGGCGCATCGAAATCGAAGCCATGCAGCCGGGCGAAGGCATCCGCATTGTCAGTGAAAATATCAGCATCCGCCGTGGCGAACAGAATCGCTGGGTCATCGAAGATGACGACGGCACCTACCGCCTGTTCGAACCCGATCCAAACAACCCCAACCGCCTCTACCTTACCCTGCTGCAAGACCGCAACGACAACCACCTGTTTATCTACCGCGATCAGCACAGCCGCATCAGCCACATCAGCGCCGACAACAACAAGGCTGCCACCATCTCCCTGCACTATCAGGACAAACGCCACCCCCAGCGCGTCACACACATCAAAAGAGAACTAGCCGATGGCAGCAGCCAGCTACTAAGCCAGTACCACTACAGCGAACAGGGCGACCTGCAACAAGTCATCGATGCAGAAAATCGCCCCACCAGAGAATTTGCCTACGACAACGGCCGGCGCATGACTTACCACCGCCTGCCTACCGGCCTACAGTGTTATTACCAGTGGCAGCACTTCAACGGAGCAGCAGAAACCGCTTGGCGCGTCATCCGCCACTGGAGCGAAGCCGATGGCAAACGTCTGGAAGACTACCGCTTCCAGTATGATCTCGAACAACGTCTCACTACTGTATATGACAGTCTGGGTCGAGTAAGCCAGCATTACTGGAACGAAATCTACCAAATTACCCGTTATATCGACCCCATCGGCCAGACTACCGAATTTGAGTGGAACGAAGACCAGCAACTGGCCAGCGTCACCGATCCCCAAGGCGGGAAGTGGCGCTACAGCTACGACGAACAGGGACGCGAAATCGCCGAAACCGATCCCCTCGGCCGTACCAGCCAAACCCAGTGGCTACCGCACTGGGCTTTGCCCACCATCAGCGTCGACCCCGACGGCAGCATCTGGCGTTACTACTACGACCAGCGCGGCAACCTGCGCAGCGTTATCGACCCCCACAAACAGCGTACCCACTACCAGTACGATCAGCACGGTCAGATAGTCAAAATAACCGATGCCCGCGGTGGCAAAAAGTATCTGCGCTGGAATCAGAACGGCCAGCTAATCCAACATGTCGACTGCTCCGGTGCCACCACCTATCTCTATTACGATGCATCAGGCAATCTCAGCAGCGTCACCGACGCCATCGGCGAAAGCAGCAAATACCACTACAACGCTGCCGGCCAGCTTACCGGCGTTACCTTAACCGACGGCAGACAGGAACACTACCGCGTCAACAGTGCCGGCCAGCTACTCACCTATACCGACCCCGCCGGCCACAGTACCCATTACCAGCGCGACCCGCGCGGACTGGTGCATACCCGCATCGATGCTGCCGGACGCAAACTCGGCTTTAACTACGACGCCTATGGCCGCCTTAACGCCCTTATCAACGAAAACGGCGAACACTACCAGTTTCAATACGATGCCGCCGACCGCCTCATCGAACAAACCGATCTGGACGGGCGTAAACAGAAATACAACTACGATGCACTGAATAACGTCAGCGCCGTGCACTTTGCTGCCGGCAGCAGTGCCGAAATTACCCACCGCTTCAAACGGGATGCCATCGGCCGCCTCATCGGCAAATACACCACCGACGGCACCACCGCCTACCAGTACGACAAAGCCGACAACCTTATCAAAGTCGGCTACAAAAAAGCCGGCCTGCCCGCAGAGGCAGAGCCCGACCTCATCACCTTCAGCTA
>NZ_MEIR01000066.1 GCF_002777825.1 Snodgrassella alvi | reverse complement strand
AGTGGAAAGTGCTGAAAGAATTGGGTGATGATTGTATCGCTGAACAACGAAGACAAAAGGCGTTGTTCAGACAACCAAAGCAGTAAGCTTTATGAGAGTAAAGGCCTTAGTCATAATCACTAGTCAACGGTGGAGATGGCGAAGTCAAGAGGTTCTTGAAATGATAGAGTCAAGTGAATAAGTGCATCAGGTGGATGCCTTGGCGATGATAGGCGAAGAAGGACGTGTAAGCCTGCGAAAAGCGTGGGGGAGCTGGCAATAGAGCTGTGATCCCGCGATGTCCGAATGGGGAAACCCACCATGTAAAAGCATGGTATCCTGCACTGAATCCATAGGTGCAGAGAAGCGAACCTGGAGAACTGAACCATCTAAGTACCCAGAGGAAAAGAAATCAACCGAGATTGCGCAAGTAGTGGCGAGCGAACGCGTAAGAGCCTGTATATGATAGTCACTGAGATAGAAGAACAAGCTGGGAAGCTTGGCCGTAGAGGGTGAAAGCCCCGTATTCGAAATTTCAGAGGCGGTACTAAGTATACGCAAAGTAGGGCGGGACACGCGAAATCCTGTCTGAAGATGGGGGGACCATCCTCCAAGGCTAAATACTCATCATCGACCGATAGTGAACCAGTACCGTGAGGGAAAGGCGAAAAGAACCCCGGGAGGGGAGTGAAATAGAACCTGAAACCTGATGCATACAAACAGTGGGAGCGGAGAAATCCGTGACTGCGTACCTTTTGTATAATGGGTCAACGACTTACATTCAGTAGCGAGCTTAACCGATTAGGGGAGGCGCAGGGAAACCGAGTCTTAATAGGGCGAATAGTTGCTGGGTGTAGACCCGAAACCGAGTGATCTATCCATGGCCAGGTTGAAGGTGCCGTAACAGGTACTGGAGGACCGAACCCACGCATGTTGCAAAATGCGGGGATGAGCTGTGGATAGGGGTGAAAGGCTAAACAAACTCGGAGATAGCTGGTTCTCCCCGAAAACTATTTAGGTAGTGCCTCGAGCAAGACACTGATGGGGGTAAAGCACTGTTATGGCTAGGGGGTCATTGCGACTTACCAACCCATGGCAAACTAAGAATACCATCAAGTGGTTCCTCGGGAGACAGACATCGGGTGCTAACGTCCGGTGTCAAGAGGGAAACAACCCAGACCGCCAGCTAAGGTCCCAAATGACAGATTAAGTGGTAAACGAAGTGGGAAGGCAGAGACAGCCAGGATGTTGGCTTAGAAGCAGCCATCATTTAAAGAAAGCGTAATAGCTCACTGGTCGAGTCGTCCTGCGCGGAAGATGTAACGGGGCTCAAATCTGTAACCGAAGCTGCGGATGCTAGGCAACTAGCATGGTAGGGGAGCGTTCTGTAGGCCGAAGAAGGTGTGTTGAGAAGCATGCTGGAGGTATCAGAAGTGCGAATGTTGACATGAGTAGCGATAAACAGGGTGAAAAGCCCTGTCGCCGAAAACCCAAGGTTTCCTACGCAACGTTCATCGGCGTAGGGTGAGTCGGCCCCTAAGGCAAGGCAGAGATGCGTAGTCGATGGGAAACAGGTTAATATTCCTGTACTTGATTCAAATGCGATGTGGGGACGGAGAAGGTTAGGTCATCGATCTGTTGGAATAGATCGTTTAAGCCGGTAGGTGGAGCACTTAGGCAAATCCGGGTGCTTAACACCGAGAAGTGATGACGAGTGTCTACGGACACGAAGTGACTGATACCACGCTTCCAGGAAAAGCCACTAAGCTTCAGTTTGAATGAAACCGTACCGCAAACCGACACAGGTGGGTAGGATGAGAATTCTAAGGCGCTTGAGAGAACTCAGGAGAAGGAACTCGGCAAATTGATACCGTAACTTCGGGAGAAGGTATGCCTCTGATGGTTAAGGATTAACTCTGTAAGCTATTAGAGGTCGCAGAGAATAGGTGGCTGCGACTGTTTAATAAAAACACAGCACTCTGCAAACACGAAAGTGGACGTATAGGGTGTGACGCCTGCCCGGTGCTGGAAGGTTAATTGAAGATGTGCAAGCATCGGATCGAAGCCCCAGTAAACGGCGGCCGTAACTATAACGGTCCTAAGGTAGCGAAATTCCTTGTCGGGTAAGTTCCGACCCGCACGAATGGCGTAACGATGGCCACACTGTCTCCTCCTGAGACTCAGCGAAGTTGAAATGGTTGTGAAGATGCAATCTCCCCGCTGCTAGACGGAAAGACCCCGTGAACCTTTACTGTAGCTTTGCATTGGACTTTGAAGTCACTTGTGTAGGATAGGTGGGAGGCTAAGAAGCAGACACGCTAGTGACTGTGGAGCCGTCCTTGAAATACCACCCTGGTGACTTTGAGGTTCTAACCCGGATCCATAAACTGGATCGGGGACCGTGCATGGTAGGCAGTTTGACTGGGGCGGTCTCCTCCCAAAGAGTAACGGAGGAGTTCGAAGGTTACCTAGGTCCGGTCGGAAATCGGACTGATAGTACAATGGCACAAGGTAGCTTAACTGCGAGACCGACAAGTCGAGCAGGTGCGAAAGCAGGACATAGTGATCCGGTGGTTCTGAATGGAAGGGCCATCGCTCAACGGATAAAAGGTACTCCGGGGATAACAGGCTGATTCCGCCCAAGAGTTCATATCGACGGCGGAGTTTGGCACCTCGATGTCGGCTCATCACATCCTGGGGCTGTAGTCGGTCCCAAGGGTATGGCTGTTCGCCATTTAAAGTGGTACGTGAGCTGGGTTTAAAACGTCGTGAGACAGTTTGGTCCCTATCTGCAGTGGGCGTTGGAAGTTTGACGGGGGCTGCTCCTAGTACGAGAGGACCGGAGTGGACGAACCTCTGGTGTACCGGTTGTGACGCCAGTCGCATCGCCGGGTAGCTAAGTTCGGAAGAGATAAACGCTGAAAGCATCTAAGCGTGAAACTCGCCTGAAGATGAGACTTCCCTAGGGAATTAATCCCTCTAAAGAGACGTTCGAGACCAGGACGTTGATAGGTCGGGTGTGGAAGAGTGGTAACACTTGTAGCTAACCGATACTAATTGCTCGTGAGGCTTGACTCTATCATTTGAAGGACTTCGTACATAAAGATATGTACAGAAGAAATGATAAAGCTTACTGATGAATACACATCACCAAGATTAAGGCTTTCTGATTTGACAGTTTAATGTCTGGCGGCCATAGCGGGTTGGTCCCACGCCTTCCCATCCCGAACAGGACCGTGAAACGACCTAGCGCCGATGATAGTATGGATACCCATGTGAAAGTAGGACACCGCCAGACTCCCCATAAGAAGAACCCGGTTGAGATATCAGCCGGGTTTCTTGCTTTGTAAAAAGGCTAAGAGGCAATAATTATGGATGCCTGCTAGTGTAAATACCCCAAAATTAGTACAAGATTCAGGTAGAAAATTACGCTGCTTGTCTTAGGGTTTTATATTCACTCGGTGTCATATTATTTGTACTAGCTTAAACTTAATCTGACAGACACTACCTACTCATCGGCATTAGTTCTAACACAATGACTGTCTGATGAGTAAAATAAATTCTCTAGCTGCTTTTCTTTAGCCAGTCCTTTTGTCTCTACCCAAGTTTGCCAAGGTGTCTTACCATAACAGTATTTCCCTGAATGTGCTCTTTCCCGATTGTAAAACTCTAGCCAAAGCTCAATATCCTGTTGTATCTCTGTCAGTTCTGTATATATCTTACGTCTAAACATAATATCATAACATTCAGTCTTCATCGTCTTATGGAACCGTTCACATATACCATTCGTTTGCGGACTGTAGGCTTTTGTTTTCGTATGCTCTATATCTTCCAAATTCAGATACAGTTCGTATGCATGACGCTCTTTATGACCGTTATACTCACTTCCTCTATCCGTCAGAATTCGTAAAAGCGCTACCTGCTCATTATCAAAAAATGGTATCACTTTATCATTGAGCATATCCGCAGCAACTAAACTGTTTTTCTCGGTATATACTTTAGCAAACGCCAGTCTTGAATAGGTATCAATAAACGTTTGTTGGTATATTTTCCCAATCCCTTTAATATGACCAACATAATATGTATCTTGTGCGCATAAGTAACCAGGATGCTGGGTCTCAATTTCACCCTGTGCCTCTCGCGCTGCTTTCGCTTTCTCTAAAGCCTGTAGCTGGCTTTCTGTTAACACAAGCCCTTCCTGAGCTACTTTTGTTTCCAGAGCGATCAGCCTTTTTTTGAAGCTTTCTAAATCGTGGCGTAACCAGATTGAACGTACACCACTGCCAGAGACCATTATTCCTTGCAGACGTAGCTGATTAGCTACCCGATGTTGGCCATAAGCAGGAAATTCATAAGCCATATTAACGACAGCCTGCTCAATATGAGGTTCTACGCGATTTTTCTCTATAGGTTTTTTGCGACTTATTTCCTGAAGAGCTAATTCTCCGCCCTGTTCATAGAGTTTTTTGAAGCGATAATAGCTGTCGCGACTATATCCCAAGACTTTACAGGCTTGCTGAACATTACCTAACTGTTTAGCGAGTTCTAAAAGTCCTAATTTAGGTTTAATTATTTTTGCAGATTGATTCATTACTGACACTCCATTGTTGTTTTAAAATACACTAAATGTCAGATTAAATAAAGACTACTACATATTATTTAATGCTTCATGAGGTCTTTCCGTGTTATAAATGGTTAGCTATTCTTCGGTTACCTTTCTTGCTTGCTCCAGATTATTAAATAGATATAAATCTAGTACCTCTGTGCGATAGGTGCGATTAAGTTGTTCAATATATCGGTTTTGATATGGACTATCTGGTTAAATATAATCTATGGTTATACCATGTGACTTTGCCCAGTTGATGAATGTTTTTCCGGTAAATTCCGGTTCGTTATCTACTCGTATTTTGAGTGGAAAGCCATGATATCCGGCCAGTTTATCCAGATAACGAGTAATCCTACCAGCCGGTAAACTAACCGCAATATCAATGCCTAACGCCTCACGATTAAAGTCATCTATCACATTGAAGGTTCTAAAACGCCGTTGATTGCGACTGCTGTCACTCATAAAATCCATTGACCAGCATTCACCTTGTTTATTGGGTGCTGATAGCCTTTCTGGGCTTCGTGGAAGAATGCATTGTTTACGCTTTACCCTGAGATTAAGCTTTAATTGGCAATACACCCGATACACACGTTTATGATTCCATTTATAGCCGAGCTTTCTGATGCGATTAAAACATTTGGGAAAGCCCCAGCGTAAATGCTTATCGGTAATAGCACTTAGTACCGACATAATCACTGAATCATCCGGTAATTTAGGTTGATAATAGTAAGCACAGCGGCTTAAGCCAACAATAGCTCAGCTCATGGCAATAGTAACAGAATGACTTTCTTGCAGTTGTACAGCCCAAGCTTTACGTGCTTGAGTAGGCACTATAGCTTTTTTATGATTTCCTCCTGAAGCTGAGATTTTAAACTCAGCTCAGCAAACATCTGCTTAAGCTTACGGTTTTCAGCCTCTAGCTCCTTTAAACGTTTGATATCGGACATTTCTATACCACCGTATTTATCACACCATTTATAGAAAGTTGAATTCCCCATACCATATTTACGGCAGAATTCTTTGACGGGGATACCGGCTTCGGCTTCTTTTAAAATAGATACGATTTGATGTTCAGTCATCTTTTTCATGTTTAAATCCTCAATGGGTTAATAAAGAGAATTTTCTATTTTTATGCTGTACTATTTTAGGGGATAGTTACACGTCTAAGTTTTAGTTTATCTTACCCTTAAAAAGTCGTATGATTTAGTGTAAGTCAATCTAGTAGGTTATAAGCTTTTTTAAGTACTGTTATTTTATCGTTATTGGGTGTACTGATGATTCTGTTACCTCTATGAACGCTGAGATGATTAAAGGCCATTGTTAATGGCCTTTTTTATTGATTAATGGGCTAAATGATTTTGAGTTGTTTTAGTGATAGTTTCAGAAAGGCGTAAAAAATGGGGGCAAATACTAGTCCGATTACGCCAAACAGGGTTTCGGAAAGTACCATGGCGATAAGCAGCTCACAGATGCCGGCATGGATTTTGGTGCCTACTATTTTAGCATTTAATATATATTCGATTTTGTGAATAATGATTAGGTATGTCAGTACGATTACGGCAATCCAGAATGAAATGGTAAAGGCAACCAAACACATGATGGTATTAACTATTAGATTGCCTATGATGGGTATCAGGCCAAGTATGAAGGTGGCGAGTATCAGGCTTTTGCTGAATGGCATGTGAATGCCGAATAGGGGTAGGACTATAAGCAGGAAGATGGCTGTCATAATGGTGTTAAATAGCGCTATTATGACTTGTGAGAAGGCGACATATTGAAACACCAATATTAGGCGGTTAAGGCCATCTTTTAGTGCCTGCATATAGACGGTGGAAGATGAGGTAGTTTCGGTGATGTTGCGTTTATTTTGTTGATAGCCTGCTATTAAGCCGATAATCATGCCGATGATGATGATAAGTAGTGAGTGGAATAGCTGTTTGATTACTGACTGAAGATATAGGACGTGTTCTTTGATGAAGTTTAATGCATTGGCACGTAGCTCAATCAGGTTATCGGGGAGATAATTACTCAGTTCTTTAGGCAAGGAGTTGGCAATGCTGTTAAATAGGTTTTGAATGTGGGTGAGGGTTTGTTGCGGGTCTTTCGCTACGCTGATGACCCAGCTGATGAGATAGCCAAAGCCGCCAATCAGTAAAACCATGATGAGCAGTGAGAGCAGTAATACGGAAAACAGTTTTGCTTTGTTACCCCAGCGATGCATTTTTCTGGCTAGAAAATCTTCGAGCTTCTGGGTAAGGGTATAGGTGAGTAAGCCAGAAATAACCCCAGACATGAGGTGTATTTGCATAAATAAGATAAAAAATATTGAATACAATACTACGAAAAACAGGCCAATTTTTTGTTGCTCGTTTAACAGCATGATTTATTCCTAGTTAGGTCTGATTGGGCAGTTTGGGGTTGTTTATGGTACCGCGGGCTGGTGTTATTCTGCGTAAATAAAAAAGGATTGGATTGCAGATAAATCAGGTTGGCGGTTTTTCTGCTCCAATATGATAATGCTTTATGTGTTATTTAACTATTGTTGATAGGGTGGGTGTGCTTTATTTCGAACAGAATTCATCCTGCTGGCTGTCCTGTTGCCAGGAATATTCGATTCTGGTTGCAATTTGCTGGGCGGTATTTTTGTCGACTCTGTCTTGTACAAATGCTAAGGCCATGTCCATGCCGGCACTGATGCCGGAAGAGGTATAGTATTTACCATCTGTTATCCATCTGGCTTTTTCAACCCAATGTGTTTGTGATGATGAGGTTTTTACCCAATCGAAGGCGCGTTTGTTGGAAGTTGCCCGTCGTCCATCGAGTAATCCTGTTTTGGCCAGCAGGGCGCTGCCGGTACATACGGTTAGTACATACTGGCTTTTTTGTGCCAGTAACTTTAGCTGGTTAATAAAATCGGTATGCTGAATCAGGGTACGGGCACCTTGTCCGCCGGGAATAAAAAGTGTATCGATATTGTTTGGGATGGCGGTTAAGCTTTTGGTGGCTATGTACACGCCATCCTGATTGCTGATTGAGCCTCCGTTTAGGGAGTAAAACTTTATATTCCAGTCTGGGACTTTACCAAATATTTCTACAGGCCCGAATACATCTAGTGTTTCGAAATTGGAATAGAGCAGGATAGCAATATGCATATATTTTTCCTTTGTAGCAGATATATGGGTATGTAAATCCTTAAGTGAATTTAGGGGAGGTTGATCTGTAAATAGAATAGCATTTTCTCTGAATGGGGACGAATTAATTTGTGAGGTGATTGGGGAAAAGTTATCGTAGTAAATAAAACTAGTTTGATTGTGATTCTGGTTGGCGGACAGGGAAAGTGCTGAAATAAGAATTACTTGCTAGGATGAAATAAATGTCTAGACACGTGAAGGAATGGTGGTAAGTTGGGTACACTGTCATTTCATGGTGGAAAGAGATAGGTTGGCAAATCAGTATTTGCTGTTGGAATTACCTTCGATTTCGATGCCCAGTATGACGTAGCTACTAAGATTTCAATTATTGCCGAGGAGGCTATTGGGCTTTGGCTTTTGGCTTCTTCACTCATGACACTGCGGCGTTTAGAGATTTCATCATGGCAAGGATTGTGAAGGTAAGTTAGATGCGGCTTGGCATGGTCGTTGCTGCTGAGCAGGAAGTGACAATTGGGCAAACTGTGTTAATGACATCGATTTATGCTGGGTATAAATAAAACAGTCAGGTCTTGTGATTGCTAGCCTGACTGTTGGTGAATTGTTTGGTTTTAGTTATTTTCGATGATGCGGTTGTTGAGTGGCTGAATAGGTCTGTTGTTATTTTTGGGCAGATAATGTGAGATTTCTTCGATTTCGGCTTTCGACAGAGAAATAGGCTGACGGAATAATATCCAGATTACTGGTTCGCTGCATGGCGGTGTGGTCAGGGAACCGGTATAGCGGTAGTACTTATGTTGCTGCGGGTAAAGATGTGCGGGATTGAATATAATATCGGTATTTTCACTGCCATTTTTAGCAAGTTTTTTGAAAACGGAAAGTTTTTCAAAATACGAATTTTCTTTACCTTCCTCCACAAATACGGCAACTACAAGATTGCTGTGGTCGGCTGATTGATGGACAAAGTGTAATTCTAGTGGATAGCGTATTCCGTTAATGGTGTGTTCGGCTGGTTCGTGGGCGTGAAACTGCACCAGTGTGTAGGTTTTGTTGTTGTGGGTAAGGGTACTGTTCGAACCAAAGTTAAACTGGAGTGAATGTCCGTTGTCGACTATTTGTTTAATGTCGGCATGACGATAGTTAAACTTCAGTTTAGGTAATTTCTGGTTGGTTTTGCTGGCAAAGATATCAATCGGCGATTGGGTTTTGCCAGTGGTGCAAGTTTGCGCATCAGCCATTTTGCCCCAGTTTTCTGGGGCATTATCACCCTGATAGCCCCAGTGAGTATGCTCGGCCATGGCTGAGGTAGATAGGCTAAAGCTAAGACATAATATTAAGATGCTTTTTTCATAATGTGGTTTGCGTTGGTTTGTTGTTATATTAGTTTAGTCCTGTTTGGAGATGAGGTGTGATTTGTGTTGGAAAAGATAAATTTATTGTTAAATTTGGATATGATGGCATATTATGTTTCTTTTTTCTGGTGTGAATGATGTTGACTTTGGAATCTAAATTACCAGCTGTGGGAACAACGATTTTTAGTGTAATGTCGGCACTGGCAGCGGAACATGGGGCACTGAATTTGTCACAGGGGTTTCCTGATTATGAGGTTGATCCGAAGTTAATCGGGCTGGTTGAGTATTATTTGGGTGTTGGTAATAATCAGTATGCGCCGATGCTGGTGTGGCTGTGTTGCGTGAGCGCATTCAGGAGAAATTTCAGCGCGTACATGGGTTGACTATTGATGCTGAGCAGGAAATCACAGTTACTGCGGGGGGAACTCAGGCAATTTTTACGACCATTGCTACGCTGATTCGCCCAGGTGATGAGGTAATCAGTTTTGAACCTGCTTATGATTGTTATGCGCCAGCGGTAACTTTGTTTGGCGGAAAAATGATACCGGTACGACTGGCTGCACCGGAATTCGCTGTAGACTGGGATTATGTTAAATCATTAATTACGCCGCGTACACGTTTAATTATTGTGAATAATCCGAATAATCCGGCCTGTCGGGTATTCGGTATGGCTGACATTGCAGCTTTGGCTGAGATGGTGCAAAACAGTAATATTTTTGTGCTAAGTGATGAGGTGTATGAGCATCTGGTTTTTGACAATGTTCAGCCGCAAACCCTGTTAAAAAATCCGCTTTTGCGCGAACGGACTTTTGTTGTTGGTTCGTTTGGCAAGTTGTTACATGCAACTGGCTGGAAGGTAGGTTATTGTGTGGCTGCACCGGCACTCATGGCTGAATTTCGCAAGGTGCACCAGTTTAATGTGTTTAGTGTGCATACGCCCACGCAATATGCTATTGCCGATTATCTGGCCGATGCATCACACTATGAAAATTTAGGCCGGTTTTTCCAGCAGAAACGTGATTTTCTGCTGGCCGGTTTGCGCGATTCGCGTTTTAGGGTGTATGTGCCTCAGGGAACGTATTTTATGGTATTAGATTACAGTACCATCAGTTCTGTGCCAGAAAATGAGTTCGTGCGTGAGTTAGTAATTAAGTACCGATTGGCCACGATACCTTTGGCGGCGTTTTATCATGATGGTTTTAGCCAGCAGTGTGTGCGGGTATGTTTTGCCAAGCAGCAGGAAACATTGCAACAGGCAGTAGAGTTATTGTGTGCGGTGTAAAATAGAATAACTGGGAATATATAGGGCAGATTATTGATTCTGCTTCTTTTTTATATGCCGATACATACATTGGTGCTGTTGTGGTTGATAACCGACCCAACTCGAAGCGAGCATTTTTTTGATAAAAAATATAAGTAGCTAGTGAGAATCGTTAAACAGACTATAGATGTTGCGATGCAGAGAAGAGAGTAAATATTCTTATGATGCGTATATTGCAATTTATTATTGAAATGTTAGGAGTAGATTATGGCTATACCTGAATCCAAAAGTGAATTAATAGTAGCGATTAATAAAAATTATTCATTGCTAATCAAAAAGTTGATATCTATTCCCGCACAAAAGGTATTTGAGCCTCTTATGGAAGGACATGTTAAAGGCAGTACGATGAGTGTGGCACAATTGGTTTCTTATTTAATTGGCTGGGGAGAATTAATATTGTCTTGGCATACTCAGGAAGAGAAAGGGCAGGAAATCATTTTTCCTGAAGTTGGTTTTAAGTGGAATGAATTAGGACAATTAGCGCAGAAGTTTTATTGTGACTACAAAAATATAAATGATTATAATATGTTGCTTGGTCTTTTGGATAAAAATAAAAATGACATAATCAAGCTCATTGAAGGCTTTAGTGATGAAGCTTTATATGGGGTTGCTTGGTGTGGTAAATACACGCGAGGACGAATGATTTAGCTGAATACATCTTCTCCTTATAAAAATGCGTCCGGTCGATTAGCGGCATTACTTAAAAAATTTGGTAGTTGAGTTATTCAGTTTTTTAAGTGAAATTTAATTAGGTCTAATTAGTTAATAAATAATAGCAAATAGCTGAAACAATTCGAGTTGAAGAGTATATTTTTCTTTTTATTACTCCGAATAATACCTAGCCAATCATATTTAAGCCTTAATTTGCCATACTCTTTGTGGTCATGAAAACTACCAGATTAGTGAGCACGGAGTAAGTAATATTTAATGCTGTAAAATAATTATAACGACATATTTTAGTGTGGGTTTGTGCGCATCTACCATAGTCATTGATATAACGTTGTCCAGATAAAGAATGATTTTGGGCTGTTTTGCTGATAAGCAGTATTTCGTGTACTAGAAATAACTGACCCAGAAAGTTCAGCAAAACGATAATGGCAATTATGGATTGGGTTTGGCTAAGTATAAGCAGGTTCAGATATTAAACGGCTATTTGTTACGACGTTTGGCGCGTGGATGGGTGCTGTCATAAATTTGTGCGAGATGGTTGAAGTCCAGTTTGGTGTATTGCTGGGTAGTGCTGATGGATTTATGGCCGAGCAGCTCCTGTACAGCACGGATATCGTGAGCACTTTGTAACACATGACTGGCAAAACTGTGTCGCAGCATATGCGGAGAAAGGTGGCGGTCACTGCTATGGGTAATCGACCAGACATTCAGGCGATTCTGAATTTGGCGCGCACTCAGGCGTGTGCCACGCTGGCTGGTAAATACCGCGTTTTCGCCGGCAACTGCGTAGCGGTGGGGCAGGTAGCGCTGTAAGGCTGCGATACTTTTTTGGCCTAAGGGAACTTGACGCTGTTTGTTGCCTTTACCTTGCACATGTACCCAGTTTTCATCCAGCATCAGGTGATGTAAATCCAGTTGTACCAGTTCACCCAAGCGTAAACCACTGCCATACAGTAGTTCAAAGATGGCCTGATCGCGCAGTGATAAAGGGTCGCTAGCGGTAGGCTGGTCAAAAGTGTGATTGAGTTTTTCTGCTGGTACCGCTTTGGGTAAGCGGGCACCTGCTTTGGGTGCTTTAATGTTGCTGGTAGGATTAGCAGTAATTTGCCCCTGTCGTTGCAGAAAATTAAAGTAAGTACGCCATGTGCTGAGTTTGCGTGCCAGTGAAGCAGGCTTATCACCCATGCCGCTGAGCTTTTTCAGTGCGCCAACCAGGTGCAGACGGGTAACGCAGGCGGAGGTAAGGTTAGCGGGCAAAATCTGACTTAGCTGAATCAGATCACGGCTATAGGCAGTGCTGGTTAAGGGTGATAAGCCGCGCTGTTGTAGATGCTGGAAAAATTCATTCCATAGTATCCAGTTAGGGGGTGGTGTTGGCTGCATTTAAAGACTCTGAGCAAGGGCGTTACGAAAAGTTTCCGGCGTGCGGCTGATACGCTGGCGTTGGTAATTAAAAAAGGCCATACCAGTTTTTACCATGGCAATGGCTGCGCCATCATTGGCTCGACGAATGCGGTAAATCAGGCTAAACCCAGTATTACTCAGGCCGATTATACCTAAATCAAAATCTAGATCGTCACCATAAAAACCCTGTCCCTGAAATTGCAGGACTGCATCCAACATAATTAGGCCAGTGCCACCCACATCCATTTCACTAAAGCCTAAAGAAGCCAGCAAACGTAGGCGTGCTTCATGGCACAGGCGCAGTACGGCATCATTGGCCAGATGGTTACCGTAATTAATGTCGCCGATATGTACACTGATGCGGGTATGAAACAACCAATGTTCAGGTGGTTCGATATATATGCGGTTCATAGATTATCCTTGCTGAGTTCAGGCTGGATGGTAGCAGTTTTTGCAACAGTCTGTGGCTGGCCGATGTTTACACCAGACAAATTTGTGCTAAGCTTTGCTCGGTATTTTTCTGGTTATATTGCTGTTTTTCAGTTTATTACAAACAGGGTTATGGTTTGTTGAGCAGGGAGTATAACGATGTATCACAAAATTATGGTACCGGTAGATGAAAGTGCAGCCGCCATGCGTGCGTTGCAGGAAGCAATCATGCTGGGCAGATTGTGTAATGCTGTTTTGCGTATAGTAAATGTTGTGGATCTGGCGCAATTTAGCTGGGGTGGAGTAGGAGCACTACCCTCTGAAGAAGTGCGCAAGGCAGTGAATGCTGCTGGCAAGAAAGGTTTGGAGCAGGCAGAAAAACTGCTTACAGAATCTGGCTTGCAGTATGAGATTGAGGTGGTGGAAAGTGCCGGTGACAAGGTGGCCGATATGCTGATTCAGGAAGCTACCGAACATAATGTAGACTTACTGGTGATGGGCACCCATGGCTTTAGTGGCTTTATGCATATTTTAATGGGTTCGGTAGCTGAGGGAGTTTTGCGCCAGTCTGATATTCCGGTAATGTTATTACGAGTACGTGACGATGATTAATTAATTGCCGGCAGTTATCAGTCAGATCAGGCAGTCGCCATAATTATATCCTGTCTGGCAGTGTGGCATTTGTGCTTTAAATTGCCATTGTTTGCCAGCAAGTTATTGGCGCAGATTCGGGTTATGTTGCAGTGACTCAAGCGCAATATTAATAAAATTGGGTGCAATGCTTGTAATATCTATATTATGCGGATCAGTTAGCCATAAGTTGGTCAGTCCTATAAATAGTGCTTGGAAGTACAGGGCAGCCTGTTGAATATTGATGTTAGCTGGCAGAATATGTTGCTGGCAGCACACCTGAAATACAGCACACAAGTTCTGCCACCATAAATTTTGGTATTTTTGCAACAACGCAACTATGGCACTGTTGTCTGTAGTGTGCTCACAATTTAGATGCAATATATAGCAGAATTTGCGGTAATTATCATCAGTAGCTATGCGTTGAAACATTTGTTTTAACGCCTGCATTAGATTATTTAGTGCATTAGGGGAGCTGGTGTCGATATCATGTTGCAGCTGCTCACTCAATTTGCTGAAAACCTGTTGGAATAACGCGTCAAACAGGTCTTCTTTATTTTTAAAATGCCAGTATAAAGCACCACGGGTCACACCGGCTGCGCTGGCAATCTCTTGCAATGAAGCACGGCTTACACCGCGCCGATAAAATATGTCCAATGCCGCAGCCATGAGAGCCTCTTTAGTTTGCAGGGATTCCTCTTTGGTCTTGCGCATAATAAATTTCCGCTAATCTGTAAATTAAATTTAGGCAAATCTGTGCTTAATCCAGATTGGCACAGATTTTTTTTGATTAAAATAACTAAAGTATTAAATTTATTACATCTGGTATACATACATTGTTGCATGTATAATACGCAGCGTAAAGCTATTTTTATTTAATCGTCTGTTGTCGCATTGCAGATTGCCTGATATTTCTGTTCCGGCCGTCCGAGGTGTAGACATCGGCGCTATTTGTGTCATATTTTTAGCGCAACAGAGTAAAAATTCATTTAATTTTTAATTATATATGCACATATTGAGGTGAGTATGGGAACGAGTCGAAGAGCAGATAAATGGCGCATCAGTGCGATAGTACTTGCTAGTGCGCTGGCATTAGCTGCCTGTGGCAAAAAAGACAAGGCACCAGCGCCACAAGCGCCAATGGTCAGCGTGCTGACTGTACATCCGGAAACGGTAACTGTAGATACTGAGCTGACCGGCCGTTTAAAACCGATTCGCGAGTCAGAAGTGCGTGCCCGAGTAGCCGGTATTTTGCTGAAACGCTTATTTACAGAGGGTACCTATGTTAAAGAAGGGCAGCCACTATTCCAGATTGACAATGCGCCTTATCTGGCTTCCCTGCAATCTGCCCGTGCCAGCTTGGCAACCGCTCAGGCCAATGCAGCCAAAGCTGATGCCGACGTTGTGCGCTACCGCCCGCTGGTAGCTGCCAATGCCATCAGCAAACAGGAATTTGATCAGGCGATTGCACAACAGCGTCTGGCACATGCACAAATTGATAGTGCACAGGCTGCGATTAAATCTGCACAGATTAATGTAGGCTATGCCTATGTACGTGCCCCGATTTCAGGACGTATTGGTAAGGCGCTGGTTACCGAAGGTGCACTGGTTGGCCAGAACGATGTTACTAAGCTGGCTCTGATTCAGCAAACCCATACCTTATATGTTGACCTGAACCAGACTGCTGCACAGGCGATGAAAATCCGTCAGGATATTGCTGCGGGCAGAATGAAAACCATCAATGGTGCCGTCGAAGTGGCCATCAAGCTGGATGATGGCAGTGAATACCCGCAAAAAGGCCGCTTGCTGTTTACCGACATGACTGTGGATGAAGGCACTGGCGAAGTTAAGGTACGTGCCGAAATTCCAAATGATAATGATATGTTATTGCCCGGCCAGTTTGTACGGGTGGAAATTCCGCAAGCTGAAATTCAGAACGCCATCGTGTTGCCGCAGCAGGCAGTAACCCGTGGTGCCAGTGGTGATACGGTTACTGTGGTTAATGCCGATGGCAGTCTGGCTGTTCGTCCGGTAACTGTTGTACAGCAAAAGGGCACAGACTGGGTAATCAGCGGCGGTTTGCGCGCTGGTGACAAAGTGGCCATGGACGGTCTGGCACTGGTACAGTTAACCGGTGCGAAGAAAGTTCAGACTCAGCCGTGGAAACCGGCATCAGCCAGTGCACCGGCAGGAGCTCCTGCTCAGGCAGCTTCAGCACCCAAGGCCTCTGCGGCATCTGCCTCTCAGGCCAAGTAAGGAATATGTAATATGTCACGATTTTTTATTAACCGACCGATTTTTGCATGGGTGGTGGCGCTGTTCATCATCATTGCCGGTATAGTGTGTATTACCAAGCTACCTGTTGCCCAGTATCCAACTGTAGCACCTCCTTCCATTACCCTGACCATTGCCTATCCCGGTGCCGATGCCCAGACTATTGAAGATACCGTATTGTCGCGTATTGAACGCGAGATGAATGGCCTGGAAAATCTGGACTATATGGAGGCCAAATCGCTGTCCAATGGTACAGGTACATTAACCTTAACTTTCTATCCGGGTACCGATGATGATATCGCCCAGATGAATGTGCAGAATGCCTTGTCACGCGCAGAACCGCGTTTGCCAGCCATGGTGAAACAGACTGGTGTAGAGATTGCCAAATCACGCAGTAACTTCCTGATGGTAACCATGTATACCAGTGATAATCCCAATCTGACACCGGCAGACATGGCAGACTACGTGGCACGTAACATTCAGCCGGAATTACAGCGTATTGATGGTGTGGGTAACGTAATGGTGTTCGGTTCCGAACGTGCCATACGTATCTGGCTTGATTCAGACAAATTGCGCAGTGTCAATTTGACACCGGCAGCCGTTAATGCCGCAGTGGCTGCACAGAACCAGCAAATTTCTGCTGGCAGTCTGGGTGCCTTGCCTTCTCCTGACAATATTCAGACTACGGCGACCATTGTTGTCCCCGGCCAGCTAAAAACAGTTGAACAGTTTGAAAATATTATTGTCAAAGCCAATACCGATGGTTCACTGGTACGCCTGAAAGACGTTGCCCGGGTAGAGCTGGGTAAACAGGATTACTCTACTGATGCGCGTCTGAATGGTAAAGACGTGGTAGGTGCTGGTATTCAGCTAACCTCCAAAGGTAATGCACTGGCAACAGCCAATGCAGTTAAGGCTAAATTGGCTGATTTGCAGAAATACTTCCCGGCTGGCATGAGCTGGTCTGCACCGTACGACAGCTCTACTTTCGTGAGTATTTCCATTGAAAAAGTGGTACATACACTGGTAGAGGCCATCGTACTGGTATTCCTGGTAATGCTGTTGTTCCTGCAAAATATCCGCTATACCCTGATTCCGACCATTGTGGTGCCGATTGCCTTGCTGGGCGCTTTTTCCATCATGTATTTTGCCGGCCTGTCGATTAACGTACTGACCATGTTTGCTATGGTGCTGGTAATCGGTATTGTGGTCGATGATGCCATCGTGGTGGTGGAAAACGTTGAACGTATTATGACGGAAGAGCATTTACCGCCAAAACCGGCTACCGAAAAAGCCATGGGACAGATTTCCGGCGCCGTGGTAGGTATTACCGTGGTACTGATTACCGTATTTATCCCGATGGCGTTTTTTTCTGGTTCTACCGGTAATATTTACCGCCAGTTCTCCATCGTTATGTCAGTGGCCATCTTCTTCTCTGCTTTTCTAGCACTGTCTTTGACACCAGCTCTATGTGCCACTTTGCTCAAGCCAATTACTGAACACGAGGCTGAGAAAAAAGGGTTTTATGGCTGGTTTAACCGCAAATTTAACAGTGGTACCAAAAAATACGAATCCAAAGTTGCCTATGTACTGCATCGCAGTGTGCGCATGTTTATTATCTATGCCGTTATTACCGGCAGTGCACTGTTTGTAATGGCACGTCTGCCGACTTCATTCTTGCCGGAAGAAGACCAAGGTTACTCTATCGGTTTGATTCAGTTACCACCGGGCGCTACCCAGCATCGTACACTGGAGACATTCAGGAAGATGGAAGATTTCACCCTCCATCAGCCTGAAGTGAAAAATATGGTATCAATATTGGGCTTCAGTATGACAGGTCAGGGACAGAACGTAGGTTTGAGCTTTCTGGTGCTGAAAGACTGGTCTGAACGTGATGGCGCAGAACACAGTGCCAATTCACTGGCCAAACGCATTACCGGTGCCATGATGGGTTCGGTTCGTGATGGTTATATCTTTGCACTGGTACCACCATCCATTCCTGAATTGGGTACCAGTACCGGCTTCAGCTTCCGTCTACAGGATCGTGGTGGTAAAGGCCATGCAGCATTGCTGGCCGCACGTAACCAGCTACTGGGCATGGCGCGAGAAAGCAAAGTACTCACACAGGTACGTCCGGATGGCATGGAAGACGAACCACAATTGCAGATTGATATCGACCGTGATGCAGCTAATGCACAAGGTGTTTCATTTAGTGATATCACCACTGTATTGAGTACAGCGCTGGGTTCCAACTATGTAAACGACTTTCCGAACAAAGGGCGTATGCAGCGTGTGATTGTGCAGGCTGATGTTGCCTCTCGCATGACACCGGAAGACCTGAGCAAACTCACTGTGAACAATGCACAGGGACAATCCGTACCCCTGTCCGGCATCATGAAAACCCACTGGATCACCGGTCCGGCACAAACTGTCCGCTATAACGGTTATACCGCCATGTCTATTACTGGTAATGCAGCTCCGGGTTACAGTACTGGTGATGCCATGGCCGAAATGGAAAAAATGGCCAGCAAACTGCCGGATGGATTTGGTTATGAATGGACAGGGCTGTCTAAAGAGGAAAAAGACGCTGGTAACCAATCTACCATCCTTTATATGTTCTCCCTGCTGGCTGTATTCCTTTGTCTGGCCGCACTGTACGAAAGCTGGACAATCCCGTTGTCTGTCATGCTGGTAGTACCACTGGGTCTGCTTGGTGTGGTATTCGGTACATGGCTGCGAGGCATGGAGAACGACGTTTATTTTCAGGTGGGGCTGATTACCGTGATTGGTTTGAGTGCCAAAAACGCTATTCTGATTGTGGAATTTGCCAAGGAGCTGCAAGAGCAGGGTAAATCCCCGCTGGAAGCGGCACTGGCTGCTGCTCACCTGCGTTTCCGCCCGATTCTGATGACCTCTATCGCCTTCATCATGGGTGTAGTACCGTTGTATTTCGCCAGTGGCGCCTCTTCGGCCAGTCAGCGTGCAATTGGTACCAGCGTATTGTGGGGAATGTTAGTAGGTACTTGTCTGGCCTTATTCTTTGTACCTGTGTTCTATTCAACTGTACGTAGCCTGTTCAGCAGAAAAAAGAACGGCAAAGATGGTAATACGTCTGACAATGGTAAAAACCTGCCGATTACTGTGAACAGTGATGGCAGTGCCACTGTACAGTCAGCCGACCAGACAGACAAAGAGGATAAAGCATGAAACACATAGTAAAACCTACCCTGCTGGCTGCATTAATTGCCGGGGTAATATCTGCCTGCTCAATGGCACCGCGCTACCACCAACCGCAAGTCGAAATGGCAGAAACCTTTCCCCGTGCAGCCGCCAGCGACCAGCAGGCTGGTGCCGTGGCAGCGGCCAATCTGGGCTGGCAGGATTACTTTGCTGATGAACGTTTGAAACAGATTATCAGTCTGGCCTTGACCAATAACCGTGATTTACGTGTGGCCGCTTTAAACGTGGAAGCCGTACGTGCACAATATGTTATCCAACGTGCCGACCGTCTGCCAGCTCTGGCGGCTACTGGCAATGGTGGCCGTTCCCGTGTCGCACGGGATTTAAGCGCCATGCGTGATGCTACTGGCCAGCAAACCAGCTATATTGCTGAATCATATAATGTTGGCTTGGGCGTTACCGCGTTCGAGCTGGATTTGTTCGGACGAGTAAAAAGCCTGTCTGATGCCGCCCTGAATCAGTATTTCCAGCAGAAACAGGTACGCGATTCCACCCAGATTAGCCTGATAGCCAGCGTGGCCAAAGCTTACTTTGATGAACGCATTGCTCAGGCACAAATGGATTTATCCAGCCGCGTACTAATGTCACGTGAAGAAAGCAAACGCCTCACTGACCTGCAATTCAAAGCGGGCGTGATTTCACAGGTAGAAGTAGATGTAGCCGAAGCGCAAATCGAAACTGCCCGCGCAGATTATGCAGCAGCCAAACAGGCGCGTGATCAGGCGCATAATGCCTTAACCCTGCTGGTAGGCAAACCATTGCCAGATGACCTGCCCGCAGCAGCGCCACTAAGCCGGCAGTTTGTTAATGCAGAATTGCCAGTAGGCTTGCCGTCTACCATTCTGTATCAGCGGCCGGATGTGCGTGCAGCCGAATTTGCGCTTAAATCTGCTAATGCCAATATTGGTGCTGCCCGGGCGGCATTTTTCCCGCGCATCAGCCTGATTGGCGGTATTGGTTCTGGCAGCAACGATATTGGCCATCTATTCAATGGTCCAAACCGCACATGGAACTTCACACCACAGATTACCTTGCCGATTTTCACTTGGGGACAAAACAAAGGTAATCTGGATTTGGCCACTGCGCGTAAAAACATCGCCGTGGCACAGTATGAACAAACAGTACAGGCTGCTTTCCGTGATGTGGCTGATGCACTGGTAGCACGCGATTCGCTTAAAAAGCAGTATGAAGCGAAGCTGCGTGGCGAGCAGGCACAAACCAACCGTTACAAACTCACCCAGCTGCGTTATAAACACGGCATTGCCAGCTCACTGGAACAGCTAGACGCCGAGCGCGACAGCTACGCTGCCCAGCAGGCATTGCTCCGTACCCAGCAAACTCTGTTGGAAAACCGTGCTGATATTTATAAAGCACTGGGTGGTGGCCTGAAACAGCAAACAGTAGCACCTGCTGCAAACACCACGGTAACCACGACAACGACCACCACAACGACAACGGTGCAGTAATTGTCTTAATTAGGATGGCAGTATTACTTGCCATCCTTTTAGCAGCGCGGGCAGTATGCTGAAAATATAGCGCTGGTTAGCATCTGAACATGTTAGCCAGCCAGTATACAGATAAGACTATTGCAGCCAATGCCTGATTTAACAGCAACATTTTTACCTGCTCGTGCTATACAAAATGATTTAACCCTTGAATAGATTCCGCTTTTCATGGTATAAATCGCGTTTTACAAAATTATTAGAAGTTTGGAGTTAACCATGGCACGTGTATGTAAAGTGACCGGTAAGCGCCCGATGAGTGGCAACAACGTGTCACACGCCAACAACAAAACCAAACGCCGTTTCTTGCCTAACCTGCAATCACGTCGTTTCTGGGTTGAAAGTGAAAACCGTTGGGTTCGTCTGCGCGTTTCTAACGCCGCTCTGCGCACCATCGACAAATTAGGTATTGAAGTAGTATTGGCCGACCTGCGCGCTCGCGGTGAAGCTTAATCATATAGTGATTTAAGGATAAAGCAATGCGCGACAAAATCAAACTGGAATCATCTGCTGGTACTGGTCATTTCTACACCACTACCAAAAACAAACGCACCATGTCTGGCAAATTCGAAATTAAAAAATTCGATCCAGTAGTGCGTAAACATGTAATGTACAAAGAAACCAAACTGAAATAATTGTTTCATACTGGTTTGAAAAACCTGAGCAGTTTATTGCTCAGGTTTTTTTCATTAGGGATAATAAAACGCAAAACAGATTTACTGACTAAATGGCCGTACTATGGAAAACAACATGCATGAAGCACATATCGAATTACAGCACCGCATCGAAGAGCTGGAAATACAAAGCGCATTGCAGGAAGAAACCATCCAGAGCCTGAGTGATACCATAGCCCGGCTGCAACAAACCTTAGATTTACAACAGGCACAACTGCGCCTGCTTTACCAGCGCCTGCCGGACAGAGCAGATAGCGGTAGTGAACCATTTAATCCGGCAAGTGAAATTCCGCCACATTATTAAACTATTGAAACAGACAAATAGTAGCAGGTACAAGTATTGATTACCTTGCCTGATAAACGTTTAAATCGCAATACGGATTAAAAATTCAGGCTTAAAGCGAATGATTAAAAGTCTGCCAATGGCGCTTCGTGCCAATCTGGAAAGATCAAAAAGAGCCAAAACTCATTATCCACCCTGAATTATCGGTAATATACTTTTATAAGCAGCACATCGGAAATCAATTCAGGAAAATACAAAGGATAATTCAACCACACAGAATTATGCCTAGTTAGTATTCATCTAATGATTAAATTTTCCAGCATTTATGCTGACAGAAAAATCGATATTGCTCACAATTTAATAGCTTTTATCCAATCCCATTTGCCAGAAATCAGCCTCTAATCGCGTTGCATTAGTAAAAATTTTTGCCAACTGCTCAAAACGCTGCGAATCAATATTGGCCAAACGCTGATTAATCCAGTTAATCTCTGTTTGCATGGCTGCATGAAATTCATCACCTGTATACATCTCAATCCAGCTCAGATAAGGATTGTTGTGCGCCTGATACCATGATTGTTCCTGAATCCAGCGCGCAAGTACTCCATAGCCAATCAGGCAGGGCGCCAGTGCGATATGTAAATCCAGCAGATCACCTTGCTGTCCTGCATCAAGTATATAACGTGTATAAGCGATATTGGCCTTAGCTTCCGGCAGATTATCAAGCTCCTGTTTGCTTATGCCCCATTGCTTGCAGTACTGAATATGTAAATCTAGTTCAATCTCAACGATAGCTTTAAGCCCGGCTAAAGCCTGTCGTATTTCAAAAATATCATGGCTTTTATAAACTGCAAGCCCCCATGCGCGGGAAAACTGAATCAAAAAAAGATAATCTTGTTTTAAATAATGCTGAAAGCAGGACTTATCTAACGTTCCCTTACCTAATTGCTGTACAAAATCATGCTGGATATAGCGATTCCAGTCATCCTGACAAAATTCAATAAGTGATTGGAATGATGGCATAAACGCTCCTTTAATAAATAATATATTAAAAGGAGTAACAAAACAGACTTATTATTGAAAAAGCTTGTTTTATACTCCCTTCGTCGGTATTAACCGCATCAGGTTCAACGGGTGTAATCTCAGCCTGTGGCACCCCGGATAAATTAACCAGTAAAGGTTAAGAAATAGATGAGATAAAAAAGAAGAATATTATATTCAGCTAACAGCCTCACCTATGAGTATAGTATACATTTGTTTTCAATAAATTTATATGAATAGAGTTATTTGTTTGGAGCAGGGTTTTTATTATTGAATTCATCTGTATCTTCTCTACAATGTTTAAGCAGGAACTCATCTACATCCGAAGCTGTACCCGCAGATATTTTCTGTTTGGCATCATATAATGTTACCAGTTTTAAAATATCATTATTCGCACTATTGGCAGCAGGTTCTGAAGCGGCTGGTGCGGATGCGGAAGAAACTGATGCTGTATTTTGTTCTGAAGACGTTTTTTTAATATCATTAAAATCTTTTTCCTCGATTCTGGCAAGAGGTTGCCAGCTTAGAATTTTGCTTTTATCCAGAATCACTACTTGGGTTATTCTAGTATTCTCATCACTATTATTAGCTTGTTTGGTTGTTATCCAATAAAAGTTTTTAGGATTATTATTAGATTTATTATCAGTATCTTTTTTTAAGGAAGTGTTTTGGTTTTTATCAACTGTGCCGTTTTCTTCCGAAGTGATTTTATGTAAAGGAGAAAATTCCAAAACCATTTGGTTCCCGATACGTGATTTAATCAAAATTGGACAAATAGCAGTAATTGCATTATCAGACTGACTTTCGCATACTTTTTTACCCAGTGTTTGATTGATTTCGTTACATGTTTTTCCTGTCACAATTAAGCGAGCAGAATTAACTTCACCAATGCGTAAAGTTTTAATACCGGAAAATGCAATGGATGAAAAACTTTCGGTAATAATTATAAATATCATGAATATTGTTAATGATAAATTTGGTACATATCTTATACTTTCTTTGAATTTTAAACATCCTATAGCTGCTGAAGAAAATGATATAAGTACAATAAGTATCAGTAGTTTTATAAATATAAGCCAATCAGGTTCTGTTTTCATATTCCCATTAGAAGCATATAAAATTATTAATAGAATAGGCAATATTAATACACATACAGACAGAATTTGAGCTAAAAGTGACCACAAGAAAATTATTTTTGGCGTAATCCAATTTTTATTATTATTATTTTTTGTAGTAGCGGTTTCGATAATTGAAATTTTAGTTTCTTTAACTGTGGAGTTAATTATTAATTGTTTGGTCTCTTTGTTTTCTATTTTATTTATCGAATTTAAATTTTTATAACTATTTTTTATTCCATATATAGATAAAATAATTATTACCATACTAAACATAGTATAAGAAATATAAACATGTTCTGTCAAAGGAGAGAAATTTATTATTTGGCCTATGACAAATGCCCATATACAAGCAGTATTAATACTAAGACATAGAATATGTTTATTAGAAATTACCTTAATATTTTCTTTGAAATAAGATAGAATCAAACCTGGTAACACGAAGATAAATAAACAATAAAGGATATGTAGTATTCCTAAAATAGCTATTGCATAAAGTATTGAAGCAACAGACTCAAAATTTATATCTGGCATATAGCCAATATGTAAGAAAAAAAATAGTAATAATGCTCCGCCAATACCTAAAATAATTGCCGATATACTTTTTATAGGATTTACTTTTATATAATTTAATAAATAAGCAGTAAACTCGAAGGAATTTTTTTCTTCGCATTCACTGGTTTCAGGAGCTACTTTCTTTTCTTTGTTATCCATATTATTTCTTTCTACAAGTACATTCAGTTTGTTTTCCTAAATTAATTTATGGTAATGATAGTAAGGTTAGCATGTTGATACCAGTTAAATTTAAGTTTTATTATCTAATACTGTCTTGGTTTGATTAGAAATGTAGCTTATAGGCTATCAGGTAGTATTGAATTCTGTGAGTAACTGCTATTGATGTGTATAGGCGGTTGGAATTAACAGCTAATGCTACTTTAAGTTATTCTAGCTATCTTGGCAGTGGATTCAAGGAAGCTCATTTGCTAGATATCTATGCTTTTGTTATAGGTGGTAAGGTTGGTGGTAGTATTCTATTTTAAGCTTTACAGCTATTTATACTAGATAGCAGCGGGGACTTACTTCAGGATAAGAATAATCATTATAAATATAGTTGTAGTGAGTAAACTACCTGTTAGCAGCGTAGCATGCAGTTTTCTTTACGGTTAATTCAATATTTAACTGCATGGTTTAATCTGAAAATCTCTAATTTAAAAAGTTTATTCACAAGTATGATTTACTTTTATACGCGGTAAAAACCTTCTGTTAGCTGCTACCGCGATGTTTTAATTATTCTTTGTTCTGGGTAAATAGTTGCAGTTCTACTTGGGCAGTAGCTGTTATTATATAGTCTGATATTAAAGGAGCGCAGTCTGGTAAATTTATTTTGCCTTTGATTTCATAGGCAGTTATCTGGATATGATTATTTTGTCTGTTATATTTTATTTTTGCGCTGCTGGGTTTAAATTTGCCCGGGTTAAATGCAGGATTGAGATAAAGATTTAGTTTTTTATACATAATTTCATTTATCTGATAATGGATTATCTGCTCCCAAGGGATGGCTTTCTCGAAGCAGGGGAGGACTAATCCTTGCGGTGTGATGGTAAGCAGTGGCGAACCAATACGTTGATACATTTTGTAGCATCTGCGTAAACAAAAAATACTGACTATTGAAAGGATAATGACGGTTATTAGCCATTCAGAATCGTGTTTTTTGTTAGCTATTAAAAAGGCGTATGTTATTAAGATGAACAGGCTTGCCAGTAAGGATCGTAGTAATAATCTGATAATCCCGCCCTGTTTTATGGTAATGGTTTGCTGACGATTATTGATGTGTGTTTTTAGATAATTGATATTGGTTTTTGCTATCTTCTGGATATTGTTTTGGTAATCTGCTTGCAGTGTGTTTAATTCGTGACTGAACAGGTCTGTTAGCAGTGAGGTGGGGCTGATGCTGGTAAGCAAACCGCACAGGCGATTTAGTTCGCGATATTTAACGGAAGATAGCCGTTGAGCTAAAGTCGGGTGTGTGTCGTAAACAGATGGTTGTTTTTTTAGCAGTTTTCTAAGCGAAGGTATTTCTGAATGTGCTACATAGTGGGTAACATAATCTAAAGGCAGATGGGTTATATGTGCGTTATAGTAATAATTATCCAGTGCCTGATTGATGGGTACTTGCAGAAGATGTATCTTACTCAACGCTAAGGCAAGGTATTCTTTGGGGATGATTTTTAAAGCCTTTGAATCTGCTCTATATTCTCTGGAACGATTCCATTGCCGTATTGCTCGGTTGAATGAGCAGTAAAAATGTTTGGATAACAGATATGCCGGATAGAATAAACGAGATCGGGAAAAAGAAGTAATGGTTTCGGTTAATCTGTCAATCTGACGATAAAAGTCTTTAGGCAGGCTCGGGTCATTGCTGGCAATATGGCTCAATTCGTGTGCTATTATGCTGCTTAACTCGGCTAAGGTTAAATAATTGATATAAGTACTATCCAGATATAAGGTATTTCCAGTCAAGGAGGTTTCATGCGGATACAGGTAAATTGTTTGATTACTTACTTTAAAACCATGTCCTATGCAAAATACTATATTGTCTGGCATAACGTTTAACTCAAGCTTCTGAACGATTTGTTTAACCAGTTGGTATAATCTGGGATTGGTTTCTGATGTGATAAGTACGCCGTTTACGCTGGCTCCTCCGGTAATATTCTTTTTGTTATAAATTTCCCAAATGGAGAGACATAATCCTGCCACAGCAATCAGGCCAATGGCTAATTTAGTCAGTATTAAACCATCGGTGAGTATAAAAAGACTGCATGAAAAAGACAGAAAAAGGCTGATGGGCAATATCAGTAGAATAGCCCGTATGATGTGTGAGGCAATAGCAAAATTAGTGCGCAACTGTTTTCCAGATTTACCCGCTTTTCTGCCCAAGCGTTGAATGAGGAATAAAGTAATCACTCCGGTAAAAAAACAGATGCTGCCGCTAAGTATGCCGCCTATGGCGAGTGGTTTGGCATATGTAAGAGTGAAATTATGTTGTTTAATCTTGTTTGTGATTTCACAACGCTGGCGGTAGCTATTATGGGTTCTGGGTTGTTGTAGTAATTCTTGTTGTTGTAATGAAAGCTCAATGATTTCCTGATTGATGTTCTGAAGCTGTTGTGGTGAGGGGTAAAAGTGAAGGCTTAGACGAATGCTGATAAGTGGCAATAAAATGATGAAAAAAAAAGATAGATTCGCTCTTTAAGCGAGAATGTATGAGCTGCGGTGTTTTTATTCAAGATAATCACCCTATTACTTTTTTCTGTACTACTGTGGAAATCGGGATTATTAGCCAGCCAATAATAATTCAGAATCGATGATTTACTAAATTAAATTTATTTTAACCATTATACGGCCTAAAAACAATTAAGTTGTGCCTATTCTATTTCTCATTTTTGATTAAATTTATTTGCTTGGTCAGTACCGGTATGATTATCCGGTTTTACGGTTCCGTTATTTAGAATGGCGTATAAGCCACCATCATTTGCCAGAAAATCAAATGCCTGTACTGTGGGCTCGGTAAGAGTCCAAAGTACTTCTTTATGATTGAGTCCCTGATCTGTTTTTAATTTGATTAATCCGTGCCCGCCCAGATAAAGGAGGTTGCCCAAAACATGGTCTTGGCTATGTTGTGCTATGAGCTGATCAAAAAAATCCTGTGGTGAGGGATTGGGAAAACAATCGGTTAGTTCGGTAAGGATTTTATGCTGAAGAGCACGGTCAAGTTGCATGATTATCTGGGGTTGTCTGGTGGATATGGGATTATTTTATTATATCTGCCATTGTATTGGTATATTGGCATTATTCGTTAATAGCTACAACCTTTTGGCTATGTATGGGTAGGATATTAATGGGCAGTATTTATTCTGCCCTTACTGCAATGAATAATTGCAAGACATAAATTAAATATAAAAGGTATGTATTTTTATGTACGAATGCCAGCCAGTGGTTATAAATATTTGATTTTTTTTTGAACCTCTAATGGAAAATATTATCAGTCTTGGTGATGTCTTTTGTAATTTATGAATACACTACCAAATAGCATATTATGCTATATGATTGACCAGATTTTGTAACAATACTGAATTTATCTATATTTATTATATATTTATTTTTAATGACTATTATGTGAAGTAAGTATAAATGGTGGCTGGCTGCTAGTTAAATAATATAAATAGATATTAATGATAATAATTAGCATTACCACTTGTAAAAAAGAATCATTATTGTTTACAATGTGGTGTCTTTATACTTAATTTCGTCAAAAGGGGTTAACTGGATATGAGCCGTACACCCAAGATTATTGCGCTGGCTATAGCCTGTATTGGTTTTCCAGCAGTCGGATATGCCGAAGGCGAGGCTCATTTGCCAACAGTTAATGTTGAGGCAAAACGTTTTATGCCGAGTGTATTTAAGGATACTAAAGTCAAGGCAGAGACTATTGAGGAAAAGGGTGCGGTAGATTTAAAAACTGCATTAAAGGATATTCCTGGCGTGGAAGTGCTGGATACACAGGGAACACGGCAGGGTAACGACAGTGTGAATATCCGTGGCCTGAGTGGTAATCGTGTGGCGATGAGTATTGATGGTATTGATTTACCGGAAGCAAACGAAATGAAGCATACGGGACAGTATGCAATTTTTGGTCGTGGTAATTTTATGGATGTTTCTGCGCTCAGTAGTGTGGATATCAGCAAAAATGCCCGTGGTTTTGGGTTGGGCGGTGTGGTGGCTATGCATACGCTCACTGCGGATGAAATTTTGCAGGGCGAAGATCAGGGCGGTTATGTTGATACTCAGTACAATAGTGTGGATAAATCTACGGCGGTAACTGGGGCAGCAGCTTTAAAAAATGGTGATTGGCGTGGTATGGTGCTGAGTACTTATCGTAAGGGTGATGAATCTGATAATCGAGGTGAGATTGGTGGCAGGGGTGCTTTGCGTACTAAATCGGATCCTGTTGACCATAATAGCCGTTATTTTCTAACTAAGCATGAATTTGATATTAATGATAAAAATACCATTAATTTTACTGCTGAATATCTGAGTCGTGATCAGTGGACTGATTCGTTGTCACAAGCCAATAAAACTTATACGGATGTTCGCGGTACAGATGATAATAAGAAAACACGGTTTTCGTTGGGACATGATTTTCATGGTAATGAAGGGTTAATCCATGAGGGTACAACTCAGATTTACTGGCAGCAGACTAAAACTGATTCGGTGACTCATCGTGATTATGTCCGTGGTTGTACCAGTCTGATCCCGAGTATGAAAAATCGTTGTGCGTTTGAATTTAATAATAAGGATAAGGTATGGGGTTTGACTACGGATTGGCGATCGCATTTTGATGGTAATGGTCTGTATCAGGACTGGCGTTATGGTTTGAGTTTTGCGCGCCATGAATTAAGCAGTGACTGGCAGGGATATTATGCCAGATCAAAACCAAACGCTGATAATAAGACGATTCGTGCCAGTGTGTATGTTGATGGTGATTTGCAGTGGGGTAATTTAATTGTTAGCCCGGGTTTGTCTGCGCATTACTATAATATGAATCCTAGTGATAGTGGTTTTTTTACTGGAACTACCAATAGTATTAGTGATTTGCGTAAAAAACATCAAGGTGCCATTACGCCGCGTTTGGGTATTTCTTATCGGTTTGCTCCATTGTTGATGCCTTATTTTCAGTATGCGCGTGGGTTTAATACTCCATCGGCACAGCAGTTGGCGTCCTCTTGGAATCCGGGTAATTACAGCTCTTGGGGCAATCCAAATTTGAAAGCAGAAACAGCTAATAATTTTGAGCTGGGTATACGCGGGAAGAATAGTGTACTTGAATATGGCATAGCAGGATTTGATAATCATTATAAGAATTTTATTGATTATGTGAATATTGCTGATCAGGTGGCATTGCCGGCTGTATGGAGCCGCTATCAAACGCTGGTATTGCAGGCTCAGAATTTCAGTAAAGCACATATCTATGGCGGTGAAGCCTATGCACGCTGGAATTTTGCTCCAGACTGGAAAGTAAGTGGTTCGCTTGCTTATTCGCGAGGTTCGATTCGTCAGGATGGGATAGATCAGCCACTTAATTCTGTTATGCCGGTTAAGGTAAAACTGGGTTTAGCCTATGATAAAGATGTTTGGGGGGCGAATCTGGATTTTACTTATGTAGCCAAGAAAGATGAAAGTGATTTGCAGAATGCGGGATATTACAACCCATCAAGAAATTATGCTTTGGTTGATTTAGGTGGCTACTGGAAGCCGACTAAGCATTTGAGTTTTCGTGTCGGTGTGAATAATGTATTCAATCAGAAATATTGGAATTGGGCTGACATAGCTTACATGATGCCGAATGTGAATAGTCAGGCAGGTACTTCTGGTCAGAGTGATGGCAATGCTACTAAGCTAACCAAAGATAATGCTGATTTCTATTCAGCTCCGGGAAGAACATTTAATGTTGGCTTACGCTACACGTTTTAAATAAATCTGCTACTAATAATTACTTCGTAAAGGAACAAAATATGAGTTTATGGCAACAATATCTGAATAAGAAAGCAACGGTGGAGGGTATGTATTTCCCTCGCCAAGCAGCCGCTGATCTGGGTGTTAGTGAAGGTGCGTTGATGGCGGATGCCCCTGATTCGATTTATTTGGGTAGCCAGATTCGCGAGCTGGTGCTGAAGCTGGAAACGCTGGGTGAAGTATTGAGTGTGGTACGCAATGACGCAGCGGTGCATGAGAAAATCGGTGTTTATGAGCATGTTACGCTGACTGCGCGTACTGGGCTGGCTTTGAATGTAGGTGGGCTAGATTTACGCTTTTTCTTGCATAACTGGCATCATGCGCTGGCCATAACGGTGGTAATGGGCGATAAAACCATGCGTTCAATTCAGTTTTACGATGAGTATGGCGTGAATATTGAAAAGGTGTTCATGCGTGATGATACTAAACTGGAGGCATGGCAGGCACTGATTGATGAGTTTGCAACCAGTGGTAAGCCGGAATTTCTGCCGGCTCCTGAGATTAAGGTAGCTGTGCCGGAGCCTTTGTCGCCCGAACGGGAGCAGGCTTTTCAGGAACGCTGGAATGAATTGAAAGACGTGCATCATTTTGGTGGTTTGCTGGAAACGTTTAAGATTGACCGCCAGCAGTCTTACCGTCATGCTCCTGCCGGCAGCACCAGACAGGTGGATCGCGGTGTATGGGAGCAGGTATTAGAGCACGTACAGGCAAATAAGCTGGAAATTATGGTTTTTGTTGGTAACCGCGGACTGGTGCAGATTCAGACTGGTAAGGTGCATAATGTGGTGCGTTCATATGGCTATCTGAATGTACTGGATGCGAAGGTGCCGGAAGAGGGCTTTGATTTGCACCTGCGCGATAGTGATATTGTGGAAACATGGGTAGTACGCCGCCCGATTAGTGAAGGCTATGTTACCTGTATTGAGGGTTTCGACAAGAATCGCCAGACTGTGGTACAGATTTTTGGCCGCCGCGAAGAAGGTAATGATGAAATGCAATCTTGGCATCAGCTTATGGATGGCTTGTTGGCAGGCTAAAGAGGCTAGGCAGGTATGTATTGCTGTGGTTATGTTGCATAATCATAAGCTGTAGTAGGCATATCTGCCGCTGTAATGTGAGTTATCAAAGGTAAATCATGAAGAAATTACTGTTAGCAGCGGCAATGTGCGCTGCTTTTCCGTTTGCATTTGCTGCCCGCATTGTTACGTTGACGCCAGATGTGGCTGATGTTGTGGTAGAACTGGGTGGTGCCAAAGAAGTGGTAGGCCGTGAGATGGCTTCTACTAATCCGGCTTTAAAGAATGTGCCCAGTATTGGTTTGTTTCACGGATTAAGTGTGGAACCAATTGCAGCCAGAAAACCTACTCTTGTTCTGGGGTCGTGGATGGCGCAGCCAACTAGTATTTATGCCAATCTGAATCGGGTGGGCATTGTGGCTGTGAATGTTGCGCCCAAAGATAATATTAATGGCTATGCTGATGGGATTCGCAAGATTGGCCAGCTTATTGGTAAAGGCGGCGAGGCCAATGCTTTAGCGAATCGCTGGCTGAGTCAGATTAAGCAGATGCCGAAAACTGGTAAACGTTATCTGATTAGCTATGATGGCCGTTATGTTTCTGGCCGGGGTACCGCAGCAGATGAGCTAATCAGGCGGGCTGGTGGCATCAATGCAGCGGCAGCTATTGAAGGTATGAAGCCGATGTCTCGCGAAGCCTGGCTGGCGGCGAAACCTGATATTATTCTGATTGCCGATCGTAATCAGAAATTAACTGGTGGTGTACAGGGGTTAATTAAACGGCCGGAAATCGCAGCTTCACCGGCTGCGAAACAGAAGAAAATCTATTTTATGCCTTCAAATGACTTGTTTCGTTACGGCCTGAATACACCGCAGGTTATCCCTAAACTTTATCAGTTGGCACAATAATCATGGTGCAAGTGCTGCAAACGGCCGGTACATCTGACCCGACTATGGTAAAGGGGGTGTTCTGGCCTAAATTGGTTTGGTTTATCACTGCTGTGTTACTTAGTCTGCTATTGAGCTGGTTTTGTCTGGGGCTGGGTATGGGGGGGTGGAAGTGGCCGCAGTCGCTGGATGAGACAACGTTAGATATCCGGCTGCCACGGGTACTGGTGGCGCTGTTTGTTGGCGCTGCGCTGGCTTCTGCCGGTGCAGCCTTGCAGGCGCTGTTTGATAATCCGCTGGCAGACCCGAGCCTGATTGGTACTTCTGGTGGCGCTGCATTGGGGGTGATTGCGGTTCTGGCCTTTGGCTGGGGTGCTGTGACTGTGCCTTTGGCGGCTTTTTTTGGGGCGCTGCTGGTGTGTTTACTGATTCTGACGGTACATCGTTTGCTGGGTGGCGGTACATTGGGTCTGTTGGTGATGGGTTTTGTAATCAGTGCTTTCTGTGGTGCACTTGTAAGCCTGATTCTGTTTATGTCGGATGATATGGTCTTACGCAGTGCAACCAACTGGCTGGCCGGTAGTTTGGCTGAAGCGGGTTTTGTCTCGCCTTGGTATGCGTTGGCTGTGATGACGCTAGGCTTGAGCGTGCTGGTGGCAGTTGGACGATGGCTGGATATTCTGATGCTTGGTGAAGAAACAGCAATTAGTATGGGTGTGGCGGTAGGCAGTACACGAATGTGGACAGTTATCGGCGCAGCGCTATTAACGGGTGCAGCTGTGTCATTGGCAGGTATTATTGGTTTTTTGGGGATGATGATACCGAATGTAATTGCCCGTAGCTGGGGCGGCAGTCGACGCCGGATTATGCTGTTATCTGCTTGGCTGGGTGCGGTATTTTTGCTACTGGTAGACAGTGTGGCACGCTGGCTGAGCTATCCGGTGGATTTGCCGGTGGGTATTGTGATTGCTTTACTGGGCGGGCCGTTTTTTCTGTGGCTGTTTTTGCAGCCATTGCGGCGCTAGGTGCAGGATATGGAGAATTTGTTTACGGTTCGCGATATGCAGGTGCAACCACGCGGCCGCTGTATTTTATCAGTACCACAGCTTGATTTGCCGGCCAATCAGCATATCAGTATTATTGGCCCGAATGGTGCCGGCAAGTCTACTTTATTGCGTGCGCTGCTGGGTTTGCATGGTGCTGGTGTACAGTTACGCGGAGAATCTGTTGGCAGTCATTTAAAGCGTGGGCAGATTGCTTGGGTAGGGCAGCATGGACAATATAATTTACCGCTTACTGTAACTGAATATGTGCAGCTTGGCTGTTATCCGCATGGTGGCTGGTTTAAGAAGGCACTGGTACCAATAACAAAATTACAGCACCTGCTGGATGTTTTTGATTTGCGCACATTGGCACAGCAACGCATAGGTAGTTTGTCTGGTGGTGAGCAGCAACGTGCCAATGTGGTACGTGCTTTGTTACAGAATGCACCGGTGTTATTGTTGGATGAACCTTGCAATCATTTGGATATTCGCCATCAGCATCGTCTTATGCATTATTTATGCGAAAATCATGATAATTTTTCAGTGGTTATGGTGTTGCATGATTTAAATATGGCGGCTAATCATTCTGATTTTATTGTATTAATGAATGAAGGGCGGATAGTTGCTTCTGGAACACCACAGGATGTGATGCAGTCTGAGCTGCTCAGTGAGGTGTATCAATGGCCAATCCGGCGTATTGAGGAGGATGGCAAGTTGTTTTTCCGCATGGCTCATCACCCTGTACATTCAGTAGTAGCCTGAATTAGAAATGACAAGCATTGATTTAATTAAATATTCACTAGGTGATGGGTGATGATGGGAGTTATTGCAGTTTTAAAGGATTGAGGCTAATCGGGAATTTAATTTTCTCGTTATTATTATCAATTGTATTCACTATTTACGCTAAAGAACTGTATTCTCTATATATTATAAACTTTTTGATATAGGAGTGCAGCGCAGATATTGCAAGTATTAGAAATTAAGTACACGCATATTCAATTAATTATGGAAAAATTAAATGTATATGAGCAGATAGAATGTGCTGATAACTGAGGAATGGTGGTGATAGGTAATATGTATGGAGCTTTAGTTCTGAGATTATGTTGATAAATGTTCTATGCTTTGTATTTGCTGGTTGTCACGCCGATAAATTCTGCCTGTTAGCGGAAGGTTATTCAGCCTTGGTTAAGCGGTCTTTCTGTTCGATATGATTTGCTAAATATATAAGTTAATTATGTATTTAATTACCAATGCTTCTGTTTTTACTATTGATATTTCTGCTGTAAGTAAAGCTTTCTGTATTGACAGATGAAAGTGTAAAAAAATTCCGGTATAGTGTATGACACGATTATCTATTTGCCTTGAATCAGGAATTTTATATGCAAAACGCCATGCGTAAATTTTTATTGGGCTCTGTAGCTGCGGTGGTGCTTGCTGCCTGTGGTGGTGAGTCTGCCTCCGGTACAGCTTCTGGTTCCAGTGAAAGTAAAACGGTAGTCATGGGGCTTGATGACAGTTTTCCGCCCATGGGTTTCCGTAATGAAAAAAATGAACTTGTTGGGTTTGATATTGATATGGCGCGTGAAGCGGCCAAACGCGCCGGTCTGGCTGTAGAGCTTAAGCCGATAGACTGGAGCGCCAAAGAATCAGAACTCAATAGTAAGCGTGTGGATATGCTCTGGAATGGTTTGACTATTACGCCTCAACGACAGCAGCAGTTATTGTTATCTAAACCGTATATGGATAATCATCAGATTATTGTTGTACGCCCAGATGGTGGAATTAATACTAAAGCGGATCTGGCCGGTAAAGTAGTGGGCGTACAGGATGGCAGCAGTGCAGTGGATGCAGTGGAAGCTGAACCGAATGTGGCTAAGTCATTCAAAGAGTTGAAAAAGTATGCGGATAATGTGACTGCTTTAATGGATGTGTCTGCTAAACGTGTAGATGCTCTGGTGGTGGATGAGGTGGTTGGACGTTATTATGTTTCTAAAAAGCCTAATGAATATAAGGTTTTAAATGATAATTTTGGTACGGAGCAATATGCTGTGGCTTTCCGCAAGGATGATCAGGCACTGGAGCAGAAAATTCAGACTGCTCTGGATAGTATGAAAGCTGATGGTACATCTGCTAAAATTGCTACAAAATGGTTCGGTAACGACATCGTCAAATAAATGCTGTTTTTACCCTAGAATCAACGCTGCCTGAATGTGAATTGTTCAGGCAGCGTTATTGTTGTTTTAAGGATTACACGTGAATGATGTGTTAAATATGCTGCCAGAATTGTGGACGGGGGCAAAAATTACCCTCAGTCTGTTTGCCATTACCCTGTTGCTGTCTATTCCATTGGGGCTGGTATTGGCGTTGTTGCGCTTGTCTGGCATTAAAGCGCTGGACTACATTGTTAATTTTTACATCTGGGTGATGCGTGGCACGCCGCTGATGTTGCAGATTTTCTTTATTTACTTTGCTTTGCCGGCAGTTAATATTCTGCTGCCTGCTTATACCACAGCGGTAGTGGCGTTTGTACTCAATTATGCAGCTTATTTTGCTGAGATTTTCCGTGCCGGTATTCAGGGAGTAGGTAAGGGGCAGTATGAGGCGGCAAAAACACTGGGTATGAGCTATGGTCAAACCATGCGCCGTATTGTTCTGCCACAAATGTGGAAAAAAATCCTGCCACCATTGAGCAATGAAACCATTACGCTGGTTAAGGATACTTCGCTGGTATATGTACTGGCATTGCAGGATGTTATGCGCGTAACCTATCAGTTGGTACAGCGTGAATTCAATCTGATGCCGTTTTCTGTGGCGGCTGCCTTCTACCTGATTATGACCCTGATTCTGACCTGGGGCTTCCAGAAAATGGAGAAACGTTATGCACGCTACGACGACTGATTTAATGATAGATGCACGCGGTATTTACAAGGCCTTTGGTCAGGTGGAAGTGCTTAAAGGTGTGGATATTCAGGTGGCACGCTCGGAAGTGGTTGCCATCATCGGTTCTTCCGGTTCTGGTAAATCTACTTTGCTGCGCTGTCTGAATTATCTGGAAAAAATAGATGCGGGCAGCATTGTGATTGAAAATGATTTTCTGGTGCAGAATAATAGCCATAACCGTGCCCATTATGTGCCTGAACGGACGATTAAGAATATCTGTACGCGTATGGGTATGGTATTTCAGCAGTTTAATCTGTTTCCGCATATGACTGTATTGCAAAACGTGATTGAAGCACCGATCACGGTGAAAAAGATGCAGCGTGACGAAATTGTGCCACTGGCGCAGGAGCTGTTGCGTAAAGTGGGTTTGGAAAACAAGCAGGATTGTTATCCGTCGCAGTTGTCCGGTGGACAGAAACAGCGCGTTGCCATCGCCCGGGCACTGGCGATGCAGCCACAGATTATGCTGTTTGATGAACCGACTTCGGCACTTGATCCAGAGTTGACCGGTGAAGTATTAAAAACCATGCAGCAGTTGGCTGAAGACAAAATGACGATGGTGGTGGTAACCCATGAAATGGGCTTCGCGCGCGAAGTAGCCAACAAGGTGCTGTTTATGGATAAAGGTGTGATTGTCGAATCCGGTGAAGCGAAAAGTTTTTTTGCCAATCCGCAGCATGCACGGACACAGGCGTTTTTGAGCTCGATGTTGAAGTAAATTTATTAATATTAAAGCTTATACAAGTTGTAGTTATTGTTTATATTAGATGTTTGATTAAATAGTAATGCGGAGATATGCACTCTGTACTAAACAGTATGTAGTAATAAATATGACTAAATGTAATCTGATAGCTACTAACAATGCAATATAATATTGAGAATCAGGTTCAATTATCCTTAGATTTGGATCAATCTGCTGATAGTAAAGAAAAAATTATTAGCAGATTATTATAATTCTTTTAGTCCGTTTTTTGTTTATGCAGATGAGAGCGGTACGTCAACTATGGATAATGATAAAAATTATCCAGTTTTTGTTTTGGCGTTTTGCATTTTTAATAAGTGTATTTATATTGAAAAATTGGTACCTTTAATTCAAGCATTGAAATTTAAATTTTTTGGCATGATATGGTTATTCCATATGACAAAGAAATAAGAAAACATGGATACCCTTTCAATTTTAATTCCAAGGCTTTATCTGATGAATTCTTAAATGATATCACTTAGACGTTAATAATTCTGAGAGAAAACTTAATAGGGCTTTTGAGGTATTAAAGTTAAAATTTTATTGTGAAGGTGACCGGCTTAATGTAGGAAACAATTATCTGAATTATGGACTAAATATTTTGCCAGAAAATAAAGTCAAAAAAGCAGAATAGCCTTGAGAATACTCAAGGCTACAGCGCCGACTGGGCTACCCAATCCATTTGTTTAAAGTATACCTAAGGTAAAATTTTAATTCAATAAAATGTAGGAAAGTATTAATATCTAAAAATGATACTGGTATTTAAAAAGATAGTTTGATTTATCGTGATATTGGATTGATAAAAAGATACCTTATTCATCAGTTGTTTTATTGCCTGATTTGCTTATTTAACTCTTTAATTTAACATTATGTTATTTAAGTATTGTATATTCTTTCTTTATTTTAGAAAAAATATACTTGTTCTGGTTTGATGACAAAAGAATATTGTAAATTAAAAACTTGTAGAATGCTCTTCTGAATTTAATTTTAAATAGATAAATTTGTAATATATAGTTTGATGTTATATAGCCGGTTTAATCCATAGCTGTTGGTTTTTCTGGTCTATTTTCACGCTGTATTTTTTCAGGAAATCTATGCCGAGTAAGCCGTCTGATTGAAATTGTTCAGGCATACCGTCCATAATAGCTGCCCGAATGGGGATTTTTCGGATGGATGGGTTAGTCAGAATGATTTTAACAGTCTGGGGATTGCCTTTTTTATTCAGGCGCAGTGCGGCTTCTTCGGATTTGGCTGCGGGTGTTTTGTTGTTATTGTTGAATGCTGCTGGCAGTGATTTGCCTTTGATAAAGGTCATTGATGCTCCGGTATCCAGAACAAGGTTATATGGTTTTTTCTGATCGGTAAGGTTGATGATAATGCCTTCTTTGGGATGAATCTTGTAGGGGAACGCAATCCATTGCTGGTTTATCTGGGTAGAATCCTTACCATCGTCGATTATGATTCTTTTATGCGCAAAATCCAGTGTAAGGATATGATTCTGAAAGAGTGATAAACCGATAACCGGTAGGTTGTCATCTGGTGTAGGTGCCTGTTCCTCAGTGCTGGAATAACTCCAGCCCCATGGTTTCAGTTCTTCTGCATTGATGTTGTCAAAGTTAAGCCCGTTAATATCTAGATGCTTTATCAGAAATTTTTGTGTTTGATTGATTTTTCCGTTTAAATCCAGACTTTTATTCGTATTTTGGTTTTTGATCGTATCTGGCAGTTGTTGCAGGGTATTTAGTGGTAAATGCAAGGCTGTCTGTGAACCTGTATCAAGCTGAAACTGGCTTGGTTTGCCGTTGATATTTAAGACTACTGTGGCAATATGGGTATCTTTGATAAAGGTTACCGGTAATACTATTTCTTTTGCTATGGCCATTCTTAGGGCTATGCATGTAAAAATAAAAAATAGGCTTGTTAAGCGCATGGATTTTATCCTTTTTTACAGTATAAGGGTAATATCGGTGTTATGTGTTTATACTTGATTAATGGGTGATAAGCCAGAATAAAGAACAATAAATGCTAATATCTAACCAGATTGTTTATATTTTGGTTTCTTTTAGAAGAGAGTTACACTCTTAGAACGTTTGTTTTTAATGTTTATTTAGCATTAATGTTGTAAGTTGTTAAGATAAAAATATTATTTTTGGTATAGAACTAAAATCTGGATTAAATATTCTTGCTTAGGTTTGCCATGGATTTTTTTATCAATATCGGAAGTTATTGATGGTATTTTGTTATTATGTGTTGGCTGGTGGCGATTTTCACCTTATTCACCGGTTGTTATGCCTGCATATTTAAATGTTGGTGTGGATTGTTCGCAGTTTCCGCCGATGGCTACGGGTGATGAACCATTGCAAACAGAAATACCACAAGGGATGCAGCCGTTTGTGTTGCCAAAAGTGAAAATCACTCCTTTGGCTGGGTTTAGTATGCCTGCACGTGTACTACATCGCGCTTCTTATCTTTATGATGAACCCGCTAGTATCTCTACAACTGACTGGTTTGTGGGATGGGGGTTTATGGCTAATGAAAAGATAGTAAAGCGCCTGAAATTTGAGCAGAGAGGCCGTTTTGGTGGTATTGCCGGTACTAAAGATGGAGGCGCTATGCCATATTCTTATGATGATATGTATCTGAATGCTTCGAATGTTCATTTGATTCCGGCAAATAAAAAAATAGCTGCTCAGATTAATGGTATTAAGGTTGGGGATAATGTCCGTGTGGATGGTTGGCTGGTTAGGGTCGATATGGGAAATAGGTATGTGGTATCGTCATTGTCACGCACTGACAGGGGAGCCGGAGCGTGTGAAGTAATACTGGTGTGTAATGTTACCCGGCTTGCTTCTGAAAAAGTGTGGCCGGATTATAAGTGACTTTTGATATGGAGGTGGAATGATGTTAGCTAGATGGCTGCTTGCATTGATGCTGGCCGCTATGGCCAGTACGGTATGGGCTGATGTGTATTCAAAAGATGAATTGATTGGTTTTAATCGCGATGCCGCAGCAGGTGGTAAGGGCACTTTGTATGGGCAGTTTGCATTCAGACGAGATGCGGCAAAGAAGGATGAGGCGATCAAGGAGATTGGCTGGATGACGTTGCAACCGGGTGATTCAATTGGTTTTCATCGGCATGAGCATAATGAGGATACTTATATTATTGTTTCTGGGACAGGTCTGTTTACTGATTCGGATGGTAAATCTTATCAAGTTACGGCTGGTGATGTGACAATTGCGCGTAAAGGGCAATCGCATGCTTTAGCCAATATAGGTAAGGAGCCGTTGGTGTTTATTGATGTGATTGCTGAGCAATAATTTCAGGTGCAGTTTTACTGATCAGATGGATAGCCGGTGCGGGATGTTGTTTTTTTGCTCTTCGAATAGAATGTAATTGGGCAGAGATAAGGCTGTTTATATATAAACCGTCAGACAACGGTATGTCTGACGGTTTTTGTGTAAGCGGATTTATTCTGCGTCAGCAGCTTTGGCTACGGTTACCATAGCAGGGCGCAATACGCGGTCGGCAAGTGTATAGCCTTTTTTCATTACGGAAACCACGGTGTTGGGTTCCTGTTCGCTTTCTACGCTTTGCAAGGCCTGATGGCGGTGTGGGTCGAGTTTGTCACCGGCTTTGGGGGTGATTTCTTTCACGTTAGATTGGTCGAAAGCTTTTTGTAGTTCGGTCAAGGTCATTTGTACGCCCATTTTCAGGGCATCAAAGTTGCCGCTCTGGTCTTGCAGTGCCATTTCCAGATAGTCTTTAACGGGCAGCATGGCACTGGCAAATTTCTGGCCGGCAAATTTATGTGCGCTTTCGAGCTCTTCTTGATGACGGCGGCGCAGGTTCTGTTCGGTTGCGAGTGAACGCAGTTGTTCGTCTTTGAGTTGTCCTTCAAGCTCGTTGATTCGTTCCTGTAAGTCTTCGATGGTGGCTTCGGGAGCAACAGTTGGTTCTGTGGTTTCGGTGTTATCGTTAATCTGAGTTTCGTTTTCAGTGTTGTTTTCCGGTTGCATGTTTTTTCCTCAGCAAAAAGGTGAATTATTTAATTAAATTGGGTCGTTGTGGCGCTATTTCAAGCGATCGACGTGGGGTTATGGTGGTTTTTGCTTAGGGTGGTTACGGTTTTGATTTTATTGCGCAATTTATGCACGGCTTTTTTATCTGGGTATTTAAATACCTTATTCAGGATAGAAATGTAAATGCCGGATTGGGCGTAGTTTGGCAGGCAGAGGGTTGATAGGCGGACGCGCAGATGGTGCTGTCCGCCGTTTTGGCTGATATTTAGCCGGTATTACGCAATCCTTGAGCAATACCGTTAATGGTCAGATGGATAAGCTGGAGTATTTCGCTGTTATCCGGTTGCTGGCGCAGTTGTTGCAGCAAATGAACCTGAAGCCAGTTCAAGGTGTTCAAATAGGGGATGCGTAAGGCCAGTGAACGCGCCAGTGTACGGTTGTCGCTTAGGTAGTGTTGGCGTTGCAAGATGTTGAGTAAGGCTTGTCGGCTGCGCTCAAATTCATTTGCCAGCATGGTGTAAATGGTTTGGGCGGCTTTCTGATCGCTGGCAAGGCTGACATAGGCTTTGGCAATGGTGAGATCCGCTTTTGCCATGACCTGATCCATGTTGGACAGCATAGTCTGGAAAAAGGAGCTGTGTTGTGCCTGTTGCTGTAGGCGCTGTAAATTGTTGTTGTCCTGTTCGATGAGATCGGCTACGGCGCTGCCAAAGCCATACCATGCTGGTAGCATGAGGCGATTTTGTGTCCAGGAAAATACCCACGGTATGGCGCGTAAATCCTGAATTTTGCTCAGTGTTTTACGGCTGGCAGGACGGCTGCCGATATTGAGGCTGGCAATTTCCTGAATGGGACTGGTTTGTAGGAAGTAATCAATAAATCCGGGAAAGGTAATCAGCTGGCGGTAATACTTGAATGCACTGGCAGACAGGGTATCCATCAGTTTGCTGTCAGGTTCGCTGTTCTGGGGTGGTAACACTGTGGCTTCGAGGGTGGCGGCAATCAGTGCTTCGAGGTTACGTTCGGCATTGGTAGGGTCGGCGTATTTGGCGGTGATTACTTCACCTTGTTCGGTGATGCGTATCTGGCCGGCCACGCTGCCGGCTGGCTGTGCCATAATTGCATCGAAAGAAGGACCGCCGCCACGACCAACACTGCCGCCGCGTCCATGAAATAGTCGCAGGCGGATATGATGGCGGTCAAACAGTTGTACTAGTCTGGATTCTGCCTGATACAGTGCCCACTGGCTGGTGACGTAACCTCCATCTTTATTGCTGTCGGAATAACCCAGCATGATTTCTTGCAGGTTGTCGCGGCTGTGCAGGAAAGTACGATACCAGGGCAGGTTGAACAGGTTGTCCATGATGCTGAGGCAATTATGTAGGGCATCTATGGTCTCAAACAGGGGAACGATGTTAATACGGCTGGTGGGTTTTTCGTTGCTGATACTCAGCAGGCCGGTTTCTTTAAGCAGTAATGCGACTACCAGTATATCGCTAACGGTTTCGGTATTAGAGATGATGCATTGGTTGATGGCTGTTTCACCATAGTGATTTTTAATACTGGCAGCGGTCTGAAAAATAGCCAGTTCGCGCATGGTATGGGGGCTATACTGGATATATGGGCTATACAGGGGGCGCTGGGTACTCAGTTCGCGTAATAGTACGCGCTGCTTGGCTGCTTCGCTTAAGGTCTGAAAGGCTTCAAGACCGGCATGGATAAACAGTTCGGCCACAACTTCGGCATGTTTGGCCGCATGCTGGCGTAAGTCTATGGGCATGAGATGAAAGCCAAACAGGGAAACAGAACGAATCAGATCGGCCAGTTTGCCATGGCTGAGCAGGGCACTGCCATTTTGTTGCAGTGAGCTGGAGATGTTGTTGAGTTCCTGCAGGAGTTCTGCCGGCTGTTGATAGGGGGACAGGCCGTAATGCGCACTGTCTGGTTGGATACCCAGTTGTTGTGCTGTGGCATGGAGGCGCGCCTGTATATAGGTGAGGGCACGCCGATAAGGTTCTTCTTTATGTGCAGTGGCGGTGTCTGGTGACTGTTCGGCCATCTGGAGAACGGTGTGGTCAACTTGCACGCGGCGGGTTGACAGAGGCAGTAGTTGATGCAGTTCATCCAGGCACTGATGATAATGCTGTAACAGGGTATTGGCCTGAAAGGTGAAGGCTTCCTGTAATGTGTCGGCATTGACAAAGGGGTTGCCGTCACGATCGCCGCCAACCCAGCCACCTATGCTGAGTACATTGGGCAGGCTCGCTTGCGGATAGACGCTGGTAAGTTGCTGTTGCAGCTTGCGATACAACGCAGGTACGGCTTTGAAAAAGCTTAATGGGAAATAGGTTACGCTGTTGTAGATTTCATCGCTAACGCTGATTTTGAAATGACGGGTTTCATCAGTCTGCCATAAGGCCAGCAGGATGGCTTCAGTCTGTTGTTGTAATTGTTCGCTGTGATATTTATTAGTATGGTTCCGCTCATTGAGAATGGTGCGGATATGGCGCTGGAAACAGAGAATGCATTGGCGTTGTACTTCGGTGGGGTGGGCGGTGAGAACGGCACTGATGCTGGTGTGCTGTAAGGTCTGTTCCAGCTCGGAGGTGCTGATATGCTGTTGCTGAATCTGGTTGATAACGCGAATAAAGCTGGTACGCCCAGGGTGCTGGCTGTTGTTTTCGTATGCCTGTCGCCGCCGTTCGTGATGGGCATCTTCGGCGATGTTTAATACCTGTGCAAACAGGCTGCAAGCGCGAATCAGGTCTTGCTGTTGGTTCAGGTCGAGGGTGGGGAGTGCCTGCTGGATGGTGGTCTGTGGTTGACTACCATTGAGTAGCTGGCGTAATACGGTTTGTACGGCTGCGGTAGTTTCGTGTTGCAGGATGTTAAATAATGCCTGAGTCAGAAAGCTGATGTCTGCCAATAGGGGAGCGTCTTTGTGTTTGTCCAGAAGTGGTGTGGGCATGGTTTTCTCGCTTTTGCAGATCGGTATGTTTATGTTCAATAGCTTGCTCTATGATATTACGTGGTGATGCTGCCGGCAATACTACTGATTTGATAAAGGGTTATAACTACTGCTTCTTAGGTTACAAAAATATATTCTTTCTCAATTGTCTGGATAGCCTTTTATATTGTTAGTTACCTGTAGTACGGCAGAATGGTATTGCTGCTTGGTTTTATGTATTCTACTTATAAGACTTTGTCATATTTGATTGATGTGGTTGGTATTTTGTTGTTGGGACATAGCCTGAACAGGTGAATTCTAATATATGCCGGTATATTTACTGTACTACTGCTGGCGTTGTTGGTGCCTGTAGGGTCTATGGGAGAAAAAGTTATGCTGTTATTGAAACAGCCATCTGTATTGCCCGGTTTTACGCTTAGTTTGGGAGTAAGTGTGCTATCGTTGTCATTACTGGTGTTATTACCATTTGCGATGCTGGTATGGACGGTTACTGATTTGGGCTGGCAGGGTTTTGTGCGGGTAATTTTCGAGCCGCGGACGCTTGCTGCGGTATGGCTGACGCTGAAAATGTCTTTACTGGCGATGCTGGCCAGTGTGCTGCTGGGGACGTTAGTGGCATGGGTGCTGGTGCGCTATCACTTCCGCTGCAAGGATTTGGTCAATGCTCTGGTGGATTTACCATTTGCATTACCGACAGCGGTAACAGGGGTAGCTCTGGCTACTTTATATGCACCCACTGGCTGGATAGGTGCGATATTTGCTCGGTTTGGCTGGCAGATAGCATTTACGCCGATAGGTATCTGGCTGGCATTACTACTGGTTAGCTTGCCGTTTGTGGTGCGGGCTGTGCAGCCGGTATTGGCTGAGTTGTCGGAAGAATATGAGGAGGCGGCAGCGATATTGGGGGCATCCAGATTAACAATTATATTCAGAGTACTGTTACCAGAGGTTTTGCCCGCGCTAGTAATGGGGGCAGGTATGGCTTTTGCACGTGCCACTGGCGAATATGGTTCAGTCATTTTTATAGCAGGGAATGTACCGTTTAAATCGGAAATTCTGCCACTGATTATTGTTAGTAAGTTTGAACTGTTTGATTTACCGGCCGCAGCAGCGGTAGCGCTGTTTATGTTGATTATTTCTTTTGCCATTTTATTTACGCTGAATTTATGGCAATGGCGTTTGAGCCGGCGTACGCAGGGGCGATATTGATGAGTACAGTTAAAACTAATGAGTTACTCACCGAACCGTGTTGGCTGCGCTGTGTGCTGATTGGCATAACGCTGCTGTTTCTGAGCGTGCTGTTAGTGCTGCCATTGTTGTCGGTATTCAGCTTTGCGCTGGCAAAGGGTTGGCAGTTGTATCTGGCTGCTTTGACCGATGGGGAAGCACTGGCAGCTATTCGATTGTCATTGTTGATTACCCTAATTGTGGTGCCGATTAATGTGGTTTTGGGGGTGTCACTGGCATGGTTGTTAACCCATTTTTCTTTTCGTGGCAAACAGCTGTGGACAACATTGCTGGATTTACCCTTTGCAGTATCTCCAGTTGTAGCTGGACTGATGTTTGTATTGTTGTTTGGCAGTAATAGCTGGTTTGGTGGCTGGCTGGAAACACATGGAGTACAGATTATTTTTGCGGTACCGGGCATGGTGCTGGCTACTCTGTTTGTAACATTTCCATTTGTGGCACGTGAATTAATTCCATTAATGCAGGCACAGGGAAGCAGTGAAGAACAGGCAGCACTGATACTGGGTGCCAGTGGCTGGCAAATGTTCTGGCGTGTGACTTTACCCAATCTGAAATGGGCATTGGTTTACGGCATTATTCTGACTAATGCCCGTGCGATGGGTGAGTTTGGGGCGGTTAGCATGGTTTCCGGCCATATTCGTGGTGAAACGAATACTATGCCGTTAGTGGTAGAGATGATGTACAACGAATACAACATGGTAGGTGCGTTTGCTGTGTCCAGTTTGCTGGCCTTACTGGCGTTATGTACTTTGATATTGCAGAAATATCTTAATTGGCGACAGGCGCATTTGTTCAGAGATGCGCAACGTCGGCGGGTAGCTGTAACAGATTAAACAGTAAGGTGCTGTGTGTTGGGTGATGATTATGAGTATTCGTATTAAACATTTGAATAAATATTATGGTAATTATCATGCCTTACAAGATATTAATCTACAGGTGCCAACTGGTTCTCTGACAGCTTTGCTTGGTCCTTCTGGTTGTGGCAAAACTACTTTGTTACGCATTATTGCCGGGTTGGAGCATGCAGATTCTGGCGAGCTATTTTTTGCTGATGAGGATGTTAGTAACTTTCATGTACGGGAGCGGCGGGTTGGGTTTATGTTTCAACACTATGCGCTGTTTCGTCATATGACTGTGTTTGATAATGTTGCCTTTGGCTTGCAAGTAATGCCACGACGCTTGCGCCCGGGTAAGGCAGAGATAGCCGCGCGGGTAGAAGAATTATTACAACTGGTGCAGCTGGAGTGGCTGGCAAAAGTATATCCACAGCAATTATCTGGTGGCCAGCGCCAGCGTATTGCACTGGCACGGGCGCTGGCAACCAAACCAAAACTGCTATTGCTGGATGAGCCATTTGGTGCTCTGGATGCCAAGGTACGCAAGGAGTTACGCTGGTGGCTGGTGGAAATTCACCATCAGTTGGGTATTACCAGTGTGTTGGTTACGCATGACCAAGAAGAGGCTCTAGAAATGGCAGATCAGATTGTGGTGATGAATCAAGGCAAAATTGAGCAAAGTGGTACGCCAGTGTCTTTGTATGATAATCCGGAAAATGTATTTGTAACCGAATTTCTGGGCGAGGTGAATATTTTTGAGGATGCCTGTATTGAACAGGGACAGTTGTGTGTGGGTAGCTATTATGAGCCGGTCACCACAGGAGAATGCGCGCGCCAGAATGTGGCTGTTTATGTGCGCCCGCAGGAAATACAGGTTTTAACTCATATTCAGGATAATGTGATTGCTGCTGCAATCGTGGAAGAAATACATGTTATTGGTGCGCAGATCAGGTTGTGGTTACGGCGACAGGATAATAAACAGCGTATACAAGTTTGGTTATCACCAGCAGAATTTCGCACACTGGCTCTGCAACCATCACAAACAGTCTGGTTTAAGCCACAACGCCTAACTATGTTCAGGTTGCCTGAAATGGTAGATTATATAATTTAATGCTATGTGAAAATTAAGCTTCAGGTTTGCTGTTAATTGATACGTTAATCAGTCTGTATTGGCGATTAACTCATTTTGAATTATCTATTTTTACTTGTAAGCTAATATTACAGAACGCTGATAAAAGTTAGTTCTGGATGATACATAAAGCTGATTAATTGTATTGTTAACTATCCGAATTAGTATCAATTATGCAAATGTATTTTCATTATTGTGAATCAATATTTTGTTTCTGGAGTATGTAATTATATGGTGAGTGGTTTATATGTATTTATTTATTATGTCTATAGAGAATTTCAGTTTAGAAATTGGATTATGACTTTTTGGATAAGTTAATTCATATGTATATTATATAAAAACAGGGCTATCTGGATTTGCTCAATAGCCCTGTTGTTTGATTGTGATGTTTATTAATTACTAATGCGTTCAATAATAGCGCCTACGCCGCCTAGTTTTTGTTCAATGTTTTCGTAACCACGATCCAGATGGTAAATACGTTCAACAGTGGTTTCACCACTGGCTACCAGACCGGCCAGTACAAGACTGGCTGATGCACGCAGGTCGGTAGCCATTACGGTGGTACCGGATAACTGTTCCACGCCCTCTACAATGGCAGTATTGCCTTCGGCTGATATCCGTGCTCCCATGCGATTAAGTTCGGGTATGTGCATAAAGCGGTTTTCAAAGATGGTTTCTACTACTTTACTGTTACCACAGGCAATGGTGTTCATTACCATAAACTGTGCCTGCATGTCGGTGGGAAATGCTGGGTAGGGCAGGGTGCGTATATCTACGGCTTTAGGACGTTGCTGCATATCGATGCTAATCCAGTCATCACCTGCTTCAATAATGGCACCGGCTTCGCTCAGTTTTTCCAGAATGGCCAGCATGGTTTTAGGGGCGGCATGCTTGAGAACTACTTTACCGCCGGTCATAGCTACTGCGCATAGGAAAGTACCAGCTTCGATGCGATCGGGTACTACGCGGTGGGTACAGCCATGTAGTTTTTCTACACCGGTAATGGTAAGAGTAGGAGTACCTATGCCTTGAATATTTGCTCCCATTTTAACCAGACAGTCGGCAAGATCAGTAACTTCTGGTTCCATGGCAGCATTTTCCAGAATGGTAGTACCTTCTGCCAATGTTGCAGCCATTAATAGGTTTTCTGTACCGGTTACGGTAACCATATCCATGACGATATGTGCACCTTGCAGACGTTGGGCTCGGGCTTTGACGTAACCATGCTCGATACTGATTTCGGCGCCCATGGCTTCGAGCCCTTTCAGATGCTGATCAACTGGTCGTGAACCGATAGCACACCCGCCGGGCAGGCTAACCTGAGCTTCACCAAAATGCGCTAGTGTCGGTCCTAATACCAGAATGGAAGCTCGCATGGTTTTGACCAGCTCGTATGGTGCACAGGTATTGTTGATACCGCTACAGTTGATTTCGAACTCATGTACGTTGTCTGTCAGTACGCGTGCGCCCATGCCCTGTAACAGTTTTTGGGTGGTTTTAACGTCCCGCAGCATAGGGACATTAGTCAGATGCAGGGTATCCCGTGTTAGTAGTGAAGCGCACAGCAAAGGCAGGGCTGCATTTTTGGCGCCAGAAATAATGATTTCGCCGTTTAATGCGCCGTTAGCACGGATTTTTAATTTTTCCATATAAATTCTCAATGATGGCAGTAAAGGCTGTCTGCCGATTAATGCTGTTTTGCTGCCCATTCAGCAGGTGTGGCTGCGGTAGTAATGGATAGTGCATGTAATTCATTGCTGGCAATCTGTTGTGCTAGGCCATCTTTAATCATGCGATGGCGAGCCAGACGGCTTTTTCCGGTAAAAGCACTGGATACAATCCGGGCAAAGAAATGATGACCGTCGCCTTCAACCTCGAGGTATTCGCAGGATAGAAGGTTGGCAATCATGGCTTTAACCTCTTCGGGTGTTAACATGATGAGCTCCAGAATAGCTATTGAAATGGCGGCTATTATAGCGTTTTAGTTTGTCTAATTGCGTAATTTCCAGCCAGATTTCAGTATGGCGCAGACAAGAATACACAAACCGATGGCAAAGCTGCCGACTACGCTTAATGCCAGCCAGGGGGAGGAGTCACTTTGGCCGAAAAAGCCAAAACGAAAGCCGTCAATGATGTAAAAAACCGGATTGAAATGACTGAGGGAGCGCCAGAATGGTGACAAGCTGTTAATGGAATAGAATACGCCAGACAGGAAGGTTAGGGGCATGATGAGAAAATTCTGGAATGCAGCTAGCTGGTCGAATTTTTCTGCAACAATGCCTGCCAAGAGGCCAAACATACTCATAATTGCACATCCCAGTAAGGCGAATGTGATTATCCAGCCGATGTGATAAGGTGATGGTAGGCCGAAGAAAACTGTTACTGCTATTACACCAATCCCCACCATTAATCCGCGCAGGATGGAAGCACCTACATAGGCGCAGAAGAAAGCAGCTGTACCTAATGGCGGCAACAGAATAAATATCAGATTACCGGTTATACGTGATTGAATCAGGCTTGAGGAAGAGTTGGCAAAGGCATTTTGCAGCATGGACATCATCGCCAGCCCCGGAATCAGAAATGCATTGTAGCTGACACCAGGTAGGATATCAGCACGTCCTTGCATGATATGAGCAAAAATTAGCTGGTACAGCAAGGCAGTCAGAATGGGAGCAGATAGGGTTTGAAAACCTACTTTCCAGAAACGCAGTACTTCTTTTTTAAACAGGGTATAGCAACCAATGGTATTCATTTTTCGCCTTTCACATGATCGCTGGTCAGGCGCAGGAACACGTTTTCCAGATCGTTTTCCATTATGTGCAGGTTTCTGACGTTGATATTCTGGGTTTGCAAGTTTTGTAACAGGGTGGTCAGCTGGCCGTAGTCAGCAAGTTTCAGTAGATAATTATTACCATCTGCCTGTATGAGATGCTGATGCAGGTTATCTGGTAATGGTTGATCTAAAGTTAATGTTAGCTGTAAATCTGTTTCGGTATTCAGCAGGTTTTGAGTACTGTCCAGTGCCACAATTTCGCCGTGTTTAAGCATGGCAATACGGTCACATAACGACTGTGCCTCTTCCAGATAATGGGTTGTCAGAATGATGGTATGACCGGCTGTGTTCAATTTGGTAATGAATTGCCACAGGTTTTGTCTTAATTCGACATCTACGCCGGCAGTAGGTTCGTCCAGTACGATGACTGGTGGCCGGTGTACCAGTGCCAGCGCTACCATGACACGACGCTTCATGCCACCGGAGAGGTTGCGGGTATTAGTATTGGCTTTGTCTGCTAAGCCGAGACTGACAATAATCTCATCTATCCATTCGTCGTTTTTGCGTAAACCAAAATAACCGGATTGAAATTGCAGTGCCTCGCGTACGCTGAAAAAAGGGTCGAAAACCAATTCCTGTGGTACGACTCCTAAAAGTTTGCGGGTGATATTTGCTTCATGTTGCACATCATGGCCGCAAATGCTGATTTGGCCGGAGGTTAGACGGTTCAGGCCAGCCATTGCTGAAATAAGTGTGGTTTTGCCGGCGCCGTTGGGGCCGAGCAAGCCAAAAAATTCACCTGGCTGGACGCTGAAGCTGACGCCTTTTAAAGCCATAAAACCATTGGCATAGGTTTTAACAGCCTGTTTGATGCAAAGAGCAGGAGAAGTCATAGGTTACATGGATATCTGCAATGGTTGGTGATAATGTTTTGCTAATGATTAAGGCTCTGATGGTTTTATTTCTTCGCTCAGAGGTTCATCTTCATCTGCTGGCAAGTTATAGTTTTCGCTGGCCCAACTGCCAAGATCAATCATCTTGCAGCGTTCTGAGCAAAATGGCCGGAAACGGTTGGCTGGAGTCCATGTAACATTTTGTCCACAGGTGGGGCAATTAACAGTCGTGATTTTTTCTGTCATTATTTAATTACCGGATCGAAGCTGCACATAACCAGAGTAAACGGGATGTCTGTCGTTAATACTGGTCCGCGTGCCTGTTGTTGTGATGCCTGTAAAAAGCGAATGTGGGTAAAATATTTATTAGCCGATACCTCTGGCAATGCTGTGGCGTTTTGGGCAACATTGATGCCAAGCAGATGGATATTTTGTCCCAGACTATTATGCTGGTAACTGCCAGCTGTTGCCAGGCATTCTACTGACAGACTGTTGTGGCGCAGAATTTCCAGTAGCAGATTGATGGCTTCATAAGTGGGTAATAGGCTTTGGATCCACTGACGCAACTGGTTTTCGCGTTCTGCAGGGCTTTTCTGCTGCCAGTAATAATATGAAGGCAAATCATACGGGCTGGTACCACCGGGAACAAACATGCGTTGTTTGATTGCCATCAGCCATTCATTTTCACGCAAATGCTGGCCAAATTTCTGCTGGACACTTTGCAGATTTGAAATTGCGGTCTGGATAGTTTCCAGCGCAGCACCACCTTCCTCACCACGTTGCCGTGCCAGACCTTTTTGGCGCTCCAGTTCCTGCAGAATATCCAGCTTCAGCTCGGCACGTGCGGCAGCTTCCATGATTTCAAACAGTGAAAACAGTGCACAATGATGTGCCCAGATTTCACTGCGTATGACGACTTCATGGAAGTGCTTGAACAGGTGTGCGATACGTAGGAAATTGCGCACGCGCTCGGACAAAGGGTGTTCGAAATGGATGATATCTGTCATAACTAGGATGGTGTTAGAGCTTGATAGAAGTGGTGCTGCTGAATGACTTTCCGGTTAAGTTCCTGCCAGCCGCCATCGTTGATGATAATATCATCAGCAATAGCTTTTCTACTATTACTGTCAGTTTGTTGTGTCATGATAGCACGGATTGTGGTTTCGTCCAGACCACTGCGTTGCTGCACTCTCTGAATACATATATCAACCGGCGCTTCGATAATGAGTATACGTTGTACCAGTTGTTGAAATTCCGGTTTTTCTGCCAGTAGAGGAATTTCTATAATGCCATAATGCTGGTTTGAACTGGTTTGCTGTTTGGCTTGTTGCAAACCTTGCCAGATCAGGGGATGAAGAATATTTTCCAGTAATATTCGGTTATGAGAATTGGCAAATACCCAGTTACGCAGTTGCTGACGATCCAAACTGCCATCAGCCAGAAACAGGTTTTTTCCGCACTGTTTCTGGATTGCAGGCAAAGCCAGACCTTGCGGGGCAGTGAGTTGACGCGAAATATCATCTGCATTCAGTATTGGTACGCCCAAAGCGGCAAAGCAGCTTGCCGCTGTGGACTTACCACTGCCTATCCCACCGGACAAACCTATCCAGAGTGTCATGTACTGAGTCCAGAGATACGCAGCCACCAATGAATCAATTGATTAATTTGGCTATTTGCCATCCATACAATCCAGCCGGCAATGGCCAGTGCTGGGCCGAAAGCCATTGGCTGGCTGCGGGCAACTTTGAGAATAAGTGAGGCAATAATGCCGACAATTGCAGCCATAAATACAATTAATGGCAATGTTGCGGCTCCCATCCAGGCGCCAAGAGCAGCTAATAATTTGAAGTCACCATAGCCCATGCCATCTTTGCCGGTTAGCAACTTGAATAGCCAGAAAAGTGACCATAAGCTCAGATAGCCCAGTGCAGCGCCCCAGACGGCAGCAGATAATGAGACAAATCCACAGTACCAGTTAAACAGTAAACCGAACCACAATAGTGGCAAGGTAATCTGGTCAGGCAAGAGTTGGGTATCTGCATCAATAAAGGTCAGTGCAATCAGCGCAGCAGTCAGAACCAGGCCACCTACTGCGACAGGCGTAACATCATAACGCCAGACAACTGCTGCAAAGGCTAGACCTGTTAATAACTCTACACAAAAGTAGCGAGGACTGATGGGTGCAGCACATGCGGCGCAGCGACCACGTAGTAATAGATAGCTTAACAGCGGTACATTCTGCCACCAGCGGATTTTGCACTGACAGTGCGGACAGGCTGAAGGTGGGACACATAGATTAAAGCGGGCAGAGTTTTCTGCTGGCAGCTGTAGTGCCATCCGAGCTTCAGCCTGCCAGCTTCTTTCCATCATGATGGGCAAGCGATAGATGACTACATTCAGAAAACTGCCAACAGCAAAACCCAATATTAGTGCGACTACACTGAAAAACAGGGTATCAGTTAACATCTGTCATTAACCTATAGCGTTGCCCATATTGAACATTGGTAAATACATCGCTACCAGAATGACACCAATAATTAGACCTAATACCACCATAATGATTGGTTCCATTAATGAAGATAATTGTGAAACAGCGATATCTACATCGTCTTCATAAAATTCAGCGGCCTTATTCAGCATGGAATCGAGTGAACCAGATTCTTCCCCGATAGAGGCCATTTGTATTACCATATTGGGAAATAACTCTGTTGCCCTCATGGCGGAAGTAAGTGAAATCCCCTGATTTACTTTAGCACGGATTTCCTGAGTCGCTTCCTCATACTCAATATTACCTGCTGCGCCGGCTACAGAATCTAATACTTCTACCAAAGGTACTCCAGCTGCAAACAGAGTGGCCATAGTACGAGACCAACGTGCAATGGTTGCTTTACGCACAATTTGCCCAAAGATAGGCAATTTTAATAACATATGATCAAAGCGTTTTCGCAGGTCTGCTGAGTTTTGAAACCATTTATAGAAGCCAACTCCCGCAACAATTAATGATATTAGAATGAAAATACCATAATGAACGAAAAAGTCAGAGATGTTCATCATAACCTGAGTTAATCCGGGCAACGGTACGCCCATTCCTTCATATACCTTGGCAAAAGAAGGCAGTACAAATATCATCATGACAAAAACCAGTGCTATGGCAACAATTATCACAAAAACCGGATACATTAAGGCACTTTTAACTTTTTTCTTGATACCTTGCGTTTTTTCTTTATATACCGCCAGTTTGTCTAATAGCCCTTCCAATACACCACCAGTTTCACCGGCACGCACCAGATTACAGTAAAAGTTATCAAAGTATTTTGGATATTTGGAAAAAGAGTCAGCCAAAGATGTACCCTGCTCTACATCTGCACGAATTTCTGTCAGTAACTGAGTTATACCTGGATTGGAATGGCCTTTGGCTGCAATATCAAACGCCTGCATTAATGGTAAACCGGATTTCATCATGGTGGATAATTGTCGCGTAAAGACAGTGATATCCGCCTGGCTGATTTTCTTCTGACGCAGTTTCTTGACCTTGGCAATCTGAATAACACGAATCTGACGCCGGTTCAGCTTGGCACGAGCTTCTGCTTCATTTTTTGCAACTACCTCTCCGCGCACAATCTGTTCGGTTTTGATGTTTTTACCTTCAAAACTGAAAGTGGTACCGGCGGGTTTGGATTTGGATACTGCTACTGGTTTATTCATAGTTTTTCCCACAGTATGGATTTAATTTAATAAATCGGCAATCAGCTTTAATCATTGGTGGTTGCCAGAATTTCGTCCAGAGACGTGATACCTTCCATAACTTTAAGCAAACCGGCATGACGTAAATCAACCAGTCCTTCCTTGAGTGCCTGAGTACTGATATCAACTTCATTACCGTTGTTCATAATGATACGTTGCATTTCTTCACTGACAGGCATGACTTCATAAACACCGGCACGTCCCTTGTAACCTTTGCCTTTGCAGCGTTCACAGCCTACCGGCCGGTAAAATGTCCAGTCTTTGGCCAGATCTTCATCCGAAAAGCCGGCTTTTTTCAGAACATCTTCGGGCGGACGTTCTGCTGGTGCCTTGCAGGTACATAAACGCCGTACCAGACGCTGAGCCATAATCAGATTAACTGAGCTGGCGATGTTGAATGGAGCAACGCCCATATTCAGCATACGTGACAATGTGGCCGGAGCGTTATTGGTATGCAGGGTGGAGAAAACCATATGGCCGGTTTGTGCAGCCTTGATGGCGATATCTGCTGTTTCCAGATCTCGAATTTCCCCCACCATGATAATATCTGGATCCTGACGCAGAAAAGATTTTAGTGCTGCTGCGAATGTCAGCCCTTGTTTATCATTAACGTTGACCTGATTAATACCGGGCAGGTTAATTTCCGCTGGGTCTTCTGCGGTGGAAATATTAACGCTGTCAGTATTAAGTATATTCAGACAGGTATACAATGATACGGTTTTACCAGAACCGGTTGGACCGGTAACCAGCACCATGCCATAGGGGCGATGAATAGCTTCCAGCAGTAATTCTTTCTGAAATGGCTCAAAACCGAGCTGTTCGATATTCAAGGTAGCGGCATCCGAATTCAGGATACGCATTACAATTTTTTCACCAAACAGGGTAGGCAGGGTGCTGACACGAAAATCAATTGGCTTGGCACCTTTGCGGAACTGAATCTGAATACGGCCATCCTGAGGAATACGCTTTTCTGAAATATCCAATTTGGACATGACTTTGATGCGTGAGGAGATCTGGCTGCGAATGTTCAGTGGCATACGTACTACTTCACGTAATTGTCCATCAACACGGAAACGTACCCGTGCCATTTCTTCATAAAATTCGAAATGGATATCTGATGCACCGTTGGCCAGAGCATCCCCTAGTATTTTGAAGACAAATTTGGCAACCGGGCCATTTTCGCCATCTTCCTCATCTGCGGACATGGCATTGCTGCCACTTGCTTCTTCATCACCGACTGAATCCATGCCTTCCAGCAGACTGGTGGATTCCTGGTCAAGATTTTCCAGTAGCTGGCGTAACTGGTTATCACGAACAATAACCAAGTTTAGTATGCAGCCGGCATCAGTGGCAATTTTCTGGTAATGCTGTATCGATGTAGGGTCAGATACAGCGAGAAACAGGCGGTTACCACGCTTGAATATCGGTATACACATGTATTGCTGCATGATTTTCAGATTGATTAAATCCGACGATACCAGATTTTGGTTATACCGTTCCAGATTCAGATAAGGAATACTGAATACATTGGACAGAAAGCTGGCCAGCTTATCGGCATTAATGGCACCAGACTGCAACAGTGCCGGTATAACCGGACGTTTCTGTTCCAGCTCCTGACGCAGTTTTTCTGCTTTTTCTGCGTCAATAATCTGGTGTTTATACAAAACCCGAATCAATCCTACACTCATACAAACTAAATCCCGTCTTAATAACTTTTAGAGTTTACACTTGCTGGCTATTACACCTGTTTTGGCTTCGTTTTACAGTCTGGTGTGTCCAGTATGCTGTTTTGTGACCGGTACAGAATATGCCTTTAGTAAATCCATGTTAATGTTTAATTGTGCTAATTATAAGTGAATTTGTGTATTTAAACAGCTTGTATATCTGTTTAGGCACAAATTTCCCAGTAATCTACATACAGCTGTAGTTCCATTTGCTGGCGCCATTCGTTGGCTATCAGCCGGTAAACCACGCGGATGTGTTCTGGCAGGGACGTGCCACAGCGGAAAAACATGGCTTCACATTCACAATTGCTCTTGCGCAACACTGCTTTGATATGGCCAGTGCCAACGCTTTGTTGCCGGATTACCCTGAATTCATCGCAAAAGCATGGTTCAGGAAAATTTTGTCCCCATACCAGTGTGGCTAGTTGTTGTGCTGTTTCTAAATTCAGGTGCTCATCGTCTAATGAACCATCGGTTTGGTAAGTATGATTGAGGTCGGCCGGCTGGATAAGTTGCTGGCAGACTGCCTCAAATTCACGCTGGAAAGCTGGCAGATGTATGCCGGCTATACTCAATCCGGCTGCCATGGCATGGCCACCGAATTTCTGAATGATTTCTGGCCGACGCTTGCTAACCAGATCCAGTGCATCACGCAAATGTAAACCAGCGTTTGAGCGACCGGAACCACGTAATGTTCCGTCTTCTGCTTGGGCAAAAACGATACTGGGACGATGGAAAGTTTCGCGTAACCGTCCAGCAACAATACCGGTTACGCCCTGATGCCAGTTATCATGATAGGCAACAATGCTGTAGCTGTTTTCTGTGTTAATTGTCGCCAGTTGCAGATTGGCTTCATCCTGCATGCTGCGCTGAATCTGACGACGTTCACGATTTAAATCATCCAATTGTAGAGCTAAATCTGTAGCGCTTTCCATATCGTCGCTCAGCAGACAGGCGATACCCAGACTCATATCATCCAGCCGGCCTGCGGCATTCAGCCGCGGAGCAATGGCAAAACCAAGATCAAATGCCTGTGCCTGCTGTGCTTTGCGTTTTGCTACATGAAACAGGGCGCGTATACCGGGCTGCATTTTGTCTGCACGTATTCGCCTAAGTCCCTGTGCGACCAGAATACGGTTATTCTGATCAAGGGATACAACATCGGCGATAGTGCCTAATGCCACCAGATCTAGCCATTGAGCCAGATTCGGTTCGGGTTGCTGGCCAAACCAGTTATGCTGGCGCAAATGATGGCGTAAGGCCATCAGCACGTAAAACATAACCCCTACACCTGCCAGAGCCTTACTTGGGAAATGATCTCCAGGCTGGTTGGGGTTAACAATAATGCATTCAGGCAGTTGTTCGCTAGGTAAATGATGGTCGGTAATCAAAACATCCATGCCCAGCTGTTGTGCTCGTTGTACTCCTGTTACGCTGGCGATACCATTGTCTACAGTAAGCAGTAAATCAGTACCAGCCTTAGCAGCCAGTTCGGCAATTTGTGGTGTCAGGCCATAGCCGTGGTCGAAACGGTTAGGCACAAGAAAATCAGTTTTGGCGCCCATTGCCTGTAATCCACGCATACCCAGTGCGCAAGCTGTGGCACCATCTGCATCATAATCAGCAACAATCAGAATTTTTTCCTGTTGCTCAATGGCTCGAGCTAAGCGTTCACTAGCAGCCTGAATATTTTTCAGACTCTGAAACGGTAGCAGTGCAGACAGGCTGTATTCGGTTTCACTTTTGTTTTTAATCGCTCGAGTTGCATACAGTTTGGCCAGCAAAGGATCAACGCCCTGTGCAAGTAAAGTTTGTTGTGCAACAGTATCAACTGGGCGAGTAAGAATACGAGCCGGTTTCATAAACTTAATCCGCTAAAAGGTTTCGTTTTGCGCCAGAAAGGAGGTAGCCAGGGTTTGCAAATTTTAAGTAGCCCCTCTTCGCATCGGATATCCAATTGGTGAATTTGCCTATTTTGCAGTGCCGTCAGTAGCGGTTGCCACCAGTCCTGCTCCCATTGTTGCAGTATTTGCATATAGGTATAAAGATCACCTTGATTAACCGGTAAGCACAATTGGTCGTTAAACAGTACAACTTCCTGTTGGCTGGGCGTGAAGTTAGTTAACTCGATGTAATTGGTTGGCAGATTATGCGCATGAAATGCCCATGAACTGTCAGTATAAAGTGGGATTTCGTTGTTAGCCATACCGGTGCAGTCTGGTTCAAACCAGAAACCATTGATGACAGGCAGGCCGCGTGCAATACGCTGCTGGTTCAATGGGTGCTGATACAGTAACATTTGCAGTTCAGTTTGCCGTTGCAGAATCTGGGTTGCGTCAGTTCCAACCGGTTTAGCTGTACCATCAATGCTGCCAGACAAATCCAGCAAGGATGGCAGGGTAAATTCAATGCTCTGTGGGGTGGTAACTAGCCATAAATCTGGTTTTACTGGCCAAAATTGCCAGCCGTCTACCTGTAACCATGCATTTAACACGTCACAGAAAGCCTTCGCTTCTTTTGTGGTCAGGCCAAGTGCTTTCCCATCCAAATACTGGAGCTGATGCATGCCAGCTATCTGGCTGATGGGGGTGGCAATAAAGCCATAACCATTTGAGTTAGAATTTATTTGTTGAACTGCCTGTTGTAACCATGAACCCTGCCACAGATATTGCCGGTAAAGCTGGCTTCTACTGGTAGGTTGTGAGAAATATTTGCTCCACTGCCGTAAGGTATTCAGTGCTGGCAACTGTAATTTTGGCACAATAGTTTCATGATGTGGCCACAATAAGCTCGGCAGGACAAGAGTGAGATGTAAGTTGTCAGCAGGCATGAATACACAACGTTTGTAAATAGGTGGATAATGTAAAAATCTCTGGTTAAATCTAAGACTGCGGCTGTAACCACTGCTGTAACAGCATCGCATTATCAATGCTTAATAGTGCTGTGTCAGTTACTGCTGTCTGTGCCAGTAAGGTAGTCTGTTGTAATAGACCATCACGGATAAAATGTATTCGTACTGATTCGCCAATATGAATACGAGCCCACTGATTATTGAAATCAGTAATGATTTCATCATTAAGAGCGATAAGCTGATCACCAGCACATAAGCCTGCATTCTCGGCACTACCCAGATTAAATACCTGCTGTAGGCTGATGCCAAATGCTGCTGATTGAAAACGGGCACCCAAGTCTGCACAGGCCTGTTCGTTAGCGGGGATGTGTTCGATATATGCACCGCCATGCTGGCGTGGCAAGGCTGCCCAGTATAACTGTACCCCAGCCTGTTGCAACTGTTCAGCCAGAGGTAAATCAGCGGTAGTCATAATATATTGCTGATAAACCTCAGTTAAATCTATACCAGTGGCCTGTTGGGCAATTTTCAGCCATTCATTTTCGGCCAGACCCATGCCCCGCTCACGCCAGTCCTGATATAAGGCACGCATAATATCGTCCAGATTTTTCTGTTGTCCGGTTTGCTGGCGGATATAGTGATCCAGACACATGGCTGCCAATGCACCTTTCTGGTAGTAGCTGACAATAGCATTGGCACTGTTTTCATTCTGTTTATAGTATTTTGTCCACGCAGTGAAGCTGGACTCTGCCAGACTTTGCTTCAGCCGGCCAGTACCTTGTTGTACTCGGGTAATGGTTTTGGCCAGTAGTTGTAGATATTGAGCTGGAGTAATCACACCACTGCGAACCAGAAACCAGTCATCATAGTAAGAGGTAATGCCTTCAAATGCCCATAACAGACGGGTATATGCTTCCGTGTTCAGTTCGCTGCTGGCAAAAACTGCTGGAATAATGGATTTCACATTCCATGCATGAAAATATTCATGGCTGAACAATCCCAGTAAGGTGATATAGGCATCATTATTTTTGCCATTTGTTTGCGGCAGGTCATGTCGATCAGCCATAAGTGCCGAAGATGATCTATGTTCCAGTCCACCATAAATGCCGTTTCCGACAAATAATAGAAAGCTGTAATGCTCAAATGGCGCCGGTGCGGCAAACATGGCTATTTCACTGGCGCATATTTTGGCTACATCATCTACCAAACGCTGCTGGTCAAACCGAGAAAAGTGTCCGCTGATGATAATTTCGTGTTCAATACCGCCTGCTGTAAATGGTAGGCGCAGTAGATGACCCATTTCCACCGGATAATCAATCAGGGCACGGTAATTGCTGGCCTGATAAACCTGTGGTTGTGATGTTTGCGGCATAGTGGTAGCTATGTCCCAGTTTTCAGGCAAGCCGGTAATACTTAGCTGGCATGTTTCCTGCTGCCGTTGGTTATGGCGTAAAAACAGACAAGCACCATCAAAGAAGCCTCGTTCAGTATTTAAAAATGAGCCACGCACTGAGGTATCAAAGGCGTAAACCAAATAGCAGATTTCCCAATTACCAGCCTGTCCGCTGCAAACCCAGGTATTTTTATTGACCTGTTCAGCTGATGCTGGTGTGTTGTTGCAACAAGCCGATAAAGTGATGATATGGCGGGCAAAATCACGAATCATATAACTACCGGGTAACCAGTTGGGTAAACTCAGGCTGAAATCCTGATTATCCGATTGTGTAAAGCTGAAATGCACTTGCCACAAATGCTGGGTCAGAGAGTGGGGTTGCAAATGATAGTTAAGCATAATCTGTGCCTCAATCACGCAGGAGGAGAGTATCCGTGTTTTGCTTGTTACTGGGAAATTAAAATTATTGGTTTGATCAGCTCAATCTGCCATGATTATCGTTTTTTGGGTAGCTGAAGTTTATTGTTTGCGTTTCGTCTGTCCGGAATGCATGCAGGCTGTCTGAAATAGCCCGGTGGGTTCAGACAGCCTGCATCTGCCGACAATAGCTTAGGCGAACGGTGTAACTTCCATGCCAAACATGGCACGGGCGGTATTGAGCATCTGGCAGCTAAAGCCCCATTCATTATCGTACCATGCCAGCACTTTAACCATATTGCCATTGGTTACTTTAGTTAAAGTACTGTCAAAAATCGATGCCTGAGGCATGTGATTGAAATCGGTAGAAACCAGTGGCAAAGTATTGTAGCCTAGGATGTGCTGCATACTGCCTTCACTGGCAGCTTTAACGATGGCATTCACTTCTTCTACACTGGTATCACGTGCCGCTTCAAAGGTTAAATCAACCAGTGAGACATTGATTGTGGGTACGCGTACCGAAAAACCGTCAAATTTACCCTGTAATTCAGGTAGTACCAGTCCCACAGCCTTGGCCGCACCGGTTTTGGTTGGAATCAGGTTTTCCACCGCACTGCGGGCACGGCGCAAATCTTTATGCCGAACATCTGTCAAAACCTGATCATTGGTGAACGCATGAATGGTAGTCATCAAACCTTTCACCATGCCCAGTCCGTCATTAATGGCTTTGGCAACTGGTGCCAAACAATTGGTTGTGCAGGAGCCGTTGGATACCACTGTCATTTCCGGTGTCAGTACCCGATGGTTCACACCATATACCACAGTAGCATCCACATCGGCACCCCCGGGCGCAGAAATCAAAACCTTTTTCGCACCACTGTGTAAATGAACACTGGCTTTTTCCTTGCTGGTAAATGCGCCGGTACATTCTAATACCAGATCAACACCTAATTCACCCCAAGGCAGTTCTGCCGGATTGCGGGTAGCGAAAAAGCGGATACGATCGCCGTTAATGATTAAAGCATCATCATCACATGAAACATCTGCGGTAAAACGGCCATGAACCGTATCGAACTTTGTCAGATGAGCACTGGTTTCCAGTGAACCACTGGCATTTACCGCCACAATTTCAAACTGGTTGCGCAGGTTATAGTCATAAATTGCACGCAATACCTGGCGGCCGATACGGCCATAACCATTAATGGCAACTTTTAATGTCATGCTTATTCCTTTTCAAATCAACAAAACCGGTCAGGTGATTTCGGGTTTTAACAGTGCTAAATAGTTTAAATCGCACAAAAAACACCATGTATTATTATAGCGGAACCAGCCTGATTCCACATCTGCATTAGCGCATGCCTGTTTCAGCAGCGGGTATTGTCAATATTTGCTGGAAAGACTGTGCCATGCTGTTTATATCTAGCCAGCCCATGGTGCTGAATACGAGTAGCAGCATACCCCCTGCCAGACTGGTAACTAAAAAATAAATAATATAAGCCAAGCCTACTTTGAAAACATTTTGCTGGCTGATACGTACAAAACCAGATACCTGTACCACCATTGTCCATATCAGCCAGAAAGATCCAGCGGTGGCTAATGCCTGTGGCCAGTACAGCATCGCTATCATTGGTAGTATCAGCGCCTCAGTAACCAGCACATAACCATACCATTGTCCCGGCTGCTTGCTGTAGTAGCCTAAAATAGTCTGCATTGTCATGCCCAGAATACCCCAGCGCAACACTGTTAATGCCAGAATGAAAACCGTTATACCAGCCTGATGTCCCAAAAGCTGCGACATATTGGCCATATTGATCAAGCCTAGCGTCAGCAAAACCGGCACTATAATTAACGGAGAGTAACGATAATGCGTTTTAGGATAAAAGCGCAGACGCAGGGCAGCCCATGCGTCCAGAAAAAATTGATACATTACATTAATACCACAATAGTTTGTTAAATAAACCAAAACAACTGCTTCAGAAACGCTGCCAGCTTATCATATGCCGCTGGTTGATACAGTGTCTGGGATTTTTGTCAGTACTTATAGAATAATCTTTGATGCAGTATAGCTGTCTTAATTCTACTGCATCATAACAATACACCGGTTAAAAAGCCGATACATGCTTTCTATGTTATGCATTGCAATACAACGTCGCCTCTTAATTGTGTTGCGTGATGTCAGAGCCGCTGTGTATCGTGAATTTCCGCCGCTTGCAGTGTATTTTCCATTAAGGTCGCAATAGTCATCGGGCCAACTCCACCCGGTACCGGCGTAATCATTGCAGCACGTTCTTTGGCGGTCTCAAACTCTACATCACCGCATAACTGCCCGTTTTCCAGTCGGTTAATCCCTACATCTATAACCACTGCACCCGGTTTGATCCATTCACCTTTGACAAACTCTGGAATGCCGACACCCGCTACCACAATATCGGCGGCAGCAACTTCCTGTGCCAGATTCTGAGTAGCACTATGACAAACTGTTACGGTCGCACGTGCCAGTAGCAATTCTAATGCCTGCGGTCGGCCGACAATATTTGAAGCACCAATCACGACGGCTTTTTTACCGGTTATTTCAACCTGATAAGCATCGAGTAATGTCATCACTCCTTTAGGTGTACATGGGCGCATTAACGGCATTTTCACTGCCAAACGGCCTACATTATACGGATGAAAACCATCTACATCTTTGTGTGGCACAATTCGTTCCAGTATCTTCTGACCGTCAATATGCACAGGCAGAGGTAATTGCACCAGAATACCGTCAACACCGTTGTCAGCATTCATTTCGTCGATCAGTGCCAGTAATTCAGCTTCACTGGTCTGTGCTGGCAATTCGTAGCTGCGTGATTCAAATCCGATGGTTTCACAGGCACGTTTTTTATTGCGTACATATACTGCACTGGCTGGATCTTCGCCTACCAGCACCACAGCCAGACAGGGACGGTGTAACCGGTTGTCCAGCCGCTGTTGTACGCGCGCAGCCAGGTTTTGTAGAATTTGTTGGGAAATTTTTTTACCATCAATGAGTTGTGCGGTCATCAGAATATTCCAGACAGAAAGGAAAGATTATGCTGCTGGCCAGCAGTCAGCAGCCAATATTCAGAAAAATAGTATTGTCGCATTTTTTTTCGGCGGTTTCATCTGCTTTTATCTACTGCCACCAACATAAATCGGCAATAATTCAAAAATATGGCAAAAAAATCTGCTTTACCTCTTGACGATAGTTTCTTAGAGCTGTATAGTTCGCCTCTCTCGTCGGGGTGTAGCGCAGCCTGGTTAGCGCATCTGCTTTGGGAGCAGAGGGTCGTGAGTTCGAATCCCACCACCCCGACCATATCGACTGAATCCTTGTCCGGATAGATTTGAGAGTACGCGCCCGTAGCTCAACCGGATAGAGCACCGGCCTTCTAAGCCGGGGGTTACAGGTTCGATTCCTGTCGGGCGCACCAAAGTTTGAAAAAGTTTTTATGGTGGCTGTAGCTCAGTTGGTAGAGCCCTGGATTGTGGTTCCAGTTGTCGTGGGTTCGAGACCCATCAGCCACCCCATTATAAAAGCCCAAGCCATCTGCTTGGGCTTTTAACTTTTATACGCCATTCTTTTATAATCTGGTATCGCCTGCTAAACTTACTATACATTACGCTTTACCATATAGTTGCTTATAAAACTGCTAACCCGCTATGAATAAAACTGCAACTGAACAGCCCATGTTAACCATAGCCTTGTGTGCCGGAGAAGCATCCGGTGATTTACTGGGTGCTCATCTGATGAATGCTATTCGTGCACGTTATCCGCATGTACAGTTTGTGGGTATCGGCGGGCCGAGAATGCTGGCTGCGGGTATACAGAGCCTGTATGATCAGGAAAAACTGGCGGTACGCGGTTTTGTTGAGGTAGTAAAAAAGTTACCGGAAATTCTCGCCATTCGTCGCGGTTTAATTCAGGCGCTGAAAAAAATCCGCCCGCACGTGTTTGTTGGTATTGATGCGCCAGATTTTAATTTGGGCGTTGCTGAAAGCTTAAAGCATGTTGGCATTGCTACCGTACATTATGTCAGCCCATCTGTGTGGGCATGGCGGCGTAAGCGAGTAAAAAAAATTGTTAAGCAAGTAGACGAGATATTGTGTCTGTTTCCGATGGAACCAGAGCTATATCAGCAGGCCGGTGGTCGTGCCCGCTTCGTTGGCCATCCCCTTGCCCAAACTTTGCCATTGGTTGTTGACCGAATGGCAAAACGGCGGCAACTGAAATTGCCTGAACAGGCACCAGTATTTGTCTTAATGCCAGGCAGCCGCGTCAGTGAAATTGATTTTATGGCACCACTGTTTTTGCAGGCAGCAGAAATTATTTATCAGCGTTATCCACAGGCACAGTTCTTATTGCCACTGGCAACGACGGCAACGCGACAGCGGATGCAGGCCATACTGGCTCAGCCAATCTGGCAGAAATTGCCAGTGCGTTTAATGTCTGCACATGCAGAAATGGCTTGTCAGGCAGCAGATGTGGCGCTGGTTACCAGTGGAACAGCTACACTGGAAGTGGCTTTATGCCAGTGTCCGATGGTAATCAGTTATAAAATTTCACCCTTAACTTATGCTTATGTCAAACATAAAATCAAGGTTCCGTATGTTGGCTTGCCAAATATCCTGTTAGGCAAAGGTGTGGTGCCCGAAATGCTACAAGGTAACGCTACCGCGCAAAAACTGGCGCAAGCAGTGGTTCACTGGTATGAATCGCCGCAGGAAATACAAAACTTGCAGGCTGATTTTTTAACATTGCATCAGCAATTACGCTTAAATACAGATGAACTGGCTGCACAGGCCGTATTACAGCATGCAACGGGACAGATATGAGTATAGATTTAGCAGTTTTGCCTAGTCATGCAGGTGTGGATGAAGCGGGGCGCGGACCTTTAGTTGGCAGTGTCTATGCAGCAGCAGTTATCTTGCCGGCAGATTATGATTTACCCGGTCTTACTGATTCAAAAAAATTATCTGAAAAGAAACGCGATGCGCTGGCTGTGCTAATTAAGCAACAGGCAACGGCTTGGTCAGTGGCAGCTGCTGATGTAGCCGAAATTCATCAATATAATATTCTGTTTGCAACCATGCGCGCCATGGCTCGGGCAGTAGCTAGTTTGCATATCCAGCCAGCTAAAGTCTGGATAGATGGTAACCGCATACCCACTGATTTGTCTTTGCCAGCAGAAGCAGTAGTCAAAGGTGATCTGAAAATAGCTGCTATTTCTGCTGCTTCGATTCTGGCTAAGACGGCGCGGGATGCAGAAATGTACGCACTGGATAAGCACTATCCTCAGTATGGTTTTGCCAAACATAAGGGTTATGGTACAGCCGCACATCTGGCTGCTCTAAAGCAATTTGGTGTATTGCCACAGCATCGTCAGGATTTTGCACCAGTAAAAGCATTACTTACGTGTGGAAAATAATTTATTTAATATTATCAACCCGTGAATTTAAAAAACAGCTTTTCTAAGTTCTCAAACTGACAGTAAAAATCATTTGCTACTAAATAATCCTTGATACGAATAATTATGTTCTAACTACTGTATTTTTCAGCAAATTTCTCATCGGATGTGCATAAATAAACGATGAATTCAATAAAGGCGATAAAACTTGGGATGTATGTCCAACAGAAAACTAGGTACAATATGCCTTGCAGATTTTGATTTAAGTAAAATTTATGTATCCCTAAACCACCAAGAAAAAAAGCAAGTAACGCGGCAACAATACGACTTTTGGTACAAGTGTTATTTTTTACTACTGCACAGCATGAGGACAACTCTTTGCTGTTTCGTGTATTTCTTTACCACAACCTTGAAATAAATCATTACGCCTCCCATTTATTTAAGCAACATACCAGCTCATATTATTAATCACAGTCAAATATTTATTAATATTTTTGCGTACGCAACCTTTGTATAAGTAAGAAAAACATTATCAGAAATTTTAAAATTATCAAGAAACAGAATAATTTTTGTTTTTTGATAACAAAAATTTAGCCGTCAGATCAAAAGACAACAAATAATCTCAAGAATTATTACCTATGATCAAAGCTAAAAGATACAGAAGTTATATTGAAGTTATATTAATGCATTAACCGACTAATATATTAACTATTAATGCAAATTAAAAAATAAATTCGTTATTTGTTGATTTAAGTTAATAAATCAATTATTTATATTTTATGAGTATAAGTTCAATACAATTGACCATACAAAATTATCATTAGATTTTTTAAGAATTATTAGTGAAATGCAAATTACTTATAACTAATACATGCAATATTTTCTATGATATAAAACTTACAGATATACAAGTGATATGGACACTATTCTAGTACTATAAAATAAAAAACGCTTTCTATCCAGAAAGCGTTTTGGCTGTTATCTATTTACAATCAGTCTACAAACTGTTTTTTAATCCGTTCACGCCGTTCCTGTGCTTCGACTGACAGAGTAGCAGTAGGGCGAGCCAGCAGCCGTTTCAGGCCGATAGGTTCACCTGTATCCTGACAAAAACCATAATCACCTTCATCCAGCTGGCGTAGGGAGGCCTGAATCTTGCTCAACAGCTTACGTTCGCGGTCACGGGTACGTAGCTCCAGTGCGTATTCTTCTTCCAGCGTAGCGCGGTCTGCTGGGTCAGGCGTAGTAGACTGCTCCTGTAAGTGGCCGGCGGTGTTGTTGGCGTTATGAATCAGTTCATCCTGAAGTTTCAACAGCAAATCACGGAAGAAAGTTTGATGTTCTTCATTCATATACTCCTCTTCAGGGCCATTCCAGGTTTGGATATCTTGTTCTGTGAGTTTAGCCATTGTACAGTCTTTCTTTTGCGTAGCTCGATTAAGCAATTAGCTCAGGAATTGACAGCTTAATCTGTTTGTAAACACAACAGATGCTGGCTGTCATGCTGTTAAAAAAGTTCGGGCATGATAGCATGTTTTTATATACTATTCGTAATTTTGCATTCGACAACATTATCCGCTAATAAGCCAGTATGAAATTTTGCTGCCCGCCTGTGGTAACCACCAGTCCAGACAAAGCCATAACACCAGCAGAATAACTGTCGCAGAAAAATCATATTTCCCGATTCGCAGAAAGGCAAACGGGCGGGTTAGCGGTATATAAATGCGCTGCAAGGTAAGCAATAATACAGAATAGGGTTTGCTCAAACTTAAAAACATCCGTATTACCAGCCCGATAAACAGGGCGTAGCAAAGCGTTTTCAGGGAAAACAAAATACAGAATAACAAACTGGCGGTAATAACACGTGCATCCGGCTGTATCCATGTAAAGGTGATAAACAGATTGAGTACTGTAGCCAGATAATAAATAATGATAGTAGCCAGAATACAAGCAACATCCCAATGCCCTAATGATTGCGTGATTCTGCGTAAAGGGCGTATCAGCCAATTGGTACTATGCACACAAAATTGGGCTAGCGGATGCAAAAAAGGTAAATTACCCCACTGTAACAAAAGCCGTGCCCAGCATATGATGGACAGAGCGCTGGCTAATAAAAATAATGTTTTACTAATCACACGATACCTTAAGGAGCAAGCTGTTTTTGCATTTCTTCTGCCCGTGCAACACTGGCAGCCACACCATCAATCACGACCTGAGTCAGCTGCTGCTGATCAAAGACTGAGGTAGCCGCAAATGTGGTGCCACCTTTAGAAGTCACATTTTTTTGTAACTGTACAAATTCAATACCCGATTGTTGTGCCAGAGATACCGCACCTTTGAATGTGCCCAGGCTTAACTGGTGTGCTTGTTCTGTGCTGAAACCCTGTTGTATGGCAGCCTGTTGGAGCGCATTGAGAAAATAGAACACATAGGCTGGGCCACTGCCGCTGATACCGGCAATCCGGTTAATGCCACTTTCTTCTTCCAGCCATACCACATCACCCGTAGTGCGCATAATATTTTCAGCGACAGCTTTATCTGCTGCCTCTATATTTGCCGGTGCGAATAAACCGGAAATACCCAGACCAATCTGGCACGGAGTATTGGGCATAATCCGGATAATACGCTGATGATTATTCAGAAACTGGCGCAGAATATCCACAGTTAAACCAGCGGCAATGCTTAGTACCAATGCCCCATTGGTTTTGATACCGGTGGTAGCTTGCTGCATATCCTGTGGCTTAACCGCCAGCACCAAGACATCAGTTGCAGTCAGTTCAGGTAGTTTGTCACTGCTGCGTACCTGATAACAACGACTCAAATGCTCGCGCTTTTCCTGATTACGGTCAATGACTACAATATCATAGCCACCTTGCCTGCTCATGCCAGCGACAATGGCAGACGTCATATTGCCTCCGCCCAGAAAATAAACGCTCATATAATTTTCCTTTTTTATTAAAATTGAACAGCTCAATCAATCATACCGCTATCAGTCAGATAAACTGAATCAATATTAATTTTACAATAACTATTATTTGTTGATTACAGACATACGAAATAAACTGTGACGACAGCACATCAAGCTCCGCTGCTAGCATCGATTGTTATTAGTTGAAATTGACTAAATCAATTATCTTAATTTTACTGTGTATAACTAAGATTTATTGAATAAATACAAATATTATGTTAATAATATAATTTATTTTGTCAAATAAAGAATAATTTAGGATATTTATGTTAACCATAAAATCAACAGTCCGTATGACTGGCCGCAGTATTCTCGTGATATTGATAACAGGTATATTGGGTGCTTGCTATATGCCCTCAGCGTATCGATCACAAAACGCTGAGTATAGAACCGCTAATTATATATATAATAGTAGTATGCAGCCAGATAGTGCACAATATAAAAATTATTCAGATAATCCGATAAAACAAGTGATTGCAGAGCCGGTTAGTACTTTCAGTCTGGATATGGATACTGCCAGCTATGCAAATAGCAGACGATTTATATCTGCAGGAAGGATGCCGCATCCGGACGCAGTACGAGTAGAAGAGTTTATTAATTATTTTCCAGAAGCCTCCAATGAAAAATTAATACCACTATCCGATTCCCCGTTTGCTGCAACTTATGAATTGACACCCAGCCCATGGAATGCAGATAAAGTTTTATTAAGGGTAAATATAAAAGCAAATGATGTCATACTGGATCAATTACCACCATCAAATTTGGTGTTTCTAATAGATACATCTGGCTCGATGTATGGTCCAGATAGATTGGATTTATTGAAACAATCATTAAAATTATTGGTAAACAAACTGCGCCCAGTCGATAAAGTTTCCATTGTTACCTATGCAGGAGAAGCCGGCGTTGCTTTAGAACCGACATCAGGCCGCAATAAAGCCAAAATTCTGGCTGCTATTGATAAATTTGAGGCCAGAGGCAGCACCGCTGGTGGAGAAGGCATCAAACTGGCTTATAAAATGGCAGAAAGTAGCCAAATAAATGGCGGGATTAATCGGATATTACTGGCTACTGACGGTGATTTTAATGTTGGTATTAACAGCACTGAAGAATTAAAGGCATTTGTGATTGCAGAAAAAGAAAAGGGGATAACCTTATCCACATTAGGTTTTGGTGATGATAATTTAAACGATGCCATGATGGTACAGATTGCTGATGCAGGTAATGGTAACTACAGCTATATTGACAGCCTGAAAGAAGCGCAAAAAGTGTTGCAGCAGGAAATGAATGCTACCTTAGTAACTGTGGCTAAAGATGCTAAAGCACAAATAGAATTTAATCCACAAGAAGTACTAGAGTATCGTCAGATTGGCTATGAAAAGCGGCAGTTAAAACAGGAAGACTTCAATAACGACAAGGTAGATGCTGGCGATATTGGTGCCGGTAAAAAAGTGACTGTCCTGTATGAACTAACACTAGCAGGCGGTAGACCAAGTATTGATCCTTTGCGTTATCAGGTAAATAAAACAACTGTACCGATTACCTCAAAAAGTGGCGAATTTGCTTTCCTCAAATTACGCTGGAAAGCACCACAGGATAAAAAAAGCAAACTGGTTTCTCTACCTATAAAAAAGAAAGCGCTGGTTAGCTCTTTTGAGCAAGCCGGAATAGAAACGCGTTTTATAGCTGCGGTGGCTGCATATGGGCAAAAGTTACGTCATAACCCTGAATTGTCTCAGATATCTTACCAGCAGATCGTCAGCTGGGCGGATCAGGCCAAAGGTAAAGATCCGCAAGGCTATCGCAGTGAATTTGTACGATTAGTCAAAAAAACTGCGACTCTGGAAGATAGAAAGAAATAGTGTACATTTCAGGGTATAGATCCAAACTGTAATGCAATCATCAGGTTCCATATAGTAATAACATCATTCTGCAATGGCTATGCTTGTTTACCTATATATAAGTAAACGGGAATCATTGGATTAGCTAGCATCAGACCAAAAGCCAACTTTAAAAAGTTGGCTTTTGGTTTTGAATTTCTTTCAAATAATTTTTGTCTTCTCAATATGGATAAGGAAGTGTTAGCATCATTATCATGTAGCCCGAGTGTAATATACTAACTTTCTGCAATAAGAATAAATTATTTCAAATATAACTGAATGTAATTTAATGCACTTAGCTATTTCTAAATTGATGAGCGGTTTGAAGAAACGCATACACATTTTGGCTTGGTTAGCCTTAGTTGCTCTATTTATTGGCCAGTTGGGTTCTGTATATTGGATATTTGAACTGTTTTCGCACTTCACCCCGTTTTATGTGCTGTTATTTTTTCTGGTATGTTTTTGTTGTCCAAGCAAAAAACAGCGTTTAGTGTTTGCTATTGTTGCTGCTGCTGGTTGTTATTGGTGTTTAACACCATGGTTCAATACTCATTCAGCCGATACCACGCAAGCAAAACCTGTACGTTTCTTGAGCTATAACGTGTTGAATATCAATGCGTATATAGATACTGAAAGCAAATGGCTGTTGAGAAATAATAGTGATGTTATTTTTCTGACGGAAACTTCTCTGGCTTGGGGTACGGCACTTCAGCCTTTGGCAGCAACTACCCAGCATTGTGCTGAGTATAATGATTCTCCCTTTGGTATGGCTCTGTATTCACATCTGCCTTTAAAAAGCTGTGAAGTACGCTATACCACTGATAACGATGTTTATCCCTATATCCGCGCCCAACTGCAAAATGGTCTGGTGGTATATGGTATTCATCCGCCACCGCCGATTACCGCGACACTGATACAAGAGCGCAATAATCAGTTGCAGGCACTAGCTACCATGATTAAGCAGGAAAAAAATAATGTCATCGTGCTGGGTGATATGAATATCAGTGCTTTTTCACCAGTTTTTCGTAATTTTATTCAGGCAGCTGATATACATCTGACCAGCTCGCGAGCGCGGCCGACCTGGCTACCAGCTTTGCTGTCGATTGACCATGCACTGGTACGGCAACCAGATAAAATAGTGGCGACAGGGAGCTATAGCTGGCATGGCTCCGACCATAAAGCGATATGGATTAGTTATGTGCCATAACATTGTACAGACAGGAAAAAATAAACCCCTATCTCCGAATTAATACATAGTACCATAACCTCTGTCTTCGAATACTGAACAGGAATTGTCCAACCTGAAAATGATTTCATGAATTATGTCATTAAGTATTATTCAGATTTAACAGCCGCTATAAACATATGGTTCGTCGGGTGCGGGTTGCTCGTATGTACTTTGTATAAATAACCTATACAGTATCGCTTGTATGGTGCATAAGATAGGGTATGGACAAATATATGTCGCCATTGATGTGAAAAGCAAAATTCCGGTTTGAGTTGTTGTTATAGGTAATGATTTATCTCGACTAGTATAATCTGCGTATAATCAGCTTCGTTTAGCACGTATGGCTAGTTAGCCAATTATTTTCAAATCAGGCATCCTGATTTACCGGATTATTAAATGGCATTAATATGAAAAATATACTTTCAATTCAGTCTCATGTGGTATTTGGCCATGCCGGCAACAGTGCTACAGTGTTTCCTATCCGCCGTTTAGGTGTCAATGTCTGGCCATTAAATACAGTACAGTTTTCCAATCATACCCAATACCGGCAATGGAAAGGTACAGTTATGCCGGCTGCGCATCTGCTGGATATTGTTGATGGTATCGCTGCCATTGATGAGCTTAAGAATTGTGATGCAGTACTGAGTGGTTATATGGGTTCTGCTGAGCAGGGCAATGCCATTATTGATATTGTCAGAAAAGTGAAGCTGGCTAATCCCTCAGCACTATATTTCTGTGATCCGGTTATGGGACATCCGGACAAAGGTTGTACTGTGGCCGGTGGTGTGGCTGAATTTTTGTGTGATATAGCATTGCCACTGAGCGATATGATTGCTCCAAACCTTTTTGAACTGGAAGAATTAAATAACAGACAACGCATTCATAATGTTGAAGAAGCTGTTGCAGCCTGCCGCGCGTTATGTAATCAAGGGCCCAAGGCTGTGCTGGTAAAGCATCTGAGTCGCGCTGGTTATCAGACTGACCGTTTCGAAATGCTGCTGGTTACTCATGAAGCAGTCTGGCATATTCACCGACCCCTGGTCGATTTCGGTGAACGCCAGCCTGTGGGTGTGGGGGATATGACGAGCGGGATTTTTCTGGCGGATTACCTGTCTGGTAAATCATTGCTTGAGGCGTTTGAGCATACTACAGCAGCTGTATATGGTGTGATGCTGGAAACTTTAAAACGTCAGCAGTATGAGTTGCAAGTGGTAGCCGCACAGGATGAAATTGCTCAGCCAACACACCAGTTTAAAGCCGAAAAAATAGCCTGATCCACTTGTGTGCTTTAACTAATATTGGTTAAAGCAGTTTTACTGCCGGTAAAAATTTTTACCGGCATGGTTTTATCTTATTTTGTTATTTTTAATTAATTATTTTCTGTATGTGCATAGCTGCGCTGGCCAAAAATGGCACTACCTACCCGTACATGGGTAGCACCAGAGGCAATAGCGATGTTCAAATCTGCACTCATTCCCATAGATAACACATCAACAGCAAATCCGGCTTCACAAAGCTGTTGCAATAAAATTTGCATCTGGTTAAACTGCTGCCTTAGTTCAATTTCTGTGCTGTTGGCTTTAGCCACGCACATCAAACCGCGCAGTTTCAGACGTGGCAGGGTGCTGATGGTTGTAGCCAGCTTCAGTAATTCGGTACTATCAGTGCTAATACCATGTTTATTGGTTTCGGCCGCAATATTGACTTCGATACAAACATTTAACGGTGGTAAATGTTCTGGGCGTTGTTCGTGCAGCCGCCGGGCAATTTTTTCACGGTCAATAGTATGCACCCATTGTGCCCGTTCTGCCACAATACGGCTCTTGTTTGACTGGATGTGGCCAATCATGTGCCAGACAATATCTAAATCGGCCAGCAGACTGGTTTTTTCGCTGAATTCCTGTATGTAGTTTTCGCCAAAATCACGCTGACCGGCATGATAAAGAGTGGCGATATCATTGGCCGGAAATGTTTTACTGACTGCGATTAGCTGTACAGGTTGAGGTGCTGTGGTTTGCTGGCGCATGCTGGTAATGTTAGCCAGTACCTGCTGCCAGTGTTTGATTAAAAGGTCTACATTGTTCATAAGTTAAGTGATATTTTTTCAGTTTTTTTGATTCAATCAGGCTATCTTTGTAAAAATTTTATCGAGGTGACAAATATTTTCATTTTAAAGAAACGATAACTTGATTAGAATAAGAATAATATTTTATGCCTGCATGACGTAGGCAAATATAACGGAGTAAATATGCAGCTAACCGATTTATTGGCCTTCGGCGTTAAAAATAAAGCTTCCGACTTGCATCTGAGTGCTGGTCTACCTCCTATGATACGCGTTAATGGTGATATTCGCCGTATCAATCTGCCTGAACAGAGTGCAGAAGAAGTAGGCAAAATGATTGCTTCTATCATGAACGATTATCAGCGCAAGGATTATCAGCAAAATCTGGAAACTGACTTTTCATTCGAATTGCCCAATGTATCGCGGTTTCGTGTCAATGCTTTTAACACTGAGCGTGGCCCCGCTGCCGTTCTGCGTACCATTCCCAGTAAAGTTCTCACACTGGAGGAACTTAGGGCACCAGCAATTTTTCAGAAAATCGCAGAGAAGCCGCGTGGACTGGTGTTGGTAACAGGCCCTACTGGTTCCGGTAAATCAACCACGCTGGCTGCAATGATTGATTACATCAACAATAACGATGCTGGCCATATTCTAACAATTGAAGATCCGATTGAGTTTGTGCACCAGAGTAAAAAGTCGTTGGTAAACCAGCGTGAATTGCATCAGCATACACATAGTTTCGCTAATGCTTTGCGTTCAGCTCTGCGTGAAGACCCGGATGTGATTCTGGTGGGGGAAATGCGTGACCCGGAAACCATTGGCTTGGCTTTAACTGCTGCTGAAACCGGCCACCTTGTGTTTGGTACTTTGCATACTACAGGTGCGGCCAAAACAATTGACCGTATTGTGGACGTATTCCCCGCAGGTGAAAAAGAAATGGTTCGTTCCATGCTGTCAGAAAGCTTGCAGGCAGTGATTTCCCAAACACTGCTGAAAACCAAGGATGGCAATGGTCGTGTGGCTGCTCATGAAATTATGATCAGTACACCAGCGGTACGTAATCTGATTCGTGAAAATAAAATTGCCCAGATCAATTCTACTTTGCAGACCGGACAGAAATTCGGGATGCAGACACTGGATCAGTGTTTACAGCAACTGTTGCGCGAAGGTCGCATCAGTCTGGAGATTGCCCGTTCCAAAGCGGTGAGTCCAGACCAGCTTGTAGGATAATTATCTTTCGTTTTTTTTTATTCAGGAAAGCATGTTGCCATGGGTGTGCAGAAAGACTCCGCCAAAGAGTCCGGTTTATCTGATTTACTCGCAGATATGGTTAACCATTATCAACACCCCGCCGCTACCACAGCGACGGTTCCCCAGACTTCCAGCGCAGTAGTTACGCCGGTTGTTCCCACTGCTGTATTGGAGAAACCGGTATCACAGGCTTTGCCAGCTAAAGAAAAGGCAACAGTACCAGTTGCAGAAAAGATACTAGCTCCTGAAATCGATAAAACAGTAAATTCCAAAAATATGATGCCAAAATCATACACAACAGATGTCAATACAAGTACTCCTGCCACTCTGGAGCGGGAAACTATCCATATACATCCGGTACTGGAAAAAATGGCTGCGGAAGCTGTACGTCTGAATGCCGCAGATATCTTTATCAGTCCGGGTTTTCCGCCGTCCTGGAAAATTGATGGCAAAATCACGCCAGCACCAACCAAGCCTTTAACCGGAGAAGAAACTGCTAAAATTGCCATGTCAACCATGACAACGGCTCAACGTCAGCGGTTTATGGTAGAACTGGATTTGAACTACTCCATAATTGCTAAAAATGGCGTTCGTTTCAGAGTTAATGCTTATCATGAACAGAGTAGGGTTGGCTTGGTATTGCGCCGGATTACCACCGATATACCTACTACCGAAAGCCTTTTTCTGCCGAAAGTGCTGAATGAACTGGTAATGAAAAAACGTGGTCTGATTATTCTGGCCGGCCCTACCGGTAGTGGTAAATCAACCACCATGGCCGCTATGCTGGATTATCGCAATGCCAATTCCGCCGGCCATATTCTGACCATTGAAGATCCGATTGAATACGTCCACAAACCCAAGAAAAGCATTATTACTCATCGTGAAGTAGGTGTGGATACACTAAGCTGGGACAATGCCATGCAAAGCGCTCTGCGTGAAGCGCCTGATGTTGTCTGTGTGGGCGAGGTGCGTAGTGATGAAAGCATGGCGTATGCCTTGAAACTGGCGCAAACCGGTCACCTGTGTTTCTTTACCGTGCATGCCAGTAGTGCCAATCAGGCCATTGAGCGTATTCTGAATTTCTATCCCGAAGAACAGCATAAACAAGTGCAGATGGATTTGGCATTGAATCTGGTATGCATTATTGGCCAGCGTTTGGCCGCGAAAAAAGATGGTAAAGGCCGCCGTGCCGTGATTGACCTGTTAATCAATACAGCTACTGTTCAGGACTATATCTACAAAGGTGAATTAATGCAGATAAAAGAACTGATGGCCAAATCAGGTAATGATGGTATGCAAACCTTTGACCAGTGTCTGTTTCAGCTATATGCTGATGGTATCATAGATTTTGAAGAAGCTTTGCGTCAAGCTGATTCACCTAATGATTTACGCTTGCGGATTAATTTGTATGAGCAGGGTGAAAAAGGTGCAGCAATCTTCAATACAGGAGTAGGGCTGAACCTGATTTAGATTGATATAAATCCAGTTAATTTTTTTGTTAATCTTACGATTTTATTCAGGCAAAGCAACCAGCTTTGCCTGTTGTATTATAGGCTGTGTATCATCCAGCCTGTGAACTGTATCACGGAATAGTAAAGCACCATGAAAGCTATGATTCTGGCTGCCGGACGCGGCGAACGTATGCGGCCGCTTACCGATACCACTCCCAAGCCTTTGCTGAACGTGGGTGGAATACCGTTAATCGGCCATCATTTGCAGCGTTTACAGGCTGTTGGTTTTCGCGATATTGTGATTAATCATGCGTGGCTGGGACAGCAAATCGAAGCCACTTTGGGTACAGGACGTGCCTACGGAGTGAATATTCGTTATTCAGCTGAAAAAGAAGGCGGTCTGGAAACTGCTGGCGGGATTGCCACTGCCTTACCCCTACTTGGCTGTAAGCCGTTTCTGGTTATTAACGGCGATGTGTTAACCGATATAGATTTTGCACAGGCCTTAAAGATTGGTGAAAGAATACAACAAACGGGTAAGCTGGCGCATTTATGGCTGGTTGATAACCCGCAACATCATCCAGAAGGTGATTTTAGCCTCACCCAAACAGGGGATGTAACCGAACAACAACCTTATAATCCGACATTAACCTTTAGTGGCGTTGGCGTTTATCATCCAGCCTTATTTAATAATATTCAGCCACACACTCGGGTCAAACTGGCGCCTTTATTGCGTACTGCCATACAGACAGATCAGGTTAGTGGCGAATATCACGCTGGCTACTGGCTAGATGTGGGAACGGTAGAAAGACTGAATCAGGCTAATCAATGGGTTATTGAAAGTGGTGGCGAATAATTAACAGGTCTATCCAATATACGGTAACATTGCTTATTCAACTGGCGGATATTCGTTTTTACAGGATATTTGATTTTCCTGCCAGTACTAATCCTTGTTTTTCCGTGATTAAGCAGTAGTATAAGTATGCAAACACAGCAGTCTGAGCAAACCACTATCCGTATTTTAGGTGTCGATCCCGGGAGTCGTGTTACCGGTTTTGGGGTTATTGATGTCATTGGCCGCCAGCACATCTACGTTGCCTCTGGCTGTATTAAAACTGTTACGGGTGCTACTTTAGCTGAGCGTATCCGAGTGATTGTGCGCAATTTACAAGAAGTTATATCCACCTATCAACCTACGCAAACAGCTATAGAACAGGTATTTGTCAATGTTAATCCGGCGGCTACACTCGTATTGGGACAGGCGCGGGGCGCGGCAATAGCCGCACTGACACTGGGCGAATTACCGGTATTTGAATACACTGCCCTGCAAGTAAAGCAGGCAGTAGTGGGGCAGGGTAAAGCGGCCAAAGAACAGGTACAGCATATGGTGGTACAAATGCTGTCCCTGTCTGGTACACCGCAGGCTGATGCTGCGGATGCGCTGGCTGTTGCACTAACTCATGCATTACGCAATTACAGCCTTGCCTCCAGAATTCAGCAGGGGCTAACCATTAAATCCGGTCGCTTCCGTTAAATCCTGTGAACGACACAACATCCCACCGCTTTAAGGCGGTTAGTCTGCGTATTTGGCAAAATTAATCATTCTGCCTGACCTTTGCTCCGAAAAGACAAGATAATAATCAATCCCAATTACTGTATGTCTTAAACCTATAAGGTAGTAGGTGGCAGATAAATTGTGAATTCATTAATCGGTTGAAGCAGCACACTATACGGGTGTTGTTGTTCATCTTCATTAACCAGTTTCATTCGGCTTAGCAAACCAAATCGCGCCGATTCAAGTTTGGCTGGTCTAACGTCTAGACGATCATGCCAAACCCGGTAAGTTCCCAATTTACCATTGCGGCGGTAATAAAAACCCGCTAGCGGGTGAGTCAAATAAACCAGTGCTGTTTCGCTATCAGGAAAACCCTGAAAATGAAATTCCTGATCAGGCTGCTGGCTTAATTGTACCTGAGCGGGTGCCCAATTTGCCTGTGTATGCATTTCATAGTGCCGGTAGCAGCCAGAATGCTGGTCAAAGTCACAATTAAAACTCATTTTGCCTGGGTGCCACGGTAGCTTCCACACATGGCGCGGTACCATAATAGTCCACGAATCCAAGGTTGTGCCCAAAAACCAGACACAGCGTTCCCCAGTAGTGGTATCAATGATATAAATCCGATAATTAGTTTGTCCCATGGTGAAAACAGGAAATGGATAAACTGCCGAGGTAAAATCCACATCCATAAATGGCACCACCGATAACAAACCTTTTTCCTGACCATCAATCATGACACTATCAAGCTGAAAACGTGGCGGAAATAATCCGGCAAACTTATGTGCATCAATTGCATAAGTAATAATGGCAAAATGTTTCAACTTACAATCCACATCAATTCCAGATGGTGTCGGGCGTGGATGCAGAAAATCCTTGAATTTAAGTGATGCTAGCATATATATACCTTTGATTCTTATCCCGAAGTCTAAACATCATCAAATTACCGTGGTGTTCACATGATTAAGTATACATATATATTTTTACTAAAACAAACACAAATTTATATATTTTTATATTTATTGTAGCTGGCATAGCAAATCTTTAATTTTTATTTCAAATAAAAAAATTTTAATTTCGATTTGAAAAATAAATTAGAATTCATAATAATTAAATAAATTAATAATTTATTTTGTATAAAGTGATGATTATATTTAATATAAATAATATCCTGGCACTATATTTAAATAATCAATTGTTCTATAAACTTACTTTTGTCATAATTAATAAAATATTTAATGTAAAGATAATGTAAATGAATGAGCAAGAGCGCTGCGCATGGATTGAGCTGGCTTTAACTCCATATATCGGCAGCGAAACATTTCTGCGCCTACTGAGCCATTTTGGTTCAGCACAAGCCATATTGTCTGCAAGGATTGCTGAAATTAAACCTTTCCTGCTTCGCACGCAGGCTAGCCGGTACTGGCGTAGTGACGAGGCCAGACAGGCTGCAGAAGCCGCCCTGACATGGGAGCAATCTCATGCCAATGCCCGGCTGTTATTACTAACCGATAATGATTATCCGCCACTGCTAACTGAAGGACTGACACCACCGCCATTATTATTTATCCGTGGCAACAGCCAATGCCTGCACCAGCCATCACTAGCCATAGTGGGCAGCCGCCATGCAACACCACAGGCAATGCGCATCGCCCGTGATTTTGCCAAAGCACTAGCACAAAAGGGAATTACTATTATCTCCGGAATGGCTGATGGTATTGATACTGCTGCCCATCAGGGTGCATTGTTGAGTACAGGGAGCACCATTGCTGTCTGGGGTACTGGAATTGACCGTGTGTATCCGGCACGCAACAAGGCTCTGGCTGCACAGATTGCTGCACATGGCTGCATTATTTCTGAATTTCCGTTAGGTACTCGTTCTCTGGCCGGTAATTTTCCCCGGCGCAATCGCTTGATTGCGGCACTTAGTCAGGGTACGCTAGTAATAGAGGCTGCAACCGAATCGGGTTCATTAATTACCGCACGTCTGGCGGGTGAAATAGGTCGGGAGGTCATGGCGATACCGGGCTCGATTGATAATCCTTTAAGTAAAGGCTGTCACGCACTGATTAAACAGGGAGCCCGACTGGTAGAAAATCTGGAGGATATTCTTCAGGAATGCCCTTTACTCTTGCAAAAACCGCATTTGCAATCATATAGCAGCCAATCTACCCAACAAGTATCCCCAATCAGTACGCCATCCTCAAGCATTGGTAATTCTGAAGATTTATCATTGGTCAGTGCGCCTGTATCTGCACTTAGCCCGATGGAACAGCAAATTCTGGCTGGACTGGGTTACAGTGTGGTTCACCCGGACACACTGGTTACAACGCTTGGCATGGCTGCAACAGATGTGTATGCTCATCTGGTAGCACTGGAACTTAGTGGCTGGATTACTGCCCTGCCGGGCGGTTGTTATCAACGCATTAAATCTTGAAAGGAAAGCAGATGATTGATGTAATAGCGTTTTTGATTGAGCACTTTCAAGACGTTGATGCATTCCCTCCGCGTAAAGATCTGGGTGCACTGCTGGAAGAAGTAGGTTTCAATGATGAAGAAATTGGTGATGCATTATCGTGTCTGGATTATTTGCGTTTTGAACCAGTGATTCCGGCAGAAATATTACGCAGCAGTACAGGGACACGCATTTACAATAGTGAAGAACTGGATGCACTGCCTCTGGATGTACGTGGTCTGATACATTTTCTGGAGCAGAATGGCGCACTAAAGCCAGAGCAGCGCGAATTTGTACTCAACGCCCTGATGAACTTACCTTACGAAGACATCACGGTAGACCATGCCAAAGTGTTAGCTTTGTTGGTATTATGGGCACATCGTTCAGAATTACCGGTACTAATCGGCGATGAATTAATGGCTGCACTTAATGGTGAGGCCATAATGCAGTAAAATTACTGACAGCGATACAGTTTTGAAAGCTTTCAGTCAGCATGTCTGAAAGCTTTTTGCTTTGTCCAAGCGTATTTATTAGAATAAACCAGACTAACAACATATCACAAATACTTAAATTACGAATGTGAGCCTGAACGAATGGCAAAAAACCTGTTGATTGTTGAATCTCCATCTAAAGCCAAAACGCTGAAAAAATATTTAGGCAGCGATTTTGAAATTCTGGCTTCTTATGGCCATGTGCGCGATCTGGTGCCCAAAAGTGGTGCCGTGGATCCAGAAAATGACTTTGCCATGAAATATCAGCTTGTCAGCCGCAATGCCAAACATCTGGATGCCATTGTTGCTGCGGCCAAAGAAGCAGATGCACTGTATCTGGCTACCGACCCAGATAGGGAAGGTGAAGCCATTTCCTGGCATTTACAGGAAATACTCAAATCCAAGCGTGGGTTGAAAAACCTGCATCCAAAGCGGGTAGTATTCCATGAAGTAACCAAAAAAGCCGTGCTGGAGGCAGTTGCTCATCCGCGTGAACTGTCGCAAACACTGGTAGATGCGCAACAGACACGACGAGCACTGGATTATCTGGTTGGCTTTAATCTGTCGCCACTATTATGGAAAAAAATTCGCCGGGGTTTATCTGCTGGCAGAGTGCAAAGTCCGGCATTACGCATGATTTGTGAGCGTGAGCAGGAAATCCGCGAATTTAATGCTCAGGAATACTGGACAGTACATCTGGACAGCCATAAGGCGCGTACTAAATTTACCGCCAAATTAACCCACTGGCAAGGGCAGAAACTGGAACAATTTGATATTCCGGATGAAGCGCAACAGCAGGAAATTGTAAACGCATTGGCCGGCCAGCAGGCACATGTGTCCAAAGTGGAAAAGAAAAAGCGCAGCCGTAACCCTGCTGCTCCTTTTACCACTTCAACCATGCAACAGGAAGCAGTACGCAAACTGAGCATGACCACAGACCGTACCATGCGTACAGCCCAGCAATTGTATGAAGGTGTGGATGTCGGACAGGGTGCGGTGGGGTTGATTACCTACATGCGTACCGACTCAGTTAGCCTGTCCGACGATGCTGTAATTGAAATACGCCATTATATTGACAATAAAATTGGCAGTGAATATCTGCCATCTGCACCGAAGATTTACAAAACCAAATCCAAAAATGCACAGGAAGCGCACGAAGCTATTCGCCCAACCTCAGTCTATCGTACGCCAGAAGAAGTAAAACCTTTCCTGACTGCTGACCAGTTTCGCCTGTATCAGATGATCTGGCAGCGTGCAGTGGCCTGCCAAATGGCGCCTGCCCGTTTTGATACTACCAGCGTCGATATTGTTGTTGGTAAAGGTATCTTCCGAGTAACCGGACAGGTACAGACTTTTGCCGGTTTTCTCAGCGTATATGAAGAAGGAGTGGACGACAGCGAAGATGAAGAAAATGCCAAAAAACTGCCAGAACTGCATGAAGGCGACAATCTGCCGGTCGACAGAATTTTTGGCGAACAGCATTTTACCCAGCCACCACCACGTTACTCTGAAGCAAGTCTGGTTAAAGCACTGGAAGAATATGGTATCGGCCGGCCATCAACCTATGCCAGTATTATTTCCACACTGAAAGAACGTGAATACGTTACTCTGGAACAGAAGCGTTTTCTGCCTACTGATACCGGTGAAGTAGTCAACAAATTCCTGACTGAGCATTTCGGCCAGTATGTAGATTACAATTTTACTGCCAGACTGGAAAACCAGTTGGATGACATTGCCGGCGGCAAACGGGAATGGAAGCCAGTAATGCAACAATTCTGGAAAGGCTTTGATAAAGAAATCAAGGCCAAGGAAGATATTCCGCGTGCAGAGCTAACCGCCGAAAATCTGGATGAAATCTGCCCGAAATGTAGTACACATCAATTACAGATTAAATTTGGTAAACGAGGTCGTTTTATAGCATGTAGCGGCTACCCAGAGTGCGACTACACCCGTAACGTTAATGAAACTGCCGAAGAAGCGGCCAAGGCGGCAGAAGAGCCTACCGTAGTAGAAGGGCGCAACTGTCCGAAGTGTGAAGGACAGCTGGTTTACAAGCGCGGACGTTATGGCAAGTTTATTGGTTGTGCCAATTATCCCAAATGTAAATATATTGAGCCACTGGAAAAACCCAAAGATACCGGCATTGAATGTCCGAAATGCCATAAAGGCAATCTTATTGAGCGTAAAAGCCGCTATGGAAAGCTATTTTATAGTTGTAACACCTATCCGGATTGTGACTATGCTGTGTGGAATCCACCAATTAATGAGCACTGTCCGCAATGTAGTTGGCCAATATTAACCATCAAAACCACCAAGCGGCGCGGCACCGAAAAAGTGTGTCCACAAAAAGAATGTGGTTATACGGAACAAATTGAACCGCCTGCACCAAAAGAATAAAAAAGGCACCTCAAAGTAATTAAGTTTATCAAGACTTTCAGAATGCCTGAAAGTCTTTTTTATCGGAGTAAACTCACGTGGCAAAAGTACAGCAACAGCATCGCAATCAAGTGCGTATCATTGGTGGCACACACCGGGGTCGTAAATTAACCTTTCCGACTGCTGATGGCTTGCGCCCAACTGCCGATAGTGTGCGTGAACGTCTGTTTAACTGGCTAGGGCAGGACTTAACTGGTATGACTGTACTGGATCTTTTTGCCGGTAGCGGAGTGATGGGACTGGAAGCTGCTTCCAGAAGAGCCAGAACAGTTACCCTGATAGAAAAAAATCGTCAGGTGGCTACAGCAATAAAAAACAATCTGCAACAATTGAATTTTAGCCAGGTAGAGCTCATCTGTACTGATGCACAGAGTTTTCTCGCGAATAACCGCCAGCATTTTGACGTAGTGTTTCTTGATCCGCCTTATGTCTGGCAGCAATGGCATGAGCTCTTAGACGCCATTGTCCCACATCTGCAGCCACAGGCACGTGTCTATTTGGAAAGCAATACATTACCCACATTGCCATTAGGCTGGCAGCTGCTGCGAGAGGGAAAGTCAGGTATAAGCTGTTTTGAATTATTAACTTACCGCAACGAATAGATGGCAAAAACAGATAGCCGCTAACCGGGGTAGAGGCAAAATAATGCTATAATCCGCGCCCAATGGTTTTGAGTTAAATTTAACGATAAAGGAAAAACATGTCACTCTTGATAACAGATGAGTGCATTAACTGCGATGTGTGCGAGCCCGAGTGCCCAAACAACGCTATTTATCAGGGTGATGAGATTTATGAAATCACCCCGGAGCGTTGTACCCAGTGTGTTGGACATTATGATGAACCACAATGCCAGCAGGTTTGCCCAGTAGACTGCATCATCATTGATGAAGAGCACCCAGAAAGCGAAGCAGAGCTAGAAGCTAAATATCAGCAGCTAATGGCAGAAAAGGAGTAAATTTATTGCGGCTGAAATGCATTTGAAACAGTTAATTATTATTTTGGGCAAAAAAAATTGCTCAATAGACTTGACGAAGATGCAAATGAACATTATCATGCCGTTCTCTTTTGGAGGGATTCCCGAGCGGCCAAAGGGGGCAGACTGTAAATCTGTTGCGAAAGCTTCGAAGGTTCGAATCCTTCTCCCTCCACCAAAATTCCAATCTTACTTGGAGTAGTTTTTAAGTAAGTACGCGGGTGTAGCTCAATGGTAGAGCAGAAGCCTTCCAAGCTTACGGTGAGGGTTCGATTCCCTTCACCCGCTCCAGATATGTAAATACCGCCGTATGCCCATGTAGCTCAGGGGTAGAGCACTCCCTTGGTAAGGGAGAGGCCGACAGTTCAATTCTGTCCATGGGCACCACCTGAATTAAACTAATCATCTTTAGATAGGAAGTAGCCATGGCTAAAGAAAAATTCGAGCGGAGCAAACCGCACGTAAACGTTGGCACCATCGGTCACGTTGACCATGGTAAAACCACACTGACCGCTGCAATTTGTACCATTTTGTCCAAAAAATTTGGTGGTGCAGCGAAAGCCTACGATCAGATTGACAATGCCCCGGAAGAAAAAGCCCGTGGTATTACCATTAATACTTCACACGTAGAATACGAAACCGCAGAGCGTCACTATGCACACGTAGACTGCCCGGGACACGCTGACTACGTAAAAAACATGATTACCGGTGCTGCACAGATGGACGGCGCCATTCTGGTGGTTTCTGCTGCTGACGGCCCAATGCCACAAACTCGTGAGCACATTCTGCTGGCTCGTCAGGTAGGCGTACCTTACATCATCGTTTACATGAACAAATGCGACATGGTAGACGACGAAGAGTTGCTGGAACTGGTAGAAATGGAAATCCGTGATCTGCTGTCTAGCTACGAATTCCCGGGTGACGACATTCCATTGATTAAAGGTTCTGCACTGAAAGCACTGGAAGGTGATACTTCTGACATCGGTGAAGCTTCGATCATGGCTTTGGCAGATGCATTAGACAGCTACATTCCTACTCCGGAACGTGCAGTAGACAAACCATTCCTGTTGCCGATTGAAGACGTATTCTCAATTTCAGGCCGTGGTACCGTGGTTACTGGTCGTGTAGAACGCGGTGTAATCAATGTAGGCGACGAAATTGAAATTGTAGGTCTGAAAGAGACCCAAAAAACCACCTGTACCGGTGTGGAAATGTTCCGCAAACTGCTGGATCAAGGTCAGGCAGGTGACAACGTAGGTGTATTGTTGCGTGGTACCAAACGTGAAGAAGTAGAACGCGGTCAGGTATTGGCAAAACCGGGCAGCATCACCCCGCACACCAAATTCAAAGCAGAAGTTTACGTATTGAGCAAAGAAGAAGGTGGTCGTCATACTCCATTCTTCGCAAACTACCGCCCACAATTCTATTTCCGAACTACTGACGTAACTGGAGCAGTAAGTCTGGCAGAAGGCGTGGAAATGGTAATGCCAGGTGAAAACGTAACCATCGATGTAGAATTGATTCATCCGATTGCGATGGAAGAAGGCTTGCGCTTTGCGATTCGTGAAGGTGGCCGTACAGTTGGTGCCGGTGTGGTTGCTAAAGTTATCGCTTAA
>NZ_MEIR01000065.1 GCF_002777825.1 Snodgrassella alvi | reverse complement strand
ACTGATGTCGGCATCAACGTTGAAGTCGTTATGCAGTTGGATGGTGGCGTTATGACCAGCACCGATGCTGCCGGTGTTGTTGAGCTGTTTGCTTTGGATGCTCAGGTCGTTGCCGGCCAGTATTTTGCCATCTTCGCTGTTGTCTATGCTCAGGTTTTGTTGGTTCTGGTCGTGAATGTTGAGGTCTTTGGCGCTGCTGATTTGTCCTTGCCGGTTGTCTAGCTGTTGGTTGATTTGGGCATTAAGTTGTTGGTTGGTACGAATGGCGCCGCTGTGGTTGTTAAGGCTATTGGTTTGTAATTCGATGCTGTCGGCATCGATGCTGCCTTGGTGGTTGTTGAGGCTGCTGTTGTGGATGCGTGCTTGTTTGCCAGCGATGATTTTACCCTGCGCGCTGTTGTCTAGTGTGTTGCTGTTAAGCTGTAGGTCACCTGCGCTGCTGATTTGCCCTTGCTGGTTGTTGATGTGCTGGCTAATCTGGGCGTTTAGTTGCTGGTTGCTGCGGATGGCTCCGGCATTGTTGTTTAGGCTGTCGGCTGTTAGGTCGATGCTGTCGGCATCGATGCTGCCCTGCTGGTTGTTAAGGGCGCGGGTGTGCAGCTCGGCTTGTTTGCCGGCAATGATTTTGCCCTGGCTGTTATTTATATCACCGGCGGTTATGCTGAGGTCGCTGTTGCTGCCGATTTGGCCGTTTTGGTTGTGTAGTTGGTTGCGCACGCTAAGTTGCTGTTTGCCGGATGTGCGGATGGCGCCGTGTTGGTTGTTGAGCTCGTCGCTAGTTAGTTGCAGGCGGTCGCTGTCGATGGCGCCGCCGCTGTTGTTCAGGCTGCCGGTTTGCACTTCGCTCTGTCCGCCACTCCACAACTGGCCGCTGTTGCTGTTGTCTAGCTGATTGCTGTGGATTTGCAGTTGTTGCTGCGCGGCGATAACGCCGTGATCGCTGTTGTTCACTTGGGCGCTGTCGATGGCGATGCGCTCGGCTGACTGGATGCGTCCTTGGCGGTTGTCCAGTTCTTTGCCTGTGATCTGTAGCTGGCCGCTGCTGCTGATTTGTCCGGCACGGTTGTCCAGTCGGGCGGTGTGGATATCGGCCTGTTTGGTATTCAGTTTGCCTTGATGGTTGTCTAGTAGTTCGCCGTTTACTTGCAGTTTGTTGAGGTTGAGGGTGCCCTGGTTGCTCAGGCCGTTATGAGCAGTTAGGTCGATGCCGCCGTTGGCTATGATCTGGCCGTTTTGGTTGTTGATGTCGTTGTGGCTGATGATTTGACCGGCGCTGAATGTTTTGTGGGTTGTGCTCGGTGCGGCTATGGCTTGGCCGGCACCTTCGGCACTGCTCGGCGCTTTGCTCTGCTTATCTGCGTCTACTGGTGGCTGCGCTGGTTTATCTGGCTGCGCCGGGTTTTGCTCTGGTACGGTTGGTTGTGGTGCATAGCCAATCAGGCTGTCTTTTTGGTTATTGAGCCGATCCAGTTCCAGGTTTAATCCTTGTTGCCCGCTCTGGATGATTTTGCCATTCTGGTTGTGGATGCTGCCGCTGATGATGTCAAGGCGGCTGCCGTTGATTTCTCCGCTGTTGCTCAGGCTGTTTTGGTTGCGGATGTTCAGTTCGTCGGCGCTGGTGATGAGGCCGCTGTTGCTCAGTTGCTGGCTTTGTAGTTGCAGTTTGCCCTGGCTGGAAAGGGTGCCGCTGTTGTTGATGCTGTTGGTTTTAACGGCGGTGGCCGCTATGTCGGCGGCATTGGTGCTTTTGTCGGCTGCGATGATGCTGCCGCTGTTGTCCAGATGGCCATCGGCGCTGATGGTAACGCCACCAGCACCGGCAAAGATTTGGCCGGCGTTGTTGATACCAACGCCTTTGTCGTTGCTGATCAGGACGATTTTACCGGCATACATGCCACCCAGTTTGCTGGTATCAATGGCGATGCTGGGCTTGGTGTCGCTGTTGCTTTGGGTGGAAGTGATATGCTGAGTTTCGGCATCAATGTGGTTGCTGCCGCTGATGATGTTGAGGTTATTAGCCCAGATGCCGGCGTTGATTTGCGCTGCTTTGCTGAGAATATGGGTGTAGTCGCTGTCTCTGCTGTCAAGGCCTTTGCCGTTGATGCTGATGTTGCCCTGGTTGATTTGGATGCCGTTGATTTGGCCATCGTTAATCTGGGGGCGGCCAGTGGTGAGGGTAACGCCGGCAGCGTTGATGAAGCCGCCGCCGTTGATGTTGATGCCAGCCGGATTGGCCATGATGACTTCGGCACGCCGTCCGGCTACTTCGATGTAGCCGTTAAGCTGGCTGGGATTGCTGCTGTTGATCTGGTTGACGATGATGCGGGCTTCGCCAGACGCTAACCACGGGTTGCCCTGTATCCAGCCTGCCTGACGGGTTTGGGTGCTTTTGCGGCTGTTGTTGAGGATGGCGCCTTTCTGGTCGATGTCCATCTGCCGGTATTGGTTGATGGATACGCCGCGTTTGCTCGGGGTGCGGATGTTAATCTGCGGGGTGCCGTTGGCGCTTGGCAGGATGGTCGGTTGTTGACTTTTAGGAGCGGATGGGTCGGCATGAATTTCGGCCGCTATGACATTGTTATCTACCAATACGCATAAGCCCAGTCCGAGTAGGATGGAACCGGTTAAAATGGGTAATTTGGCCAACAGGCTGCTGATGATGTTGCTGCCGCTGCTGCTGCGGTCGGCACTGGTTTTGCCGGCGCTGGTGATGTTTTCGGCAACGGCTACCATTTGTCCGCGGTGTTTGTTGTAGATGACCTTGTAGCGGTTTTTGTTCATTTTTTGTACCTGATTTGATGATTTGAAATCTTGGTTGGTAAGTGTGCTTTTTTAACGCTGGTTGTAGTGAGGATTAGGTTGTTAAGCTTTAACTAAACTGGCTGAATTCTGTGTTAATGGTGTTGAAGGCTGGTAACTCTGTATGTAATCGGTGTCGGTTATGGCAAATTAAATTCATTTGTATGCGGACTATTTAACCTAAATTAATGATAATAATTATTGCTGCTAAAATGATAGGTGTATGAATTGGTTCATTTTGCAAAGTTGTTTTGTAAAGATTTTAAAATTATAGTTGTTATTTTAGTTCTTTACCATTGTTATTTTTTTACGATTAGGTGGAATGGTTAAAATATGTTGGGTGATATTTTAACTATTTGTGGTGCTGTGTGTTGCTTAGTGCGTCATTTTTGTTGTAATTGGGCGGTTTTTACTGGTGCTGTTTTCATTATTTATAGTAAGTGGTGGTTTTTGATTTGATTACTATGGGTGATATGCTATTGATTAAGTTTGTCGATTGTTAATGGTATTAATCGGTTTATTAATTGTTATTAATAAACCGATTGATGTGGTAATTAGTTATGTTATTACCTGTCTTTTGGATGCTTCAGGGAAATAATGTTAATGTTTAGCTGATGGTTCGCTCAGAAATAGCTGATAGGCAGTGTTGTGGGTTTGTTCCTGATATGTGTAGCCAAGATTATTAAGAAATGTGTGAAATTTTTGTGCGTCGGCAGGAGGGATGTCTAAGCCTACTAATACACGGCCGAAATCGGCGCCATGGTTGCGATAGTGAAACAGGGTGATGTTCCAGTCTGATTGCATGTGAAGCAAAAAGCGTCTTAATGCGCCCGGCCGTTCAGGGAATTCAAAGCTTATCAGATGCTCGTTGGCTACTTTGCTGGTGCGTCCGCCTACCATATAGCGGATGTGCAGTTTGGCCATTTCATTATGGGTTAAATCCAGCGTGGGCAGATCATTGCTGTTTAGTTCTTGTACAATGTGCTGTAAGTCGGCGGTGTCATTACTCTGAATGCCGACAAAGATATGGGCTTTGTGGTCGTCGCCATAGCGATAATTGAATTCGGTAATGCTTCTGTTGCCAATCAAGTCGATAAAGTGGCGGAAACTGCCCGGCTTTTCTGGAATGGTAACGGCAAAGATGCCTTCGTGGCCTTCTGATAGTTCACAGCGCTCAGATACGTGGCGTAGCTGGTGAAAATTTATGTTTGCGCCACTGGTTACTGCTATCAGGTTTTGATGCTGGCACTGATTACGGCCAATATAGGCTTTCAGGCCGGCTAGTGCCAGTGCGCCGGAAGTTTCGGTTATGCTGCGGGTGTTATCGAAAATATCTTTTATGGCGGCACAGATGCTATCGGTGTCTACTATGATGATGTCGTCAAGCAGGTCGCGGCATAGGGCGAACGTTTCTTCACCTACTAGTTTAACGGCGGTGCCATCGGCAAATAGGCCGACTTCTTTCAATTCTATGCGTTTGCCTGCAGCAATGGATTGTTTCATGGCGCAGGCGTCTTCGGTTTCTACGCCGATAACCTTGATTTCAGGGCGTACGTTTTTTATGTAGGCTGCTATGCCGGCGGCGAGGCCACCACCACCGATAGCCACAAAAACGGCGTCTATTGGTTTGGGGTGCTGCCGCAGTATCTCCATGCCGATGGTACCCTGGCCAGCAATTACGTCTGGGTCATCAAAGGGCGGAATGTAGGTTAGGCCACTTTGGGCAACGAGTTGCATGGCATGGTTGTAGGCATCGTTGTAGGATTCTCCTGCCAGTACTACTTTGCCGCCGCGTTTTTTGACGGCGTCTATTTTGATTTGTGGTGTGGTTTGGGGCATGACGATGGTGGCTTCACAACCTAATTTTTGTGCTGAAAGTGCTACTCCTTGAGCATGATTACCAGCGGACGCGGTAATCACGCCTTTTTTCAGGGCACTGCTTTGGAGTTTGGCCATTTTGTTATAGGCACCACGGATTTTAAAGGAGAATACGGGTTGCAGGTCTTCTCTTTTCAGCCAGATGTGGTTGTTTAGGCGGTCGGACAGATTGGCAGCGTAATCCAGAGGAGTTTCAATAGCCACATCGTAAACAGCGGCGGTAAGAATGCGGGTAAGGTAATTTGCGTGATTGTTCATGGTATGTAGTGAGGGAATGGTTGATTTTATTATACAGATTATCTGTTTAACTTATTTAATCTAAAATTAACGATAACGCGGCTGTTTTTTTTATGCAAGTAAATTTGCCAATATGGCTTATTATGGGCAGGCAACTGTTTATAATGATGGGTACAGAATGTGGTTAATATGGGTTAATCTGGATTTAAATTAGATAGTAGATATGATGAGAATTGTTTTTCGTTGGTTCTATACGGCTTTGCTGATGGGTGTTCTGCCATTAGCGCAGGCGGTGAGTTTGCCTGAAATCAATGCAGCTGCATATGCGGTGGCTGATGAGCAAAGCGGCATGATTCTGGCTAGCAGAGATAAGGATGCCCGAGTAGAGCCGGCAGCTCTGACAAAGCTGATGACCGCTTATCTGGTTTTTGATGCTTTACATAGTGGTAAGTTGAAAGCGCAGCAACCGTTGAAGATTTCAACTGCTGGCTGGCACACTGATGGTAGTCGCATGTTTTTACAGCAGGGTGTGCCGGTAAATGTTGAAACGGTGGTGCAGGGTATGCTGGTGATTTCTGCTAATGATGCGGCAATTACGTTGGCCGAAGCGATTAGTGGGGGGGAAAAGGCGTTTGTACGGCGTATGAATGCTGAGGCTCAAAGAATGGGGCTGGAAAATACCCACTTTGTTAATTGCACGGGCTTGCCGGCAGAAGGGCAATACAGTAGTGTAGGTGATTTGCTGTTGTTGGCACAGGCATTGGTGCGCGATTTTCCTCAATATCAAAGTTGGTTTGCTAAAAAGTCATTTTCTTATAATGGGATTACTCAGTTAAACCGTAATTTGCTGTTGTTCCGGGATGATAAGGTGGATGGGCTGGCTGTGGGTTATACTATCAATGGCGGTTATAATCTGGCGGTGAGCAGTAAGCGCAATGAGCGCAGAGTTATTGCGGTACTGGTAGGTGCGGATAGCAGTGAGGCTAGAGCGGCAGAAGGCAGTAAGTTGTTAAGCTGGGCGCTGACTTCTTTTAATACAGCCAGAGTGTATCCTGCCAACCACAAGGTGGCAGATATTGCTGTTTATAAGGGGGCGCATGGTAAGGTAGCTGTGGGTTTTTTGCGTGATGCGTATGTTACTTTGTCATCTGGTGGGGCAAAGCAGTTATCAATGGAAGTGGAAGCGGTGCAACCGGTGGTAGCGCCGGTGCGTAAAGGGCAAAGTATGGGTACGTTGAAATTGCTGCTGGGTAAGCAGGTAGTAGCGCAGCAGGAGGTGGTGGCGCTAGATGAGGTGGGTGAAGCCGGTTGGTTTAGCCGCTGGCTGGATGGTGTGTCTTTGTGGTGGCGCAGCCTTTTTAGCTGATGATACTTTGCGATGCAGGCAGTAAGCAGGTTGATACTTCTGGCTGGTCTGAAGTGCTTGCTGATTTGGGTTACTGTGACTGATTCAGCTTGTCAGTGATATGGATTGGGCTAGTAAATGGTTAAATGGTGTATGTTACGGTTTTGGATAAGTTTTATTTAAAAAGAAACCCATCTGTAGATGGGTTTCTTTTTTACATTAATTATTCATACGGGTGTTGCAGCAAAATGGTTTCTTCTCGGTCTGGACCGGTAGAAATCATGGCAATCGGAGCGCCGCAGATTTCTTCAATGCGTTTCAGATAGGCTTTGGCATTATCCGGTAAGGCATCATATGATTTTAAACCGTAGGTGCTTTCCTGCCAGCCTGGCATGGTTTCATAGATGGGAGTGCAGGCTGACACGGCATCTGAACCACAGGGCAGGATATCTGTTTTTTCGCCGTTATAATCATAGCCTACACAGATGTTAATGCTATCCATGCCATCCATGACGTCCAGTTTGGTGAGGCATAAACCGGAAATGCCATTGACTTGAATGGAGCGTTTCATTAGTGCTGCATCAAACCAGCCACAGCGACGCGGGCGCCCAGTTACTGCACCAAATTCGTTACCACGTTGCGCCAGGCCTTCGCCTACGTGGTCAAAGAGTTCGGTTGGGAATGGGCCGGAACCAACGCGGGTAGTATAGGCTTTAACAATGCCTAGTACATAGTCGAGTTTGGTGGGGCCTACACCTGAACCAACGGCTGCAGCGCCGGCAATGCAGTTAGAAGAGGTAACATAGGGGTAGGTGCCGTAATCGATATCAAGGAATGTACCCTGTGCACCTTCAAACAGTAGCGACTCGCCACGGGCATTCATGTCGTTTAGCTCGCGGGAAACGTCACCAACCATGGGTCGTATCTGTTCGGCCAGTTCTAGAGTTTGCTGATAGATTTGTTCGGCATCCAGTGCTTGCTGACCATACAGGCCGGTGAGCTGACAGTTATAGATGGCTACAGCGTCTTTGATTTTCTGCTGTAATACATCCGGCTGGAACAAATCCATGACGCGTACTGCACGCCGGGCAATTTTGTCTTCATAGGCCGGGCCAATACCACGGCCGGTTGTTCCGATTTTTTTATCGCCTTTGGCTGCTTCGCGGGCATGATCCAGCGCAATATGGTAGGGCAGAATTAGTGGACAGGTTGGTGCAATGGTAAGCTGTTTGGTTACATCGATACCGGCCTGCTGTAATTCGGCCATTTCACTGAGTAAGGCTTCTGGGGATACAACAACGCCGGAACCGATAAAACAACGTTTGCCTGTATGCAGAATGCCACTGGGTATCAGTCGTAATACGGTTTTTTTGCCATTTACTACTAGGGTATGGCCTGCATTATGCCCGCCCTGATAGCGTACCACGCCGGAGGCACGCTCTGTTAGCCAGTCTACTATTTTACCTTTGCCTTCATCACCCCACTGGGTGCCGACAACGACGACGTTTTTTGCCATATGGTTTTACCTGCTCATACTAAGGGTTAATTATTGCTACAAAGGAATCAGTTGCCATTGCTGGTTTTGCCACACTAGTTGGCGATCGCATCCTTTGATATTGTTGCATTCAGGTGTGTAATCAATGATGACGCATTCACCGGCTGAACGCAGTTGCTCTATTTCGTTTTTTGCAGCAGTGGCATCGTGCACGCTGACTTTTATGCCGCGCAGTTTTTCTACTGGAGGCAGATGCCCGATTAAATCGCGTAAGTCAAAACTGAAACCGGACGCAGGGCGGCTGCGGCCAAAATATTTACCCAGACCATCATAGCGGCCACCACGTGCCAATGCATCAGGCCAGTCTTCATTGTAGGCGGCAAATAATAATCCGGTATGGTAGTTGTCTACCCGTAGTTCGCTCAGGTCAATAAATATATTATGGCTGGCAAAAGCGGTGCTGATTTGCTGTAGTTGTTGTAATGCCTGATGTATTTCTGGTAAATCTGGCAATGTGGCTAGGGCAGTCTGCAATACTTTTTGGGTACCATATAATGTGGGTAATGCCACGAATGCGTTAATCCATTGTTCTGGAAGCTGCCATTGCTGTACACATTGCTGTACAGCGGCGGCGTCTTTAGCCTGCATGAGCTGCAACAGGGTGGTAGCCTGTTGTGCTTCCAGATTGGCTGCTTTGGCCAGTGCGTGAAAGATTCCTATGTGGCCTAATGACAAGGTTGGCTCTGGTACGTTGACGATTGCCAGGCTTTTCAGCATTAAATCAATTAGTTCAATGTCTGCTTCAATGCCAGCATGGCCATACAGTTCTGCACCAATCTGTAAAGGTTCACGTGTGCTTAAAAAGCCATCAGGGCGTGCATGCAGTACCGAACCGGCATAGCACAGGCGGTTCACACCGCTATTGGCTGAAAGTAGGTGAGCGTCAATGCGGGCAACTTGTGGGGTGATATCTGCACGTAAGCCAAGCTGACGACCGCTGAGCTGGTCGACAACGCGAATGGTTTTCAGGGACAGGCCTTCATCGATACGGGTAAGTAAGGATTGGCTGTATTCGAGTAGAGGAGGGCTGACAAGTTCGTAGCCATGAACGCGATAAAGTGCTAACAGCTGTTCTTTGGCGCTTTCTAGCTGGCGCGCCGCAGAGGGAAGGATGTCGGCAATGTATGCGGGCAATTGCCAAGACTGCATTGGGATTCCTCACAAAATACAAGCCACACTGAAATTGTCGGAACAGTGTGACATGGACATGAAAAGGCAGGTGAATGCTGTGCCTGGGGTCTGTTAAAACATCACTTTATCACAATTTAACGTTTTTATACCAGTGACAATTATGGCTGGATTACCATTTTACCCAGCCGGTAGCCCAGGTAAGCAAAATGATGCCGCCAAATATAATCCGGTACCAGGCGAAAGGAATATAGTTTTTGTGAGCAACAAAGCGCAGTAATGCTTTAACGGCTACGAGTGCGGATAGAAATGCTGCTACAAAACCAATTGCAATTAAAAGTAAATCGTCCCGGGTAAATTCACTCAGATGCTTGAGCATGTCGTAACCGGTGGCGGCAATCATTACCGGTACGGCCAGAAAAAACGAAAATTCTGTGGCTGCTTTGCGCTCAATACCCCACAGCATGCCGCCCATAATGGTACTACCGGAGCGGGAGGTGCCGGGAATTAGTGCCAGAGTTTGTGCTATTCCCACTACCAGTGCATCACGCGGACGCATATCTTCTACGCTTTTGACTTTGGGTTCGATGCGGCTCTGGCGTTTCTCTATCCAGAGAATGAGCAAGCCGCCGATGACAAGGGCAGTGGCCACAGTGATAGGGTTAAACAGGTAGTGTTTGATTTGCTTGCTGAACAGTAATCCCATAATGGCTGCGGGAATAAAGGCGATGGCCAGATTGAGAACAAAGCGGTTGGTGGCAGGCTCTTTGCCGATATGGGTGATGATATGGGCAAAGCGATGTTTGTATTCAAAAACAATCGCGAGGATTGCACCCAATTGAATGGTGATGTCGAATACTTCACCTGTAGTCTGAAATTTAAGCAGGTTGCCGACAACAATCAGATGGCCAGTACTGGAAACAGGCAAAAATTCGGTTAGGCCTTCGACGATGCCCAGTATCAGGGCTTTTAGAAATAAGATAATATCCATTTTTATTTACTGTGCTTTGTGTATTGATGCCATGATTGTTACGCAAAACAGCAAAACAATAGTGTGTTTAGGGGTAAACACACTATTGTTTTAGTTGTAGATTGAAATCTATCGATTTGCAGAAGCAGCCAGTGAGGCACCTATGCTTTTGGGTAGTTTACGTGTATTTGCAGCACCTGTGCTATTTTCATTGCGTACTTTTTCAATTAATTCATTTAATGTTTTCATTCCCGCTTCGAATCCTCGCGGAAATTTAAGTTGGTATTTGCCGCCAACGATAACGATTGGTGTGGACTGGATGTCGTATTTTACACTCAGTTTGCGCATGCTGGTGGCTGCGGCAGCGTTTTCCAGACTGTTGTAGGCTTTGACAAGTTTTTGACCATCAAATGTAGTTTGCTGTACTGCCCATTTGTTGAATACCTCAGGCTGCCATAATTCGATGTGTTTGTTAAAAATAGCATCAAAAATTGGCTGGTCTGCCTGTAGTTTCATTCCGGTACTGTTTACTGCTGCGGCGACACGAGCCAGATTGTAGTAAATATTATCATCCCAGACTACGTGCACTGGGCGCAGATAGGTGTCGGGAGCGAAGGATTTCATTTCCTTGAGCATGTATGGTTCGAGATGTGAACAGTGGATACAGTTGTAGGAGAAAAATTCCAGCACTTCAACTTTGTTTTTGTGCAGTTGTGGAATGGGTTTATCAAGTACGACGTAGTCTACGTTAACTAATGCTGCCTGTGCCATACCACTGGTAAATGCCAGTGTGGTGGCTATGATTCTAATGATTTTTTTAAGCATGTTGATTCCTTGTTTTCATGAAAGCTGGCTAATTCAGGATGCTGCTCTGGTTAGGCTGTCGATATTGTGTTGTTGCAAGGTTTTTTTAATTTGGTTGGCCTGATTCTGGGTCAGGTGATCGGTCTGAACACGGTATTTGGTTGTACCATTGACTTTGGCACTGTGCACGCTACTGTTGATGCCAAGCATCACTAGTTTGGCGCGTTGTGCATCGGCATCGGTGCGATTGTTAAAGGAACCGATTTGCAGATAGACTTTGCCGTCAGTGTGTTGTTTTTCCGCAGCCTGCTGGGCTTTTTCCAGGCTGCCGTTATTTAGTATTTGTTCTGGGGTGACATGTGTATGTTTAGGTGCAGACGGTGCTTTTTTGGGTGTTTTGTCTGGTGTTTTATGCGGTTCAGCCGGCTGGGTTACTTGTGAGTGGTTTGTAATGACTTCGTCAATGACCCCGTCTTCGATACCACCCATGTTAACCGGCTGTGAAGCAGTAGGAGTGGCCTGTGTTTCGCTGGCTGTAACTGTAGGTGCAGAGGTCTCAGGTATAAATGGCTGGGTAAGTGAGGCATTATTTGGTGTGAGTATTTCTGGCTGTGGCGGCGCGGAAGCAGTAGAGTGATCAGGAGTTTTGAAATCTGATTTGCTTTTGTTTAGGTAAAACAGGACGCCAGCAATGACGATAGTTGCAATTAGCAAACCGACGATAAAGCTGACGAGTCCTTTACCTGCCTGACGAAGAGGTGTGTTTATATGCATGTTGAAAGTCTTTATGTTGGCATTGTTTACGGCAAAATCTATTCAGAATCGGATTGTCATCCATATGGATATGACGCCCATTTTATCCTGTTGCTATTATAAAGCACGGCGGAAACTTATGGCGCGCAAAATATGACTGGTTTCAACGTCATGAGTATCCGCCATATCTGCCAGTGTACGGGCAATACGCAAAATACGATGAAAGCTGCGTGCTGAAAGTGATAGTTTTTCTATGGCACCGGCCAAAGTCTGCTTGGCTTCAGTGCTGATTCGGGCGATATTGTCCAGTTCACGGTTGCTTAATTGTGCATTGATTTTACCCTGACGCTGATACTGGCGCGTGCGGGCTGTGCTGACACGCTCACGAATATTGCTGCTGTTTTCGCCATTCGCCTGTTGTATTAAGTCACTGGCGGGCAAGCTGGGTACATCGATAATGAGGTCTATGCGGTCGAGCAGGGGGCCGGAAATTTTATCTCGGTAACGGGATATGGCTTCTGGTGTGCAGCGACACGGCTTGACTGGATGCCCAAGATAACCACATGGGCAGGGATTCATTGCGGCTACAAGCTGAAATTTAGCCGGATAGGTAGCCTGGCGTGCGGCGCGGGAGATGTGAATTTCGCCACTTTCCAGTGGTTCCCGCAATACTTCGAGTACTTTGCGGTCAAATTCAGGCAGCTCGTCCAGAAACAAAATGCCGTGGTGCGCTAAAGAAATTTCACCAGGTCGGGGATCGGAACCACCACCTACCAGCGCAACGGCTGAGGTGCTGTGATGAGGGGAGCGAAACGGCCGTGTTTGCTGGTATTGTTGCTGCCCGTGCGGTAAAAGTGATTGTAAAGACCAGACGCTTACCAGTTCTGTTGCGGTTAATGGAGGTAATATACTGGGCAGGCGCTGCGCCAGCATGGATTTGCCTGTTCCCGGTGGTCCTGACATCAATAAACTGTGGCCACCGGCTGCGGCTATTTCCAGTGCCAGTCTGGCCGTTTGCTGTCCGCGCACATCTGCCATATCGGGATAGGCTGCTTCAACGGGTTGGTGTTGCAGATGTTGTGCATCAACGACAGTAAGCTGCTCCTGTCGGTTGAGATGGGCTACTACAGCAGCCAGTGTGCCAGCACCATATACGCGTGCTTGCGGCAGTAAGGCTGTTTGATAAGCGTTTTCTTGTGGCAGAATAAAGGCGCGCTGGTGTTGTCGTGCAGCTTCTGCCATGGCGATGGCACCACGGATTGGCCTGATTTGGCCGGATAGGCCGAGTTCTCCAGCCAACTCATACTGATGCAGAATGGCACTGTCTATCTGGCCGGAGGCTGCCAGTATGCCAATGGCTATTGGCAGGTCAAACCGACCCGATTCTTTAGGCAGATCAGCTGGTGCCAGATTAACGGTAATTTTTTTGGCTGGAAAATCGAAACCAGACTGAATAATGGCAGCCCTTACCCGATCCCGGCTTTCCTTGACTTCGGTATCCGGTAAGCCAACGATGCTGAATGCAGGTAAGCCATTGGCCAGATGAGCTTCTACTTCTACCAGTGGTGCTGCCATGCCTGTTAGGGCACGACTATAAATAACTGCCCATGACATGGGTTGATTCCTCAGGCAGGCGAATCGGTATTGCTTTCTGGTGCAGAAGCAGTGGTGGTGCTGTTGTTGCTGTTTTGCGCCAGCAATGCTTCCAGTGCAATTACCCGTGTTTCCAGCTCGGCCAGTTTTTCTCTGGTTTTTAGTAATACCTGCTGCTGAATATCAAATTCTTCGCGTGTAATCAGATCCATCCGGTTGAATGCACTGCCAAGCATGGATTTGACATTTTTCTCCATGTCTTTGATAGGGCTGTTGCTGATGGTATCACCGAGTTTATCGCTGATGTCGTCAAAAAACTTTTTGCTGAACATGACCTGAATCCTTTTGATGGCAAGGTAATCAATGTCTGTGATTGTACGGGTGAAACAGTTGGCAATGCAATGCTTATGTGTTGTTCAGGGAGCAGAAAACACAATATTGTAGTGCTGGCCGTCAAGGGTTAAATCGCCGAGAAAATCATTGCGTTCGTCAATACATACTGGTAGTACGGCGTGGTGCGCTGTCCAGATGCCTTGTCCTTGTGGTTTGAAATCGGTACGGTTAAAGCCCAGATCCATATTGCGCATGGTGAAATGGATGCTGATTCGCTGTACAGATGCTGGTACTTGCTGCATGCTGATGTCAAAGGGTTTGGTAACATCTGCCGGTGGGGAAAACTGGATTATTGCTCCGCCGGGCAATATGCAGCCGGTGCGCACGTTGCAATTACTGAGTGTGCTTTGTGCATTTGTACGGCTGTTTTGCCAAAGAACAATGCCAATGATGCTGGGGACTGCTATGATAAAGATAAGTAGTCCGATGATGACTGTGGTTGAATTTTTGGCAGGCTGAGTCATGGTGTTGGCAGGCAGTAGTGTAAGTTAAGAAGTCAATATTTGGTAGTTGTCGGGCAGACTATGATTGATAAAGGAACAGACTGATGTTGACTATTATTGCTCCTGAATGATGCCATGGACGCCTTGTGTAAACCAGTCGGGCTGTGCTACAGGCTGACTGGATTTTTCCAGTAAAGCCATAACTGGTACGCCGGATGGATATTGCTGTAACAGGGTAAGGAGTAGCTGGATGTCTTCACTGTTGGCTATAGGCCAGATAATAGCTGCGGCTGTTTGTGCTTCTAGCCACTGTTCATGGTTGTGACAGATAGCCCAGATGTTGGTTATGGGATGTTGGTTTGCCAGTTGCGGCAGTTGGCTGGCTGGTGTATAAACAATTGATGTTGTAGCTATACTGGGCTGATAGGGCAGTATCTGTAATGCTGGTTGTTGTGGTGTTGTGGTATGAAAGCCTGTATTTAAGTGGCCACTCATGTTTGTTGGAATGGCTAATGCAGCCAGAATAGGTGTGTTTGCGGGCAATATCGGAGCAACGGTAAGATTGCCGGGCTGCTGCCAGCACCAGCTTTGCTGTTCACGTGCAGTTAATTGCCCATGCCACTGGTTGGCGGCAATGCGATAAAAATGCAGGTGAACATGAGCATGTTCGTAATGATGAATTTTGGTCAGCCATGGGGTGGCAGTGGTGACTTTTATGCCCAGCTCTTCTGCAAATTCGCGCTGTAATGCGGCCAGACGGCTTTCTCCTGCTTCGACTTTGCCGCCGGCAAATTCCCAGTAACCTGCATAGGCTTTACCTGCGGGACGCGAGCTGAGCAGGAATTCACCCTGTTGGTTATAAAGAATGCCGGCAACCACTTCAATCAGACTGCTATCACTCATTCGGCATACTCGGCTACAGCAAAGGCCACGATATGATTGTCTTCATCAGTTAGGCTCAGGTGGATGCGCCCGATGTTTTTTTGCTTGAGCCATTGAGCCAATGGCTTTTCAACAATAAATTCAGGACGACCCAGTTCATTGTGACCAATACCGATGTTGCGAAGAGTAACCGGGCTGCGCAAACCGGTATGTACGGCTTTGGCGAAAGCTTCTTTGGCTGCAAAACGTTTGGCCAGAAACTCGACAGGCTGATTGGCTGAAGGCCATTCCAGTGCTTCGATCCGTGACAGCATTTTTTCGGCCACGGCATTGGCTCCGTAGGTTTTACACATTTTGCCGATGCGGTCAATTTTTACTAAGTCTGTACCTATGCCGTAAATCATTTTTTTCCTTTTGCTGGTAAAGATTAATAAGGAATGCTGCGTGCACGAAAAATGGTTGTTTTCATTTGTTCAATGGCTTGGGGCAATCCGATGAAAATGGCCTGAGCAATCAGTGCATGGCCTATGTTGAGTTCATGAATGGCCAGAATTTTGGCAATGGGGGCGACATTATGAATATTCAGCCCATGCCCAGCATTGACGATTATGCCCATTTCGCTGGCCTGATGAGCGGCATCTTCGATGCGCGCCAGTTGCTGCTGGCGCTGCTCTGTGCCAGCAGCATCGGCATAAGCACCCGTATGCAGTTCTATGACTGGTGCACCGACTTCACGACAGGCCTGTATTTGCCGGCTGTTAGCGTCGATAAACAGCGATACGCGAATGCCGGCAGCAGTGAGTTTCTGGGTATATTCCGCTACTTTGTCCTGCTGTGATAGCACATCTAGCCCACCTTCGGTGGTGATTTCCTGTCTTTTTTCTGGAACGATGCATACGTCGGCTGGTTGAACGGCCAGCGCGTTATCCAACATCTCCGGGGTAAGCGCCATTTCCAGATTGAGGCGGGTGCTGATGGCGTTTTTGACAGCGAAGACATCAGCATCACGAATATGACGCCGATCTTCACGCAGATGCATGGTAATCAGATCAGCACCATGCGTTTCAGCTAAGAGTGCGGCCTCTAGTGGGCTGGGATAAATACTGCCGCGGGCATTACGCACTGTTGCAACGTGATCTATGTTTACGCCAAGTAGCATAAGCTTTTACCTAGTGCTGGTTAAATAATATGTCACGATACTTTACCCTTGTCCGGCTGTAAAGATAAACTGATTTAACTTTGTTTTGCTGCAAATAAATCGTTATCAAAAAGATCAGGATTATGTTCTGGGGCGTCGCTTCTGAGGTGGCAGTCCAGATGCACATCGCTGTCTGCCTGACAGCAGCAGGGCAATATTTCACCCGGCGCGATAAAGGCCAGTGGCTGCTCGGGATAACTTACTTGTCCGGAAAGCAGTTTGAGGCGGCAGGAACCGCAATAACCACTGCGACACTGGTATTCAACTTCGTGTCCAGTACGTTCTAGCCCTTCCAGCAAGGTTTCATCCTGTTGCAGGGTAAACGTTTTGTCACAGGTGGTGATTAGGCTCATTTTCAGTGTTGCTGCATTGCGGTTAGTGTTTGTGACTTTCGCCAGACTGGGGCGGTACGGATTTAAAGCTCAAAGTCGCTTAAATCGTCTTCATTCAGCTCGGCATCAATCTGGCCAACCAGATATGAGCTGACTTCAACTTCCTGTGGTGCAACCTGTACATTGTCTGAAGACAGCCAGGCATTAATCCAAGGAATTGGGTTTTGCTTGGCATGCTCAAAAGCGGGTGGTAAACCCACAGCCTGCATGCGCAGGTTGGTGATGTATTCGACATACTGGCCAAGAATGTCTTTATTCAGGCCAATCATGGATCCGTCTTTAAACAGGTATTCAGCCCAGTCTTTTTCCTGCATGGCGGCACGATGGAAGAGCTGGAAGCATTCTTCTTCGGTTTCCGCCGCAATCTGTGCCATTTCTGGGTCATCTGCACCTGTACGCATCAGGTTGAGTATTTGTTGTGTGCCGGTGAGATGCAAAGCCTCGTCGCGAGCAATCAGTTTGATGATTTTGGCATTGCCTTCCATTAGCTCGCGTTCGGCAAAAGCAAAAGAGCAGGCAAATGAAACGTAAAAACGGATTGCTTCGAGCACGTTGACACACATCAGGCACAGGTAGAGTTTTTTCTTCAGCTCATGCAGGCTGATTTCTACGGTTTTGCCGTTAATCTCATGTTTGCCTACGCCCAGTAAGTTGTAGTATTGGGTATATTCGATTAAATCATCATAGTAACAGGCAATTTCTTCAGCACGGGCAATGATGTGTTTGTTTTGTACGATGTCATCAAATACGATGGACGGGTCATTGACGATATTGCGAATGATATGGGTATAGCTGCGTGAATGAATGGTCTCGGAAAACGACCAGGTTTCAATCCAGGTTTCCAGCTCGGGAATGGATACCAGAGGCAGTAGGGCAACATTAGGACTACGTCCCTGTATGGAGTCAAGCAGAGTCTGGTATTTCAGATTGCTGATAAAGATGTGCTTTTCATGCTCGGGTAAGTTGGCATAGTCGATGCGGTCGCGCGACACGTCCACTTCTTCCGGGCGCCAGAAGAAGGATAATTGTTTTTCAATCAGTTTTTCAAAAATATCAAATTTCTGCTGATCATAACGGGCTACATTGACAGGCTGACCGAAGAACATCGGTTCTGTCAGGGCATTATTCGGTTTTTGACAGAATGTGCTGTAGTTCATTGACAGATGTTCACAGGCCATGGCGATACTCTTTATTTAAATTGACGTAGATGGGGAATAGGGGAATAAAAGGGTGCTTGAGCACCCTTGGGGAATCAGATTTTGCAGGCACCGCTGGCACAGCCGTCATCTTGAATGCTGGTCTGCATGTCGTCGGCACCATCACGGGTATTCTGATAATACAAGGTTTTCAGGCCGAATTTATAGGCTGTCAGCAAATCCTTGATTAATTGCTTCATCGGGACTTTTTGTCCTTCAAAGCGTTGTGGGTCGTAGTTGGTATTGGCTGATATCGACTGGTCGATGAATTTTTGCATAATACCCACCAGATGCAGGTAGCCTTCATTGTTTGGCATATCCCACAGCAGCTCATACTGGTGGTGCAGGCGTTCAAATTCTGGCACAACCTGTTTGAGAATGCCGTCTTTGGATGCTTTCACGGATACCAGTCCGCGCGGAGGTTCGATACCATTGGTGGCATTGGCAATCTGGCTGGATGTTTCTGAAGGCATCAGTGCTGTCAAGGTAGAGTTGCGCAGGCCATGCTTCACGATATCGGCACGCAAGGCTTCCCAGTCCAGATGTAGCGGTTCCGGACAGATTTTGTCCAAATCTTTTTTGTAGGTATCAATTGGCAATAAACCCTGTGCATAGGTGGTGTCGCTGAATTTAGGGCAGGCACCCAGCTCTTTTGCCAGTTTGACTGATGCTTTGAGCAGGTAGTATTGGATGGCCTCAAATGTACGATGGGTAAGGCCGATGGCTGAGCCATCACTGTATTTCACGCCGTTTTTGGCCAGATAGTAAGCAAAGTTGATAACCCCGATGCCTAATGTACGCCGGTTCATGGTGGCCAGTTCGGCAGCCTTGATGGGATAATTCTGATAATCCAGCAAGGCATCTAGAGCACGGGTAGCGAGCTCTGCCAGTTCTTCCAGTTCTTCTAGATTTTCCAGTGCGCCCAGATTGAATGCTGACAGGGTACACAGGGCAATTTCACCATCCGGGTCATTGATGTCGTTCAGTGGACGGGTGGGCAGGGCAATTTCCAGACACAGGTTGGACTGGCGCACCGGTGCCAGTTTGGGGTCAAAGGGACTGTGGGTATTGCAATGGTCGACATTTTGGATATAAATCCGTCCGGTACCGGCGCGTTCCTGCATTAACAGGGAGAACAGGTCAACAGTAGGAATACTGCGACGAGTAATGCTGTTGTCTTTTTCGTATAAGACATAGAGGCGCTCAAATTCGTCCTGATCAGCAAAAAATGCGTCGTATAGACCTGGTACTTCTGATGGTGAAAACAGGCTGATATTTTCGCCTTTAATCAGGCGAGTATATAGCAGGCGATTAATCTGTACGCCGTAATCTAGATGACGAACACGGTTTTCTTCTACGCCACGATTATTTTTCAGTACCAGCAGATTTTCTACTTCCAGATGCCATAAGGGATAGAACAGGGTGGCTGCTCCGCCGCGTACGCCACCTTGTGAGCATGATTTAACCGCCGCCTGAAACATTTTATAAAACGGGATGCAGCCGGTGTGCTGGGCTTCACCACCGCGTATTTCGCTGCCCAGAGCGCGAATACGGCCAGCGTTAATACCAATGCCGGCTCGCTGGGATACATATTTGACAATTGAGCTGGTGGTGGCATTGATGCTGTCGAGGCTGTCATCGCATTCAATCAGCACGCAGGAAGAAAACTGGCGTGTTGGTGTGCGCACACCTGACATAATTGGTGTGGGCAGGGAAATTTTGAAGGTGCTGATGGCGTGATAGAATTTTTTTACATACTCCAGTCGGCTTGTCTGTGGATAGCGGGCAAACAGACACATTGCTACCAGCATATATAAGAACTGTGGGCTTTCAAAGATTTGTCTGGTAACTCGGTTTTGTACCAGATATTTGCCTTCGAGCTGTTTGACCCCTGCATAGGAGAACGTCAGGTCGCGATTATGGTCAATGCAGGCATTCAGTTCATCAAACTCAGCACGTGAATAATCTTGTAATATGTGTTTATCGTATTTGCCTGATTTAGTTAGGCAGGTTACGTGGTCATACAGATGTGGCGGTTCGAACTGGCCGAAAGCAATTTTGCGTAAATGGAAGATAGCCAGACGGGCAGCCAGATACTGATAGTCTGGTGTTTCGGTAGATATCAGGTCGGCAGCGGCTTTGATAATGGTTTCGTGAATATCATCTGTGCGAATACCATTGTAAAACTGGATGTGTGAGCGCATTTCTACCTGAGATACGGATACATTATCCAGTCCCTCTGCCGCCCAGGTAACAACTTTATGAATTTTATCCAGATTGATGTCTTCCAAACTTCCGTTACGTTTGGTTACTTTGAGATTGGCTACCGCATTCATGAGTGATTCTTTCTAGCACAAGTAAAGCAGAAAAAAACAGTGACGACACAAAATGTAGTGGTCAACTGTTATTCTGAACACAATATACTGGTTTTTTGCTTTAAAAAAAAGACTTGTCAAAACTGACTATATCCGCTTCTTCATAATGGGTGGGTTAAGCGATGTAATGATTTTTGTTGATTCACAAACAGTTTGGTTTGATTTATCTCATTTTGAATGAAACAGTAAAAAAAATTATTAATTTTTCAGTTTTATTAGTTTTTTTATATCGGGGGATAAATCTGCGTTGTATCTGGCTACATTTACAGGGAAAAAGATATACTGCCTAAAATATAAGCTCGGCATGGCGTTACTTAATTTCAGACAGTAATTTCAGATACTGGGCTTTAGTGTTGCAATAGTGACTCATCCAGTTTTAAATCATTGTTGTAATTGATACTAATCTGGCTATCCAGTACCTTTTGAGCAATGGCTTTGGCTTCTTCAAGCGAATGCATGGTGTAGCTGCCACACTGATAACGGTTTAGTTCAGGTATGTGATTTTGGTCGGCTACGGCAAGTACATCCTGCATGGCCGCTGCCCAGGCCTTGGCCACGGTGGCTTCATCAGGTGTTCCAATCAGGCTCATGTAAAAGCCAGTGCGACAGCCCATGGGGGAAATGTCGATAATTTCTACTTTGTCGCTGTTGAGATGGTTGCGCATAAAGCCAGCAAACAAATGTTCGAGTGTATGCATGCCTTTTTCTGGCAGAATGGCCTGATTGGGTTTGCAGAAACGCAAATCAAACACTGTGATGTCATCACCGTTGGGCGTCGTCATGTTTTTGGCTACACGCACTGCTGGTGCATGCATGCGGGTATGGTCTACAGTAAAACTATCCAGTAATGGCATGATGATTCCTTGGTAGTTATTAGCCTAAAATTTTCCGGGCACTGGCAAACAGCCGGTACCAGCCAGACATTTCCGGCCAGTCACGTGGAGCCCAGCTCATTTGTGCTGTCTGAAATACTCGTTCCGGGTGCGGCATCATGATGGTGACGCGACCATCCTGACTGCTGACACCAGCAATACCGGCGGGAGATCCATTTGGGTTGAGCGGATACATATCCGTTACCTGATTATGGCCGTCCACATATTGTAGTGCAATGGCCAGCTCTGGTGGCACGCTGTTTTCGGATAAATGGGCAAAGTCTGCCCGTCCTTCACCATGGCTTACTACAACTGGCAAGCTGCTGCCAACCATATCCGCCAGAATTAATGATGGTGAGGCAGGGACGGTAACCATACTCAGGCGTGCTTCAAACTGTTCGGAATTATTGCGGTGGAAACGTGGCCATGTATCTGTACCCGGGATAATCTCAGCCAGATTGCTGAGCATCTGGCAACCATTGCACACACCCAGAGTTAGCGTGTCCTGACGGGCAAAAAATTCAGCAAACTGTTGCCGAAGTTGCTGGTTAAATAAAATACTCTTGGCCCAGCCTTCACCAGCACCGAGCACATCACCATAACTAAAACCACCGCAGGCAGCCAGCAGGTGAAAATCTTTCAGTGTTACCCGTCCGGCCAGTAAATCGCTCATGTGCACATCATGGGCAGCAAAGCCGGCACGTGTGAATGCGGCTGCCATTTCCTGCTGCCCGTTTACGCCTTGTTCACGCAGAATAGCCACTTTAGGCTGCTCACCACGGTGAATATAGGGTAAAGCAATATCTTCAGCGGGGTTAAAGCTTAATTCGGCAAATAATCCGGCTAAGCGTTCTTGTTCCAGTAAGGCAAATTCACTGTCGGCACAGTACGGATTATCGCGTAAGCGTTGCATGTGATAACTGGTTTCACTCCAGCTCTTTTGCAGGTCTACCCGATTTTCATTGAGTAGAACCGTGTTGCCGTGATGTACCATTAACCGATCGGTGGTGTTGATGTGGCCAAGAACATGCAGCGTATCAGCCAAGCCGGCCGCAGCAAAGGCAGCCTGAATACTGGCAACATCTGCATTGTGTACCTGAATCACGGCACCTAGCTCTTCAGTAAAGAGGCTACGTACAGCCGCGTCCTGTAGCTTCTGGTTGTGGCTGTGCTGGTTGGTTTGCTGGATAAGTGAGGCGATGTTGATGGTTACGCCTATATGGGCGGCAAACATCATTTCTGCCAGTGTCACCACTAGACCGCCGTCGCTGCGATCATGATACGCCAGAATTTTCTGTGCGCGGATTAATGATTGTATGAGCTGGAAAAAATCAGCCAGTAGTGTTGGTGCATTGACGTCAGGTGCACGGCCGCTGAGGTTTTTCCATACCTGTTGCAGGGCACTGCCTCCCATGCGGCTACAGCCCTGCCCAAGGTCGATGACCAGCAGGGTAGTGTCCGCAATATTCTGTAGTTCAGGCGTAACGGTATGGCAAATATTGTTTACCGGGGCAAAAGCAGTGATAACCGCAGATAACGGTGACACCACTCTTTTTTCTTCGCCGGTATCATGCCAGATTGATTGCATTGACAAGGAATCTTTGCCAACGGGAATACTTAGTTGCAATTTCTGGCATAGCTCAGATACAGCTTCTACTGTTTCATACAGACGTGCATCTTCACCAGCAAAACCACAGGCAGCCATCCAGTTGGCAGAAAGTTTAATCTTACTGAGTGTGCCGATGTCGGCAGCGGCAATGTTGGTTAATGCCTCGCCAACGGCCATGCGTCCAGATGCTGCGCCGGAAAATAATGCCAGAGGTGATTTTTCGCCCATACTCATGGCTTCACCAAGCAGGGTATTAAAGCCCATTTTGGTAACTGCGACGTCTGCAACAGGTGTCTGAAAACGTCCAACCATTTGGTCACGGTGGGTAAGACCGCCAACACTGCGGTCACCAATGGTAATCAGAAACTGCTTGCTGGCTACTGTTGGCAGACGTAATACCCGGTAAAGACTTTCACGAATGTCCAGTTTGCTGCCATCGAAAGGGACGATTTCTTCGTTAACGGTATAGTCGGTACGGGTAACTTTGGGTGGCTTGCCCAGTAATACATCTAGTGGGATATCCACTGGATTATTGTTAAACAAATCATCACGCAGCTGTAATTGTCCATCATCTGTAGCGGTGCCAACAACAGCAAAAGGACAGCGTTCACGCTGGCAGATAGCCTGAAAAATTTCCAGATTTCCTGGCAGTATGGCTAATACATAGCGTTCCTGCGCTTCATTACACCAGATTTGCAGCGGATTGAGGCCATGTTCTTCCAGTGGTATCTGACGTAACTGAAATACAGCTCCACGGCCGGCATCGTTTACCAGTTCCGGAAAGGCATTGGATAAACCACCAGCACCGACATCATGAATAGAAATAATTGGGTTGTCTGTACCCAGCTGCCAGCAGCGGTCGATAACTTCCTGGGCACGACGCTCAATTTCTGGATTACCGCGTTGTACTGAGTCAAAATCCAGATCGGCATGATTGGCTCCGGTACTCATGCTGGATGCAGCTCCTCCACCCAGACCGATGAGCAAGCCGGGACCGCCGAGCTGAATGAGTAATGCACCGGCAGGGATATTGTCTTTGAAAACCTGCTGTGCCTGAATATTACCGAGTCCGCCGGCGATCATGATGGGTTTATGGAAGCCACGCATGGTACCGTTGAATAATTCTTCAAAGGTGCGGAAATAACCGAGAAGATTGGGACGGCCAAATTCATTATTAAAAGCTGCACTGCCAATTGGGCCGTCCAGCATGATATCCAGTGCACTGCTGATGTGTGCTGGTTTGCCATACTGATTACGGGTAGCTGTATATTGTTCCCATGGCTGGATAAATTCGGGTATAGAAAGATTAGAAACGCTGAAACCACTTAGACCTGCTTTAGGACGCGCTCCTTTGCCTGTTGCGCCTTCATCGCGGATTTCACCTCCGGAACCGGTAGCCGCACCGGCAAAAGGTGCAATTGCAGTAGGGTGATTATGAGTTTCCACTTTCATCAGAATATGTGTTTCTTCTGTATTAAACTGGTATTGCTGATGTTGATTTGCCTGTGGATAGAAGCGTTCAATACTGGCGCCGGCAATAATGGAAGAATTGTCTTTATAAGCTACCAGTGTGCCTTCGGGATGAGCCAGATGGGTGGCGCGAATCATGCCAAACAGGGAATCGGGTTTGGCTTCATCATCAATGATAAATTTGGCATTAAAAATCTTGTGGCGGCAATGTTCGGAATTTGCCTGAGCAAACATCATCAGTTCTACATCTGTAGGATTGCGTTGTAGCTGCTGATAATTTTCCACCAGATAGTCTATCTCATCTGCAGATAATGCCAGTCCCATTTGCCGGTTTGCAGTTTCCAGCGCGCATTTGCCTTCTGCCAGTATATCAATACAGGTAAAACTCTGCGCTGCTGTGACGTGAAACAGTTGTGCCGCATCTGCAACAGAAGCAAGTACGCTTTCAGTCATGCGGTCATGTAATATTACCTGCCAGCTATCCTGTTCCTGCTGACTGAGCGGGCGGGAAAAGGAATACAGAATACCGCGTTCGATGCGTTCAATTGTTGTAAGGCCACAATTGTGAGCAATATTGGTGGCTTTGGAAGCCCAGGGCGAAATGGTTCCCAAACGTGGGATAACCAGTAGTTGGGTACCAGGCAAGGTATTGCTGTTTAGGTGTGTGGCACGCAATAGTTCAAGTAGTTTTTGCTGATTGTCTGAATTGAGTGCAGTTGCTGAAGCCACAAAATAGCGGAATTCGCTATTTATCTGAATATTGCAGTCTAGTTGCAGTTTTGCAGCCTGCTGTAACAGTTTTTCAATACGAAAGGGGGAAAGTGCGGCCTCGCCGCATAGTGACAGTACAACTGACATGATGAGGGTAGCTCACTTTGGTAGTGGGTTTGGGCTGAGGCGCAATTTTACGCGAAAAACAGGTGCTATGCTTGATTTTATGTTATTGGGTAGGAGTGGTTTGAGTTTCAGATAAGGATATGGTAGTTTTTAATTGTGTGGATACAGTAAAAAGGGAAGCGCTGGTATGAAAAAGATTGAAGCAATCATTAAACCGTTTAAGCTGGATGATGTACGTGAGGCCTTGTCTGATGTGGGTTTTAGCGGAATGACTGTATCTGAGGTCAAAGGTTTTGGACGCCAGAAAGGGCATACTGAAATTTATCGTGGTGCTGAATATGCGGTAGATTTTTTACCCAAAGTAAAAATCGAACTGGTATTGCCAGACGAGAGAGTAGAGCAGGCAATTGAGGTCATTGTGGGTGCTGCCCAATCTGGCAAAATCGGCGATGGTAAAATTTTTGTATTACCGGTGGAAGAGGCGGTGCGCATTCGTACCGGCGAGCAGAATGAGGCGGCAATTTAAACGCAGGCCAGATTAATACTATACCGTCTGAATTCAAATGCAATAGAATACTTTCATATATCAATCAATTGTATTCAGACGGTTTTTTTGTGTCTATAAGATATCAATCCTGTTTTGAGCCAGGGCGATACCACAACCCCTGCATCGTCATGGTGGCGATAAAAAACTTAAGTAAATCAAAGCCGGCAAATGGCAGATAGCCCAGTTGCAGGGCTTGATAGATATCAGTGTGCAGATAGAGAGCCAAATAAACAACTCCAAAGACAAATATAATTTGGTGAGCAAGGGCAAAGGCACACAGTCCGCTAAGAAAATGTCGGTCGTAACCTCTTTCAGCCGCTATGCCTGCTATATAGGCACTGACAACAAATCCATACAGATAACCGGCTGAAGCCGATGTTAGGACATTTATCCCGCCATGGCCACCGGCGAAAAAAGGCAGGCCGCAAGCACCCAGTATTAAATACTCAAGCATGGCTAATACGGCAAGTCTGCGCCCCAGGCCTGCGCCAATCAGTAAAACAGCCAGAGATTGCAGGGATAAAGGCACAGGTTGCAGGGGAATGCTGATATTGGCTGATAAGGCCATTATCAGTGCTGCGGCTGTGGTTGCCAGTAATTTGCGCTGCCACTGAACTAAAGAACAGTATTGCAGCAGATAAGGCTGAAAGGTACGGGATAATGTGGAATTCATGGAAAGCCTGAAACAGAATAAAATTAGGTGAAAAGACACACAGCAGGCAAATAAAAAAGCGGCCGTGGCCGCTTGAATATTAGGTTACAGTACGTAACGAGCTAAGTCTTCACGCTCGGCAATATCCTGCAATCGCGCATCTACATAGGCTGCATCTATGGCTATGTCACCGGCAGGAGCTTCGAAAGAAACTTCTTCAAGCAGTTTTTCCATCACTGTATGCAAGCGGCGTGCGCCAATATTTTCAGTTTTTTCATTAACCTGAAATGCAATTTCGGCAATACGGGCGATACCGTCATCGGTAAATTGCAGATTTACGTCATCAGTAGCCAGTAGGGCAGCATATTGCTCGGTTAGATTGGCATGTGTGGTGGTGAGGATGGCTTTGAAGTCGTCCACACTTAGATTATCCAGCTCAACCCGGATAGGGAAGCGTCCCTGTAATTCGGGTATCAGGTCACTCGGGCGATTGAGATGGAATGCGCCAGAGGCAATAAACAGGATATGGTCAGTTTTAATCATGCCATACTTGGTTTGCACTGTTGTGCCTTCAACCAGTGGTAGCAGATCACGTTGCACACCCTGACGCGACACATCACCACCATGTCGGTTGCTATCAGTAGCGATTTTGTCGATTTCATCCAGAAATACAATACCGTTTTGCTCAACCGCTTTGATGGCCTGCTCGCGTAATTCTTCTTCACTTACCAGTTTGGCTGCCTCTTCATCCAGCAATAGCTTCATGGCAGCGCTTACTTTCATTTTCTGCGCTTTGGTTTTACCCTGTCCCATGCTGCTGAACATGTCCTGCAACTGATTGGTAAAGTCTTCCATTCCCGGAGGGCCCATTACTGACATGGCTGGAGAAGGAGAAGCGGCGACTTCGATCTCAATTTCTTTATCATCCAGTTCGCCTTTACGTAACATCTGACGGAATTTTTGCCGGGTGTGGTTTTCTGGTTGTGCTTCCTGTGGTTCGCCAGCAAAACCTACGCTGCGTGGTGGTGGCAGCAGGGCATCCAGAATACGGTTTTCTGCAGCGTCCTGTGCACGGTCGCGATTTTTGGCGATTGTCTGGCTGCGAATGTTTTTCAGCGCAATTTCAATCAGGTCGCGAATAATGCTGTCTACATCGCGGCCAACATAGCCCACTTCGGTAAATTTAGTGGCTTCTATCTTAATAAACGGCGCATTGGCCAGACGAGCAAGGCGGCGCGCAATCTCAGTTTTACCCACGCCGGTAGGGCCAATCATCAGAATGTTTTTCGGGACAATTTCACTTTGTAATGGTTCGGCAACACGACTGCGACGATAACGGTTTCTCAGTGCTACTGCTACCGCACGTTTGGCCTGAGTCTGGCCGATAATATGTTTATCCAGTTCATGAACGATTTCGCTCGGGGTCATTACTGCTGTACTCATCTTGTTCCAATCTTGAGGTTTGACCGTTATTGACAATTTAAATTAACCAACCAAGGTAATTACAAGGTTTCGATAGTGTGGCTCTGATTGGTATAAATGCAGATATCACCGGCGATTTCCAGTGATTTTTTAACTACCACAGCTGGTTCCAGTTCGGTGTTTTCCATTAGTGCGCGGGCGGCAGACTGGGCAAATGCACCACCAGAACCAATGGCGGCAATACTTTGTTCTGGTTCAAGTACATCGCCGTTACCGGTAATCACCAGTGTATTTTTTTTGTCGGCAACAATTAACATTGCCTCCAGACGACGCAGCGCGCGGTCAGTACGCCATTCTTTGGCCAGCTCAATCGCTGCCAGCATCAGTTTACCCTGATGTTTTTGCAATTTGCTTTCAAATAGTTCAATCAGGGTGAATGCATCGGCAGTACCACCGGCAAAGCCGGCCAGAACCTGATTGTTATATAGTTTACGCACTTTGCGTGCGGTGCCTTTAATAATGGTATTCCCCAATGTCACTTGACCATCGCCACCGATGGCGACGTTTTCGCCGCGCCGAACGGAAATAATGGTGGTGCCGTCGAATTGTTGCATGTCTCGTGATCCTTTGTTGACCAACAGCCACAATAACTGTCGGAAAAAAATAACTGCCTTTAAATAAGGGCAGTCTGGCTGGCTTTCAAGTTTATATGCCGTTTATTCAGTGGGGGTATTGTATGATGATGAATGTAACTAACTAAGGTATATCATATTTTTGCAATGGCTGCTTTTTTATTTATATAAAAAAACGACAACCTGAAAGGTTGCCGTTTTTCAAACACGGTTATTTATTTTTTGGTTTTTTTGTGTTTGTATACTTTTTTAGTGGTAACGGTTTTGGTGGTTTTAACGGTTTTAGTTTTCGCAGGAGCAGTTGCTACTGTACCATTTGTGCCATTATCTACGACGCAATTTTGGGTAACGATTTGCGGAACAATTCTTTCTTGACCATTAACAATCTGTTTGCTAGGTTGAACCAAACCTAAAGCATCTACTTTATCTACAGAGTCGCTGGTAGCAATAGCTGTTTTCCATGTGATGCCTTCAGGAGAAACAAAAGTATTATAGTTAACGTCGCGGGAATCACGCATCATTACCGGAGACAGTTTGCCCTGATAATTTACCTGAGCTGCTACTACGTTTTGGCCTTGCAAGCCATACATTACACGTAAGCTGTTTCTAGCGTTGCCGGTACCACACAGGTAAGATACTTCTTTACGTCCGTCAATCTGAACATCAGCAGTAGTAGCTGCTGTGGTTGTAGTAGTTGTGGTTGACTGGGTGACAGGTGCCTTGTGATGAGATTTAGATGCACAGCCAGTCAGAGCAAGCATTAACATTACAGCAGGGACAAGAACTTTTTTCATGACAACTCCTTCAAGCATTTATGAATAAATTTTTAGATAACATAAGCCATCATACTTGGCTTAGGTAAAGATGCAATGGATGTATCTTATTCTTTTTTATCTAATGTTGGTTAGTATTAAAAATATCCAATAAACGTTATTGTTACTGTATTAAGAATGCTGGAATAAAAATTTCCGTACAACGTGATGTTTAAATAGAATATTTGCTTTATCGATTAAACATTTACACGTTATGGTCATTATTTTTTGTGCATTTAATTTTCAAAATTTAACTTTGTTTGACTTGGTGTCTGTACCACGCTTCTGTTGTCCAGATTAAATGCAGTCAGACTGCCGCCCCATAATGCTCCAGTGTCCACACAGACAACATTATTGGTCTCATACAGACCCAATGCCGACCAGTGACCAAATAAAATAGTTTTATCTGTGTTCTGTCGGTTCGGAGCTTTAAACCATGGTAAATGATGTGCAGGCATATCATTAAGTGTGCCTTTATAGTCAAAATCCATGGCACCACTATCGGTGAGTGCACGCATCCGTGTGAAGCTGTTGGTGATGAAACGCAGTCTTTCATCGCCACTGAGGCTGTTGTTCCATTGATCAGGTTTATTGCCGTACATGTGGGCAAAGAACTGTTCTGGGGTATTCTGTAAAACAGTTTCTACTTCTTGTGCCAGCAATTGCGCTTGTTTACATGTCCACTCTGGCCAGATACCTGCATGCACCAGTACATAGTTTGCCTGCTGGCGGTATAAAGGTTGCTGGCGTAACCAATCAATTAATTCTTTTCTGTCGGGCGCATTGAGAATGTCGCTGATTGTGTCCGCACGTTTGAGTTTGCCATAGCCGTAATGCAGCGCCAGTAAATGCAAATCATGGTTGCCCAGAATAGTTTGCATACAGCCATCATGCTGTTTGACTAGACGCAAAGTAGCCAGTGATTGGGGGCCACGATTGACCAGATCACCAGTAAGCCATAAAGTATCGGTACCGGGATTAAAGTCCAGTTTCGTTAGCAGACTTTGAAATTCTGCCAGGCATCCCTGTATATCACCAATTACGTATTGCGTCATATTCAACCTCCCAGCCATTCAGGAGCAAACAGCCATTTTGTCTGTCTGTCCTGAATTTGTTTGCTTACTTGTCCAGAACCAGAACGCCTTCCGCTTCAACTAGCACACCTTTGGGCAAGGCAGAAACTTCAACAGCAGCACGAGCAGGATATGGCGCAGTAAAGTATTGCGCCATAATTTCATTAAAGGTAGCAAAATTGCTTAAATCGGTTAGATAGGCGTTTACTTTCACCAGATCATTCAGGTTGCCGCCAGCAGCTTCCGCAACTGCCTGAAGATTTTTAAATACCTGGTGTGCTTGTTCTGCAAAACCACCATCTACTATTTGCATGGTTTCTGCTACCAGAGGAATCTGGCCGGACAGGTATACGGTGTTACCAGCGCGTACTGCCTGAGAATAAGCACCAATGGCGGCCGGTGCCTTATCTGTATGGATAATATTTTTACTCATGAAGCTATTCCTTTGCATTAAAGAAAAAGGATTATCGAATAATCAGGCTTTCAAAAATAAAGCCAGTAAATCATTCAGAAAACTGCGTCCCAGTGGCGTGGGGCGTAAATACAGCGGATTTGCATCCAGTAAGCCGCGTTCAACTGCCTGAGTGATGGCATGTTGTATCGCAGACAGAGGCAGGCCGGTACGCTCACTAAACCATGCACTTGGCACGCCGCCAGTCAATCGTAAGGCATTAAGCATAAATTCAAAGGGTAAATCCTGTACCGATACTGGCTGACGGGTAATAGCACGTTGCGGTTGCTGCTGCATGGCCTGTAAATAGTCTTTTGGATGTCGGCTGCGAGTTGTGCGTATGATTTCTTGAGCGTTGGATATTTTACCATGTGCACCGGCACCAATACCGATATAATCACCAAATTGCCAGTAGTTTAGATTATGCCAGCATTCCTGTTGTGGCTGGGCAAAAGCTGAAGTTTCGTAGTGAGTAAATCCGGCCTGAAGTAATGCTGTATGCACGGTTTCTTCGATATCAGCGATATGGTCATCGTCTGGCAATTGTGGCGGAGGAGTATGGGCGAACGGTGTATTTGGTTCCAGTGTAAGCTGATAGGCGCTGATATGCTGTACGCCGGTTGCAATGGCTGTATCAATATCCTTCTGTGCCTGTGTGACTGTTTGTCCGGGCAGGGCATACATTAAATCTATATTTACTTTGGGAAATAAAGTTAAACCGGATTCAATTGCACTTAGCGCTTCATCACGGTTGTGAATACGCCCCAGCGTTGCCAGTTTGTCATCGGCAAAACTTTGTACGCCGATTGAAAGGCGGTTAATACCCGCTGCCGCAAAAGCAGCAAAACGATTGCGTTCGAATGTGCCCGGGTTGGCTTCCAGCGTGATTTCCGCTGCTGGTAACAGATTAACCCGCGCACGAATACCACTTAACAGCTGTTCAAAAGCTGCGGCCGAAAGCAGGCTGGGTGTACCGCCGCCGATAAAAATTGTATGCACTGGCCTGCCCCAGAAATGGGGCAGTTCCGTTTCTAGATCAGTTAATAAGGCAGCTATATAGGCCTGTTCATCCAACTCCTGTTTCAACTGATGTGAATTGAAATCGCAATACGGGCATTTACGCACACACCATGGAATATGAATGTACAGTGATAATGGCGGTAAGCTGGGCACATGTAGAGAATGACTCTGTGGTGTTTGTAATGAAACAGAATACTCAGGCATTAGAATTCAGGCCGTATTGTTGCTGGAGTTTTGCCATGAGAATATGCAGAGCCTGCGCTCGGTGGCTGATGCGGTTTTTTTCTTCTTGGCTCATTTGTGCTGCGGTTAATTGCTGATCAGGTAAGTAGAAATGCGGATCATAGCCAAAACCATTATTTCCGGCAGCAGATGACTGCCACAAACCCGGCCAGTTTGCTTCGGCAATCAGTGGCTGTGGGTCGTCTGGATGGCGAACCAGTACCAGTACACATACGTAAAATACGCTTTTGTCACTATTTTGGCGCAGTTGGGCATCCAGTTTGGCATTGTTGGCTGCATCGGATTTTGGCTCTGTGCCCGCATAGCGGGCAGAATGTACACCGGGAGCACCATGCAGGGCATTGGCACAAATACCGGAATCATCGGCCAGTGCTGGTAACCCGCTATGACGGCTGGCATGTCGAGCTTTAGCCAGCGCATTTTCTACAAAAGTCACATAAGGTTCTGGGCATTCGGTGATGTTGAAAACCGACTGAGGCACAATTTCTATGTTCAATGATCTAAACATGCGACTGAATTCAGCCAGTTTGCCTTGATTATTACTGGCAAGAACAATTTTATTCATGATTAATATCGTTGGAGGATAAGGCCTGATACATTTGCTGGCAGGCGCGTTCGCGTAGTGTAAATGCCAGTGCTGCAAATTGTCCCAGCGCACTGACAAAAGCAAGTAAACAGCAAATTATCGCGATAGTGTGCTGTTGATGCACCCAATAATAACAGCCTAATACTACCCAGCCAATAAACATAAAGGTACATGAAGCCAGAATGAGTAATAACAGTTTGAGTTTAGTCATATTGGCATGCTCAAAAATAAATGGTATGGCTTGAAGCCGGCTACAGTAATCAGGTAAATCACTATAGTTTATAGCAAATTATGGTTTTCAGAATGAAACAGAATATAAAATGAATTAATCATTAGTTATCATCCGGATTTAAATGAGATATAGCTTCTTCAATTCAATATACTCTTTCGTATTTTCAGATGTAAAAATTTATTTTTTTTCTAAGCGATGTAAAATCTGTGGTGCTATCTGGTGTCTGTTCTTTATTCTGGTTCATTTTGGTTATTTTGATGGTTAATGGTATTTCAGCAATTGCAATAATCAAACCAATAATGAAACATGTTGTACTATAAGCAGAAAGCTGGTGTTCATTTCGATATAGTAAAAAACCGATACTGATGGAGACTATAAATAGTAATGATGTAACAATATGGATAATAATCAGTTTTTTCATTAGTGTTGTTCCCTTTAAGAAGAAGGCTATTAATGAAGATCAGTTTTGTAATGTTTTCACTATTTTAAAATAAAACTTTAATCAATATCTGTTCTTTAGCTATGAATGAATTTTTATTTGCAGTTGCTGGTGATTAATTTGAATTCCGGCTGATTTTAATTAGCTTAATCGTAAATGGTGTTATTATTATCAATCCAATGGCAGCAATGATAAAACAGCAAATACTGTACCATAAAGGATAACGTATATCGGCAAAGAAGATGGTACCGATAACGAGAGTAGCAATCACCGTCATTGTTAGAAAACAATAATTTATAATCAGTTTTTTCATATTTGGCATTTTAATATCAGTATTTAAAGTTTATATCAATCGTTTATTCGTATCTCGAACATTTATATCAGGTATCAGGTATCAGGTTATAAGTGCTTAGTATGTAATGTAAAAATAATATTTTAACCCGAAAAATACTCATGCTGACCAGAAACATTTAATTGTGATGCCGCAAATAATTAAGGCTGAGTGATCCTACAATCATGCTTGATACTATTAAATATCTAAATATTATCTGAATTTCAATTCACCAGAACAAATTCGGATAAATAAGATTTTACTGAATTTATACAGCTATATCAGTTATTTTTATTTCAGTGCATTGAGTCGCCATTTTAGGTAGCGGGAATGATAACCAGAGTCAGGTTATTAATATATTTCTGGTAGAGGGTGCAGTGTCTGAATGACGGTGTTCACGGACTATTTTCAAAATCAATTATATTGCTGCATGCTGTTTATTTTCTATAAATAATTGATATTACAAATATTATTATGATATTGAGTATGTGCCTGGTTATTGAGTATGGAAAAATAAAAGCCTGCATAGGCAGGCTTTTTATATTAACGTAATTGCTGGTCCAGTTGCTGAATCCATTTTTTGGCATCTTTACCAGTGTAGGGCGTACCATCTTCATTGGCCAGACTAACACGTGTACCACCCTCTTTCAGTGGCTGCGCCAATACAATTAAACGCGGTTGCTGTTTGTGCTGTTGTTGCTCAGCTTTCTTGCTGTGTCCAAACATACGGCTAAATAGTCCCGGTTTTTTATTGGAAACAGAAGATGCTTCAGCAGCTGCTACTTCAACCAGATAAACGTACGAGTTGCGGTTTTCGCCGATGACATTCAGGCCAACACGATCCAGAGCCAGTGCAACACGGCGCCAGTTGCGCTCTTGCGAACCTAGCAGATAAATACTGTTGCCATCTAGTTTTGCCAGTGCATTTTCATTCGGATCTTGCTTCTGGGCGGCTATCTGCTGTTGTACCTGTTTGGCATCCGCGCCCAGATATTGCATGAAACGTGCTAAGAATGCTGCTTCCAGCTCAGGTTCGTTCGGACGGGGCTGCCATGCAGTACTGTCCCCATCCTTGCTGGTATAAATTTCTTTCATACCTTTCTGGCTGAAGAATACATCTGTACCGCCCTTGCTGTTGCGTTCCAGGCGGATAGTAAACATATCACGCTCACCGCTGGAATAAATGCCACCCAGGCCCACTTTTTCAAAAATGCCGCGAATGGCATCTGAAGGTACTTTGGCACGGTTTTCTGCCCAGTTGGTTTGCATTAAGCCAATTGCCGGTTCTTCACGCTCAATAGTAAAACCTTGTTCCTGCCAGAAAGCCTTCAACAGTGGCCATAATTCAGCGGCCTGTTTATTGTCAATGGTCAGCCAGCGGATGCTGCCATCACGTTGAAAGTGAATATCCGGTACTTGAGTCAATACCTGAATATTGGTACTGGTTTTGTATTTGCTGGCAGGCTTGTTCAAATCACTGGCACGTACCGCACCATTAATCAGTGAACTACCCGGAGCACTGAAACGATTACCTTGATTCGGGTCAGTTAGGTCTGGTGGTACATCCAGTTGGACAATTTTTTTATTGTTTGACTGATAATCCAGTTTGGGCAGGGTTTCTTTTTTACTGGCACATGCGGCAAGACTTGCTGCCAGTAGAGTCAGAACAATGGTTTTGCTTAAATTCATATCGGCCACTTTCTGTGAGTATCATTATGGCAATGTTGGCTTATATATATTAAATCAATCCGGCTTCCTGCATGGCAGCCAGTACCGTAGTCTGTCCGGCAGAAGACAGTTCGATAATCGGTAAGCGGCAAACTGGGCTGATTTTACCCAGTTTAGACAAAGCCCATTTGGTCGGTGCCGGGCTAGGTTCACAGAAAAGGTCACTGTGCAGACGCTGTAATTTATCGTTCAAAGTGCGTGCGCCGGCGATGTCTCCACGTAAGGCTGCATGACACATTTCAGCAAACATTTTTGGGGCAACATTTGCAGTAACACTGATAATACCATGACCACCGCATAAAAGGAATGCCATGGCTGTAGGATCATCACCGGAATATACCGCAAAATTTTCAGGTGCATGTTTAAACAGATAGCATGCGCGGCTAATATTACCAGTAGCTTCTTTAATACCCACAATATTATCGATTTCTGCTAGTCGTAAAGCGGTATCTGGTTGCATATCGACAACAGTACGGCCTGGTACATTGTACAGAATTATGGGAATACTGGTGGCTTCAGCAATGGTTTTGAAATGGCGGTATATACCTTCCTGATTGGGCTTGTTGTAGTAAGGTACTACTGATAATGTCATATCTGCACCAGCCTGCTGTGCTTCCTGAGCCAGATAGATCGCTTCATGCGTATTGTTGGCGCCAGTGCCAGCAATCACTTTAACGCGTCCGGCTACATGTTCTACAGCAGTTTTAATCACCGTCAGATGTTCATCAACACTAAGTGTGGCTGATTCACCAGTAGTTCCTACAGCGACAATAGCATCGGTACCAGATTCGATGTGCCAGTCAATAAGCTGTTTGTACTGTTCATAATCAATACTACCATCTGCATGCATAGGCGTTACGATGGCAACTAGGCTGCCTGTCAACATAATTCTACCCTTTACAGGTGAGCTGAAAATGTGATGATTGTAGCGTATTTTTCCCTTTCGTGGAAAATAGCCTGTTATCGAATTATTTTTGATAAAAGTGGTTTTGTTGTGTTAAAGATTTATTGCTCAATAGTTTGCTCTGGATTAAATATCTCTGCTTCGCTTAAAATACGTTGCTTTATATTCATTTAACACATGCATAAAGCAAATAAGGAAGGATGACATGGCCGATAACTCCTCTGTTCGTACTCATAATGAACACTCTGATCTGGTCTATGGCCTGGAGGAAAAACCTCCTGTTTTTAATGGTTTGCTCAGTGCATTAACCCATTTACTTGCTCTTTTTGTGCCAATGGTGGCTCCTGCTCTGGTGGTTGGCGGTGCTCTGAAACTGCCTGCAGATATGACTGCTTATCTGGTGTCTATGTCTATGGTTGCCTCAGGTGTGGGCACATATATTCAGGTACACCGTTTTGGCGTCATTGGCTCTGGGCTATTATCAATTCAATCAGTTAATTTTTCTTTTGTAACCGTGATGATTGCGCTTGGATTGGGCATGAAAGAGAACGGGATGAATGAAAATACCATGATTTCTACTTTGCTGGGCGTCTCTTTTGTAGGCGCCTTTTTAGTAATTGGTGCATCATGGTTATTGCCTTTTCTGAAAAAAATCATCACGCCCACAGTAAGTGGGGTGGTGGTTTTGATGATAGGCCTGAGTCTGATTCATGTTGGCATTACCGATTTTGGCGGCGGCCTCTCAGCCAAAGCTAATCATACCTTCGGGTCATGGTCGAATCTGGCATTATCTACGTTTGTGTTATTCATTGTACTGTTATTTAACTGTTTCAAGAATGCATGGTGGCGCATGGCTGGTATTGCAGTAGGGCTGATATCTGGTTATGTAATTGCCATTTTGATGGGTATTGTTGATTTTTCAAATTTGCATGATTTGCCACTGTTTACTATTCCGATTCCATTCAAATATGGTTTTGCTTTTGATTGGCATGCGTTCATGGTAGCCAGTACTATTTATTTATTAAGTGTATTTGAAGCAGTTGGAGATTTAACTGCCACAGCCATGATTTCCAATCAGCCGGTAGACGGATCGTCGTACACAAACCGTCTGCGTGGTGGGGTAATGGCTGATGGTCTGGTTTCAGTGATTGCTACAGCTCTGGGATCTTTGCCATTAACTACATTTGCTCAGAATAATGGTGTGATTCAAATGACTGGTGTTGCTTCACGACATGTTGGAAAATATATTGCAGTGATTTTGATCATCCTCGGATTATTTCCTTGGGTGGGTGCTGTTTTTACTACTATTCCCAGTCCGGTTCTTGGTGGAGTGATGGTAGTTATGTTCGGGCTGATTGTGACAGCCGGTATACGAATTATTATTACTGCTGGTATACGTCGCCGTGAAGCGGTTATCTGTGCAACCTCACTGGGGCTTGGGCTGGGAGTAGCGTTTGAACCGGAAGTTTTCGCTCAGTTACCCATTCTGTTTCAGAATCCGATTTGTATGGGCGGAATTGTGGCAATTATCTTGAATTTGCTGCTGCCACATGATAAAAGCGAACCTGCTGTATATTTGAGTGATGATATTCCGCATTAATTAATATGCGATAAACAAGACTAGCTAAATTATTCGGTAGTCTTATATATTAGCCCTGTATTGAATGCTCTTTGCACATTTGTTAAGAGATTAAATATAGGGCTAATTCTATATTTGAAACAAATCTTATTAAGCTGTTTGAGGTGGTATCTTAAAGTAAACTGGGATTTGAATGATTTCGTATTGTTCTCAAGATAGTAGAGAAAGCTTTTTGCTGAATAATAAAGAATTTATATAATGATATTTATTTTTTCTTTGTCAGCAAATTCTCTCCATCGATAGGATGTAAACGTGCAAATATCCAGCTTGAGAGTAGGGTAAATACCCCCAGAATAACAAATGTGAGACGAAAAGCTGTAGTAATATTGTGATTTATAAAGCTGGCGCGACTGAAATTTTGTAATAGTAAGGCTCCAATTGCTATGCCGAAGCTCAGTGCTAGCTGCTGGTTAACTGCCATCAGGCTGGTACCACTGCTAACTTGGTTGGGGCGTAAATCAGCCAGTGTAATGGTATTCATTCCGGTAAACTGTAATGAATTACATGCGCCCAGAATACACAAGTGCCATAGAATCAGCCATTGTGGTGTACTGTTGCTAATAAAAGCCAGTGATATTATCAATATACCAATAATACGAGTGTTCCAGGTCAATGTATCACGATAGCCAAAGTGATTCATTAATGGCTTTAGAAATGGTTTGGCAAATATGGCCGCCAAAGCCAATGGCATTAGTAGCCAGCCTGAGGTGACTGCGTCATAGTTAAAAGCAACTTGAAATAATAATGGTAATAATAATGGTAAAGCACTCATACCCAGACGGCTGACTAGATTACCAGCCAGTCCCAGACGAAAAGTGCGTACCAGAATGAGATGCGGTGGATACAATGCACGATTGTTCTGGCGTGCATGTGCCAAATAGGCAATTAGTGCTCCGATGCCTGCGAGAGCCATCATGGAACCAAAAAGCATATTATTGGCATGTGACATGGTTTCAAAGGTTAGAGTCATGCAAAAAGCTGATGCTGAGAACAGAAAAAAGCCTAAACCATCAAAATAATTGGCTGGGCGGTTAAAACTGGGCATGATGTACCAGGTAACCAGTAATCCCAGCAGGCCGATGGGTACGTTCAGTAGAAAAATCCAGTGCCAGCTGGTATATACCACAAGATAACCACCAATAACTGGCCCGAGTACTGGTCCGATAAGTGCTGGCATAATGGCATAGTTCATGACTGTTATCAGTTTGGAGCGGTCGTAAGCTTGCATCATGGTTAAACGGGCTACCGGTGTAAGCATGGCTCCACCCAATCCCTGAATAATTCTGGCTAGTACCAGTAGAGCCAGATTATTACTGGCTGCACATAGGACGGATCCGATAACAAATATAACCATGGAACCCATAAACAGTTTACGGGTGCCTAATTTGTCGGACAGAAATCCAGACAAAGGCATCATAATGGCTAATGTCAGTGCATAAGCAATAATAGCCGATTGCATGTTTAGTGGAGATTGCCCCAGATCTGTGGCCATTGATGGCAGGGCAGTGTTCAGGATGGTTGCATCCAATTGCTGCATAAAGATGGCTATTGCCAATAATAAAGGCAAAAAGCGTGATGGTTTACTGTTATTAATGGTAGCCATAATTGTTATTTATTAATGATGGTTTGGTTTATTATAACAGAATCATGTTTAGCTTTGATTCATAGGTATAAATACATAGATTGCGACGTATTGTATAAGTACTTCATAAATTAATAATAATAAGTTAATAGAAATGATTTCTGGATTGAACACGCTTTTTACTCTTGAGAGAATCAGCTTGGATGAAGTTAAGTGCATTATCTGAAATATATTGAGTATTACTTAATGTTTTTCTAATTCTTTTAATATTTTAGAGTTTCCTCAATCTATCTTGAAAACAATAGGCTGCCATTTGTTCTTGTGAGCTTCCATGGGTTGAAAGTTCACAACCTGATTTTAAATGGGGTAGACATTGTTCTTGATTGCAGTGTCGCTAATTTTTCAACTTGGAATAATGTTTTATTTGAAAATTTTAAAAATGGACTAAGTTTGTTTTTTTATGAATAAATAGATGATAGTATATTTTTGGCAATTAAAACGCCTTTTAATTTGAGATTATATTGTAAAAGTTAAAATTCTCTGATTTGGTTTATCTAGTTTCCAGATAAAGGCTTATATATAAAACAACCCGTGTGCCCTTAGTAGGGTTACACGGGTTGGTATAAGCTAGGGGAATTACATGCGCATTGTATCTACAACGTCAATCATAAATTCCATATCTTCTTTTGATAATTCAGCGAAGCCTTCTGGAAAGCCTAAGGCTTTAACAACGTTTGCACCATCAGGGTCATCTGCCATTTTACACAGTATTTCTTGTAGTGGCTCAGCCTTTGCAGCAACGTCTGGGTGATATAACATCACATGTGAAACTTCATTAATCCGGCTTTTCAGCAGAACTTTCAACTGATTTTTGGTAACTGAGTTAAAGCTTTCATATACATCTGCCTGAACAATCCCAACTTTAGCATGATGGCGAATGACACCGGAAGCTACCATGAGGAAGTTGTCTTTGCGTTTGATGGTGATTTCATCATCACTAAGATTAGCTGGTTCTAACAGGCGTAAACCAATAAAGTTTGCATCTTCATTGTTAGAAAGTGCTAATTCTACATTGCCTTTCAGATCTTCAATGTCATTGATATCTGAGTCGGCAGCAGTAACAATCACGATTTCATCTGATTTGTTTTTTGGTTTTACCAGTGGCAAATATCCTTGTTCACGAACGTAGTTACCAGCTGAAAAAGGATTCACGAAAAGCATGGATACTTTTTCTTTTTCTTGCTGTGTTTTTACTTCATCAAATGAAGGAGGCATAAGCAGGGAAATGTTCTGGTCGCTTTTCTTTTGCAGGTAGTTGTTGAGCAAATACCAAGTGCTGAACTGATCAGGTAGATAATCGGGTACAACCATTAAACTCAGCATATTATTTTCCTTCCTGTTCATTTTTCAGCATTTCTGCATACTTGGCGGTCATTTCCTTAATCCGTTCACGACTTGGTTTGCGGCGGATTGAGCTGTAGCCAATTACTTTGCCTTGACGTAAATTTGGAATTACAGTGGCGTATACCCAATAGTGGCCGCCGTCTTTACGCAGATTTTTTACATAACCATACCAGCGCTCGCCTCTTTGCAGAGTAGCCCACATGTCGGCAAATGGTGCTTTTGGCATTTCAGGATGGCGTAACAGGCAATGTGGTGCACCAATGATCTCATCACGAGTCCAGCCACTAATGTCAACAAATACGTCATTTGCATGAGTAATGATGCCATCGAGATCAGTGCGGGATACAATCAAAGCACCATCCGGATAGGGGAATTCCTGATTGGTTACATAAACAGTTGATTCTCCATCTTGATGATAGTGTTTGATTTTGTGCTCAGAAGATTCGCTTTCTGGCTTTGGCTGAATCCAACGACTCATATCCATATTAATTTGTCCTTCAATTTTGGTTTAATCTGAATAATAAAGGATGAGTGTACTTAACGAGATGCATTTCAGAGTTTTTTTGTAAAATTACAGCAGCCAAAGTTATTTCTGGTCTTATACATTAATCGCTACTATAAACTTCTGAATTTCCATGTAATTGGGATGAAATAATATTTACCCAATTTATAGATGTGCGATGTTTTCATTAAAAACTTTTATAAACACTTAAACGCCCTTTCATGCAGTTAGGTCAGCTTTCGTCTGTTTCAGGTTTATCTGACATAAATCCGGCCAGATTTTTACATAAAATCTGGGATAACGGCAATACTGGACTATCTGGTCTGATTTATACAGTATTGTATACTTATTGCAAAATTATTTATAAAATAAATAATTACAATGATGCATGAGCGGGAATTTAAAGGGCACAGTACATTTCTGATTAAGCAGATTAATTGTTAATCAAAATGATCAGCCAGTTCTTTCAATGCTCGTTTAGCTTCGAACAGAATCAAACCTAATTTGGCTTCATGAGTGGTAGTAATGGTTAACAGGATGGCTTCAGATGCTTGAAACAGTAACATGTAACCTTTGTCGGTATGAATAATAGTATTATCCAGAGTGCCTTTCAAAACTTCTTTTGCAGAACGGTTACCCAAAGACAGTAATGCGGCTGCCATGGCACCAATACGGTCTTCATCCATGCCACTTTGTAATGCAGAAGCGATTGGCAGACCATCTGTTGAAATAACGGCTGAAGAAGTAATGTCGGGAGTACTGTTCAGTGTTTTCAATACACCTTCAATAAAATCATATTTCATGAAAATTCCTCTAAAAATTGACTATAACCCTATCAATTATAGAGAGGGGCGAGTTTTTTTGCAAAAGAATGTTATTAAATTTTATTAATTATCTTTATTTATATTTTCTATATTTATTTATGTTATTTTATTTTTATTGATCTGATACTTTTATAGCGCAAAATTTAAGTTAGCTATTACCTCCATTAGTTATATATTTCTAGGAAAACGACTAATTATAGCATTATGAAAAACGGATTATGGATGATAAAATTACTTTATTAGAGATTTTTTGATATTAATCAAGTTACAAAATTTAGACTGGAGTAGGTAAATATAAGTGTTGAAGTTAGTTAACCTTAACTGCTATCAGTATGATTAAATGTTAAGAGTGGGAAATAGGCTTGGATAGGCTACACTAATTCATACAACTTTTTTAGGGGGAGGGTGAACTTAACTCTAAAAAGAAAAGATGATGAATCAAGAAAAATGTGCACGACGGATCTTTAGTGCTGATTTCAAATCGCAAATAGTTAAACTTTATCAGCAGGGGAAATCTCGCAGTGAATTGGTCAAAGCGGTTCATTTAAGACTAAAGATAACTCTACCTCAAAAAAATAAACTGATTGTGTTACGAAAAGAGCTTAAGCCGCTACGAATGAAAAACGATATTCTAAAGCAAACTGCATTGATCATATGATGGGACTAAAATCAAAACCCTGAAAGCAAAACAATGTCGTTATGATGTAACGGCATTATGTCGCTACTAAGGGCTACATGAACGGTATGTTTATTATCGGGGAAAAGCAACTAAACAGAAAGTAGTGGCCGACTGCACTGATAAAATATTGACTATTTTTAATCGCAGCTATCAATTATATGAAACTAGATGAATTCGTTAAGCAATGGCGCCACAACAGCTAATCATTTACAACGTTTGTTTGATGTAGGTACCAAACGACAGATTGTAGTGGCAGACTTAAGCTATATTCGTGTTAACCATCGCTGAAATTATTTATATGTATTATTAATTTATCTAATCGACAGATTGCCGGTTATAGTATCAGTCAGTATAAAACGGCAGATTTAGTGATGTCTGCATTAAGTCAGATTAAGCAATCGTTGTCATCATTAAATCTATTTCATTCGGATAGAGGAAAGAAGTTTGATATTTAATTACTAGATAAGGGTTTCAATACATTTGATATTGAGCTCTCGCTGAGTAAAAAAGATGCTCGTATGACAGTGTGTTGTCGGCAGCAATATTTTAAAGTATTAAAACTGAGTTTGATAAAGGGGGAAAAATTCATGGCAATTAGGTAATCATGACGAACCTTTTCGGCTTATGCTTATTGGTACAATCACAAACGGTTACATTCATTGTTGAGCTATTTAGCTCCTATGGAATTTAACAAACTAGCACCTTTAAATTTTGTTGTTTGAATGTGTGTTGCTATTCCAGCTTATGCAGACAAGTAAGACTGAAGGTTAGAGAAAATGGGGTTGATGTCGCATAATTAGACAGGTTGTTATTAGATAACAACCTGTAGTAAATAAAAATTATTGTATTTTTAAATTAATAGGCTACATAAAAAATTTTTGCGCTATTAAGGATTACATTTGTGTGTTGTTGTCTGAATTAAATATCAGTTTCTACTTTGTCTCCTTCTGCTTCCATCCAGACACGTCGGGATGCTGCTTCACCTTTACCCATTAGTTTAACAAATATATTCTGGGTTTCACTATTGTCTTCATCTGGAATATGAACTTGCAGCAGGCAGCGGGTATCCGGGCTCATGGTAGTATCTTTAAGCTGATCTGGGTTCATTTCACCCAGGCCTTTAAACCGGCTGATGCTGTAAGCACTTTCTTTAACTTTTTCCGATTGTAGCCGTTCCAGAATGCTATCAAGCTCTGTCTGATCCTGAGCATAAAGTTTTCTTGCCGGTTTGTTTTTTCCCTGAGCATTCACATCTACCCGAAAAAGCGGCGGTTGAGCTACATAGATATGACCGGCTTCGATCAGGCGCGGAAAATGGGTATAAAAAAGAGTGAGTAACAGAACTTGGATATGAGCACCATCCACATCTGCATCGGATAATATGGCAATTTTACCGTAACGCAGACCGGATAAATCAGGATTATCGTTTTTTCCATGCGGGTCTACGCCAATGGCTACTGAGATGTCGTGAATTTCAGCGTTACCAAATAATTGATCACGATGGATTTCGAAGCTGTTTAAGACTTTACCGCGTAAGGGGAGGATGGCCTGAGTATTTTTGTCGCGTGCCAGTTTGGCTGAACCACCGGCGGAATCGCCCTCGACCAGAAAGAGTTCATTTTCGCGAATATCTTCACTTTCGCAATCTGTGAGTTTACCTGGTAAAACGGCTACTCCTGAACCTTTTTTCTTTTCTATTTTTTTGGTTGAGCGCATACGTGCCTGAGCTTGACGAATGGCCAGTTCGGCGATTTTTTTACCAGTATCGATATTCTGGTTTAACCATAATTCCAATGGATCACTGCACATGGTGGCAACCAGTTTGAGCGCATCACGACTAGTTAGTTTGTCTTTTGTCTGTCCTTGAAATTGTGGATCTAGCAGTCGGGCTGAAAGGACAAAAGCTACTCGGGAGAAAACATCATCTGACTGCAATTTTACGCCGCGCGGCAGCAGGTTGTGATGGTTAATAAAATTGTTTACGGCATGAAAAACAGCCTGTTTTAGACCGGCTTCGTGAGTGCCACCAACGACAGTAGGAATTAGGTTAACGTAACTTTCACTTGGTGCATGGCCTTCTTCTACCCATGTTAGTGCATAGGCTGCACCTTCGCCTTGATTAAAATCGGTTTCATGATTGGCGTTTAAATAGTTTTCGCTGGCAAAAATTGGGGTTGCAGTTTGGGTGTCAGCCAGTAAATCAAGTAAATAGCTTTTGAGGCCATTTGGGTAATGCCAGTTTTGTGTCTGTACTTCATCAGTGTTGTTGTGATGGCGGGTAAGGGTGACGCTGACTCCCGGCAATAAAACTGCTTTGGCACGTAATGAGCGTTCAAGTTCGGCCATATTGTATTGTGGGTTATCAAAGTACTGTCCGTCTGGCCAGATACGAACTTCTGTGCCACTGTCTTTATTCGCACATTTGCCAATTATGGATAGTGGCTGAATAACATCACCTCCTGCAAAGGCAATATGATAAATTTTTCCGCTTCTTTTAACGATTACTTCCAGACGTGAAGACAGGGCATTGGTAACAGAAACACCAACACCATGCAAACCACCTGAAAAGGCATAGGCACCATCGCCACTTTTTTTGTTGAATTTACCGCCGGCATGTAGTTGGGTAAATACTAGTTCAACTACGGGTACATTTTCGGTTGGATGTAATCCGGTAGGAATGCCGCGGCCATTGTCTTTGACGGTAACAGAACCATCCTGATTCAGGGTAACGTCAATGTTTTGTGCGTAGCCACCTAATGCTTCATCAGCCGCATTGTCAATTACTTCCTGAATAATATGGGTAGGACTTTCCGTTCTGGTATACATTCCGGGACGTTCTTTAACTGGTGCCAGACCTTTGAGAACGGTAACGCTGGATTCATCGTATGTTATGGATTTGCTCATAGTTTTATTTTTAGACATGTATCGATGGCAATATAAAACAAATTACCGTAAAAAGATTATTTTTTCGGTAATTTGTTTCTGATTTATACTGTAGAAAGGAAATATGGTAAAGAGTTGATTACTAATATTTATTCAGCCAGTGAATATTTATCATCATGATTCTGGCGGGTTTGAACAAAATCAGCCCAGCTAGGCAGTTCATGCAAAAAGCGTGACAATTCATGCAATGCATTCAGATAGACGCTACGTTTGAATTCAATAACTTCGTCTACAGGTGCCCAGTACTGATGCCAGCGCCACGCATCAAATTCCGGATGATGGGTGGCGCGCAGATGAACATCGCTTTCCCGTCCAGTCAGACGCAGCAGATACCATATCTGTTTTTGTCCTTTATAAGAACCTCGCCATTCGCGTTTAATCCAATGCGTAGGGACATCATAACGTAGCCAGTCACGTGTACGCCCGATTATTTTGACGTGATGTGGTAACAAGCCTACTTCTTCCATCAGCTCGCGATACATGGCCGCTTCCGGGCTTTCGCCTGGCTTGATGCCTCCCTGCGGAAACTGCCAGGAATGTTCGTGTACTCGTTTGCCCCAAAAAACCTCGTTACGGTTGTTGGTGATGATGATCCCGACATTGGGGCGATAACCTTCTCTGTCTAACATGGTAGTTCGCCCGATAAATAAATCGAATTTTCGCACAAATCTGTGTGTGAGACCAGTAAGGATTAAATTTTAGGGGTGTCAGCTAAGTTATATTTTATATAGTTATGAAATATTTATACTGTTATTTTTTTTGTATTAAGTAGATTGGAATCAATCTATCAACTGATATTAAGACTGGTATATATACTGTACCAAGCAGGTAGCGATGGTTAAGTTTGTTTTAACTGTTGATTTACTGGCTAAGCAGTATTTATCTAAAAAATAAAGCCATATCTGGGTCGGATATAGCTTTATTTTGTTTAATCTAATCAGTTTTATGAATGAATAGGCTCGAGATTATGAATGGTTTTCTCGTTTTCAGGAATCTGCTCTTTACCATTTTCTGGTTGGGCATGCTGATAAAAGGCGGCACGTTTAGCAGCCTGAAAAATTTGTAGTCTACGACGGTGTTGCATAATTAAATCCTTTCTCGCTTGTCGGTGTTGTGCACCAACTGTTGTCATTTATAGCTTGTTTGTACAGTTTGTACTGGTGATTAATAATGTAAATCAGTTGTCTGTACAGTTATTGTTTTAACATGATTATTTATTTGTTCTCTAACAATATATAAGATATAGCAGACTTTTGCAAGGCAGTAATTTTTGGCTGCCTTTAAGGGTGAAATGTAATTGATTGCCGAGAATACGGCTGATTTGCGGAAAAATCAGACAGCAGTGGCTGCCTGATCACTGTAATGATAAGAGTAGAAAATTAAGGTTTGGGCTGGCTGTTGCCGGTACGTTTGTTTTGCTGGTTGCTGCTGCGATGGCGGGAACGGTTTGGCTGCTGCTCGCCATTCTGACGCCGGTTTGCACTCCAGTTACCATTTTTACTTTGGTTGCCAAATGGACGGCGGCCTTTGCCTGCTGTTTTGCTAGAACGTTTGCGGGTAGGCTCCATGCCGGTAATAGTATGTTCTGGCAGTTTACGATTCAGGTATCGTTCAATTTTGTGTACTTTGATGTACTCGTTCACTTCGGCAAAGGAAATGGCTAAACCAGTACGTCCTGCGCGGCCAGTACGGCCGATGCGGTGTACATAGTCTTCAGCCTGCTTGGGCAAATCATAGTTAATTACGTGAGTTATGGTTGGTACGTCAATGCCACGGGCAGCAACATCAGTAGCTACCAGAATTTTAATTCGCCCTTTACGTAAATCCATCAGTGTACGGTTACGCCAGCCCTGAGGCATGTCGCCATGCAGACAGTTGGCAGAAAACCCTTTTTCATACAGCTCATCTGCCAGTTGTTCAGACATGGCTTTGGTGGCGGTAAAGATAACAACCTGATCAATGCTGGTGTCGCGTAAAAGATGATCTAGCAGCCGGTTTTTGTGTCGTGTGTCATCACAATAAAGTAGCTGTTCATCAATTTTGCCCTGTTTTTCTTCACGGGCTATATCAATTTTCTGTGGCTGATGGGTTAGCTTCTGCGCCAGTTTGCCTACCATGCCATCCCATGTGGCAGAGAATAACAGGGTTTGACGTTCAGCAGGAGTAGCGGCAACAATGGTTTCTATGTCATCTATGAAGCCCATATCAAGCATGCGATCTGCTTCATCCAGAATTAATACTTCCAAACGGCTGAAGTCAATTCGACCCTGACGCATGTGATCCATTAATCGTCCCGGTGTGGCAACAATCAGGTCAATCGGGCGAGACAATGCGCGGATTTGCTGGCCAAAAGCAGTACCACCCACTAGTGTAACTGTGCGCAGCCATGGCATGTTTTTACCATAAATCTGGGCGTTTTTTTCTACCTGTTGTGCCAGTTCACGTGTAGGTGTTAAAACCAGTGCCCGAGGGCCTTTGCCTGATTTTTCACTGCGTTTAAGCAGTTTTTGTAAGGTAGGTAACAGAAAGGCTGCGGTTTTGCCAGAACCAGTCTGGGCAGAAACCATTAAATCCTGATTGTCCAGAACAGCGGGAATGGATTCCAGTTGTACCGGAGTTGGGTTTTCATAACCGGCGGCAGTAAGTGCGGTAGTGAGTTGTTTGTCTAAGTGTAAATCTGAAAAAGACAATGTCATGATTTTCCTTTGGTTAAACGACCAACCAAATGTGATAATCTAGTTTGTAAAAAATAAATTAGATTATGGGAAACAGTTGCTAGCTTAAGCCAAACAGGAAAATAATCAAAGATAGCAATTGGTTGTCGTAAGCGTGTGTGTCTGGATATTTTATACATCGGCGACAACCAAACAACGAACGCATTTCTGCAGATGTTGGTATACGGCGTTACATAATATGGTGATATTGAGTACGCCGTGTTTAATTAGGTTGCTAACGATGGCTTCAAATTATTCGGTTGATTATAAGTTATATTGTTTTGTTAAGCAACTTGGTACATGAGATAGTTGTAAAGAATACTCTGGGGTATTAGGTGGTTTTTTCCGTTACAATGTGGTTGTTAGCGTGATTATGGCAGGTATGTAAAGTTTTATTTATGAGTGATGATCTAGATGCTTTTGCGAACCGTCTTGGTAAAAATATTAAGCATTTGCGTAAATGGGCACAGCGTCAGGGGCTGGAAGCATGGCGTATGTATGACCGTGATGTGCCGCAATATCCCTTTGCTGTCGATATCTATGCGGATCAGGTTCATTTGCAGGAATACGATACGGGTTGGCTGATGCATAAGTCGGAATATGAAGATTGGTTGACGGGGGTTATGGACGCAATTGTATTTGTAACTGGTTTGCCCAGAGAACATATTCATTTGAAAAGGCGGCAGCGTCAGAAAGGTAAGGAACAGTATGAAAAAACCGGTGCTGATGGCACGGATTTTGTTATTCATGAGTATGGGCGGGCTTTTTGGGTAAATCTAGATAAATATCTGGATACAGGTTTGTTCCTTGATCACCGCAATACGCGCCAAAAAATAGGTTGTATGGCTGCGGGTAAACGTTTTCTGAATCTTTTTGCATATACTGGCAGTTTTTCGGTATATGCAGGCACTGGTGGTGCTTTGTCAAGTGAAACAGTTGATTTATCTAATACTTACCTGCAATGGGCTCGGCGTAATTTTGAACTGAACGGGCTGGATATGAAGGCGCATCAGATTGTGCGGGCTGATGTATTTCAATATTTGCAGATGGCTGCTGAAGAAAGAAAGCAATTTGATTTGATTGTGATGGATCCGCCAAGTTTTTCCAATAGTAAGAAAATGCTGGATATTCTTGATATTCAGCGTGATCAGGAAAAGCTGATAGATGGTGCTATGCGTTTGTTATCACCGCAGGGAATTTTGTTTTTTTCGAATAATCTGCGCAGCTTTACGCTGAATCCTGCTCTGGAGCAGCGTTATCAGGTAAGTAATATTTCCAGGAAAACGGTACCGGAAGACTTTCGTAATGCCCGTATTCACCAATGTTGGGAGATGCGGAAACGTTAGCTAGTAAAGTTTGTTTACAGGAGGCAGTGATGGTTGGAAAGGCTCAAATAGTAAATATTGCAAGTGTATTAGGTATGCTGTGCTTACTCGTGCCAGCTGCTGGTGCAGCTGTAATTTATCATTCAGGGCATGGTGAACGCGATATTGTTGTTGATTTACCGGTTTCATCAACTACTACCATTAATAAAACTGTGCGTATTGATGCTCCGGCAGGAGCAACGGTTATTTACACGGATACGCCCGTTTATCCGGCTGTACCGTCTTATCCGACTGTTTTACCTTATCCTCCGGTTTATCCGGTGTCTCCCAGTATCAGCTTGCGCCCGGTAGGTCATGTTTGTTTGCGCAATGATGGTAATTCTTCTGCCTGGCAGTCAGTTATGCTTGATTCCTGTTCCAATGGCGAAATCAGTGAGGCTATGTATTTCCATCGGGGGCAGGTATGGCTGAACAGTCGCTGTCTGGTAGTGAGAAATAATACTGTGGGAACGGTTACTTGTGCGCTCAACAAGGAAAATAACTGGCTATTGACTGGCCGGCAGTTACGTGATCGTAACAGTAATTTGTGTGTGGATAGCGCACAAGGGCGTTTGCAGTTACAGCCTTGCCGGGACGTAAGCAGTCAACAATTTCGTTAATGCAGTTAATAGGTTTGATGTATATTTTTTATAAGCTGTATAGTTATATTTTATTTGTTTATCCTGATTTTAATAATCATTTGTTTTATTAAGACAATAAAATTATTCTGACTGGATACAGTTTTAAATATATTGGCAATTTTTGTAATAATCTATTTATTTATGTTAACATTATATTTTATTTATGTTAACATTATATTTGCTAATATCATTTGTGAATTTGCTCGATTTTTATTGTTGGAATTGATAAATGCAACAGTTAAATTTATTAATGCTAAACAAGTTTGTGCTGGCTACGGTGCAGACTTGTATGATTGACTGAGTGTTGTTTTGATTGAGTGTTGTTTTGACGGAGTGTTTTCTGATTATTAGTTTGATTTTTAAGGTAAAAAATGTTGGTATGTTTTTTGGCGTTTGATTTAAACCAGATAACTATATCAGCAGAAATGTCTGGTTTAAGCTAATATTTTTAAGCTAATATTGTCTATAATTCTAGGTAAGGTAACTGTCTATCGTTATGTCTTTCTCTTCTTCCTGTATTTTGCCGCCGGCAATGCTGGGTATTCTGGGTGGTGGGCAACTGGGTGCGATGTTTACTGTTGCTGCCAAAACAATGGGTTATCAGGTAACAGTTTTGGATCCCGATCCAAATGCTCCAGCGGTTCAGTATGCTGATGTGCATTTATGTGCGGCTTTTAATGATGTTGTTGCCTTGCAGAATATGGCCAAATGTGCGGCGGTGACAACTGAATTTGAAAATGTAAGTGCCGATTCAATGCGCTGGCTGGCACAATATACTCAGGTGTCACCATCTGGTGATTGTGTGGCTATTGCACAGGACAGGCAGCGGGAGAAAGGATGGATTACCAAAGCTGGACTGGCTACTGTACCGTTTGCGGTTATTTGTGCTGAGTCTGATATTGATAATCATCTGGAAGAGTTATTGCCCGGAATTCTGAAAACGGCCACTCTGGGTTATGATGGAAAAGGGCAGATAGAAGTAGGCACTATTGAGGAGTTGCGCGCCGCTTTTATACGGTTACAGAATGTGCGATGTGTGTTGGAAAAAAAGGTGGATTTGCATGCGGAAATATCTGTTGTTGTTGCGCGTTTGAATGAGCAGCAAACAGTATGTTTTCCACCGGCAGAAAATCAGCATGAAAATGGTATTTTAGCCTATTCATTAGTACCAGCCAGATTACCACAGTCTGTATTGCAGCAGGCTGAACACATGGCTGTAAAATTGGCTCATACCATGGATTATAAAGGGGTTTTGGCAGTTGAGATGTTTATTGTAGGCAGTGAAATGCAATTACTTGTCAATGAAATCGCACCCCGACCGCACAATTCTGGCCATTACACTTTAGATGCTTGTATTTCTGATCAGTTTCAACAGCAAGTACGGCTAATGTGTGGTTTGCCGCCGGCCGCTACTGATTTATTACAGCCTTGCTGTATGGCCAATATTCTGGGAGATGTCTGGCCGGCAGATAGGGAACCGGACTGGTATACCGTGCTGAATCACAATACTGCCTTTTTACATCTGTATGGTAAAAAGCAGGTACGGCCAGGTCGCAAGATGGGGCATTTTACTGTTTTGTCCGAAGATTCTGAACAGGCATGGCAAACGGCACGGTCTCTTCATCTTCACCTATACAATGATGCTCAAAATTTTTGCTCAACTGCACTAAATGTATCTTGTTGATATGGGCAAAAAGGTATTACTTTGAAATTGATGGGCACAAAATTGTCTCCGCTACTAAGGTTTTCAAATGGCTGGATATTGCTAGGGTATGTATTACCGATGGCTCTGGCGTGTGCCGGTATAGCCGGGTTACCCATATCAATGGCGCTGACCGGTGTTATGTGTGCATTGTTGTGCAGTATGCTTTTCTGTGGCCGAGAGAAGATTTTGCTGATTCCATCGCCGTTTTCAACGTTAATGCTTATGGCATCAGTGGCTTATTATGCCGGTGCGGTAACGGAACGGGTTGCTGTGGCCAGTATGCTGACTTTATTTACTGGGGTCTGGTTATTATTGCTGGCTATGGTATTACCAAGGCATTGTCTGAGCTGGATTGCCCGCCCGGTGTGGCATGGTATTGGTGCTGGTATTGTTCTGACTTTGGTGGTTATGCTGGTGCCGATTATTCTTGGTGTTTCTACTAATAGTAGTTCATGGCTGGAACAGTGGGAGCTTCTAGTCAGCTGGCAAAGCTGGAACTGGCCAAGTATGGTTCTGGCCGGCTTAACTCTTGCCTTGCTGGTGCTGTGGAGAACCAAATCTCAGCCCAAGGTTTTATGGGTGCTGCTGCTGGTATGGATTCTCAGTTATATATGGCCGTTTTCACTTATCGGGGTTACTACGCCTGTTCAGCAAAGCTGGCAACTCTGGCCTTTATTTCATCTGATGCATGTTGACTGGCCATTGCTATTTTTTTTAAGTGCCACGGTAGCGCTGTTAATTTATGTGGAGGTTTGTCAGTATTTACCCGATCAGTTTCGGCGTGGTATTGGTATTGCTGGCTTATCCAATATACTGACAGCAGTGACTGGCGGTATGGTTGTTAGTGTGGGGTATGTGGCTGATCGGTCAGTGAAAATCAGGATTAATACACTGATGACAACGCTATTGCTGCTAGCACTGATTTGTTGCTGGTCATGGTGGCCTTGTGTGCCTTTACCTGTGCTTGCAGTTATTACGCTATATATAATCTGTGTACAGATTAACTGGGGTGAATTGCGTTTATATTATCGACAGTGGGATGATTTGTTGTGGTTGTGTGCTTCGGCCATTCTGATTATTCTATTTGGTATATATGCTGGTTTATGGCTGGTTATTTCACTGGGGCTGATAGTGATGTGCTGGCATTCGCTCCGTATGCATGCCTGGCCTGTATTATTGCCCGAAGTTCAGATTATGGCGCAGGAAGCTATTATTATTTTACCTCAGGTTTTGCTGTTTGCTAATGCCTGTATGTTATTACAGCGCAGCCATGATTTGGTTAATACATTAAATGTACAAAAAGTGTATCTGGATGTGAGCGCAGGCTGCTGTGCGGATGTTACAGTATTTGTTTATTTACAGGCTTTGGCTCGTGAATTGCATCAGCAGGATAAAATGTTGTTTGTATGTGGTCTGAGCGAGCAGGCATGTTTGACGCTAATGGCCAAGAAACTGGATTATTTGTTGCCTGAGCAATTTAGTACAGATGATGCTGAGTCTTTATTAATATACCAAAAATATCTGAGTGAATCTGTTGCAGCATAAAGTATTCTGCTTATTATTACTGGCACAAGTAGCCAGCTATGATTATATTAAGCTAAATATTTATTTGGGAAGAAGAAATGAGTAAATTCTGGAGTGAGAAAACTAATTACTTACGGCCTTACGTACCTGGGGAGCAGCCTAAACTAACTAATCTGGTTAAGCTGAATACCAATGAAAATCCATTTCCGCCATCGCCTATGGTTCTGGCTGCGATGCGGGATGCAATTAATGATGATTTGCGTTTATACCCGGATCCGAATGCGGATAAGTTAAAGCAGACAATTGCTGACTATTATAATTTGCACAAACAGCAGGTTTTTGTGGGTAATGGTTCAGATGAGGTGCTGGCACAGGCATTTGCAGCTTTTTTTCAGGGTAAACAGCAGTTATTGTTGCCAGATATTAGCTATAGTTTTTACCCGGTATATTGCCAGCTATATGATGTTGAAGCTTGTTATGTGCCTCTGAATGAACATTTTGCTCTGAATCCTGCCGATTATTATGATGCTCGGGCGGGGGTGATTTTTCCCAATCCGAATGCGCCGACTGGTTGTATTTTGCCGCTGGTTCAGGTTGAGCAGATATTGCAGGCCAATTCTGATTGTGTGGTACTGGTAGATGAGGCTTATATTGATTTTGGTGGAGAGTCTGCTGTTAGGCTGATTAATGATTATCCTAATCTGCTGGTGGTGCAGACGCTGTCTAAATCCCGTTCGCTGGCAGGAATGCGTATTGGTCTGGCAATGGGACATGCTGATTTGATTGAGGGGCTGGAGCGGATTAAGAACAGTTTTAATTCCTATCCGCTTGATCGAGTAGCACAGGCTGCTGCTATTGCTGCGTTCACCGATGATGACTATTTCCGTCTTACTTGTGCCAAGGTAATTAAAAATCGTATCTGGCTAACTGAACAGTTACGGCAAATGGAGTTTGAGGTTTTGCCTTCTGAAGCCAATTTTGTATTTGCACGCCATGGTAGCAAAGAAGCAGCACAGATTGCTGCCTTCTTGCGGCTGCATGGTGTGGTAGTACGTCATTTTCAGCAGGAACGAATCAGTAATTTTTTGCGCATCAGTATTGGAACGCAGGAACAACAACAACGCTTAATTGCGGTGCTGGAGGAAATGCTGGCGCAATAAGCTGGATTTTAGATTTTAGCAGTTATTACTGTCTGGATAACAATAGTTGATATGGGTGGGCAAAAGCAGTTTATTGTGTCTGTTCTGGTATGAATGATTGGCAGAGTTCATAATCATCTGCTAGTAATTCAAATTGGAAATGCTGATTGGATTTGATAAATATTTTTTTATCTTTTGTTACAAATATGGCGCCCATATCTTTGTGTTTTTCCAGTTCATTCAGCCCTTGTCTGACACCGAAACCATACAGAATGGTTGAATAAATATCACCCGTTAGTGAATTATCTGAAATGATGGTTACGCTTTGCAGTTCATTATCCAGTGGATAGCCTGTAAACGGGTCGATGATGTGGTGATAAAGCTGTTCATTGAGTATAAAATAACGCTCGTAAATCCCAGAAGTAACTACAGATTTGTTCTGTACGTGAAGTATACCGAGTAATCTGTCTGCTTTGGCAAAGGGGCGTTTCAAGCCGATGTGCCAGTGCTGGTTGGGTGTAAGCGGTGAGTAGCCAATGGTTAATACGTTACCGCCACAATTGATGATAGCTTGATAAATGCCATATTGAGCCAATACTAGTCTGGTAATATCGGCAATATAGCCTTTCGCAATGGCACCCAAATCAATTTCCATGCCGGCTTTAGCTAGATACACTGTATGCTTTGTCTGATCCAGCTCAATCAGATGCGGATTAGTCAGGGTTAATCGGTGTGCTATTTCTTTTGCCGGAGGAATACTGTGTCCATTAAAGCCGATTTTCCATAGTTTGACTATTGAGCCAATGGCAAAGTTAAAGCGACTGTGTGGCAGCAGGCTGGCTGCTTTAGCCTGTCGGATTAAATCAAATACCAGCTTACTTACTGCTACCGGCTGTTTGCCGGCAGCATGGTTAATGCTCATCACTTCTGAATGGTCACGGTTGACTGTTAAACGCGTTTCCAGTGCCTGAATGGTATTGAAAACTGCTGCTACTGCCTGCTGGTTTTCGACAAACAGTTGCAGACAAACAGTTGTTCCCATGAGCTGTTGGCTATAGGTGTAACATGAACCAGACATGGTGATGAGCTATGTGTTAATGGTTAATGGTTTTTAGCATAAGCGGCGGCCTGATCGCCAGCCTGAATACCAAAGATAATGATATCGGCTATGGCATTGCCACCTATGCGGTTGCCACCATGCACACCACCAGCTACTTCACCTGCGGCATAAGCACCTTTAATAACCTGTGCTTGGGTATCCAGTACTTCGGTGTTGGTATTGATGGTTACACCGCCCATGGTATGGTGGATACCCGGAGCAATCTGGATAGCATAAAAGGATGGCTGATTTAATGGATGGCGCATACCGGTAGTACGCCCGAAATCTTCATCATGTTGCTGTTCTACAAAACGGTTGTAGCATTCTACAGTGTTGGCAAGATTCTCGGCATTGATGTTCAGTTTATCGGCTAGTTCTGCCAGTGAGGTGGCCTGTACTGCCAGTCCTTTGCCGATATAAGTTTCTGCTGCCTTGTTTTCGGTTCGAATTTGTTCATCAAACAGTATGTAAGCATAATGCTCAGGCAGGGCAATAATGCTGTTGGAAACTTTGTCACGCGTATCCAGTTCATTGACGAAGCGTTTTCCGTACTGCGATACCAGAATGGCACCACCGCCGCGAATAGATTCTGAAATCAGATAGGCTGTATTTTGTTCTACTGTGGGGTGTATCTGTATTTCATTCATGTCGACAGTGCCGGCACCAATTTTCTGTAACAGTGCAATACCTGAACCGGTCGCACCTTTATGGTTGGTGGTTACAAAATTAGTTAAATCAGGCCGGTAATGTGCAACCATCTGTGCATTGGCACCAAAGCCGCCGGTTGCGACAATGACTGCTTTGGTGCTGATGCGTTGTTCATTGCCTTCTTCGTCGCACACTATTACTGCGTTGATGCGGTCATCTTTCATTTCAATATCAGTAACAGAGGTATCGAGCATTACTTCAATGCCGCGATCATTGATGTTTTTCAGCAGGCCGCTAATCATATAACCACCAACGGCTGCACCATTGTCTGGGCGATGGGTGCGGTCTACACTCATGCCGCCGGTAGTGGTTAAATTATTTAACTGAATTCCTTTCTCATCCAGCCAGTCTATCGCTGCCGGAGCATGTTCGACAAAGTAGTGCAATAATTGCGGGTTGTTTTTGTTTTTACCGCCTTTAAGCGTTTCATTATAGAACCATTCTTTATGGTCGATAATCCCTGCCTGTTGCTGGAAACGGGTTTCCGCTGCATTCATGCCGGCTGAGGCTTTGTTGGTATTACCACCGGTAACCGGCATTTTTTCAATGATGATAACTGAAGCACCTTTATCATGTGCTTCGATGGCTGCAGCCAGGCCGGCACCACCACTACCCACTACAACAACATCGCAAGATTTGTCATCAGCATCGCCACCTTCTACGATGGTGGCCACTTTATAAGAAGTAGATATGGCTTTGGTAACTGCTTTTTTAAATGCATCACATTGTGAAGTAGCGCCACTGATTGCATCTACATAAGGGCTGTTAGCAGCCAGAATACGCTCTTTGATTTCATTGAAATTACGAATAGAAACGTGATCCAGTTGTTCGGCATTGACCAGTGACAGGTCTTTAATAAATTCCTGTCCCAGTTCAACATTGATAACAAATTTATTGTCAAAATCGTCACTAACGGTTTGCTGATAAGTGCCTGCATGGAATTTTTTCGTATTGATTTCACGTACCATGCTGTGAATAAGAGGAAAACGCCATAATGGTTCTGGTATGCACAGATTAGCCCGCTGGTCGCTATTCATGGATAGCTGTAAATCATTTTGGCTCTGAATACGCTCAGCCCAGTCAGGATAAGCTACACAGGCTCTTCCGGCCGCAACCAGATCATAGCCATGTGCTATTGCTGTTTCTGCATCGGTTTTATTCACGACATTACCCACGCCGATAACCGGTATTCTGGCCAATGTTGCAGAACGTAGCTGCATGTATTTATCAATTAATGGGGTTTCATCGCTGCTGTCAATAATGGATGGGCGTAATGTGGCCGCCATGGAAAAATGGACATAGTCTAAACCGGCTTGAGCCAGTTTATCTAGCAGAAATAGGGAATCTTCAAAGGTAATGCCCGGCACTTCCAGTTCTTCCGGTGAGAACCGGTAACCGATAATAAATTCGCTAGTGGCATGTTTCTGTACCATCTGCCGGCTGATTTCCAGCACTGCCAGTGGGAAGCGGGTACGGTTTTCGCGGCTGCCACCCCATTTGTCCTGCCGCTGATTGGCATGAGGTGAGAAAAATTGCTGAATCAGATAGGTGTTGGCTCCGTGAATTTCAATACCATCAAAACCTGCGGCAATTGCACGCCGTGCCGCTTCGCCAAATTTACCAATCATGTCTTCAACTTCGCCACCTGTCATTGCTACCGGTACGGTTGCATTCGGCCGTGGAATAGCGATGGCACTGGGGCCTACAGGTGTCTGGCCGCCAATTAGCCGTGGCTCTACCATACGTCCGCCATGATAGATTTGTATAACTGCTTTGGATCCGCGGTCTTTTATGGCGGCGGCCAAGAGACTCAGGCCTTCAATGCAGTCATCGTTGTGAATACCGATTGCACCGGGAAAAGCTGGCCCCAGTGCATCTACATAGCCGCATTCAACAATTACTGTACCTATACTGCCAGAACGCTCCCGATAATAATCAATGAGGTTATCAGTAACAGTACCATCATAAAAACCACAACAGGTAGTCATGGGCGCCATCACCAGACGGTTTTTCAGTACAACACCGTTGGGTAAGGTAAGCGGATTAAAAAGGGGCGAAGATGGATTATTCATATTCAATGCCAATTAATCAGAACTTGGTATAAAAAAGAAATATGCGCATGGTAGCGTAAAACCTGAAGGGTTATCTATTGAATCAAAGGTATAAATATAACATTGGCATGGATTTAATATGTTGTATTGATACGTATCAAATTTAGCTGGTTAAATCTGGTAAAGTAGATAGTTTATAAAATGAATATATTTTTGAGGCTATGTTATGTATGTCTTCTTTATTGCCGGTATTAAATTTCTGGTCTGGACAGCAGGCGTATCCTGCATGATATTGCATCTGAAGTATGCATTGTTTGATATCTGGTTAAGCATGGACGGTTTCTGGCAGAATAATATAATTAAGAATAGTGCTGTTACATATAAGGATAGCAGTATTTGTTTTAAGTTTGCTGGTATTGATATAAGTATTTAAATTATATTAATTTCATGTGGTTATGTCGGATTGTTTGCTGTGTTAAGATAATTTTTAATATGCGCAGAAAGATTGAGTTTATTTTGATAACAAATATTAACAATAGAACAATGAAACAGAAGCATGACGTTGCTTGCCGCGCTCAGGTACAATCTGTTTTTTCTATTGAAATATAGCACTCATGGCATCTCTGGAAACATGGATTGGCTTACGTTATTTACGTGCCAGGAAACGTAACGGGTTTATGTCATTCATTACTGCGGTATCTATTGTTGGTATTGCGCTTGGCGTATCAACATTGATTGTTGTACTGTCTGTGATGAATGGTTTTCAAAAAGAAATCCGTAATCAGTTACTCAGTGTGGCTCCTCATGCTGAAATGGGATTTTACGAAAACAGTTTGGATCAGCACTGGCAGGATTTACAGAAGCTGATAAAAGGTAACCAACAGGTGGTGGGGTCGGCGCCTTATGTAGCTGATCAGGCATTACTGGCCAATGCAGGAGAAGTGCGTGGTGTACAAATTCGCGGGATTGACCCGGCACTGGAAGGTAATGTTGTCGATTATGGTCAGGGAATGCCTAATAATGGTTTTGCCAGTCTTAAGCCGGGTGAGTTTGGTATTCTTTTGGGTAAAGACCTCGCTGACGGGCTTGGCGCTAATATTGGCGACAAGGTTACTGTAATTACGCCAGATGGCAATGTAACACCAGCAGGCATGGTGCCGCGTTTAAAACAGTTTACTTTAGTAGGTGTGATTACAACGAAGATTTATGAGGTGGATAATACGCTTGCCTTAACCCATATCACCGATGCGCAAAAACTGTATCGGCTAGGGAATAATGTGAGTGGTTTGCGCCTGAAGTTGGCCGATCCGCAGAATGCGCCTTTTGTGATTCAGAAGTTGGTACCGGCAAAACTACAGAATGAAATCTGGATTCGCGACTGGACTTTCCAGAATCGTAGCTATTTTGATGCGGTACAGATGGAAAAACGCATAATGTTTATTATCCTGTTGTTAATTATCGCTGTCGCAGCTTTTAATCTGGTGTCGTCGTTAGTGATGGCTGTAACTGAAAAACAGGCTGATATTGCCATATTGCGCACACTTGGACTTTCTCCGGGTGGCGTAATGCGTATTTTCATGATTCAGGGGGCAGTAGCCGGATTTCTGGGTACCTTTTTTGGGGTGATTTTCGGGGTAACGCTCGGATTGAATATTGGCCGTATTGTTGCCTTTTTTGAACATATGACCGGCAAACACCTGATTCCGTCCCAGATTTATTTTGTGAGTTATCTGCCTACGGATGTCAAATTTTCTGACGTATGCATGATTGCAATGATTTCTTTGTTGCTGGCCTTTGTTGCCACATTGTACCCAAGCTGGCGTGCCGCCAAAACGCAACCGGCAGAGGCTTTGCGCTATGAATAAACCTGAATATGTTATTGAATGTGAGCATGTTTGTAAAACCTATGATGATGGGTATTTACAGGTGTCAGTGCTAGATGATTTGCATTTTAATGTCAGGCGTGGCCAGAGTATCAGTATTGTTGGTGCTTCCGGTAGCGGCAAATCTACTTTACTGCATCTGCTTGGAGGATTGGATACTCCCGGTGGTGGCACAATACGTTTGATGGGGCAAGATATAACCCAGCTAAGTCAGAAAGCCGTAGGCCAGTTGCGTAATCAGTATCTGGGCTTTGTTTATCAGTTTCATCATTTGTTACCAGAGTTTTCAGCATTAGAAAACGTGATGATGCCTCTGCTGATAGGGGGCATGTCTAAAGCTCAGGCTGAAGAGCAGGCGAAAGCAATGCTAGATAAAGTGGGACTGAAACAGCGGATGGCGCACCGGCCGGGTGAACTGTCTGGTGGAGAGCGGCAACGGGCTGCAATTGCACGGGCTATGGTTACTCATCCTGCCTGTATACTGGCCGACGAACCAACCGGCAATCTGGATCGGAAAAACGCTGGCAATGTACTGGATATAATGCTGGATTTACAGCATGAATTGGATACCAGTCTGGTTGTGGTGACCCATGATGATGAACTGGCCGCCCGCTTTGATGAGGTTTTAACGGTAACAGACGGCAGATTATCACCATTTATTGCTAACTAAAGTAGGGAAATCGTATTTTGTCATCTTGGTTGATTGAGCATGGCTGATAATGTCAATCTGATTGAGGTTTCCGCACAGGCTACCCATCCGGCGCTACAGGCAATGACTCAAGTGCTTGGTATGGTCGCACAGTCTGAGTGGGCTGTTATGCAGCCATGGGCAGATGCACTGTTATGGGCTTTCAATCGGGGAGACAGTTATATTATTGTACCCCGCGAACATCTGGCGGCAATCCGCAACTGTCGTGTTTTGGTAGGTGCTGCAGGAGCTTATACTCCGTTTATTCTGCAAAACAATTATTTATTTTTAGGGCGAATGTGGCAACTGGAGCAGGATATTGCTAAGAGCCTGTGGCAGTTGGCTGATATTGCGCCTGCAAGGATAAATGAGGCGGCTGTGGCTGCTGATCTGGCCAGCTGGTTTCCTGAAGCAGACAGTGTCCAACAGCGCTTCGCGGCTGCACTGGCCTTAATCCAGCATTTTGTGGTGATTAATGGTGGACCGGGCACGGGGAAAACAACTACGGTTGCTAAAATCCTGGGATTATTAATCAAACACGCCTGGCAGTTGTCGCGTCCACCACAGATTGCGCTGGTGGCGCCTACCGGTAAAGCGGCTGCTCATATGGCTAATGCTTTACAACGTGCTCTGAATAAACTGCCTCTACCGGACAGTAGTATGCAATTACTGGGACGTTTAACAGGTCAGACGGTGCACCGGTTGCTACAGCTACAGCCGCCGCTGTTAACGGGGCCATATGATGCGGAACATCCCTTGCCGGTGGATATTCTGGTGGTTGATGAATCTTCCATGCTGGATTTATCTCTGTTTCGGGCACTGTTGCGCGCGTTAAAACCTGACGTGCGCCTGATATTGCTCGGAGATGCCAACCAGTTGCCGGCGGTAGGTGCCGGTAATGTGCTGGCAGAATTATCCCAGCCAACAGTATTGTCTCCTGCGCTGAAGCAGCAACTCGCAGCGCTTTTGCTAGAGCAGCCTTTACCTCCATCCAGCAATGAAGCCAATATGGCTGCACATGTTGCTACCCTGAGTCACAGTTATCGCTTTGATGCTACGCAGGGTATTGGTGCGTTGGCAACGGCCTGTATCAATGGAGACGATAGTGCGGCACTTAATGCAGTAACCAGTTTCCCGGTACAGTTGCAATTGCAGCAGGCTGATATGCAGCGACTGAGCCGCGATCTATATTCACAGCAGCAGATGTGGTGGCAGGCGGTGGCTGAAAATAATATCGCAGCGGTTTTTAGCCATCTGACAGATATTATGGTATTGACTGCATGGCGCGCTGATGCAGAAGCATTTAACCAACAGTACCGGCGTTATTTACGCCAGCAGTTACGTCTGAATACTGATAGCTGGTTTGCAGGTCTGCCGATTCTGATTACCCAGAATGATTATGGGGTTGGTTTATTTAATGGTGATATTGGTGTCATTCTCCCGGATCGGCATAATTCTGGGCACCTGCTTGCCTATTTTGCCGACGGTGCGAACTATCGTGCTATTTCTCTTAGCCGTCTGCCTCAACATGAAGCTGCATTTGCGATTACAGTACACAAAAGTCAGGGTTCGGAATACGATAGTGTGTGGTTACTGGCTCCTCAGGCGCAGGCAGCGGCAGACGATCCTTTGTTTAATCGTTCTCTTTTGTATACCGCACTTACACGTGCCAGACAGCAATTTACTTTTTGTGGTACGGCCAGACAGTTGGCACTAGGTATAAAAAATAACCAGCAGCGGCGCAGTGGATTAAGTGCAGCCTTGGCTCAATTGGCTAAAAAACAATCGCAGTTGTCTTTATTTTAATTCTGCCTATTTGCTGGCTTTAATCTTGCCTGCTTACTTTGACAATCCATGCTGTGAAACTTAATTTTATGTATATATAATATTATGGTTGGTGGAATAAATTTATGATATTCTGCTTTATCAGGAAATATCACAAAGGCTGAATCATGCATAAACCTTTAATTGCAATTGTTGCCGCAATGCAGCTCGAACTGGATTATTTACTTGAACAGCTGGATAAGCGGCAGGATAGTGTGGCTGGAGCGGTACATTTTCATCAGGGTGAAATTAAAGGGGTACCGGTGATACTTGCCCTGAGCGGCATAGGTAAAGTTAACGCAGCACTTACTACCTCAGTTATCATTGAACGGTTTGCACCTGATTATGTTATTAATACGGGCAGTGCTGGTGGCCTGAAAGCTGGGATTCAGATTGGGGATGTGGTGGTTGGTAATGAGGTGGCTCATCACGATGTTGATGTCACTGTTTTTGGCTATGTGCCTGGTCAGGTACCACAATTGCCACCAAGATTCTTTGCTAACCAGTATCTAGTTGATGCGGCCAAACAGGCTGCACTAGTGTTTACTGGTGCTGAAATCCATACTGGTTTAATCGTGAGTGGTGATCAGTTTATCGGTACCGCTGAACAAAACCGTTTTATCAAAGAAAATTTTGCTGATGTGGTAGCTGTGGAAATGGAAGCTGCTGCAATTGCACAAACCTGTCACCAGCTCAATGTCCCTTTTGTGATTATTCGCGCTATTTCAGATAATGGTGACGCCAATGCTTCAATTAGCTTTGATCAGTTTTTGCAACGGGCTGCTATTCATTCAGCAAAGATGGTAATCAATCTGATATCTATATACAAACCGTAGAGTTTTAGCATAATTTAGGCTATTATGATAGTCGATTATTATATTTATATGCTATTTATATAAAAATTTAATTCTTTATTTTTGTGTTATAGGGGCTGTATCATTGAAGTTAGTTATTAATAAGTATGTAATTTTATTATTACTTGCTTTTTGTGGCTTACCTATTCTTGGTGCATCGAATTACTCTGTAATTTATCAAGTTGGTCTATATTGTGCGACAGTTGGTTATTTTTGTCTGTTAATTCTATTATGGAAAAGCAGACTTACGCGTATATTTTCGATTTTGTTGTTATTTGTCTGGTGCTTTAATACTAGTATATCGCTGGTAATATTGCAGATATATCATTGCCAGTTTAATGCGGAGCTAGCTATTACTATGCTAGCTTCCAATACCAGTGAAGCGATAGAGTTTTTGCACGCTTACTGGCATATAATCTTTTACTTAATGTTCATATTTGCTATTTTAATTGTACTGATTAAAACCACAGCACAAATTTTATCTTTGCGTATTCTTAAAGTTATTGTAATACTATTTATAGTAGCTATACCGCTTAAAGCATTAGAGCAGGTTGCTAAAGGTCGACTTAGTCAGGAAAATTTTGATTTAGGTGAAAAAGTATGGCCTTATACTGGATTGAATAATTTTGCCATACTTTCGCGTGCTTATAAGGATATGAATATTCTTAAAACCGTAGCTGGGCAGCAAACTGTATATAAATTACAACGTAAAGAAACTGATATAGATACTTATGTAGTCGTAATAGGTGAATCGGCCAGACGTGCTAATTTAAGTCTTTATGGCTATTCTAGATTAACTACACCTAATATCGACAGAGAGCGGGCAAATCTGTTCATTTTTAAGCAGGCTGTAGCTCCGGCTCCGGTAACATTGATGGTGGTACCAAATGTTTTAAGTAGTAGAACGATAAATGACAGGGGTATTAATAAACTGGGTGATAACGTAGTAAATCTGGCTGGTCAGGCTGGCTTTAAAACTTACTGGTTAAGTAAACAGGGTAAAATTAATAAATATGATACATTAATTACAACCATTGCAAATGCAGCAGAAAGTAAGGAGTGGTTGAACGGTGGTTATGACGATAATTTATTGCCTCAATTTATAAAAATATTGAATGATAATAGTGTTGAAAAAAAATTGATTATTCTACACATTAATGGTAGTCATAAAAATGCATGTAATAAATACCCAGAAAGTGAACAGGTGTTTAAGCATGGGCGTTCTCCAGTAGAAGACTGTTATGATAATTCCATTCATTTTACAGATAAAATATTAGGAGAAATTTTTAATCATTTACGCAGTAAAAAAGCTTCATTATTGTATTTTTCAGATCATGGGCAAACTATTAAGATTAAACGGGGACAGATAGACTACACGCATGCTGTTGTGCATCCAACTAAAGAGGGGGTAGATGTACCGCAATTTATTTGGTATAGCCCAAATGTGCCCGCCAATAGTAGACAGATCGGTGAATATAGGGAGATATATCCTACTGAGGATAATTATTATTTAATTTATAACTGGATGGGTATTGAGAAAATTGATGAATTAAATACGCATTCTGTTTTATCAACAGATTTCATCCCGCGTAAAAAAATTCAGGTGATGGATACAGATTTGAATATTTTTGACTATCGGGATTTGCCCCTTGACGAAATCAGACCTTACCAAAACTAGATTATATTCATTGACTTTGTGTAAAAGTCACTATTTAATAGCTGCTTTACAATCCATCTGGTTGTGTAAGCACTGTAGCGGAAGACAATAATAGCTACAATAGTTTAAAACCATAAATATTTTGTCTCTCAACCAGCAGTTATTTTATCAGGATGAAATTGTGTTTCAGTCATTTTTCCCGAAGCCCCGTTGGTTTTTCCTGTCTGTTATCTTGTGGATTGGTCTGAATATTGCTCTCTGGTATGCGGGTGGTAAAGCGGCAGGTGAGTGGTTTGGCTGGCCGCAGGGCTATGCGGATAAACCTCTGGCTATTGGTCTGTCGCGTTTCTGGTCGCCTGGATTTTTGTGGTTTTATATCTGGTTTGTACTGGCTACAACCATTTTTGCTGTTTTCTGGTCAGTGGTGGCACGGCATCCGTGGCAGCGTTGGTCAATATGGGGTTCGGCCTTAATCCTGTTTAATATCTGGTTTAATGTGCAGATAAATGTAACCATCAATGCCTGGTATGGTCCGTTCTGGGACATGATTCAAAAGATGCTCGGCAGTGGTGGCGGGCCAATCAATCATATTTATCAGAATATGCTCACTTTTCTGATGATTGCGATGGTAGCGGTAACCGTGATTATGCTGAATGCTTTTTTTGTCAGCCATTATGTATTTCGCTGGCGTACAGCCATGAATCAGTATTACATTGATCACTGGCCAAAATTACGCACTGTTGAGGGGGCTTCTCAACGCGTTCAGGAAGATACCATGCGCTTTGCCACGATTGTGGAGGAGCTGAGTGTGAGTCTGGTACGGGCCGTTATGGTACTGATTGCGTTTTTACCGATTCTGTTTCAGCTATCCAGCCATGTACCAGTATTACCTCTGATTGGTGAAGTTAAATACTCGCTGGTCTGGGCAGCATTGGGCTGGTCATTGTTCGGTACGGTATTGCTGATGGTTGTGGGCATTAAGTTGCCCGGTCTTCAGTACAATAATCAGAAAGTGGAAGCAGCCTACCGCAAGGAGCTGGTGTATGGGGAAGATCATGGTGAACGTGCCCAGCCTGCTACCCTGAAACAGCTTTTTGAGCGGGTGAGGATTAATTACTATCGTTTGTATTTCCACTATGCTTATTTTAATATGGTGAGCACTTGGTATTTACAGCTAGATGGGCTGTTTGGTCTGGTTATGTTATCACCGTCTATCGCTGCGGGTACGATGACTCTTGGGTTGATTAACCAGATTATTAATGTGTTTAATAATGTGCGTGAATCATTTCAGTATCTGATTAATTCATGGAAAACCATTATTGAGCTTTTATCAATTCATAAACGTCTGAAGGCTTTTGAATCGATATTACATGAGAAGAATTAATAGTACCTACCATGTTCATATTGGTATGGCGAAAATGATTTTCGTGTAAATATGATTATTAAGTTAAATTTAATTTAAGTGCTGTTTACCTACTATCATTTTCCGGATTTATATTTGCTGATTGTGAGTTACAGCTGTATTTTCAAAACATAGGCTGCTGTTGTTCTCTACTAGTAATCCAGCGCAATCAGTCTTTTGCCAATTGCCGTAGCAGGCTCAAATTCAGTACTGATGATAGATAGAGTATTGTTTTTATCCTGAAGAAACAGTGGTATTGCCTGCGGATGATCGTGGCAGTACTGTTGATAATTGTAGGCAGCCGTAATATTGGTAATTTTAATCCTTGCCTGTTTATTGAGCATGTTTTCCAGTCTGCTGAAAGTAACACCTTTTTCAAATAGTTGGCGGAATACGTACTGATGTTGTTTTTGCGCACGAGAGGTTAAATCTTGTTCTTCGGCAAAACGAATGCGGTAAATATTCTGTTCACCAAATTCATGCCGAAATTGTAGCTCACATAAGGTATTCAATTCTTTATCTCGGCTCACGGCAAACAGGTGGCCGATGCCAATCAAATCCAGCTGGGTTTGCGCGTTTTCTGAAACGGGATTGCCAAAATAGGTTCGCAGCCCCTGCATGCGTGCCCGGGCAATCTGTACATAATGATAATCGGCCACTAAGACATTGATATTCAGTTGTTTTAGGGTGTTGGCCAGCATGAGGGCTACTTCATTACTGCCAACAATCAGTACGCCATTATTACCTGGCTCTCGTACCTTGAGTAGGCTGGCAATAGTTTTTGCACCTAAACCCTGAATCAGCACTGTACCGATAATAATCAAAAAAACCATCGGTGCCAGCAGTTCGGTTCCAGCTAAATGCTGATTTTGCAGGCGTAGCGCAAACAATGAAGCAATGGATGCAGCGACGATACCACGTGGCCCAATCCAGCTTATCATCAGCTTTTCCTGCATGCTTAAGCCGGAATGGATAGATGAAAACCATACGGCTAGGGGACGAGCAACAAACATGGCGATGAATAATAAGGCCAAACCATGCCAGCCCAGCCCCAGCAGCGCTGCCACATCCATGCGTGCAGCCAGAATAATAAATAAAGTAGGAATAAATAATAGGGTGAGGGATTCGTTAAAGGCCAGTATGCTTTGTCGGGGGAATTGTGGCCAGTTGGCCAGTGCCAGCCCCAAGATGGTAACGGTTAACAGGCCGGACTGGCTTTCCAGATAATTGGATAGGGAAAATACAGTGAGCACAAAAGCAAAGGTCACTACATTGCGCATGTATTCGGGCAACCAGTAACGCTTGATGGCATTGGCCAGAAACACAGCACCCAAACCGCCGCAGATGATGGCCACAAGCACAATTTTGCTGAAAAGTAGTAGTGAGTTTTCGTGCCCATTGGAAACGATGTATTCATACACCAGCACTACTGCAATGGCGCCAATCGGATCGATAATAATCCCTTCCCAGCGCAGGATGTTGGCAATTTGATTACGCGGGCGCACACTGCGCAGCATTGGTGCAATAACTGTCGGGCCAGTAACGCAGACAAGGGCACCAAACAGTATGGCCACGCGCAAATCCAGCTTAAACAGCCAGTATGCAGCCAGTGATAACACGGCGATGGTTATCAGTGCACCCAGTGTGACCAGATTCTGAACAACGCGTCCATGCTGGCTGATTTCATGAAATTGCAGGGTGAGGGCACCCTCAAACAGAATAATGGCTACACCAAGTGAAATACAGGGAAAAAGCAGGTTTCCCATCACAACATCAGGTTGAAACCAACCCAGTACAGGGCCAATGATGATGCCGGCAAACAGCAGAAACAGTACGGATGGTTGTTTCAGATACCAAGCCAGCCATTGTGCGCCCATGCCCAGTGCAAGTAATGCTGAAAACTGAAAGGCTATATCCATTACTTATACTTTTGTTGTTTATCAGATTTCTATTCTGCCACAAACTCGTTAGCGTATTGTTATTTTGATTTTTATAGATATTGGCGATTTACTCATTTACCTGCTGACTGAGCGCTCAGGCTGTGCAGCAAAAAACTACTTTGGTATATATTAGTAAATTATCATAAAAATTAATAATAAAATCCTATTCTTGTATTAATATCTGTTTATAAATGCAATAAATTTGTGGCTAAGTTGGTTGAATCACTGCACAATTAAGCCTGCTTATAATAATGGAAATGGGGATTAAGTATATTCTAGAGGGTCTGGGAATGTAATTAATACCTGACTGGTATGCAAATTATTGTTTTGATTTGGATAATAATGAGCGAACAATCATGGAGACGATATGAATACACGTATTGAACATGACAGCATGGGTGAAATCGCTGTATCTGAAAATGTTTATTGGGGTGCGCAAACTCAACGTAGCCTACAGAATTTTGACATTGGCGGTGAAACCTTGCCACCAGCGATGATTCAGGCGATGGCTCTGGTTAAAAAGGCAGCCGCATTAACCAATCAGCAGCTTGGACGCATCAGTGATGAATGTGCTGGTCTGATTGTGCAGGCAGCTGAACGTGTTCTGGCAGGCGAGCTGACTGACCAATTTCCATTGGTAGTATGGCAAACCGGTTCTGGCACTCAGAGTAATATGAATATGAATGAAGTTCTGGCCAATGTGGCCAATGAAATTGCTGGCCAGCCGCGCGGCAGCTATCAACCTGTGCATCCAAATGATCATGTGAATCATGCTCAGTCTACCAATGATTCATTTCCAACTGCTATCCATGTTGCTACTGCGATTCAGATTAACCAGCATCTGATTCCTACTGTGCAGGCTCTACGTGATACGCTGGCTGCTAAAGCTGAAGCTTTTAAAGATATTGTTAAGATTGGCCGTACTCATTTGCAGGATGCAACACCGTTAACGCTAGGGCAGGAATTCAGTGGTTATGTTAGCCAGCTGGATCATGGATTAGCACGTTTGCAGCAAGCATTGCATTGGTTGTATGAATTGCCATTAGGTGGTACAGCCGTGGGTACTGGTCTGAACAGCCACCCTCAATATGCAGAAAAGGCTGCGGCAAAACTAGCAGAGCTGACTGGTTTACCATTTGTTACGGCACCCAATAAATTTGAAGCCCTCGCCGGACGGGATGCTGTGGTATTTGCTTCAGGCTGCCTGAAAACGCTGGCTGTAAGTTTGAACAAGATTGCCAATGATATCCGCTGGTTGGCCAGTGGCCCGCGCTGTGGTATAGGTGAAATCACCATTCCGGCCAATGAACCAGGCTCAAGTATTATGCCGGGTAAAGTAAATCCAACCCAGTGCGAAGCGATGACTATGGTGGCTGCACAGGTAATGGGTAACGATGCAACAATTACTGTAGCGGGTGCTTCCGGTAATTTTGAACTAAATGTGTTCATGCCGGTTCTGGTGTTTAATATTCTGCAATCAGTGCGTTTACTGGCAGATGCATGCAACAGCTTTAATCTGCGCTGTGCAGAAGGAATTGAACCGGTACGTGAAAAAATTGATGCCAATTTGCATCATTCATTGATGCTAGTTACTGCACTGAATCGTCAGATTGGCTATGAAAAAGCAGCCAAGATTGCCAAAACTGCTTATGCACAAAATACCAGCCTGAAACAGGCTGCGATTGAGCTTGGCTTTTTGACTGCGGAAGAATTTGATAAATGGGTAATTCCTGAAGATATGATTGCTCCTCATTAATGTTGTAAGCTAGCTAAAAAGCCATATTGTAATGTTGTAATGAATATTCAATGTGGCTTTTTTGTTGGGACGCTTTTCGGTAATACAAAATCGGGCTGCTTTGTTTTGTGTTATGGGTTCCTGCTATCACCAGATTTTATTTCTTTTTATTTTCAGTTTCTGGTAATAAACGTGCCTCTACCCGAACATAGCGGTTTTTATCCAGTAATTGTAAGCGTACACCAGTAGAGTCATTAACAATGCGCCATGAGTCAACGAACCCCAGCGTGCCGGTACCGGTGCGTTCATCTTCAATATTGGCACACAACTTGTTGATGCCAAATGGCCGGCTTAAGTGTAGGGTATGGCGAAAATCGCGATAAGTGCCATTTATCTGGTTACAGCCAAAATAAGCGAAGTATTGATGGGTATTAGGGTCAAAACGGATGCGTGAAGACGCATCAGGCGTAGGTTCGCCATTCAGAGTACGAATTTGCCAGTTACCGGATAAATATTTGGTATTGGGCTTGCATGCAAAAGCACAGGCATTAAGCACAAGCAGAGCAGCTATGCATGCCAGAATCGATTTTAGCTTCTTCATTTTAGAATTTCGTTAGGTTAGGTTGTTAATTAATATTGATTATAACTTGTAAGTTTATCATTTTTTTATTTTATCAAACTAAGTGCATTATTGCTGAGATTCGCGCTGTTGTTTATATAAACGTAACCAGGCAAGTGCATCAGCTTTCTGTTGTTCGCTGCCATATTGTAAATCACGCATCGCACGGCGATAACTGGCTTGCTCCTGAGCCTTGGCGATTTGCTGTTGCTGGAATGAGTCCTGATTGTCGGGAACACGCCGTTGTAACTGCTGGGTTTGTGCTTTGGCCATGGCTTTGGCAATCAGTGCGGCCGGATTGATGCTACTAGCTGATTTGGTTGCCGGTGTGGCTGCAATTGCTGTTTTTTGCTGGCGTGCATGCAATTGCTGTTCTTTCTCACGTTGTAAACGTTGCAGGCGGGCTGTGCGGTGCTGAAAACGCGCATTGGCTTGTGTGGCAGCAGCAAAACGCTCGTCCTGTGGAGTTTCGGCTAATTGCCGAGCACGGGGCAGCCAATATTCTTGTACTGGCTGCATGCTGATACAATCTACCGGACAGGGCTCAATGCATAATTCGCACCCGCTGCATTCATTGCTGATAACGGTGTGCATTTGTTTGGTAGCGCCCACAATAGCATCAACTGGACAAGCTTTGATGCAGGCAGTGCAACCAATGCATTCTGCTTCATCAATTACAGCTATTGCTTTGGGCTGCTCCGCTTTGAACGGGTCGGCAGGAGGCAGTACTGGCACATTCAGTAATTGCGCCAAATCCCTGATGACCGTAGCACCACCCGGGGTGCACAAATTAATGGCAGCCTCGCCTCGGCTTAACGCTTGTGCATATGGAGAACATCCCTGATAACCACATTGTCTGCATTGTGTTTGGGGTAGGAACCGGTCAATGTGTTCTGAAGCAATAGACATGATAAAACTGCGAAGCTGAATACTGGAAAACAGCTATTCTAACATACAGGCCGATCAGCAAATTTGCAGACATATTCAGGCCTTTTTCTGAAGACAGACGTGCCCGTTGTCTGCACATACTGAGATGATATTTGAATTTATGCTGATTAATAGTTAGGCCTTGTGTTTAATGTCCAGCCTCCACCTAAAGCCTGATACAGTGAAACCTGTGCGTTCAAATAATCGGCCTTACTCTGAATAAGCTGGCTTTCCACATTAAGCAGATTACGCTGGCTATCCAGCACATCTAGATAGGGAGAGTAACCGGCGCGGTAGCGATTGGTTGCGTGGTGCAAGGCATTGGCCAGTGCATCATGCTCCATTCCCAGAGCCTGTTCCTGTTGCTGCAAACGATAGCTGGCAGATAGCTGATCTTCGACTTCTTTTAGTGCAGTCAGTACGGTTTTACGATAATTCCAGGCTGCTTGGTTCCGTTTGGCCACTTTCAGGTCAAAATTGGCCTGTATTTTACCTCCTTCGAAGATAGGTGCCAGAATACTGCCTCCTATACTCCATATGTTAACCGGTTCTTTAATGGGAGCAGTAGAAAACACGCGGCCAAATGTAGCGCTGATTTTTACTGATGGTAAAAACTCTGCCTGTGCAGAGGCCAGATTAGCGTCACTGGCAGCCAGTAATAACGATGATTGCACAATATCCGGCCGGTTTTTCATTAGATCTGAAGGTAGCATGGCAGGAATGGCTGGTGCATGCAGTTCAGATAGTGATAAGCCACGTGCGATAGTGCGGCTGCTACTGCCTACCAGCATACTCAGTGCATGTTCCTGCTGGCTGATGCTGGATTGAATCATCGGAATCTGTTGCAGAGTGGCCGCATACTCTGCCTGAGCCTGATTAAGTTCCAGCTGTGAGGTATAGCCGACGTTGGCCTTGGACTGGGCAATTTTGAGTTCACGTTGACGTGCATTCAGTGTTTTTTGCAATAGATTCAGTTTTTCGTCCAGTGCCCGCAGGGTAATATAAGATTTAACTGTGGTGGTAATGACACTGAGACGGGTAGCTGCTGCAGCAATTTCGGTAGCCTGCCGGCTTAGGCGGCCAGCTTTAAACGCATTACGGTTTTTACCAAATATATCTAGTTCATAGGCGGCCTGAAAAGCTGGCTGTTCAACCCTGGTAATGGTAGCTACGCCAAAGGCATTCAGGCTTTTTTGCCGGGTAGTACTACCACTGGCATCAAGACTGGGTAATAATGAAGCGCGTGAGGCATGTTCTTGAGCCAGTGCTTCCTGTATCCGTGTTTGTGCCAGAGCAATATCGATGTTATTGGCAAGGGCTTCGTTGATGAGCTGATCTAAAACCGGATCATTCAGCTGTGTCCACCACTGTGCATCCGTATTTCGTGTTGTTTGAGTATATTGTTCGTGCCATTGTGCCGGCGCTTCTACCCGTGCTGTTGCTGGAATACCTGGAATCCGGGGAATACAGCCACTTACACAGATGGAGAGTGCTGTTAGTGCAAAAAGTTGGACTAAAGATGCTTTCATGCTTTCACTCTGGTTGTGTCAATACTCACTACCACCGACATGCCCGGGCGCAAGCGTTCGAAAAATTCATTATGGTTATCAATGCGGATACGTACGGCAATACGCTGTGGTACTTTAACAAAGTTACCTGTGGTGGTATCCGGTTTGATGACAGAAAATTCACTACCGGCAGCAGGAGAAATTTTTTCTACGGTGCCGCTGATTTTGGCACCATTGAGTGCATCTACAGTAAACCATGCTGGTTGGCCGACACGGATATGAGCCGTCTGTGCTTCCTTGAAGTTGGCTACTACCCATTTGCGTTTTGGAACCAGAAACATTAATTGTGTGCCAGCATTCACCAGCTGGCCGTTTTTAACGCTGATTTCACTCAAGCGGCCATTTTCCGGTGCGCGCACGACTGTATTGGACAGGTCGATCTGTGCCAGCCCCAGTTGAGCGTGTGCGTTATCTACGTTCGCTTTCAGGCCGCTTTTGTTGACATGAGTACTTTTCAAGTCTTCCTGAGCCACACGATATAGTGCTTTGGCTTGGGCTACGCCGGTTTGAGCCTGTTTCAATGCGGCACGTGTCTGGTCACGCTCGCGTAAAGACAACGAACCATCGGCTACCAGTATGTTTACGCGAGCCATGTCTGCCTGTGCTTTTTCCAGTTGGGCCTGTGCGTTGGCAATATCCGCTTCACGTGCTGCAAGCGTGGCTTCTTTACTGCGGCGATTTTGCTCGTAATTGGACAGACTACTGTTTTGCAGGCCAATTCCTGCTTCAGCCGCAGCAACTTTTTGTTTATAGATGCGATCATCAATCTGAATTAATGGCTGGCCGGCTTTAACATCGTCAAAATCCTGCACATATACCTTGGTCACGTATCCAGTAACCTGCGGGCTAATGATTGTGGTTTGACCGCGTATGTAGGCATTCTCGGTAGAGACCATGGAATTGCGAAATGGTGGTAATTTCCAAGCGCGTAGAATCATCAGGACACCCAGCATCAGTATCAGTACCAGTATGGCAGTAACAAACCATTTGCGTTGCGGTGGTTGCCACTGGCTGGCTACTGGCTGGGCAGGAGGTGGATTACTTTTGTCTACTGCTGTAGAACTATCTGCCGTCTGATTCGAACCAGCTTGACTACTGGCTACCTGTACAGATGTTTGCTCGCTATCAGTACTGCTGGCGGATGATGGCGGTTTTTCAGTGTGGTTTTGGTCAGTTTCTGGTATTTGATCAGGTCTGTTTTGCGGTGTGTTGGTCATTATAACCCTCTATATTATTGTTTTGGCGGTTCCTGCATCGCGCGCTGGCGGGCTGCAGCAAAATTTCTCAGCTCACGTCCAATTGGATTGGTGCCATGCACCTGATGCCACCAGCGATGCGCGCCGACAACCAGAAAACAGATTAACGAACCGATACCGACTGTCACAAATAAATCATTGTAGGCAGCTACCTGTGCCAGCATGCTATCCTGCTGAATCAGTTTGCTGACACCATATGCATGATTCCATGTGTTATCGAAGCTAAAACGTTCGCTGGCAAGTGCATTTTGCTGGATTAGGTGGTTAACCTGCGGGTCTGTAAGATAGGAACCATCGGCACTATTGATTAAATGTACGCGTGTCCGGATAGTGATAAATGCATTAAGCAGAGCTGAACCAATCAGTCCGCCAACTGTCTGAGAAAAACCGAATACCGCGGAGAAACTCATAATGTATACCGAGTCTTTTGCAATAGCCCGAATCAGCCCCTCCATCATTACTGGACCGAAGAAAAATAGGGAGGCGAAGGCAATCATAAATTCCGGGATATAGAAATTGACCGGTCGTGACCACTGATTTTGCCCGACCTCCATAAAACTGGCGATGGCAATAATGGCAAATGAAATGACCAGAGGTAATTTAATATCAGTAGGTTTGAACGTGAATACGCTGGTAATCAGCCCCAGTGCTGCACCACAGGAAGTAACAGCATAAAAATGCATCATTTGGTCGTTACTCAGACCTAATACAGTCATTAAACCGGCGGCACCCATATTCTGCTCAGATAATGCAACCCGAATCAGTGAACCGAAAATCAGAATTTGAAGCATTCCGTTGGTGTGCATCATCCATTTGATATCAAGCATCGGCCGTTTGCGATTGTATTCAATGATAACGGAAAGCATACAGCACACGACACCGGCTACAAACAGCCAGCCAATCCAGTCTTTGTCCCACCAGACAATTCTTCCCTGTACGGCTCCAGCAGAAATAAACGCGATACCGGCTGCCATTAAGGGAAAGCTGATAAGATCAGTTTTTTCAAATGATTTTTCCAGATAGCCGGAGGGAATGGGTAGTAGCCATACTGCTGCGCATACCAGCAGTGCCATCCCTAACTGGAAGCTGAATATCAGTTGAAACTGTTCGTGCTGTAACAGCAGGGGAGAGATGAATCTTGCCAACGGCTGACTAAGCTGGGTTAGCCCAAGACCAAGTATCATGCCTTTAGCGCGATGAATGGTTGGCATGGCCTGCATCATGTAATACATGGCCATGCTGTTTAAACTGCCGCCTACAAGCCCGCTCATACCGCGGGCAAATAATTCCATATGATAGCTATGGAAGAAAAACTGTAGACTATTAGTCAGTATCAGCCCCAGAATAATATAACTTACATAACGCGGCAGGCCGAAATTCTGGCGAATTTTGAATAGTAATACGCTAATAATGGCACTGAACATGTAATAGGATACTTGTATCCAGCCACCCTGTTCAGGCGTCAGCCCCAGATAGCCTTGCATCTGCGGAATATTGGCCAGCATCATGCCATTGGTAAAGCCGGCAGTTAAACCCACAAGTACACCAATGATGGCATAGCAAACGCGCCGTTGCCATGGATGGTCTGGGAACGAGGGCGAACCTGCCATCATGGGGCGTTCATGCGGTTTTAACTGATAAGTAGTGTGGGACATGAGGTTTTTACTGCCATATATGATTTGTTCTAGCAGCTACAATTAAAAATGCTATCCATTTAGCCTGAATAAATCCAGATGGATGGATAGTTTAGGTATTGCTTGAAGCATTTTAAAACAAAATATTGATTTCTACGAACAATCTTTGTAATTTTTTATAAGTCTGTCTATTTCAGGTTGTCAATAATTGAGTTAAAAATATTTGGATGATTTTATATATTACAATAACTTATATAATTTATTCATGCGCAATCAAGAGTATATGTTAGTTTCTTATTTAAGTTATATGAATAAATAACCTATTGTATCTAAGAGGTATAGAAAATTTGGCAAAGGGAAAAGCTTCTGAAGGAGCTTTTGAAAAATTAATTTTCTTCTACATCTCTGGCAATGGATTCGTCAAATTCTTTTTTTTCCTCTCTGGTTCGCTCGGTAATAGATTTGTAATCAGTGTCTTGTAAATATGCTGGTGCCAGCTAGGGATTCAATGAATAAATTAACATATTAATGTCTGATATATGCCCTAATGCGCAAGCACATGCATATACAGTTAGATCTGGATAAAAGTTGTATTTCCGCTGAAGATCATGAGCAAATTGATCAATATTAGCAAATAGTTGATTTGCTCGCGTATTGATTTCAGCTAAATGTTCCAGTTGGATGTCTATTTTATCCATGTTGTTTACCAATCATGATTAATTGCACTGACAGGTGAGTCAAAAAAACCTTGTCCTCGGCAATATTATATGTAGTCCCACTTTGATGAAATGCTATATTTAGAATTTTCTCTTCCGTATTAACATAATCATTCTTAAATTACATCTGATTAAAAATTTAGTTTTTTACAATGTAAATTTTATTTAGTAATAAAGCAAGCAAATTTTTAGGGCTTTTGCCAGCTTTTTTATTTATTATTAATAAGGTAAAACGGTCAGGATATTTTTAAAATAGGGTATGAATTAAATTTTTCTGCTTAGATAGGCTAACCAGCAAAGTAATCAACTAAAACTAATGCGCCATAACAAGAAAGTTAAATCCTGATTGAGCACAAATTCCTTTAGCTAAAAAAATAGCGTAACCACTGGTTACGCTATTTTTAGAATTGGTGCCGACACCAAGAGTCGAACTCGGGACCTTCTGATTACAAGTCAGCTGCTCTACCAACTGAGCTATGCCGGCGAAAGAGAGGCGCATTATGCGCAATAAAATTAAATTGCGCAAGCCCTTTTAAGATTTATTTTTTTATTTTACAAATAAACTGCTGTTTTTTTGGTTAATTAAAATATTCAAGCCTTAGCTTATGAACGACAAACTATAACTATTTTTTATATCGCTCTATATTATAATAAACGGTTTTGTTTATTTAATGGGGAGTGTCAGGGTGGGACACCATTTCAAACTTGCGCTTGCAGGCGCACAAATCCTATTTGTTGCATTCGGTGCCATGGTTCTGGTACCGCTGCTGACGGGGTTGAACCCCGCACTGGCGTTGATGGGTGCTGGTATTGGTACTTTATTGTTTCAAATCTGTACTAAACGCAAAGTACCGATTTATCTGGGTTCTTCGTTTGCATTTATTGCTCCAATCATTTACGCCATGCAGGAGTGGGGGCTGGCTTCTACCATGTTTGGTCTGTTTGCTGCCGGCTTTATGTATTTTGTTTTTGCCGCACTGATTAAATGGCGTGGGCTGGCTTCGGTACACCGTTTGCTGCCACCAGTGGTAATTGGGCCGGTTATTATGGTGATTGGATTATCGGTAGCGGTGGTAGCCTGTAATATGGCCATGGGCAGATCGGGTGACAAACAGGTGGTGGATTATGTGCATTCTCTGCTACTGTCAGGTTTTACATTTGCCATTACAGTGATTGTAACGGTATTTGGCAGCAAGATGATGCGCTTGATTCCCATCCTGATTGGTGTGGCTGCAGGCTATATTATGGCGTGGTTAACTGGAATGGTGGATACCAGTGCGATGGCTGCGGCGCCGTGGTTTGCAATACCTCATTTTACAACGCCGCAAGTTAACTGGCAGGCAGCGCTATTTATGCTGCCAGTAGCCATTGCACCTGCTATTGAGCATATTGGGGGGATTATGGCTATTGGTAAGGTAACCGGCCATGATTATGTAAAAGACCCAGGTTTGCATCGTACTTTGGCAGGTGATGGTTTGGGGGTGTGTATTGCCGGTTTAATTGGTGGCCCTCCTGTGACTACTTATGGTGAGGTAACTGGAGCAGTGATGATTACTAAAAACAGTAATCCGGCGATTATGACGTGGGCGGCTGTATTTGCGATTTTTATGGCTTTTTTTGGCAAGTTTAATGCGTTTCTCAGCTCCATTCCGCTGCCTGTGATGGGGGGAATTATGCTGTTGCTGTTTGGTACGATTGCTTCACTGGGTTTGAAAACGTTGATTGATGCCAAAGTGGATTTAATGGAACCACGTAATCTGGTTATTGTGAGTTCGGTGCTGATTGTGGGTGTTGGTGGTATGGTAGTGAAAATTGGCACTATGGCATTTGCCGGTGTGGGCTTATGTGCTTTGTTGGCGATAGTGCTGAATTTATTGTTGCCAGTAAAATCATCTTCTCAGGTCTGATTGGTTACTTTCTCGATTTATCGCAAAATCGCAGTTGCCTGGGCGCTGCGATTTTTTTTGTATCTTGAGATTGACAGATGCACTATGCTTTTTAGGGTAGCTGCAAAACAAGGAGTATGTTGTGATATTTAAAAATATCAGCTTGTGGAATTTTATTACCAAATAATCGGTTTATCTGGAGCAGAGGTAAGCGGGAGCTATAAATTTGAATGTAAGATGGAGATTAGAAAAGGCCAGCCAGAGACAATCGACACAATTAGATGATGTTTTGAATTCCGATTGAATCAGATTTGCCTGAAAATTCATGGCTGGCCAATTGCCCCCATCAGGTACAGACGATATTGATAAATAACGAGCTACTGGTAGTAGTATAAGTGTATTTTCAGTGCCAAACAGAAAATAGCGGCATTTGCCGCTATCTTTATACTAACCGGACAACCGGCTAAGATTAAGCTGCCTGAATGTTGGCCGCTTGTTTACCTTTTGGACCGGTGGTCACATCAAAGGATACACGTTGACCTTCTTTCAAGGTTTTGAACCCATTCATGTTGATTGCAGAGAAATGTGCAAACAAATCTTCGCCACCTTCATCTGGTGTAATAAAACCAAAACCTTTAGCGTCGTTAAACCACTTAACAATACCAGTTGCCATGAAACTTCCTATACATAAAAAACAAAATAAAGAACAAGTTTTCGACACAGTAAGACCAACAAAGTAGTGAACGACTGTACAATAGTTTGTCTAGCAGCCCATGTCTGACTTGTTAAGTAGTCTTTTTACATAGGTTAAGAACTAACGTCAAGCAAGCTTACTGAAAAATGATAAAATTATTAAAACCGTTACTAAAAACCCACAGATACATGTAGATTTATGCACAATGTCAAATACGAAGACACAAACTGTTAGCCAGAATCAGGAAACCGTGTTAAGGCCGCCAAAGCGCTATAAGGTGGTATTGTTGAATGATGACTATACCCCAATGGATTTTGTGGTGGCGGTGTTGATAGATGTATTTCATTTACCACACACGCAGGCCATTGCCATCATGCTGATGGTGCATGAATCTGGGCGTGGAGTATGTGGTGTGTTCCAGAAAGACATCGCCGAAACCAGATGCAATCAGGTTTTATCGCGGGCTGAGGCGGCCGGCTTTCCGTTGCAATGTCTGGTTGAAGAGGCTTGAAATTGCTGATTTATGTTAAGTGTATATGTGAAATGAAATATCCTATAGGTGTTACTTGAATTTTATCGTATATGCTTCATGTTTAAGCAAATGGATGAATTTGGTCACATTCATAATTAATAACGTTACTTTGTCAGGAGGTCGAATATGATTTCGGCACAGCTTGAAAAAATTCTGCAGTATGTTTATGCCGAAGCTCGCGGCCATGCTTTTGAATTTATTGGTATTGAACATTTACTGCTCGGCCTGTTGCAGCAAAGTGAAGACGTAAGTGAAGTATTGCAGGCTGTTGGCGTGGACAACAGCCTGCTGGCCAAACAGTTACAGCAAAGTATTCATGAAAATACACCTGTGTTGTCGGAAAGTGAGCTGGAAAAATCAGAATTGCAACCAACACTTGGTTTTCAGCGTGTTTTGCAACAGGCTATTGTGCATGTGCGTGCAGCCCAAACTAAAGGTGAGGTAACGCCGGTAGATGTACTGATGGCTATTATGTCTGAAAAGGACAGTCATGCAGTGTATTTTCTTGAATCACAATCGGTAAATCGTTTGGATGTACTGCGCTATCTGACTCTAGGCAATTCTAATCTTACTCAGGATCAAGATACTGAACAGAGTAATGAAAATGAGGCAGTCAAGCCGGAAATAAAGGCTTTAGAGCACTATACGGTGAATCTGAATATGGAGGTACTGGCTGGCCGGATTGATCCACTGATTGGCCGCAATGAGGAAATGCAACGCCTGATTCAGACTTTGTGCCGGCGACGCAAGAATAATCCTTTGCTGGTGGGGGAGGCTGGTGTAGGTAAAACAGCTTTGGCAGAAGGGCTGGCTTATTTGCTGGTACATGAAAAGGTGCCTGAATCGATTAAAGGTTCGGTGGTTTTTTCGCTGGATATGGGGGCTTTACTGGCTGGCACCAAATACCGCGGGGATTTTGAGGCCCGGCTGAAGTCAGTTATCAAGGAATTAAGTGAACTGGATAAGGCTGTATTGTTTGTTGACGAGATTCATACCATTATTGGTGCCGGCAGTGTGTCTGGCGGTACGATGGATGCCTCCAATCTGCTTAAACCGGCACTAGCTAAGGGAAGTATGCGTTGTATAGGTGCTACAACCTATCAGGAGTATCGTACCATTTTTGATAAAGACCATGCTTTGAGCCGACGCTTTCAGAAGATAGATGTGGTGGAACCATCTGTACCAGAAACAGTACAAATATTGCAAGGATTACGGCCGGCATTTGAGCATTTTCATCAGGTGCGTTATACCCGTGCGGCGTTGCAGGCTGCGGCCGAGTTGTCTGCACGTTATATCAATGAGCGGTTTTTACCTGACAAGGCCATCGATATCATTGATGAAGCAGCAGCGGCACAGAAAATCCAGCCTAAATCCAAACAACGCAAGGTTATTGGGCGTGCAGAGATTGAGGCGATTGTTGCTAAAGTTGCGCGTATTCCGGAAACCACAGTTTCACATGACGACAAGCAGGTGCTGCGTTTTCTGGCAGATAATCTGAAAGCTAAGGTGTTTGGACAGGATCAGGCTATTGATGTACTGGCTGCTTCGATAAAGATGGCGCGTTCTGGCTTAAAACAGGCAGATAAGCCGATTGGCAGTTTTCTGTTTGCTGGTCCGACAGGCGTGGGTAAAACCGAGGTAGCCAAGCAGTTGGCACTGTTGCTGGATTTACCATTACTGCGTTTTGATATGTCGGAATATATGGAACGACATGCTGTTTCGCGCCTGATTGGTTCGCCGCCGGGTTATGTGGGTTATGAGCAGGGTGGCCTCTTAACGGATGCGATCAATAAACAGCCTTATTGTGTGCTACTGCTGGATGAAATTGAAAAAGCGCATCCAGATGTATTCAATATATTATTGCAGGTGATGGATTATGCCAAACTTACAGATAATAATGGGCGTAGTGCAGATTTTCGCAACGTAATTGTCATTATGACCACTAATGCAGGCGCAGCCGAGCTGGCCAAACCCAATATAGGCTTCACAGGAAAGCGTGAGCAGGCGGATAGTCTGGCTGCGATTCAAAAAGCCTTTACTCCCGAATTTCGCAATCGGCTTGATGCTATTGTGCCGTTTAAGGCATTGAGTAAAGAGATAATTATCAAAGTGGTGGACAAATTCTTGCTGGCGCTGGAACAGCAGTTACTATCCAAACAGGTGGTGGCCGAATTTACATCGGCTCTGCGTACTTATCTGGCCAAACATGGTTTTGATGCTGCACTGGGCGCACGACCGATGCATCGTCTGATTCAGGAGCGGATTCGTAAATTGCTGGCAGATGAGTTATTGTTCGGACGCTTAAGTGAGGGTGGTGATGTGGTTATTGATTATCTACCACAGTCAGATGAAGTGATATTGGATTTTTCTGTTTCACAGTTGTCTGACAGGAAAAAACTTGAATCAGTAGCTATTGAATAATTATGTTAAAAAATCTAAATTACAGATAAAAAAAAGTGTGGCTAAATGCCACACTTAAACACACACATCAAGAGGAAACCAATCAAAGTAAATTCATTATAAGGCTTTTGATTATAAGTGTTTTGATATAAGTCAAGTAAGAAGGTTTAATCAGACATAATCCTGTATAAAGTAAATATTTCAGTTTTATTTATAAACAGAGATATTTGCTTTATTAATGAAAACAGGAGAGATGATAAAATAATTTAACGCAAATTAGCGGGTAGTGGGTCGCTTTGCAGCTGGTTTACAGACTGTAAGCGCTGATTGAAATCAAGAACCTGAAGCTGTGTGCTGTCAACCGTACTAAAAAACTGCTCGCTATAAGGTAATTGTGGTGTACGGATACCTAGCCACTGCGCTATTCCATCCAAAAGTTCCAGACCACTGCGCTGTGCTTTATTGCGTGATTGTCCAGATTGATCGCTGTTTATAACCACTAGTGGCACATGATAGTTTTGATAGAAATGGTCGTTATGGCGCAGAATGCTGGCCGACCGCACGATACTGTTTTTCTCATAAGTGTTTTTATCATGGCTTAAGCCGTGGTCGCTAAAGTACAGCATGCTGAATGGCTGGCCGCTGGATTGTAATGTTGCATATATCTGGCCTAACAGGCTATCCGTCTGCCGGATACTATCAATATAACAGTTACTGTTGTTATTCTCCACGTAAAGATGTGGTGGTTGGGGCAGACGATCACAAGGATTGGGATGTGAACCCATAATGTGCAGCACAATCAGGCGCGATTGCGAGGTAGTCAGTGGCTGGGCAAGGACTTTTTTTAAGGGCGCAACAAGCTGATGGTCGAAGCTGCGTTCACCAAAATCGTAGCCAGTTGTTTTCAGAAAGGTAACATGATTTGCCTGATGGGCAATGGTAGAAATTGAAGTATCATATTGTCCCAGTGCGCCCTGATTCGATAGCCAGGCAGTATCCATGCCAGCCTTTTTGGCCAGTGTAATCACATTATTCTGAATGCTGAATGGTTTACCATGGCTCAGTGTCAGGCCATGTAATAGCGAGATTGGGGTATTTGGTCCGGCAGACAGCATATTGTCCATAACAATATTGGCATGTTTATCCAGAAATGGCGTGTTTGTGTATTTAAATCCGTACAGGTGCATATAGTCTGCACGCATACTTTCGCCAATAATCAATACATAGTTACGGTAAATCTGATGGTTACTGCTGATTTGCCAGTTATCCGGTTTGGCCAGGTCTGCTTTCAGTTTGGCCAGTTCAGCAAAGTAGGCACGTGGTTGCAGATAGGCATCGGCCAGAAATTCTATTGGTTGCGCGCGCAGAGCAAAACCGCCACTAGTATAGCCTTTGCGGGCTGTCTGGGCTGTCATTAATACAAGGATAAAGACAAGCAAAAAGCCCCAGTAGCCGCGCCAGCGTGGTACAGCTAGATTGCGGCTCAAGCGTACAACAAATAATGGTACCGATGCCAGCAGAAGGGTAGCAAGATAAGTACGCCATGAAATGGCACCGATATATTCGCTTGCTTCACTTACGGTGGTACTTAATAATGAGGCAACAATACCAAAACTTGGTCGTCCATAAAGGGCAGCGGTAGGATGATAGAGTAGAATAATAATGGTACTTAACCACATCAGGCCGTACCACAGTCGTGGGCAGAAACGCTGTAACAGCAGAGTAAGCAGCCATGTTTCAATAATCCGGTTTGGATTGGGTGGATAGGCCAGCGCATAAATCATTACAATGCTGTAAATGAGTAAGAGTACTACAGTTAACAGGTAATGTTTACGTGGTGTCAGTTTCATAAATAACTTAGGCAGCAGGAGTGAAATTATCGGCAAAAAAAGCATCTTCTGCCAGACTGGCTTCACTGGTAAATAAAATTTGTGCGTGGGCAATCATCTGCGGATTTCCGCATGCATAGACTGCATAGTTACTCATATCAGGATGTCTGGCTAAGGCAATATCCTGTACATATCCCTGAGCGCCTTGCCATGTTGCTGATGCACGCGATAATACAGCCGTCCACTGCGCCTGTGCCAGGCCAGCACAGAGTCTATCTAGTAAAGCGCTATCATATAAATTCTCTTCAGCGGCCATGCCCCAATATACATATACAGCCTGCTGGTATTGCTGTTGCGTCAGTGCAGCCAGCATCGCTTCAATCGGAGCAATACCAGTACCAGAAGCGAGCATAATTAGTGGTTTATGCAGCCAGTTTAACTGGAAGCAGCCTAGTGGACCATGAATATGAATGATATCTTTTGGCTGAAGTCGGCCATCAAATAACTGTTCCGAAAATACACCACTAGTATGACGGCGAACATGAATAACCAGTTGTCGGGTATCAGCATTAAAACGGGCAATGGAATAGCTGCGGCGAAGATTATTAGGCAGAACGATGTCAATATATTGTCCAGCAGTAAAATTGAAATGCTTTTTGGGTGCCAGTTTTAGGCTGACAATGGCAACATTGACACAATAACGGATATCATCTATTCGTGCTGGCAGAGTTTGCACTGGCTGGTTATTCTTACCCTGATAATTCGGCAGATAAAAAGTAATATCACTTTCTGCACTCTGGCAACACAATAAAATATCCTGCTGATTATTATCTTTACTGTTTAGGGCTGCCTGAGCATTAATCTCGGTAGTTTGGCCATTGACTAACCGAGCCTTGCAGGCTCCGCAGCAGCCGCTTTTACAAGCATGCGGTAGCATTATGCCGCGTTCAATTGCCGCATTAAGCAGCGATTCTCCCTTTTCAGCACAATAAGTTTCACCAGTTGGTAAAACAGTTATCTGATAACTCATCTCTGTTTTAGATTATTTGAACAAAATGGCTATTTTAGAGCGCAGCAAAACAAAAGCCAAATCGGGCGCTAACTTCCCTGCAGGACAGAGTAGCTAAAAGAGCGCGATATTGCATGCTGTATTGCAACACAAAAGCCCGTTATGCAATATAACGGGCTTGAACTGACACTAGCTAAATAGCTTAATTTGAGAAGTATTTGGCATAAATTTTTTCATATTCACCACTGGCGCGAATTTTTTTCAGGGCTTCGTTCAGTTTTTCCGCCGTGGCTGTATCGCCCTTGCGTACAACAAAGCCGTAATGGTCTACTCCGAATTCAGGCACTTTATTGATGGTAAATTTATCTGCACCATTTGCCTTGATATAATTGCTGATGACCGCCCCATCTGATACCATTGCTTCAACTCCGCCGTTTTCCAGCTCCTTGATCGCTAAAGGCACGCTGTCAAAACGGGCAATTTTGGTGCTTTGTGCACCGAGTACTTTCTGAACAGCCAGATCACCAGTCTGACCTGTTGCCACAGCCACACGGTGCATGTTGTTTAATTCAGCAAGCGAATGGAAAGTTTTTGCTTTCGGTGTCAGTACCATCATGGAAATATCAAAATACGGATCAGTGAAAGTCATGCTCTGTTTACGTTCATCAGTGATGGTTACACCCGAGGCCACGATATCCAGATCGCCATTATTCAGACTGGCAAACAAGCCGTCCCATGGCTGGTCTTTAAACTGTACCTTGAAATTGCCTGCTTTAGCCATTGCACTTATCAGGTCAACATCAAAACCTGTTAATGAGCCGCCCGCTGTACGAGATTCAAATGGCGCAAATTCCGCATTTGTGCCGACAATATAGGTTTTGTCAGGCGCAGATTGGGCAGGTGCCGAAGTTGAATTGTTATTACTGCCACCGCAGGCAGTTAAAATCAGGGTAGAGCCCATGGCCGCAGCGGCCAGCCAGTGTTTGATTTTCATGATGAATCCTTTAGTTCCGATAGATTTATTGGCTGAAGGTTGCTATCCATACAACAGTTTGCACCACAAAATATGCATCCTTACTGCCATGTCTGACTTGATAGTAACATATTTAACTAGTGACACAAGCTTTATACATGCACTGTGAGTCTGGTTAGCAATGTTATAATCCTGTTTTCACGAATACATGACAGCATTTAACAGTAAATTAGGTCATGTATGATTCAGTTTTACAGGATAGATAATGCATATAATACATACCATTACAGAACTGCGTTCGTGGCGGCAGCAGGTTAAACGTGTAGCTTTAGTGCCTACAATGGGTAACTTGCATGAAGGCCATTTGTCACTGGTACGCACAGCCAGAGCCCATGCCGATGCAGTGGTAGTGAGCATATTTGTAAACCGGATACAGTTTGGTGTTGGTGAAGATTTTGACCAGTATCCGCGGACTCTGGAACAGGATGTGAAAAAGCTGGCTGCTGCGGGTGTGGATGTGGTATTTGCGCCAGCTGAAAGTGAGTTGTATCCTAATGGTGTACAAAGTTATTTTGTAGAACCGCCAGCAATCCAGAATGAACTGTGCGGCCGTAGCCGTCCCGGCCATTTTCGCGGTGTGGCTACAGTGGTAACTAAATTGTTCAATATTGTGCAGCCTGATGTGGCCTGCTTCGGTAAAAAAGATTACCAGCAGCTTGCTGTAATAAAAGGCATGGTACAGGATTTGAATATAAATGTAGAAATCATTCCAGTAGAAATTGAGCGTGCAAAAACTGGTCTGGCTTTGTCCAGCCGCAATAGTTATCTCACAGACGATGAGCGCACACAGGCAGCGCAGTTATGTGACCAGTTGCAAATCATGGCCAAAGCAATCGCACAGGGAAACAGAGATTTTGTTGCTCTGGAAAACAGTGCAGCAACATATTTACAACAGCATGGTTGGCAAGTGGATTATATTGAGATCCGTCAGGCTCAAACGCTGACAAAAGCACAGAATTCTGATACTAATCTGGTGATTGTCGCAGCCGCAATACTGGGAACCACCCGTTTGATTGATAATATAGAAGTACATTTGTCAAATTAATAATTAAAGATAATTTGTTAACTAGATATTAACCAAAAGGCAGCGTGAATACGTATGTGGTGGATTGTATTAATACTGTTAATTATTGCTATAGGCGCATTACTCTGGTGGCGTAATATTCAGGAACGCAAATGGCAGCTGGAAATGACCTACTTATCCCGATATGAAAATCAGTTTCAGTCTGGCCAGATTACTGCACCAAAGTTGGCTAAAGCGTCACTACTAGATTACATTGTGTCCAGTGTAATGCCACAGCGTACGCAGTATAATCAGGTAGTACAATCATCACCACAAAAACAGCAGCCATCTGCTACAGAACTGGTACAGACTGAGCCTGAGCAAACACCAGAGCCAGTAGTATCCACTCATGTTTATGAGCAGCCAGAACAGGACTCACTGGCAGAAATCAGCCAGCCACCATCACCGGCAGATCAGCCGGTTCTGAAGCAGATTACACCGCAGATTACCGTTACTGAAGCCACCCCAAAACCAGTAAAAGCCAGTGCTGCAAGTACAGCCACAGATGCTTCCGGGGATAAAACAGATACCGGCTATCAATTGCAGGTACTTGAAAACAGCCAGCAGGCTCTGGCAGAATCATTGCCACTGGTAAAGACACAAACTAGTGTGGCCAGTAGTGATATCCATATAAAGATTGAGCCAGAAGCAGAAGATTACCCAAATTCAGATGATGTAGCTGATGATGAGGACGAAGCTTTGGCTGAGGAAAAAATACTTGTTACCAGTGAAGAAGCTGTCGAATCAGCGGTGGTATTTACTCCAAATAAAAATCTGGAAGTCATTACTCTGGCTGAAGCTACCCGTAAAGTGGCTACGCACCCGCTGGCTGAAGCAGTAACGGAATCTGCTCCTGTACTTGAAGTTATCCAGCTCAATTGGCAGCACAAACCAGTGAGTAGCCAGAATCAGCAGCGCCACCGTAACGCAAAAGAAATAACAGCCGATGATCCAATATTAAATAAGATTCGTTCACGTACCAAAGCCGAACAGGCTGCCTTATTAAAAGCACGAGCATTAAAAAACTTTGATCTGAATGATTTGCAGCAGGCTACACAGCGCAAACTAGGCAATTCGGTAGGCGCACCATCACATCTGGCTCATCCAGTGTTACCTTTGTCAAACCATCCCTCCCTTGAGTATAGCTTCAACCATGAACATAATAGCGTGCAAGTTATTGATGAGGAAGATATCCGTTTAAACCTTCTGCGTCAGCGGTTGGCTCGCCAGCGCCATCAGCAGACTTCTCATCACATTAATTCAGGCTATAGCATACCGGTAATAGCAGAGGATGAAATCTATGCCAATCTAGCTAAAACCGATTCCCCGGTTAATAAACAGAAATTTCAACGACCAGTAGTACGCGAAAGTGTTATTCCAGCAGCAGCACGCATCAGTAAACGCCATGCTGTCAAAATGACGGCGCCAGTGGCAGATATGTCTGTAGAAACTGGTTACACAGGTGTTGCTGCTAGTGAACGCGCACCACTGTCAACACGCTTTACTCCATTTCAATCGATGCCAGCGGCTATTACTGCGGCATCAGATGTGGCTATGTCACCAGCGGATAGTTATACCAGTGAAGATACAGCCTATGGCCCACCAGCCAGTCTCGAGGCAATAGGGGTGGATAACACTATGACCGATAGTGTGCGTTCGAGAAGGTACCAATTTCATTACACGCCAGACATACAACCAGTAGTATCAAAGGCTGTATCAGCAGATATAAGCACAGTAAGCCCTAGTCCTTATTATGATGCTGCTGTTCATTCTGTGTCTGGTAATGATGGAACAGATTCGTATATGCCAGATAAAACTGATGGTGATGTTGCCGTAGCAGAAGCACCAGTATTGGCAACTGAAGACCCTTATTTTGCCGATACTGATCCACAAGCAGACCCTCTTGTTTATTATCCAGAGCAGGAGAAGCCAGAGGAAGAAGAAACAGATATTGACTTATCCAAATACTGGCCACAAGTGGTAAATCAGCACGCTAATAGCACCGAAACGGTAATTGCAGCTGATGAGTTGGTGGCAGAAGCACTTCCGGCTAGCCAGACTGACCCCATACCGCCGGTTAAAAGCGTGAGTGTGGTTACCTGTTTAAACCAGCCGCGGCTAGCAACAAAGCAGAAAAAAAATTCCAGTGCACAGCCGCAGCAAACAGCAATGGGTATGGCGTTGCAAAAAGCACTGCATCAGACTACGGCAGTCAAAAAATCTATGCCCAAGCCAGAACTAAAACCACAGTTACCGGGCATGGACTTATTATTGCCACCTCATTATGACCCAGCAGCACAGCAAAGTGAAGAAACTCTACTCGAAAATGGTATCACCATCGAAGAAAAACTGGCAGAATTCAAAGTTAAAGTTCGCGTAATTGATGCCTTTGCAGGGCCGGTAATTACTCGTTATGAAATTGAACCGGCACAAGGGGTGCGCGGTAATCAGGTAGTTAATCTGGAAAAAGATTTGGCGCGCAGCCTGGGTTTTGCATCTATTCGCGTGGTGGAAACCATTCCGGGCAAAACCTGTATGGGACTGGAATTACCCAACCCTAAACGGCAAATTATCCGTTTGAGTGAAATTTTTTCAGCACCGGTATTTCAGCAATCTCGCTCTAAACTGACATTGGCTCTGGGTCAGGGGATTACAGGCCAACCGGTTGTCACAGATCTGGCTAAAGCCCCGCATTTACTGGTTGCTGGTACAACTGGTTCAGGTAAATCAGTTGGCGTCAATGCCATGATACTGTCGATGCTGTATAAAGCAACGCCTGAAGATGTGCGCTTGATTATGATTGACCCGAAAATGCTTGAACTAAGCATTTATGAAGGCATACCGCATTTGCTCGCGCCGGTGGTAACCGATATGAAACTGGCAGCTAATGCGCTAACCTGGTGCGTGAATGAAATGGAAAAACGCTACAGGCTAATGAGCCATGCTGGCGTGCGTAATCTGGCTGGTTTCAACCAGAAAATTGCCGAACTGGCTGCGCATAACAAAAAACTGTTTAATCCGTTTTCCCTCAATCCAAGTGACCCAGAACCTTTGGAAAAACTGCCTTATATAGTAGTGGTGGTAGATGAATTTGCTGACCTGATGATGACGGCTGGCAAGAAAATTGAAGAACTGATTGCACGGCTGGCACAAAAAGCTCGTGCTGCCGGTATCCATCTGATATTAGCAACCCAGCGCCCCAGTGTAGATGTTATTACCGGCCTGATTAAAGCTAATATCCCGACACGCATTGCCTTTCAGGTATCCAGCAAGGTTGATAGCCGTACTATCCTTGACCAGATGGGTGCTGAAAATCTGCTTGGGCAGGGGGATATGCTGTTTTTACCACCGGGTACAGCCTATCCTGAGCGCGTACATGGTGCATTTGTGGCTGATGAGGAGGTACATCGTGTAGTGCATTATCTGAAACAGTTTGGCGAACCAAAGTATATCGATGATATTTTAACTGCTGGTGTCAATGACGATGATATGTTCAGTAATGCTTCCACACGCAGCAATGAGAATGAACTAGATCCACTGTACGATGAAGCGGTTGCACTGGTGGTAAAAACCCGTAAAGCAAGTATTTCTTCCGTGCAGCGCCAGCTGCGCATAGGCTATAACCGTGCAGCTCGTCTGGTAGAACAGATGGAAACTGAAGGCATTGTTTCACCTGCTGAAGGTAACGGTAATCGTACTGTACTGGCACCACAGAATAGTCATCTGAATGATTAGCTGTGTATAACACGAGCTTGCCTGCATCTGTACATTAATCAAAATCTTTTAAGACGCATACATACTGTATGCGTTTTTTATTTTCATCATAATTTATGCTGCCAAGTAGTGACTCTAAATGGGTAGTTATTATCGCAGTCATTAGTAATGCTGAAATATCATCAGGGGCTGACATCACAAGTAATCATTATGGTTTAAATAATGTATTTATTTGTATGGGTAAAATAAATCTGTAGTAATTTTGTTGCTTTAATAGCCTGTTTTTTTGAAAAATATCAACATTTAGCCAGATTTTAATAAGTAAATTACTGCTGTTTAGCTTAATTTGGCATCGGCCAATACTGGAAATTAAAAAGCTACATAAAAATATATGCAAAATATTGCCGAAAATTTATTAATAAATATATAAATCTTTAAATCTTACATAAAGAAAAATAAAATTTCCATTAGGTTTTATAAGAAAAATAAAATTTGTAAGTAATTGTTTTAAATATTAAATCGTTTGTATTGATCTTAAATTGGCCTTAAGATGAATTGGCTATATTCGAAATGTAAATTTGATTCTTTAACTCTGTAGATATAAATATGTAAACTATCAGGAGACAAGTTTATGATTGAATCTTATAAACGGTTTTGGCGTAACATTCTGAATTTTTCTGGCACCTCCAATCGAGCTGATTACTGGTGGCCTATTGTAATAAATTATGTTCTTGGTATGATTCTAATGCATATCGTTGAAAAAATGCTAGGGCATCCGATTAATGATATTTATACTTGGGGTGACGGGACAGTTAATTTTGCCGTACTTGTGGTTGGTTTTGTAGTTTGGATTGCTAGCTTATCATTGCTGTTCAGACGCCTGCATGATACAAATCGTTCCGCATGGTGGATTCTGATTTCTCTGATACCGTTAATTGGGCAAATATGGCTTATTATCCTGACACTGCTACCCAGTAGACCAAATCGCTTTCATCAGGGTTTTTTTTAATCTGTTTTTCTGACTGGTTAGCAGACGGCAATGAATTAGTAATTACTCATTTCTGCGCAGGGTTTTCTGTTTATAACCAGTCTGTTTTAGCAGCCATATTTCACTTAGTGGAAAGGTGTTGCTGGGCAGAGAAGCATAAAAAGTTGTCTATAGCCTCAGCGTTAGTATATTTATTTAGCTGCAATACCGAGCTAACACAGATAATCCACCGGTAAAAATGGCTAGTCATATTGAATCGTGTTGGGATGAAAAGTATGGTTATATTAGCCAATTCTGGCGCACAAATTGGGGCAATCTGAGTTAAGATATTTCTAACTGATGATTCAGTTAAAAAGTGATTTATCTAGCGATAGAGCAAGCTACTAAAAAAATGAGTCGGTTTACTATGCATTTGGTAACAGAGTTTACCATCATTTTTAACAAGCAAATACACAAAATATGGGATGGGGGCAAATATCCATTCAGACCAATAAAACAATTAAATCGAGAGTACACACGAAAAAATTGTACTCTCGATTTTGTATTACTCTAAATAACCTTTTTCCTTCAATTCTTTGTCTTGTAGATAATCTTTTCGTAACAAATATAAAATCAGGATGACAACAGCAATCATAAGCATCAATATTAAAAGTAAGACACCAAAGATAAACATAATCATACTCCTGAATAACTACATGTTGCCCATATTTCAGCAAAGAAATTTTAATCTCAGGCTGTTCAGTTTCACTGAAGTTAATATGTTTAATGTAACCTAATATTTTGATGACAACAACAGAACCTGAATCAAAAAAATTTCTTTGAATTTACATACGATCTTTCTCCATAATAACTACATATGCTTCCCGGCTCCAAAAGAGCAGCATACGGCGCATATCTTTTTCAGTTGTTACCACACGCCATCCTTGCTGTGCATGCTTATTTAAAAATTCTGAAAATTTGATTGGATCAACTTTAGCTGAACCTAAAAATAATGAAGAAAGCATGCTTTCCTGATAAATAATAACTTTATATTCTTTCATCATTATATTCCATAAAGTTTAAGTTTATTTAAATTATTAACTATCAATCGCAAATTAATCTAATTAGTTTACGATTGATAGTTAATCTATGTTATCTAATTAGGAAGGGTTTAGCAAGATTTTTATAATAATGTTAATAATAATTGACTCATGTTTTATTTGTGTAAATAATCCTATATTACAGTAAAATTAAAAGATGATATCAACACCTTACAGGAAGAGAAAGAAATAGTTGTTTTAATGTCTCGTGGGCTGATACGACGAATCACACCACACTATGGGGTAGTTCCGATTGCTCCGATAGATATTATTACGAGTTAGCAAGTGAGGTCAAATTATGGATTTTAAACTAATAGCATTAAGTAGCTTACTAATGCTCAGTATTTCTGCGGCATCTGCTCAGGAACGTCCGCTGCTGAAAAATGATCTTGAAAATTTCACTCTTAGCTATTGTCTGGCACAAAGTGACTTTGGTGAAATTCTACAGCAGGAAGCTAAAGCTGCAGTAGGAGCTTATGTTGAACGTGGTCGCTATCCCGCTGAAGCCTACGAAGAAGCTGTGCAGGTTGTACACGATTATCTGAAGCGTTCTTATAAAAGTTATACTGAAGGTGTACAGCTAACTGTGATGAAATGTATTGATGCTTCACAGAGTAATGAAATCGCAGCGATCAGAAAGCGTTATCTTCAGAAAAAATAATCATTATTTTCTTCTGTGGTACAGGATGTACCACAACAATACATCTCAGTACCGCAAACCGAAACGGTACTAATATAGTGTAATTCTCTACCTTTCCGGTATCTTTGTTTAAGTAGCCTGCTGCTATAATGCTACTTACCTCCGTTAAAAAGTTAGCACGCTTGGAATGATTATCCAAATTCATACAACTTTTTAGGATTAAGTGTAAATACCCCAAACTTAGTACAAGATTCAAGTAGAAAATTATGCTGCTTGTCTTAGGGTTTTATATTCAATCGGCGTCATATTATTTAATGCTTCATGAGGTCTTTCAGTGTTATAAATGGTTAGCCATTCTTCGGTTACCTTTCTTGCTTGTTCTAGATTATTAAATAGATATAAATCTAGTACCTCTGTGCGATAGGTGCGATTAAATCGTTCAATATATCCGTTTTGATATGGGCTGCCTGCTTGAATATAATCTATGGTTATATCATGTGACTTTGCCCAGCTGATGAATGTTTTTCCGGTAAATTCTGGTCCATTATCTACTCGTATTTTGAGTGAATAGCCATGATATTCGGCCAGTTTATCCAGGTAACGGGTAATCCTGCCAGCAGGTAAACTAACCGCAATATCAATGCCTAACGCCTCATGATTAAAGTCATCTATCACATTGAAGGTTCTAAACCGCCGTTGATTGCTACTGCTGTCACTCATAAAATCCATTGACCAGTATTCACCTTGTTTATTGGGTGCTGATAGCCTTTCTGGATTTCGTGGAGGAATGCGCTGTTTACGTGTAACTATCCCCTAAAATAGTACAGCATAAAAGTAGAAAATTCTCTTTATTAACCCATTGAGGATTTAAGCATGAAAAAAATGACTGAACATCAAATCGTATCTATTTTAAAAGAAGCTGAAGCCGGTATTCCTGTCAAAGAGCTTTGTCGTAAATATGGCATCGGCAATTCAACTTTTTATAAATGGCGTGATAAATACGGTGGTATGGAAACGTCCGATATCAAACGTTTAAAGGAGCTAGAGGCTGAAAACCGTAAGCTTAAGCAGATGTTTGCTGAGCTCAGTTTAAAATCTCAGCTTCAGGAGGAAATCATAAAAAAAGCTATAGTGCCAACTCAAGCACGTAAAGCTTGGGCTGTACAACTGCAAGAAAATCATTCTGTTACTATTGCCATGAGCTGCGCTATTATTGGTTTAAGCCGCTGTACTTACTATTATCAACCTAAATTACCGGATAATTCAGTGATTATGTCGGTACTAAATACTATTACGGATAGGCATTTATGCTCGAGCTTTCCTAAATGTTTTAATCGCATCAGAAAGCTCGGCTATAAATGGAATCATAAACACGTGTATCGGGTGTATTGTGAATTAAAGCTTAATCTCAGGGTAAAGCGTAAACAGCGCATTCCTCCACGAAATCCAGAAAGGCTATCAGTACCCAGTAAACAAGGTGAATGCTGGTCAATGGATTTTATGAGTGACAGCAGTCGTAATCAACGGCGTTTTAGAACCTTCAATGTGATAGATGACTTTAATCGTGAGGCGTTAGGCATTGATATTGCAGTCAGTTTACCGGCTGGTAGGATTACCCGTTATCTGGATAAACTGGCCGAATATCATGGCTATCCACTCAAAATACGAGTAGATAATGGACCGGAATTCACCGGAAATACGTTTACTAACTGGGTAAAATCACATGATATAACCATAGATTATATTCAACCAGGCAGTCCATATCAAAACGGGTATATTGAACGATTTAATCGTACCTATCGCACAGAGGTACTAGGTTTATATCTATTTAATAATCTGGAACAAGCAAGAAAGGTAACCGAAGAATGGGTAACCATTTATAACACGGAAAGACCTCATGAAGCATTAAATAATATGACGCTGATTGAATATAAAACCCTAAAACAAGCAGCATAATTTTCTACCTGAATCTTGTACTAAGTTTGGGGTATTTACAGTAATGTTAGTATTTTTTTACCAGCCTTTAGTCATATTCATAGGCCAATTGTGGTAATCAGGGGCTAGGGTGGGAAAGAATCCTAAGGATATTATTAAAAAATTTTCATTATATATTCTCACTTCGTTTATAAAAAGAATTGTGAACAAGTGATTCATATTCATTTTTATTTAAAAAATAATTGTCATGAGATGATAAAGTTTTTTGATATTAAGTATCCGTTAACACTACTTATAGAGCACTCATCATGTGAAGAATCAATCTTTGTAATTATCTCATAAGAATTATTATATTTATCATAAAAAATAAAATGATAAATTTGAGTATATAAATCCTTCCCCTTTTTTTCTGTTGCCATTAATGTTATTTTAGTTTTAGGTTCGTCTAAATCTTTAATATCAACTATTCCAGCGTTTTTCATCCAGATTTCAGTCATGGACATGGGCCATGAAAAACAATTAGGTGCTTTCGCGAAAGATAAGGTTGGAAATATACCTAGTAATAACATTAAAAAGAATTTCTTCATTTTATCTCCTAAGGTTGCTATTGAATGAATAAAACCATATTCATTTTATAAATCTTCATATCTATATTTTAATAAAGAATACGACTATTGGATATTAAATAGCTATTTACACTACTCATTGAACATTCTTCATGTGAAGCTTTATTTTGGGTAATAACTTCGTATGTGCCTCCATTTCTATCATAAAAAACAAAATGATATATTTGAATGTATAAATCTTTTTTCTTTTTTTCTGATGCTAGTAAAGTCACTTTAGTTTTTGATTCATCTAAATTATAGATGTCAGTTATATTAGCGTTTTTCAACCAACCTTTAGTCATATTCATTGGCCAGTTGTGGCAATCAGGTGCTTTGGCAAAAGATAGGGTAGGGAGTATACTCAATAATATTATTGTAAATAGTTTTTCCATTCTGTACCTAAATTTGTTTATGTTCATCTTTGTGCAATTTCCCTAAAACATTGCTAGCAATGTTTTTATAAAGAGTTTTTTAATTTCTATAGGCTCAATTGATTTGTTAGTAAGCTTAATTAAAAGTGATGATGCTTAGAGCCTAAGTAGATTTCGAATATTTGAATTCAGTAATTAATATCTCTTTTGGAAATTAAATAGCTATTTACCTGACTCATAGAGCATTCTTCATATGAAGCTTCATTCTTGGTGATCACTTCATATGATTTCCCTTTTTTATCATAAAAAACGAAATGATAAATTTGTGTATATAATCCATTCTTTTTTTTCTCAGAGGCTAATAAAGTTATTTTTGTTTTAGATTCATCTAAATTATAGATATCAGTAATGTTGGCATTTTTTAACCAACCTTTAGTCATATTCATAGGCCAATTGTGGCAGTCTGGTGCTTTTGCAAAAGATAGAATAGGGAATATGGCTAATAATATTATTAAAGGAAGATTTTTCATTTCACTATGCTCACCTCTTTAATTAAAGAAATCGAAAGCAACAGGTTTATGTTGTCTTCTAATAGACATCTTTCCTGAAAAAATCATGTCAGATTTATCAATGGGTATGGCTTTTAGATATTAAATAACTATTTACATCACTTATGGAACATTCTTCCTGTGAAGCTTCATTTTGAGTAATTACCTCGTAAGTATTTCCTTGTTTATCAAAAAAAAACAAAATGGTAAATTTCTATATATAAATCTTTTTTCTTTTTTTCAGAGGCCAATAAAGTTATTTTTGTTTTAGATTCATCTAAATTATGGATATCAGTAATATTAGCATTTTTTAACCAAGCTTTGGTCATGTTCATAGGCCAATTGTAACAATCTGGTTCTTTTGCCAAACACACTATAGGAAAAACTCCTAATAATATTGCTAATAAGTTTTTTTTCATTCTATTACCTCAAGCAGTCTATCATTATTTTTCCAGATTTTTCCAATACATAGGTTTAAGGCAACGCTGGTTTAATGATATTTATTTATAAAGTTTATTGACAGGGCTTTTTTAGTAATTAATATCACTTTTTGATACTAAATAACTATTTACACTACTCATCGAACATTCGTCATCAGAAGCTTCATTTTTCGTGATTACTTCGTATGATCTCCCTTTTTTGTCATAAAAAATAAAATGAAAAATTTGTGTATATAGTCCGTTTTTCTTTTTTTCTGAGGCTAATAATGTTATTTTAGTTTTTGATTCATCTAAACTTTGGATATTAACAATCCCAGCATTTTTCATCCAAACTTCAGCCATATTCATAGGCCATGAGTGACAATCAAATGCTTTTGCAAGAGAAAAAATAGGAAACATTCCCAATAATATCATAGTTGTGATTTTTTTCATTCTATCACCTCAATTTGTCTATCATTGCTTTCCCACATTTTTTTCCTGTATACATATTCTAGAATAATACATCCAGAAGAGGCAGTTCCCGGGTTCGTGCGGCTATCACCATGGATTAAAAAACCAGATCTACCATACATTTTATTATTGGAAGCTGGTAGTAATCTTATTGAATATTTTCCTGTAGTAGGATGAGATTGAATTAATTCATTCATTGTGTATTTGCCTTTAGGAATTGGTCCAATATTTGGTACATTTTCCATTTTAGGAACATTTTTACCAATACCTTTACCTGCATATCCTTTTGCTACGAATTGCCCATTATGTTTCAATATACCTGTACTTTGACTATATATCCACGGCATAGTGTTATTCCCTTACTTACTTAAAGTTTGAAATCTTACTTTTGAGCTTTTAAAGCTGGACTACTTAATGATACTTGACACAGATTAAATATATTTTGTTACTTTGAATCCAACATAAATATATCAGTTTTATTAATGCATGCATAACAAAATTTATCAAATAATTTAAAAAATTATCGATAATGTATTCTAACTTTTCAGTTATATTGCTGTCAATCAATGAAATCAGATGTTATGAAAAATCTATGGCAAAAATTTGATCGCTCGTTCTTACGTGGGCAAAAGCTTTCACGGGTATTGGTGGTCATGATTACGATTTGGCTGTTTCTGGCTACCAGTCTGGTAGGGCTGTCGCTGAATACATCTTGGCGGCTGGAGGAGCTGGGGATGGCAATCAATGAAGCTGGCAGTTTGCGCAAGCGGGTGTTTTATATGGTGCTGGTGACGAAAACGCCGGGAATTGAACAGCAATTTGTGCATGAGCAACGCCAGTTCGAGGCGATTCTTGGTCGTTTGCGTCAGTTGCATGAGGCGGGGTTTGTAAACGGTTTACGTCATCGGCAGTTGCTAGCTCAGGTGGTTAAGGTTGAAGTACAACTTCAGGTTTTTTTGAGTGATCGTGAGGCATATTTACAGGGCAGGTTAAATGATGCGGCGTTTCTGGCGCAGGCACAGGAGTTTACGGCGGTGATTGATAAGCTGGTACTGCTGATTGAGCAGGATAATACACATAATATTCGATTGCTGCGCTGGTTACAGGCTCTATTGCTTGTGATGGCGGTGTTTTCGGCGATTGTTTCGCTGGTGCTGCTACATCATTTGGTGATTGTGCCGTTGCTGCGTCTGAATCAGGGGATTAGTCAGATTGGGAAAGGCTTTTTTGATACGCGCTTGCAGCTTGGCACGGCTAATGAGTTTGGGCAGGTTGCTGATGGGTTTAATCTGATGGCGGCAAAGTTGTATGAGGTATATGACACGCTGGAAAACCGGGTGGCTGAACAGACTCAGGCGGTGGTGAAACGTAATCGTGAGCTGGCGGTGTTGTATGCTATGACGTCGCTGTTTCAGGAGCAACATGATCTTTCGGTGCTGGTGCAGGTGTTTATGCATAAGATGAAGGCATTCAGTGGTGCGGATGCATGTGTGGTGCAGTTGAAAAATCGTCATTCGCAGATGCTGGAGGTAGCGGGTTCGGACGGGCTGACGGAAGAGCAGGTGGACAGGTTTCGCGATTATCGCTGTGATGGCGGGCACTGCACGCAGTTGCTGCAATCGGGGCAGATGATTACGAATGAGCAATTGCAGATTCATGCTGCAAATGATGGTTGCTGCCAGATGAGGCAGACTTTGCCATTTTGTTTGACTTTTGCGGTGAAGTCGGTGGAAGATGAAATTGGTATGCTACATCTGTTTGCGCTGGTGCCGTTTACGCTGAGTGAGGAAAATCAGCGTCTGATTTCAACGGTGTGCAGCCAGTTTGGAATTGCGATTGAGAGTATGCGCCTGAATGAGCTGGATAAGCAGATGGCGATTCTGGAGGAGCGCAATCTGATGGCGCAGGGTTTACATGACAGTATTGCGCAGTCGCTGTCATTTATGAATATGCAGGTGCAGGTGCTGGAAAAGGCACTTTCGGAGCAGAAGGAGGAGCAGGCGGCACAGACGCTGGATTTTATCCATGAGGGCATTCAGCAGTGTTATGATGATGTGCGCGAGTTGCTATCGAATTTTCGGGTTCGATTGGTATCGGAGGGGCTGATCAGTTCGTTACAGGGGGTGATGAAGCGCTTTGAACAGCAAACCGATATAGCGGTAGACTGGTCGGTAGAGGGAGATGTGTATGAGGTGGAATCGGATGTGCAGTTGCAGGTGGTGTTTATTGTGCAAGAGGCTTTGTCAAATGTGCGTAAACATGCGCAGGCCAATGCTGTACGGGTGCGGCTGGCGTATATGGCTGATCGTTTGAATCTGTGGATTGAGGATAATGGTGTGGGTTTTGCTGAGAATACGCTGGAGCAAAAAGGGCAGCAGGGGCATGTAGGTATTCATATAATGAAAGAGCGTGCCGGCAAGATTAACGGGCAATTAAGGATTTTTGCACGGACAGGCAGTGGGGCTTGTGTGGAGTTGATGGTGCCACGCCAGTATATTCATACGCAGGAGTAAATTGTTTTTTTTTGGGGATGTTGATGCTTGACGGGAAAAAATACCGGATTCTGATTGTAGATGACCATACGCTGTTTCGGCGTGGTTTGCGTGCGTTGATTGACAGTTGTGCGCGGTTTGAGGTAGTGGGTGAGGCCACAGACGGGCTGGAGGGGGTGAAGATGCAGCAGCAGTTAAAACCGGATGCGGTACTGCTGGATTTGGATATGCCGGTGATGCGCGGGCTGGAAGCGCTACCGCAGATGATGAATCACAATCCGCAGCAAGTGGTACTGATGCTGACGGTATCGGAGGATGGTAGTGATTTGGTGGAATGTATGCGACTGGGTGCGCGTGGTTATCTGCTGAAGAATATAGATACTGAGTTTCTGCTGGATAGTATTGAGAAGGCGATTAATGGGGATAGTGTGCTGTCGCCAGAGATGACCAGCAAATTGGTTACGCAGTTACGCCAGCAGGAACAAGTTGCTGATGATGTAAAGGAACCGTTAACGCCGCGGGAACGGGAAATTCTGCGCTGGCTTGCGCGTGGCAACAGTAATAAGCTGATTGCTCGCAATCTGGAGGTTACGGAAAGTACGGTGAAGGTGCATGTGCAGAATATTCTGCGCAAGCTGAATGTGGTAAGCAGGGTGCAGGCTGCGGTGTATGCGGTTGAGCACGGTATGGATAAGTAGTTATGGGGTAGTTGTTGAGTGGTAGTTGTAGAATTTTTGAGTGTGTATATGGCCTGTTGATTTTGTCAATAGGCCATTTTGCTTATATGGGCTTGTTCTTTTGGGTTACTGCTTCTGCATCTGATGACTAATGGGATATGCAGGGATGATTCCGTACACTAGGCTAAGTTATTTTTGGGAGTGGCGGGATGGATTCTGAAGTCAGGAAGTCGGTAACTGTGCTTACATCCAGCACGATTGCATTTGTGACTTGTTTTATGATCTGGATGGTGTTTGCGGTACTGGGTTTACCTATCAAGCAGCAATTGCATCTGAATGAAACGGAGTTTGGTTTGCTGACGGCGATGCCGGTATTGTCGGGCTCGCTGATTCGGGTGCCGTTGGGTATTTGGGCTGACCGCTTTGGTAGCCGTATTGTGTTTTTTCTGGTGATGCTGGTGTGTGTGCCGGCGGTATGGTTACTGGAATATGCGCATACTTATAGCCAGTTTTTGTGGATTGCATTGTGGCTGGGCTTGGTAGGCGGTTCGTTTTCAGTGGGCACGCCGTATGTGGCCAAATGGTTTCGCAAGGAGCGGCAGGGGCTGGCAATGGGGATTTTTGGTGCCGGTAATGCTGGTGCGGCACTGAACAAGTTTCTGGCACCGGCGCTGATTACAGCTTATGGCTGCTGGCAGGTTGTACCACGGGTATATGCGGTGATTCTGCTGGTAATTACGGTGCTGTTCTGGTTTTTCAGCTATCCGGAACCTAAGGCTGCTAATGCTAAACAGCCAAGTCTGAAGGCACAGCTTCTCCTGATGAAAAATCCGCAGGTATTGAAATACAGCCAGCTATATTCGGTGGTGTTTGGCGGCTATGTGGGTATTTCGCTGTGGATGGTGAGCTATTACGTTAATGAATATCGGTTTGATTTGACGCAGGCGGCGTTGCTGGCGGCGTGTTTTTCGTTGCCCGGTGGTGTGCTGCGCGCTTTTGGTGGCTGGCTGTCGGATAAGTATGGTGCCTATAAGGTGACTTGGGCGGTGATGTGGGTATGTTGGGTGGCATTCTTTCTGCTGTCCTATCCGCAGACACAGATGTCTATTCGTACGGTAAGTGGCCATCTGGATATGCATATTGGTTTAAGTGCCACAGTATTTACGGTGTTGCTGTTTGTTGTAGGGGTGGCGCTGGCGATTGGTAAGGCTTCGGTATTCAAGTTTATTTCCGATGAGTTTCCAGAGGATATGGGCACAGTATCTGGTGTAGTGGGTCTGGCCGGTGGTCTGGGTGGTTTTCTGCTGCCGATTATGTTCGGGGTGTTGGTTGACTGGACAGGGATACGTTCCAGTTCGTTTATGCTGATGTTTGGTACGGTATGTATCAGTTTAATCTGGATGCATTTTTCATTAAAAAAACAGAAGCATCAATAATGTGAGGTTAGTATGGGTAAGGTTTTGAAAGACTGGCGGCCGGAAGACAAGCAGTTCTGGCAGGCCGGCGGTCGTGCGGTGGCACGCAGGAATTTGTGGATTTCGGTTCCTGCACTGTTGCTGGCATTTGCTATCTGGCAGGTGTGGAGTGTCACGGTGGTGAAGCTGCCACTTGTGGGCTTTAAATACAGCAGTAATGAGCTGTTTTGGCTGGCAGCGTTACCGGCTCTATCTGGGGCAACCTTGCGGATTTTCTATTCGTTTGTGATACCAATTTTTGGCGGACGTAAGTGGACGACAATTTCTACAGCCAGTTTACTGATTCCGGCGCTGGGATTGGGTTTTGCTGTACAGAATCCAAATACTTCTTATAGCACGATGTTTGTGCTGGCACTGTTGTGTGGCTTTGGTGGCGCGAATTTTAGTTCTTCTATGTCGAATATCAGTCTGTTTTTCCCGAAAGCGGAAAAAGGGCAGGCGATGGGTGTTAATGCCGGCTTGGGCAATCTGGGTGTTTCTGCAGTGCAGATTGCAGTGCCGCTGGCAATCACTACCTGTTTGTTTGGTGCGTTGGGCGGTGAGGCGCAGACGATTACTACGCCACAGGGAAGTACGCAGGTGTGGCTGCAAAATGCTGGCTTTATATGGGTGCCGTTTATTGTGCTGAGCACGCTTGCGGCATGGTTTGGTATGGATGATATCGGCAGCCTGAATGCTTCACTGAAGGAGCAGTCAGTTATTTTTAAACGTTTGCACAATTGGATTTTGTGCTGGCTGTACGTGGGTACGTTTGGTTCATTTATTGGCTTTTCTGCTGCTTTTCCGTTGTTGATTACTCGTTCTTTCCCACATCTTGATGCAATCAAGCTGGCTTTTCTGGGGCCTTTTGTGGGTGCAGTGCTGCGTGTGGTGGGTGGCTGGCTGTCTGACCGTATGTCGGCTGCGAAGTTAACGGAAATCAGCTATGCAATGATGATTGTCGGGGTGATTGGTGTGCTGGTGTTTCAGCCAATGGGCGGAAATGCAGGCAATTTTGTTGGCTTCTTCTGTAGCTTTATTTTGTTGTTTGCGTTTAGTGGTATTGGCAATGGTTCGACTTATGCGCAGGCGCCACGGATTTTCTCGCTATTTCACCGTGAACTGCATCAGGGTGATGTTAAAGCTGCTGAAATGCATGCAACCAAGGAGTCGGCCACGGTGCTGGGCTTTATGGGGGCAATTGGTGCTTATGGCGGTTTTCTGATTCCGAAAAGTTTTGGTTCTTCGATTGAGGCTACTGGTAGTGAATCAATGGCGTTATGGGGCTTTATCGTTTTCTATGTGAGCTGTTTGCTGATTAATTACTGGTTTTATGTACGTAAACAATCGGTGACACGCTGCTAGCTTGCTGTAGTTACGCCATTGTCGTTGATGATGGCATTGTAAAAATTATAAATCAATAAGAAACTGTTTGAGGCTGCGGCCTCTATGGAGCACAAATTCATGAGCCATTTTTTAGACAGACTGAATTTTTTACGTAAAACCAGAGAGACTTTTTCTGCCGGACATGGTGCAGTGGTGGCAGAAGGACGTGAATGGGAAGATGCTTACCGCCAGCGTTGGCAGCATGACAAGATAGTACGCTCTACTCATGGGGTGAACTGTACCGGTTCATGTAGCTGGCGCGTTTTTGTGAAAAACGGGCTGATTACATGGGAAATGCAACAGACGGATTATCCGCGTACTCGTGCTGATTTGCCTAATCATGAGCCACGCGGCTGCCCGCGTGGGGCATCTTATAGCTGGTATGTGTATTCAGCCCAGCGGGTGAAATATCCGATGATTCGTGCATCTTTGCTGCGTATGTGGCGCGAAAAGCGCCAGAGTATGGGGGCAATTGAGGCATGGCAAAGCATTACTCAGAATCCGGAGTCAGCGAAGAAATATAAATCTCAGCGTGGTCTGGGTGGTTTTGTTCGTTTGGACTGGCATGAAGCTTATGAAATTATTGCTGCCGCCAATGCATTTACGATTAAGGAATTTGGCCCTGACCGGGTGATGGGTTTTTCGCCAATTCCGGCAATGTCGATGGTGAGTTATGCTGCTGGTTCGCGCTATTTGAGTTTGATTGGTGGTGTACCGCTGTCGTTTTATGACTGGTACTGCGATTTGCCGCCGTCTAGCCCGCAAACATGGGGTGAACAGACTGACGTAGCAGAATCAGCCGACTGGTATAACGCCAATTATCTGATGGTATGGGGTTCTAATGTACCAATGACGCGTACTCCGGATGCACACTTCTATACTGAAGTACGCTACAAGGGAACGAAAACGGTAGCGGTATCTTCTGATTATGGTGAAATGGTGAAATTCAGTGATATCTGGATGGCACCGAAACAGGGTACAGATGCGGCGCTGGCGATGGCGATGGGGCATGTGATTCTGAAAGAATTCCATCTGCAAAATCCATCAGCTTATTTTATCGATTACTGCCGCCGTTTGACTGATATGCCCAATCTGGTGGTCCTGAATCAGGATAAGGGTCGTTTGTTGCCCGGTTATTTCCTGCGAGCAAGCCAGATTGCCGGCGGGCTGAATGAGGACAATCATCCAGAATGGAAAACGCTGGTCATTGATGAAAATACTGGCGATATCGTGGCACCGAAAGGTTCGATTGGTTTCCGCTGGGGTGAGCAGGGTAAATGGAATCTGCGCGCGGAAAAATCCGATAGTGCAGAAATTAAAGCATTGATTTCGCTTGAAAAAAATCATGATGGAATTATGGGCGTGTCTTTTGACTACTTTGGTGGTGAGGATGCGACTGAAGTGCTTGTGAAAAATATTCCGGTTAAACGGATTACTAATGCCGATGGCGAACAGATACTGGTGACCACAGTATTTGATTTAATGTGCGCCAATTATGGTATTGACCGTGGTTTTGGTGGTGATGGCGTTACTGATGACTATATGGCTGATGTGCCGTATACCCCGTTGTGGCAGCAGAAACACACTGGCGTGAAACCTGAGTTGGTGATTCAGGTAGCACGTGAATTTGCACAGAATGCGCATGAAACGCATGGCCGCAGTATGGTGATTGTGGGTGCTGGTCTGAATCATTGGTATCACATGGATATGGCTTATCGCGGCATTATTAATATACTGATGATGTGTGGCTGTATTGGTCAGAGTGGTGGTGGCTGGTGTCACTATGTGGGACAGGAAAAACTGCGTCCGCAAACTGGTTGGGCGCCGCTGGCCTTTGCTGCCGACTGGAATAGGCCATCACGGCAGATGAATGGCACGTCATTCTTTTACGCGCATACCAGTCAGTGGCGGCATGAAAAGCTAAGTATGGCGGAAGTGATTGCGCCCACTCATGCAGGCCAGATGGCGAATATGAGCCAGTTGGACTTTAATGTAAAAGCTGAGCGTATGGGGTGGCTACCCTCGGCACCACAGCTGGCACGCAATCCGCTGGATGTGACCCGAGATGCGGAAGCACAAGGTAAAGACCCGATTGCTTTTGCTGTTGAGCAGATGAAAGCTGGCACATTAGATATGGCGTGTAACGACCCTGATAATCCGCAGAATTTCCCGCGTAATCTGTTTGTATGGCGCTCAAATATTCTTGGTTCATCCGGTAAGGGACATGAGTATTTCCTTAAATATTTGCTTGGTACCCAAAATGCGCTGATGAGTGATGAAAGCACTGCCATCAAGCCAATTGATGTGAAAGTACGCCCGGCTGCTGAAGGCAAGCTGGATTTACTTACCGTGTTAGATTTCCGTATGTCTACGACCTGTTTGTATGCCGATATCGTGCTGCCAACAGCTACTTGGTATGAGAAGGATGATTTGAATACTTCGGATATGCATCCGTTTATCCATCCTATGAGCGAAGCGGTGAAGCCATTATGGGAAAGCAAGACTGACTGGGATATTTACCGGGGCCTGGCCAAGGCTTTTTCAGAAACCGCGAAAGATTATCTAGGCGTACGCAAGGACTTGGTATTAACACCATTGATGCACGATAGCCCGGAAGAACTGGCACAGCCGTTTGATCCGAAAGACTGGAAACTGGGTGAGTGTGAGCCGGTACCGGGTAAAACTATGCCGAAAATGACGGTGGTGGAACGTGATTATGGCACGATTTACGACAAGTTTACTTCTGTTGGCCCATTGCTGGAAAAAATCGGTAATGGCGGTAAAGGCATTAGCTGGCAGACCGCAGCGGAAGTTGATTTGTTGCGCAAGCTGAATAACACCCAGCATGAGGGTGTGGCCAAAGGACAGCCGAAGCTGCTCAGTGCCATTGATGCAGCAGAAATGATTCTGACGCTGGCACCGGAAACTAATGGCCATGTAGCAGTTAAAGCATGGGAAGCTTTATCCAAAAATACCGGTATTGACCATACTCATCTGGCAATTGCACGTGAGGATGATGCCATTCGCTTCCGTGATGTGCAGGCGCAGCCACGCAAAATTATTTCTTCTCCTACATGGTCTGGTCTGGAAAGCGAAAAAGTCAGCTATAACGCTGGTTACACCAACGTGCACGAATTGATACCGTGGCGTACGCTTACCGGACGCCAGCAGTTTTATCAGGATCATAAATGGATGCGACTGTTTGGTGAGGGATTGGTTTCCTATCGTCCAGCGGTTGATCTGAAAACTACGCTGAATGTGCAAGGCCATCACAGTAATGGCAATCCGGAAATTGTGCTCAATTTCATCACTCCGCACCAGAAATGGGGTATTCACAGTACTTATTCTGACAATCTGCGTATGCTGACTTTATCTCGCGGCGGCCCGCATGTTTGGGTATCTGAAATTGATGCTAAGCGAGCTGGTTTGCAGGATAACGACTGGGTAGAGGTATTCAATGCTAACGGTACTTTAACCGCTCGTGTGGTAGTGAGCCAGCGTGTACCGGAAACTATGATTCTCATGTACCACGCACAAGAAAAAATCGTTAATGTGCCCGGTTCAGAACTGTCTGGCAAACGTGGTGGTATTCATAATTCCGTCACTAAAGTAGTAATGAAGCCAACTCATATGATTGGTGGCTATGCACAACTTTCATGGGGCTTTAACTACTATGGCACGGTAGGCACTAATCGTGACGAGCTGGTAGTGGTACGCAAGATGAACAAGGTGGACTGGCTCGATCAACCGGCCAAAACACCGGTAGCAGAATAAGTAAGGAACACAATAATGAAAATACGTGCACAAATTGGAATGGTGTTGAATCTGGACAAGTGTATTGGTTGCCATACCTGTTCTGTTACCTGTAAAAATGTCTGGACCAGCCGTGATGGTGTGGAATATGCCTGGTTTAATAATGTTGAAACTAAGCCAGGTATAGGTTATCCGAAAAACTGGGAAGATCAGGAACAGTATAAGGGGGGCTGGGTACGCGAACGTTCTGGCAAGCTGAAACTGAAGCAGGGTAATAGACTGAAAATATTGGCTAATATTTTTGCTAATCCGAATATGCCGGCTATTGACCAGTATTACGAACCATTCACCTATGATTATGAACATCTGCAAAAAGCACCATTGATGCAGACGCCTCCCACGGCGCGGCCGGTTTCAGTATTGACCGGGCAGAAAATGGACAAAATCGAATGGGGGCCAAACTGGGAAGATGATCTGGGTGGTGAGTTTGCCAAACGTTCGAAAGACAAACTCTTCGATGGGATTCAAAAGGACATTTATGCCGCTTTTGAAAACACCTTTATGATGTATCTGCCACGTTTGTGTGAGCATTGTCTGAATCCGGCCTGCGTGGCTAGCTGTCCGTCTGGTTCGATTTATAAGCGTGAAGAAGATGGCATTGTGCTGATTGATCAGGATAAATGTCGTGGCTGGCGTATGTGCGTATCCGGTTGTCCGTATAAAAAGATATATTACAACTGGGTAGCTGGCAAAGCAGAAAAATGTATTTTCTGCTATCCGCGCATTGAAGGCGGGCAGCCAACCATCTGCTCGGAAACCTGTGTTGGCCGAATCCGCTATCTTGGTGTATTGCTCTATGATGCTGACCGTATCAGCGAGAGTGCAGCAGTTGAAAATCCACAGGATTTATATGAGCAGCAACTGGGTATTTTCCTCGACCCGAATGATCCGGAAATTGCCAAAGAAGCGCTGGCTCAGGGCATTCCGGCTGACTGGATACAGGCTGCGCAAAATTCACCGGTTTACAAAATGGCAGTTGAGTGGAAAGTAGCATTTCCACTTCATCCTGAATACCGTACTTTGCCGATGGTGTGGTATATCCCACCGTTATCACCAATTCAGTCAGCAGTTGAATCCGGCGTAATTGGGGAAAATGGCTTGATTCCGGAAATCAAGGATATGCGTATTCCGCTTGAGTATCTGGCTAATCTGCTTACTGCCGGTAAAACTGAACCGATTGTAAATGCCTTGCAAACCATGATTGATATGCGTAAATACATGCGCAGTAAATCAATTTATTCAGATGAGCAGGCACTACAGGAATTATCCGGTCATCGACTCAGTGCTACTCAAATCGAAGAAATGTATCAAATTATGGCCATTGCCAATTATGAAGATCGTTTCGTCATTCCGAGTGCGCATAAAGAACTGGTAAGCAATACCTTCGAAGAAAAAGCCAGCTGCGGCTTCTCTTTTGGTGATGGCTGTCACAATGGACACAGCAAGGAAAGCCTGTTTGGTACCCGCAAAGCTGCGCCGATTGTTTTTCATGGTCTGCGCAAGAAAAATGACCGCCAGTCAATTTAAGAGGATAGAAATGTACAAAATTTTATCCATTTTACTTAGCTATCCGCGGCAGGAATGGCTGAGCCATACTGAAGAGCTGTCAGATGCTGTCAACAAGCTGGCTACGGCTGAGCAGGCAACAGCCTTACAGCCATTCTTTGCACATTTGCGTGCCCACGATGAAATCAGTCTGCAAGAAGTGTATGTCGATACCTTTGATCGAAGTCGCAGCCATGCCCTGCACCTGTTTGAACATTTGCATGGCGAAGACCGTGCCCGCGGACAGGCAATGGTAGACCTGCTGGCTGAATATCAGGCACGCGGACTGGAACCGGAAAATAATGAATTGCCGGATTATCTGCCCTTATTTTTGGAGTTTCTATCCAGTATTGAAATTCAGGAAGCTCAGAATTTGCTGGCTGATGCCGTACATGTGATTGGCTATATTGCCGAAAATCTGCATAAAAGCCAGTCTGTGTATGCGCCGGTAATGGATGCTGTAGTGGCTTTATCCCCTGTAGCTCCAGAACCGTTACAGGCAGCGCCGGTGCGTAATATGGATGAAGCATTGGAAAAATTTGGCCCCACTGCAGAAGGACTGGAACCTTTATTAAATCAGCCATCAGTGCAGGAAGTGCAATTTTTCCGCAATAAAAAACTTAGTTAAGCCGGGAGACAGTATGTATTATCTCAATCAATTTATTTTCGGCATTTATCCGTATATTGCCGTCAGTGTTTTTTTTCTGGGCAGCCTGATTCGTTTTGATACCAATCAATACTCATGGAAATCCGAATCCAGCCAGTTACTGTATCCGCGTCTGTTGCGTGTTGGTAACATTTCGTTTCACATCGGTGTACTGGGGCTGTTTTTCGGCCATCTGGTTGGTTTGCTGACGCCGGTTATCGTCTGGGATACGCTTGGAGTCAGCCATGAAACCAAACAGCTTACTGCCATGATTGCAGGCGGTATTATGGGTACTCTGGCTCTGATTGGCCTGCTGATGCTTATCTACCGTCGTTTCAGCTGTGCGCGCCTGCTGGCCAATAGCAGCTGGCGTGACAAGCTGGTTTTAATCTGGCTGCTGATAACACTTTGTTTGGGGTTGGGCACGATTCATGTTTCTGCTCATCATCTGGATGGGGAAGAGATGATTAGCCTGATGCAGTGGGCGCAGCACATTGTTACTTTTAGAAGTGGTGCAGCAAACATTATTGCCCATGTCGACCCGATATTCAAAATACACCTGTTTATGGGAATGAGTGTATTTGTGATTTTCCCATTCACCCGTCTGGTGCATATCTGGAGTGGTTTCGGCACCTTAGTGTATTTGAAACGTAAGGCTCAATTAGTGAGAAGCAGACGTTATTAATATAGCTTGCTAGCGATCAAAAAGGCAGTACTGGTATTCAGTACTGCCTTTAAAATATTTGTTATCCGAATAAAGCAATCAGGTAACCTAAACGAATTCGCTTCAATCACTATTGATTTTATACGGCCTAATAAAGCATAATTACACTAATCTTATTGCATCTATGATGCTAATCTCAGCCAGATGGCTATAATATCCAATCAGTGTTGTAATCTCTTTATATCAGGCCGATATTTAATCAAAACCATATATAGTGGATTAAATATATATCTTAAATTTCTCTACCACCACGCCGCATATATGAAAGCGTTGAGACATTTCGATAATCGGATAGCGGTTATTCAGTGGCTTCAGATAGTGGTGGCTACCTTCATAGATATATTGCTTGAACATGGCTTCGCTACCATTTTCACGCACTACAACAAAACAGCCGTGATGTACAGGTTGTTCCGGTTCAACAATAATTTTGTCGCCCGGTGTAAATTCAGGTTCCATACTATCGCCTTTGATTTCCAGCGCAAATGTTTGTGCTCCAGGCTTACGTAACGTTGGTACCCAAACATTGCCAGCTGCAGTTGAAGCTTCTTTGTCCCTTTGTGTGGCTGCATCTATCCATGTCAACAGAGGTACTTTGTAACCATTGAATAGAATTTCGTTAGCTTCAAATGAACCAATACCAAAATGCTCTGGCTGTACTACGTCAGCAAAATAAGAAACCAGCTTATCAATATGTGCTTTATCTACTCGGCCGGTCTGAATCCAGCTGGTTACGGAAGGTGGCTTAATTGCGAAAGCGCGGGCTACATCAGCTTTGCGTACGCCTTTAAGCTCAATTGCGGATTTAATCGCCTCACCTAATTTTTTACCCGTATACATAATCATCCTTAGTTTTTGCCTAATCTTATTTAGTGACTACATAATTAGGCAATGGATTGCAATTTATTAGATATTGACTTATTATTACACCTGTTAAATATGAAATTATACTTTTTATTAATCAATATTCACTTTTTATAAGGCAAATAGCGAAAAATATTTATTAAACTATGTTGTATCATCTAATACAAATATTAATTAAAAACACATTATGGCAATCCAATAAAAGGGAAAGATATGATTTTGATTAAGATTCCTTAAATAAGCATTTAATTTTATTGTATATCTAAGATATTAATGTACCAAAGCTTAATACACTTTTGGTTAAACACTTCTTAAACTTGTTAAGTATAACTTAAATGTTTTTAGCTCATCATTTAGTTAAGGTGTATCTATGACAGACTATAAAGTAGAAGTTGATCTGGCAGAAAACGTACTGCGCGCTTATGAATACTGTATGAGAGATACCATTAAAAAGGGGCATTGCCGTAGTATTGAATGGAAATATCAGCCTACTACACATGTCAAAAATAATCAGCAGGCACTTTATCCTACCTATCAGCCAGAAGTATATGATATGGTAAAAATCACGCTGGGGAATCTGTTTTACAAAAATCGTGAGGCATTTGCTACATTATCCAGCAAATATTGCAAAATAAGTCCTTTATATAAGCGTCAGAGTCAGCATGGTGTTAAACGCAACCAGCGCCGGCGCTATTCCAGTAAAGACTGGAATCAGGCTATTGAACAAAGCCTATGGCTTTTCTGGCAGGAAATGAAACGCCAACCCCAATTCGAAAAATTTTTTCGTTATAATACTTGACATATTCTATACAAACGTTATAATAAGTCAAAAATACAGGTATGCTTCACCTTAAACAGCTGATTGATAAAGTTCCCGCGAGGGAGCTTTTTTGCGTCCTAAAAATATTTAGCATGTGAATATTGATTATTATTTTGATTACTTGAAGCAAATGGCTATTTTTTTAAACTCGGATATTGTTTGAATGAATCCGGTTATTATTAAGAACTTTTTTTGAAAATTATGGAATTTACATTACTGAAGTGAAGTGTACTATTTAAATTTATTTTACAATTATTTAATGAAAAAATTTATCTTTTAAACAAGATGTGTTTCAATTTTGGTCTGGTTATTAGTGCATAGTCAAATTGATGAATTCTTACTGCTTGTGATTGTGTAGCGGATAGAATCATTTAAATCACATAAAGACACAGCGTTAATAGTAATCAAAAGTTTCAATGTTTATTCATACTCTAAATAGTGAAATTCACTAACTAACCCATGTGCTAGCCATAGCTAGTGGTTATATAAAGGTGAACTGCCTACTACATTAGATATAAATGCATAGAAGTATTTCAAAACAAATTGTTAAATATGAAATGGTAAAAGGTTATTTAACTAGGATTTTTAAAGTTAAGAATCTCTAAGTATCGGGCTGGATACTTTGTTTAGTATCCAGCTAATCATCTGCAATAAAATGATGACTATTAAGATTACTAATTGCCATTAATGTACTTATAAAAATCCTGCTTTGTAAACGATTTGCCCGATAAGTTCAATATCACTTAATGCCACAATTTCATCAGGGTATTCATAATTGTTGTAACTTTTCATGCGTATTTGCTGATTTGGTAAATTTTGCAGAATTTTGACTCTGAACAGTTCTCCCTGATTAAAGGCATACATCTTGCCATCAATCGGATTTTTCTTGGAAATATCAATAATGAATTTATCACCATCATTCAACAGGCTTTGCATGGAATTCCCGCTCATGGTGGCACAAACCAGATTATCTATATGCAAATTGCGTAGATTCAGTTCTGTTTTTAAAATGGATAATTGGGTGTTCCATAAAGTGGTACTCTGATTAACGAGTGGAGGAATATTAATGAAAGCACTATCATTGCTACTAATTTGGGATGTAGTAACAGTTTGCTGAAAATTAAGTATTTGCATGATTTTATTGACTGTTTCTAATCTGGGTGTGATTTTACCTAATTCATATCTGGATATCAGAGATGGGGTAATGCTGGTTTTCTGGGCTAGTTCTTTCTGGGAGAGTCCGGCCGCCAGTCTGGCTGCTTTGAGTTGATTAGCAAATTTCATGATAGAAAAAATAAGATGTTAAGAAATAAAATTTAATTCATAAATGATAAAAAATTGGTCATAAATGGCCATAAAATGCTTGTAATTATCTTTTATAGATTTTAATATAGCCACATATGGCTATGGTTGATAACCAGTTAGGGGTATATTACATTAAATTATATAGAGTCAAAACTATTACCAAGTTTTAACTGAAAGTATTTGTAAATAAATTCAACTTAAATTAACGATTAATTGATACAAGGTGAAAATAAAAATTTTTAAATATATTTAACAATATTAGTATCTGAAATGGTAATACCTCAAAGGCTGCCACCTTTGAGGTATTAAGTAAACAAAAATCCCAAGATTGAAAAAGGAGTTTTGAATGAATAATAGTATCACATTTGTTTCTTTTTATGGGAGTAGCCTCGCTACAGTTAAAGTTAAAAATACGGTTTACGTATGTATGAAATCGGTGATTAATGGGATTGGTCTGGATTGGTCAACTCAGCACCGTAAATTAAAAGGATGCTATCAAAAATATGGATGCGGATTTTTGTCTATTCCGGTTAAAAACGGCACCAAAAAAATTCTGGTGACGCCACTAAAAAAGCTGACTAACTGGCTGCAGAGTATCAACCCGAAAAAAGTTAAAGATAGCGTGAAGGAGATGGTGTTGGTTTATCAGCGTGAATGCGCTGAGGCTATACAGGCTCACTGGCATAAGCCCCGAGCTGTGAAAAAGCCACGTTGTGCAAAAGTGACCGATAAGAATAGTTGTACTGGTTTGTTGCCTAACCAGATTTCTATAATTAAGGCCTTGCACAGGCAGTTGGTGCTGGCTGTTGCCAAAGAAAAACAGGCTGAGCTAGCAATGACCTTATGGCAGGCTGTGCAAACACGCTATGGTGTCAGTTATGAGAAAGTACCCTCATCCAAATTTGTAGATGTTATCTGCCTGTTAAGCCGCGTTGCAGTTAAAAAAGCCAGTATCAGTAGCCTGGAATCGGAAAAAGATTGTAGTGATGAAATTAATGTTCCATCTACAGTGCTGGTTAGCTTGTATGAATCATTTGCCTGTTCTCAGAAAATGCGTCTGATGTATGAGCATTTATTTCCGACTTTTCGTATTCTGGGTAGTAAATATGAAGCGCAGATTCATGAATTTGCATATGAAATGGATCGGATATTTAATAAATGTCACAAAGCTTTTTTACCCTTGTTTGAAAAAATGCCAGAATCTGAAGCTAAAGAATCAGCGCGTAATTATCTGGCCAAACTGATGTAAAAATCTGGTTGATTTGAATAAAAGTAGTTGTAAGCTTTAGCCACACCTTGAAAGCATCAGGAAATCATTAAGGTGTGGCTAATATCTGGCTAAAACTTAGCTGCAAATAGCTATAACGATAAAATTAAGCATGTGTTTAATCTAAAAGGGATTATTACAAGTTTGTGATAATTATTCGCACAGAAAGTGGTTTTTTATACCAGAGTAAGGAATGAATAGAAAATTTAGATTTTAAAGTAAATTTTTGAAAAATATGATTAATAAATGAATATTTTAATATTAATGGGTATTAAAACTGGTTTTTAACCAGTTTTTTTGTTTTTGAGGATTTGACGGTTGATTTATGAAAAATGTGGAATTGGCATTGCAGTTACTTCATTCGCTGCTGGACTTGAGGTTTTTGCCTGATAAATTGCAAAAATGGTTATTTTGTACAGGTACACGGGTAATTACAGTTACCAGTGCGCTGATTATGATAGGTTTTGCTGGCATGTTTCTACTGGGTGGCAGCGAAGTTTTTAATCTGAAATTGTATAAAGGCTTTTTGTTATTGCACCCCTATACATTGTCGATATTACTGATTGGGGTGGCATTTTTGCAGCTAATTATAGCGATATTTAAATCCAATCGTTGTAGTGTGCTTTCTGGTTATTTACTGATTTTATCTGCACTGATATGGGCTGTAATATCAGCTACGTTCTGGGCATCATACCCGCCTTTAACAACAGGTATGACTACTTATCCTGTGTTAACCGTGGTGTGTGCTCTGGCAGGGCGTAATTTGATCAACTACACAAAACGGGTTGAAGATTTGAAACATAAAGGACGATAAAGTATGGAGTTAGTAAAAGATGCTTTTTCGGTCTGTATTTTATTTGCGCTGATGGGTGGGCTGGCTGGTTCTTTACTGGTTACCGATTACAAACGCTATGGTTGGTTTATGACGATTTTGTTTGTTTTGCTGGGAATGATATTTGCTGCGGCAGTAACTGATTATTTTTTCCCGCAAAACCGTCCATGGCTTTTTGCTGGTGTTGGCGTATTTGCAGGTATGTCAACAACGTCATTTCTGGATGCGTTCAAGGCTGCTGCACCAACACTGGCACAGCGCATAATTAATATTGTAAGTAAAAAAGCAGAGCGATTTGTTGATAGTAATGAGTCAACAAAGGAATAATTATGGGTAAGTATCTGGCAGCCTGAGGGCTGCTTTTTTGTGGATAATAAAAATGTATAAATTGAGTAATCGATCATTGCAACGTTTATATGGGGTAGATGCTGGTCTGGTTAGGGTAGTGAAACGGGCAATCGAGCTGACAGATCAGGATTTTATGGTCACTGAAGGTGTGCGCACGCGTGAACAGTGCTGTATTAATTATGGCAAGGGCCGAACCGCGCAGCAATGCAGTCTGAAAGGTGTGCCTGCTAAATATGCGCAGCCGGATTTGAGTAAAGTAACCTGGTTAAATAATCCGTTTGCCAGTAAACATGTTACCGGCAGGGCTATAGATTTGATTCCGTATCCGGTTGACTGGAATGATTTGAAAAAATTTCACTTGATTGCTGCGGCTATGAAACAGGCTGCTGCTGAGCTGGGGGTAAGAATTATATGGGGTGGTGACTGGAAAAGCAGTAAGGATTACCCACATTTTGAGATATGACAGATCTGCTTGGCATTACTTGGCCACCCTTCAAGCTTGTTGATGATTATCTGCTAAATATCAGTTTATTGTGTTATGCTTTGCGTCAATTTGCTATAGATCAGAGCTTTGATAAATGTTAGGTGAATTGATTAATCTAACAGTAAAACAGAGTTCTTCTAAACAGTTTGACTCTGATAGAGCAAGTGGCAAGGAGTGTATGATATTCAGACAGTTATAAAATTGATTTAATCAGATAATTTACCATTTATGATAACCGGCTTATCAGGCTGTTCTATTATTAGATTTAGACATTAATTTGTTTTTTTTCGGGGATACTGTGCTTAGGGTTTATGAGCACGGATTTGCCATAGTGTGTATGGATTGTACGACGGCCTATAGCTGATGATATGATTTTGGCTGTAATGATATATTCAATATTATGTTGTTATCTCACTGAAATAAGTATTGGTTAATTGATATAGCATCAAATCAATTTATAAACTAAATTTATTTTTATTTCAATATGTTAATATATATTATATTGACGTAAACCAGAAAAATAGCTATAATTTAAATCAATTAATAGGTATGCTTCACCTTAAACAGCTGATTAAAAAGTTCCCTAAATGGGAGCTTTTTTGCGTTCTGAGGTGGGTGAATTGTTTATGATATTTTTATCGCTGTGTCTATGCAGATGAAAGGCGAAACGCAGTAATTAATAAATTTAGATGTCGTATCTAAAAAACAGGTAGGATAAGTGGTGGAGGCGGGGGGAATCGAACCCCCGTCCGAAAGTCCTCTACAGAGCGATCTACATACTTAGTCTTGCCAACTTCGAATCTTATTTACAAACCGCCGACAGACAGGCTGTTTGTAAACCAGTTGCCATAAATCTCGTTCAATGCCAGACAACACGACATTGAACCAGCCAATGTAAATGTCGTTGCGGTGAGTTACCTCACACGGCCCATTGGCGAACCGTTGCAACGTTTAGCCTTAAGCGGCTAAAGCGTAAGTTTCGTCGTTTGCGACTATATAAATTCAGTGTTTAACGGGAATCTGAGACCCCGGTATGCACGCATCTGCTTTGCAACCCCCGTCGAAACCAAGGTCGCCCCCAGATGGTTTGCTAATTATACTTTATTTTTGGTGTATATGCATAGTCATAAAGTTATAAGCTGATTTTAAGCTAATTACTACCATCAATCGGCATTTAAAAATTAGACTAAAAATAAATTTAAGAGGGAATAACATCTTTTTTAATCAGTAATTAAGTAAAAATTTCATTGGCATTTTATTCATTCGTCTGAATAAAAACTGCTAATAATTGCTATTGCTATGAGTGATAATTTCCAATAAACTAACATTTAGTTACATTTTTTATCAAGATGGTTGATGAGGCAAGCTGTCCGGCTTCGAGATAACTACATAATGTTAATTAAGGAAAATGCATGGCTTATTTGGCGAATCTGAATGATGTTAAGAAAATCGTTGATGAGAACGACAAAAGAGATCGCGAACATGGAATTTATGTCGGAGAATCCCATGAATGTGTTGCTGTTGTAAAATATTTTGCAAAAGCGCCACAAACTACGATCTGGAAAAAAGGAGCCCGAGTTAAAGGTAATAATAGTATTCGACCTGGTACCGCGATTGCGACATTTGACAGTAGAGGTAAATACTATGGTCATGCTGCAATATATATCAATCAAACCGCAGCAGGTATTAATGTTTATGACCAATGGAACGGTATGCCTTTACATTATCGTCCGATTTTTTTTAAAGGTCACGGTTATGTTTCTAATGATGGGGATCAATTCTATGTTATCGAATAACAGAAAAATAGCGATATTATTTACCAGTCTATTACTCAACATAATATCAATTAATTGCTATGCTCAGACCCCTGTTGTGAGTTGCCCAGCAACTTTTTCTGATGGTAACAGTATTTTCCGGCTTATTAATGTCAGTCTATATGATGGTCCAGTATGTATGAAAGCAACGTTAGTGCCTGAATTTAAAAAAGATAAACAACTATGGGTTCTTGATACACTAATGGATCCCTCTTTAGTTTGCGAGTATGCCGGAACTAGACATTACATTGTTCTTGATGCTAAGGGGGCAACTTATTGTGAAAAAAAAGGAGTGCCAGTGCAGGCACAATGTATGCAATAACAATTTTCTGCTAAGTACTTAAGCTATTAGTGAAAACGGGTATTTTATCTGCTGCCTCTTATGTTTATAACATAGTTTTGATGTGATACATTCTAATCAAACAGCAAGGGATATCAGTATTTATGAACAATGGAATGGACAGCTCTTGCAGAATCGTGAGATTGAATTCAGAGGGTGGGGTTATGTTTCTAATGTTGGGGATCAATTTTATGTTATCGAATAACAGAAAAATAGCAATATTATTTACTAGCCTACTATTGAGTATAGTATCAATCAATAGCTATGCCCAGACCCCTGTTGTGAGTTGCCCAGCAACTTTTTCTGATGGTAACAGTATTTTCCGGCTTATTAATGTCAGTCTATATGATGGTCCAGTATGTATGAAAGCAACGTTAGTGCCTGAATTTAAAAAAGATAAACAACTATGGGTTCTTGATACACTAATGGATCCCTCTTTAGTTTGCGAGTATGCCGGAACTAGACATTACATTGTTCTTGATGCTAAGGGGGCAACTTATTGTGAAAAAAAAGGAGTGCCAGTGCAGGCACAATGTATGCAATAACAATTTTCTGCTAAGTACTTAAGCTATTAGTGAAAACGGGTATTTTATCTGCTGCCTCTTATGTTTATAACATAGTTTTGATGTGATACATTCTAATCAAACAGCAAGGGATATCAGTATTTATGAACAATGGAATGGACAGCTCTTGCAGAATCGTGAGATTGAATTCAGAGGGTGGGGTTATGTTTCTAATGTTGGGGATCAATTTTATGTTATCGAATAACAGAAAAATAGCAATATTATTTACTAGCCTACTATTGAGTATAGTATCAATCAATAGCTATGCCCAGACCCCTGTTGTGAGTTGCCCAGCAACTTTTTCTGATGGTAACAGTATTTTCCGGCTTATTAATGTCAGTCTATATGATGGTCCAGTATGTATGAAAGCAACGTTAGTGCCTGAATTTAAAAAAGATAAACAACTATGGGTTCTTGATACACTAATGGATCCCTCTTTAGTTTGCGAGTATGCCGGAACTAGACATTACATTGTTCTTGATGCTAAGGGGGCAACTTATTGTGAAAAAAAAGGAGTGCCAGTGCAGGCACAATGTATGCAATAACAATTTTCTGCTAAGTACTTAAGCTATTAGTGAAAACGGGTATTTTATCTGCTGCCTCTTATGTTTATAACATAGTTTTGATGTGATACATTCTAATCAAACAGCAAGGGATATCAGTATTTATGAACAATGGAATGGACAGCTCTTGCAGAATCGTGAGATTGAATTCAGAGGGTGGGGTTATGTTTCTAATGTTGGGGATCAATTTTATGTTATCGAATAACAGAAAAATAGCAATATTATTTACTAGCCTACTATTGAGTATAGTATCAATCAATAGCTATGCCCAGACCCCTGTTGTGAGTTGCCCAGCAACTTTTTCTGATGGTAACAGTATTTTCCGGCTTATTAATGTCAGTCTATATGATGGTCCAGTATGTATGAAAGCAACGTTAGTGCCTGAATTTAAAAAAGATAAACAACTATGGGTTCTTGATACACTAATGGATCCCTCTTTAGTTTGCGAGTATGCCGGAAC
>NZ_MEIR01000064.1 GCF_002777825.1 Snodgrassella alvi | reverse complement strand
TTTGTTGTTTCATATTAATTTCTCCATTTACGTTTTCTTGAATATATTGAATTAAATCCTCAACAAGTAATTTTATTTTAGGTGCTTGGACATATAAAGCACAATCAATTAACCAATTGCGTAATTCATAAAAAGTGATGTGTAATACATTATCGCGAATAGACTCATCGGTATCTTCAGACAAAGTATATTCGTTAATCTCTCTATTACATAAATAGATCAATAGCCAATTTTTATCATTTTTTGCTTCTCCATGTAGCCACGTGCCATAATCTTTTAATTGATCTTTTTGATCACATGCCCATGGTTTATTTTCAATTGCAATATAATTTTTATGATCTGTGAGGAGAATATCAATCCGCTGTCCTGTAGGAATTTTATATTCAGTAACAACCTGATATTTTGACTCAAGCTGTATGTTTTTTTGTGAAGAAAATAACTCATAAAACTTGTTAATAAATAAGTCTTGTTGACCATGTGTTTCATTTTTATCCAATAAAAATGCTAAGCAATTGGATAATGCCATTTCATTGATACAAAATAGATTCAATAAACGAAAAGCAGGCGCAAGTTGGCGATCAAATAATGCATTAGCCTTTTTATAACTTTCACGCCATAACGTAACATCATCTAATAATTTTTGAATGCTCAATGCTATCTCCTTTTTGATTTTTTGGTTTATAAATGCAAATATTTGTTAATATTTATGGTTTATTGCCGCAATTCAAAGAATGTAATGACCTGATTTAATGTTGATTTATCTAGTGATATTATATATCACTACTCTCGAATACAAGCAAAAAACAATTTTAATAATTTCAGGCTCAATTATCTTTTCTATTTCTGTCACAATCAAAAATTGCCAACACTTAAAAAAACCAACCTCTTTTAGCATCTAAAAAATTTTAATAATATTGCTAACTCCGCTTATTGATATAAAACAACATATTATTGCCATCTATTAAAATTATACTTTTATTTAAAAAGGATAATTCTTGAATTTCTAATTAAAACACATGTAATACAGAGTTTAAATATCAACTGTGATTCTTTTCATTTAATGCAAAAATTCGGAAATTTGAGTCTATAAATAATCTTGTATAAGTATCACATATCTGACCTAAACAGACACGCCACCCAAAGAAAAAGCTCCGATCCATAACGGTCCGGAGCTCTAAATAGTTATTTGGCGGTGTCCTACTTTCACATGGGTATCCATACATAGCAAAGAACCCGGCTGATATCTCAACCGGGTTCTTCTTATGGGGAGTCTGGCGGTGTCCTACTTTCACATGGGTATCCATACTATCATCGGCGCTAGGTCGTTTCACGGTCCTGTTCGGGATGGGAAGGCGTGGGACCAACCCGCTATGGCCGCCAGACATTAAACTGTCAAATCAGAAAGCCTTAATCTCGGTGATGTGTATTCATCAGTAAGCTTTTATCATTTCTTCTATACATATCTTTATATACGAAGTCCTTCAAATGATAGAGTCAAGCCTCACGAGCAATTAGTATCGGTTAGCTACAAGTGTTACCACTCTTCCACACCCGACCTATCAACGTCCTGGTCTCGAACGTCTCTTTAGAGGGATTAATTCCCTAGGGAAGTCTCATCTTCAGGCGAGTTTCACGCTTAGATGCTTTCAGCGTTTATCTCTTCCGAACTTAGCTACCCGGCGATGCGACTGGCGTCACAACCGGTACACCAGAGGTTCGTCCACTCCGGTCCTCTCGTACTAGGAGCAGCCCCCGTCAAACTTCCAACGCCCACTGCAGATAGGGACCAAACTGTCTCACGACGTTTTAAACCCAGCTCACGTACCACTTTAAATGGCGAACAGCCATACCCTTGGGACCGACTACAGCCCCAGGATGTGATGAGCCGACATCGAGGTGCCAAACTCCGCCGTCGATATGAACTCTTGGGCGGAATCAGCCTGTTATCCCCGGAGTACCTTTTATCCGTTGAGCGATGGCCCTTCCATTCAGAACCACCGGATCACTATGTCCTGCTTTCGCACCTGCTCGACTTGTCGGTCTCGCAGTTAAGCTACCTTGTGCCATTGTACTATCAGTCCGATTTCCGACCGGACCTAGGTAACCTTCGAACTCCTCCGTTACTCTTTGGGAGGAGACCGCCCCAGTCAAACTGCCTACCATGCACGGTCCCCGATCCAGTTTATGGATCCGGGTTAGAACCTCAAAGTCACCAGGGTGGTATTTCAAGGACGGCTCCACAGTCACTAGCGTGTCTGCTTCTTAGCCTCCCACCTATCCTACACAAGTGACTTCAAAGTCCAATGCAAAGCTACAGTAAAGGTTCACGGGGTCTTTCCGTCTAGCAGCGGGGAGATTGCATCTTCACAACCATTTCAACTTCGCTGAGTCTCAGGAGGAGACAGTGTGGCCATCGTTACGCCATTCGTGCGGGTCGGAACTTACCCGACAAGGAATTTCGCTACCTTAGGACCGTTATAGTTACGGCCGCCGTTTACTGGGGCTTCGATCCGATGCTTGCACATCTTCAATTAACCTTCCAGCACCGGGCAGGCGTCACACCCTATACGTCCACTTTCGTGTTTGCAGAGTGCTGTGTTTTTATTAAACAGTCGCAGCCACCTATTCTCTGCGACCTCTAATAGCTTACAGAGTTAATCCTTAACCATCAGAGGCATACCTTCTCCCGAAGTTACGGTATCAATTTGCCGAGTTCCTTCTCCTGAGTTCTCTCAAGCGCCTTAGAATTCTCATCCTACCCACCTGTGTCGGTTTGCGGTACGGTTTCATTCAAACTGAAGCTTAGTGGCTTTTCCTGGAAGCGTGGTATCAGTCACTTCGTGTCCGTAGACACTCGTCATCACTTCTCGGTGTTAAGCACCCGGATTTGCCTAAGTGCTCCACCTACCGGCTTAAACGATCTATTCCAACAGATCGATGACCTAACCTTCTCCGTCCCCACATCGCATTTGAATCAAGTACAGGAATATTAACCTGTTTCCCATCGACTACGCATCTCTGCCTTGCCTTAGGGGCCGACTCACCCTACGCCGATGAACGTTGCGTAGGAAACCTTGGGTTTTCGGCGACAGGGCTTTTCACCCTGTTTATCGCTACTCATGTCAACATTCGCACTTCTGATACCTCCAGCATGCTTCTCAACACACCTTCTTCGGCCTACAGAACGCTCCCCTACCATGCTAGTTGCCTAGCATCCGCAGCTTCGGTTACAGATTTGAGCCCCGTTACATCTTCCGCGCAGGACGACTCGACCAGTGAGCTATTACGCTTTCTTTAAATGATGGCTGCTTCTAAGCCAACATCCTGGCTGTCTCTGCCTTCCCACTTCGTTTACCACTTAATCTGTCATTTGGGACCTTAGCTGGCGGTCTGGGTTGTTTCCCTCTTGACACCGGACGTTAGCACCCGATGTCTGTCTCCCGAGGAACCACTTGATGGTATTCTTAGTTTGCCATGGGTTGGTAAGTCGCAATGACCCCCTAGCCATAACAGTGCTTTACCCCCATCAGTGTCTTGCTCGAGGCACTACCTAAATAGTTTTCGGGGAGAACCAGCTATCTCCGAGTTTGTTTAGCCTTTCACCCCTATCCACAGCTCATCCCCGCATTTTGCAACATGCGTGGGTTCGGTCCTCCAGTACCTGTTACGGCACCTTCAACCTGGCCATGGATAGATCACTCGGTTTCGGGTCTACACCCAGCAACTATTCGCCCTATTAAGACTCGGTTTCCCTGCGCCTCCCCTAATCGGTTAAGCTCGCTACTGAATGTAAGTCGTTGACCCATTATACAAAAGGTACGCAGTCACGGATTTCTCCGCTCCCACTGTTTGTATGCATCAGGTTTCAGGTTCTATTTCACTCCCCTCCCGGGGTTCTTTTCGCCTTTCCCTCACGGTACTGGTTCACTATCGGTCGATGATGAGTATTTAGCCTTGGAGGATGGTCCCCCCATCTTCAGACAGGATTTCGCGTGTCCCGCCCTACTTTGCGTATACTTAGTACCGCCTCTGAAATTTCGAATACGGGGCTTTCACCCTCTACGGCCAAGCTTCCCAGCTTGTTCTTCTATCTCAGTGACTATCATATACAGGCTCTTACGCGTTCGCTCGCCACTACTTGCGCAATCTCGGTTGATTTCTTTTCCTCTGGGTACTTAGATGGTTCAGTTCTCCAGGTTCGCTTCTCTGCACCTATGGATTCAGTGCAGGATACCATGCTTTTACATGGTGGGTTTCCCCATTCGGACATCGCGGGATCACAGCTCTATTGCCAGCTCCCCCACGCTTTTCGCAGGCTTACACGTCCTTCTTCGCCTATCATCGCCAAGGCATCCACCTGATGCACTTATTCACTTGACTCTATCATTTCAAGAACCTCTTGACTTCGCCATCTCCACCGTTGACTAGTGATTATGACTAAGGCCTTTACTCTCATAAAGCTTACTGCTTTGGTTGTCTGAACAACGCCTTTTGTCTTCGTTGTTCAGCGATACAATCATCACCCAATTCTTTCAGCACTTTCCACT
>NZ_MEIR01000063.1 GCF_002777825.1 Snodgrassella alvi | reverse complement strand
TAAAAGCAAAGTTATCAGCAGCCAGTGAATATGTTTCATCCGAATAACGCCTTTTTATCTTTTGGATTTTTCAAAAATAAACGCAGAGTATTTTCATACATTTTTAGCCAGAGATCTTGTACAAGTTGTTTGTTTTTAGGCTTGTTTCCTTTGTATTTTTGCTTTGTTACTGTATGCCAAATATCATCACCCTGTTCTTTTGAAGCATTATTGAGTTACATCTCTGGCATGCTCATCAAGTAGTAATTGCAAAGTCCCATCCTTATTTTTTTTAATACGCATATGTCTAGACCATGACTTATTTTCATCAGTTCCTTTTTCTGTTGAGGTAAAACCGACCGAATAGGTAATATTATTTTGAAAATGATAGTCAAAGCGTAAGCACTCTTGTGTCTTTACATAATACGGTTTTGAAGAATACTGATAATCTTTCGACCAGAGTTCCCCAATCCCTGTTTGAAATACATCTGTGAATATAATCTTAAATTGTTTATTTCTTCTAAAGAAATCTTCATCCGATGGTATACTGATGCAAGGCTGACCATCGTCTTTCAGAACAATATCTGGAACATTGTAAGAAATACAACTTACAAGCAATGGTAAGATTAAAAACATCAGTAACCAATAAATATACCTTTGTTTCATCCGAATAACGCCTTTTTATCTTTTGGATTTTTTAAAAATAAACGCAAGGTATTTTCATACATTTTTAGCCAGAATTCTTGTATGAGTTGTTTATTTTTTGGTTCAGCTCCTTTAGATTTTTGATTTGTATAATAAAACCATTTATCATAACCAAAATCTCTTAAAAGATAATAATCAGCAATAATTGATGCCTGTTGTTCCATACCATAATCTGATAATACTTTATCGTCTGTTAGTGCATATTCGTAATCTACCAATAAGCTACACGCTCCCCGGAGAGCTACCCACATTCCCATCTGATATTGCCAAACATGAACCATTTCGTGCATAAAAATATGCCGAAAATCAAGGGATGCAGTAGAATAATCTTCTAAATACTCTTTTGTCGGCCAGTATATTTCACCCATTGGGGTTACTTTATACACTCCTTGAAAAGGCAGGATAGGACCTTTGCGAACCCGTACGTCTGTTAGCGTAATCGCCGCTTTAAATACCGAGGTCACCATAGCCATCTCACCCACAGTTAATAGCCGTGGCTTTGCCTTTAGATGATTTCCTACTATTGCACCTGATAAATATCCAACAAGCAATCCAGTCATTAATTTTCTCCTTTATATGGTATTCAAAATCATCCAGAACCAGCCTGCTGCTGGTGATTGCCATATCAGCCACGGCCAATTGAACCATGACGGATAATGCATGAGGCTGCACACTGAGCAGTTAATTCGCGGCGGGTGATCTGCTTATTTACCTGTGCTCTGGCAAACCAGCCCCTCCTTCTCAGGCTGTAGATTCCCCGAACAAATATGAATTATTTTAGTGCTCAATTGTTAATATCACATACCTGGCACATAAATCAAGTAGAAAATTCGCTATGTGTTTCTGTAAATACCCCAAACTTAGTATAAGATTCAAGTAGAAAATTATGCTGCTTGTTTTAGGGTTTTATATTCAATCGGCGTCATATTATTTAATGCTTCATCAGGTCTTTCAGTGTTATAAATGGTTAGCCATTCTTCGGTTACCTTTCTTGCTTGTTCCAGATTATTAAATAGATATAAATCTAGTACCTCTGTGCGATAGGTGCGATTAAATCGTTCAATATATCCGTTTTGATATGGGCTACCTGCTTGAATATAATCTATGGTTATACCATGTGACTTTGCCCAGTCGATGAATGTTTTTCCGGTAAATTCCGGTCCATTATCCACTCGTATTTTGAGTGGATAGCCATGATATTCGGCCAGTTTATCCAGGTAACGGGTAATCCTGCCAGCAGGTAGACTAACCGCAATATCAATGCCTAACGCCTCACGATTAAAGTCATCTATTACATTGAAGGTTCTAAAACGCCGTTGATTGCGACTGCTGTCACTCATAAAATCCATTGACCAGCATTCACCTTGTTTACTGGGTACTGATAGCCTTTCTGGGTTTCGTGGAAGAATGCGCTGTTTAAGCTTTACCCTGAGATTAAGCTTTAATTCACAATACACCCGATACACACGTTTATGATTCCATTTATAGCCGAGCTTTCTGATGCGATTAAAACATTTAGGAAAGCCCCAGCGCAAATGCTTATCGGTAATAGCACTTAGTACCGACATAATCACTGAATCATCCGGTAACTTGGGTTGATAATAGTAAGCACAGCGGCTTAAGCCAACAATAGCGCAGCTCATGGCAATAGTGACAGAATGATTTTCTTGCAGTTGTACAGCCCAAGCTTTACGTGCTTGAGTAGGCACTATAGCTTTTTTATGATTTCCTCCTGAAGCTGAGATTTTAAACTGAGCTCAGCAAACATCTGCTTAAGCTTACGGTTTTCAGCCTCTAGCTCCTTTAAACGTTTGATATCGGATATTTCCATACCACCGTATTTATCACGCCATTTATAAAAAGTTGAATTGCCGATGCCATATTTACGGCAGAGTTCTTTGACGGGGATACCGGCTTCGGCTTCTTTTAAAATAGCTACGATTTGATGTT
>NZ_MEIR01000062.1 GCF_002777825.1 Snodgrassella alvi | reverse complement strand
AGTAACCGAATCTTCATTAGCATAGGCATGAATCACAAGATCATTACCGGAACGCGAGAACACTGCATCAGCCAGTTTTGCATTTTCGAACACAATTTCATTATATCTGGCAACAGCTGAATCGAATTCAAAATCCTCAATTAGATCCTGTCCGTGTCCACGCTGAAAAATGTACCGATCTTTGTTCCAGTTACCGCCATAGAGAGTATCGTTTCCGGAACCACCATTGATGATATCGTAACCTTCTTTGCCCCATAGTGTGTCATCACCGGCACCACCATTAAGAATATCATCACCTTCACCGCCAACTAATATGTCGTCACCATCGCCGCCACTTAAATAGTCGTTTCCATTTTCTCCATACAGCTCGTCATTACCTGCTCCTCCGAAAAGGTTGTCTATGCCATCTCCTCCATATAGCTTGTCATTACCCGGTCCTCCAGCAATGGTATCGTGAGAATTCCAGCCTCTAAGTTCATCGTCACCTGATGTGCCACCCAAACTAAATGACATGGCAGCTATATCATCGACACTTAATACTTTATCATCAAATACAAAGTTAAATGCCCTATTATAAGAATTGTTGAAATAATCAGGCAGGGTTACAGAGTCTTCTTTGTCATAAGCGCAAATTACCAGATCGTTGCCGGAACGGGTAAAGAGGGCATTAGCCAGAGTGGCACCCTTGAAGACAACATCATTGTAATGATTCGTATAGCCGGGGTATTCTTTATCGTAAATCACATCCTGCCCATGTCCTGCCTCGAATTCATAGCGGTCTTTATGCCAGTCACCGCCTTTGAGGATATCATTACCGGTACCGCCAATAAGAATATCGTAGCCAGCACCACCATTTAAGGTATCGTTACCGGCACCACCATTGAGGGTATCATTCCCATCTTCACCATTGAGAATATCATCGCCGTCATTGCCATTGAGGATATCGTCACCAGCTTTGCCCCATAAGGTATCATTACCTTTACCTCCACTGATAATATCATTGCTCCACCATCCTGTAATGATATTATCATTATCATCACCGTTCTGAGTAAATGTGATTCTGTTATTTATATCTAGTGGTTCGAGAGTTTGGTCTTCAAAAATGAAATTGAAAGAACGGCTGTAATCATTGTTATAGCTAAAATAATCGGGCAAAGTTACAGAGTCTGAATTGCCATATGCGTTAATGATTAAATCGTTGCCAGAACGGCTAAAGAGAGCATCAGCAAAATTGGCGCCCTTGAAAACAATTTCATTAATAGCTTTTTTGTCGTACCAATCTCCTTTATCGTAAATCACATCCTGCCCATGTCCTGCCTCGAATTCATAGCGGTCTTTATGCCAGTCACCGCCTTTGAGGATATCATTACCGGTACCGCCAATAAGAATATCGTAGCCAGCACCACCATTTAAGGTATCGTTACCGGCACCACCATTGAGGGTATCATTCCCATCTTCACCATTGAGAATATCATCGCCGTCATTGCCATTGAGGATATCGTCACCAGCTTTGCCCCATAAGGTATCATTACCTTTACCTCCACTGATAATATCATTGCTCCACCATCCTGTAATGATATTATCATTATCATCACCGTTCTGAGTAAATGTGATTCTGTTATTTATATCTAGTGGTTCGAGAGTTTGGTCTTCAAAAATGAAATTGAATGCACGGTAGTAATCATTGTTATAGCTAAAGTAATTAGGCAAAGTTACAGAGTCTGAATTGCCATATGCGTTAATGATTAAATCGTTGCCAGAACGGCTAAAGAGAGCATCAGCAAAATTGGCGCCCTTGAAAACAATTTCATTAATAGCTTTTTTGTCGTACCAATCTCCTTTATCGTAAATCACATCCTGCCCATGTCCTGCCTCGAATTCATAGCGGTCTTTTTCCCTGTCATTGCCTTTGAGTATATCATTTCCGGTACCGCTAATAAGAGTACTGTAACTGGCAATCTCATTCAGAATATTAGTATTACCATTCTCGCCATACGGCTTATCATCATCTATTTTGTCGTTGATGCTATTGTTGCTATGTGAATCTGTGGATTCATTATTTTTGTTGGTATCGTTTAAAGTCGTTGTTATATCGGCAATATCTTTTGAGTTTAATGTTTTATCCTCAAAGATGAATGTAAAAGTACAAATATTGGTTTTGTCAGGGCTAAGAAAGTCTGTTAGGGTGACAGAGTCCTGATTATTAAATGCCTGAATTATTAGATCATTACCAGAGTGAAAGAAAATTGCATCGGCTGCATAGGTTTTTTCGAATACGATTTCGATGTTCTGGTTGTTATGATTTTCACTGGCTTTACTATTGATAATATTCTGGCCATGTCCATTCTGAAATACATAACGGTATGGTTTTTCATTACTCCCATTCGGAGTGTGATAATCAGTTTGTATCATTATTAAGTCCTTAAGTAGATTAAAAAATAATTTTTAAATTTGAAAATTTGTTTTGGTTATTATTGAGGTGTTTATTTAATCAGGTTTTATATTTTAATAATAAGTAATATTTATACTTAAAATTAGAGTAATATTAAATATACTCTGCTGTTTGAATTAAAGATGTATTAATTTTAGGTAATGCTTTTATTCAGGGAGCAGCATATACTTTTAAAATTGAATATATGAAATTCAAATGCTGATTCGTTCTAAATCAGTATGATTTAGGTAATTATTCTAGTTTAATTTTAGGTATGCTTTTGAAAAATAATCTTAAATGATATTTCCTTTCATTTAATATAACAGGGGGTAGTTGAGCAGGAAAATTTAGAAAATTTGTAGATTTTTCTTAATCAATCAGGTTTTCTTGATAAATTTACTCAGTTTAATTCTGAGGTATTTGCTCAATTCAAGCTGTAACTCTCCAATTATTAGTAAAATTAACAATTAATTATATTTAATAAATAATTGTTTTAAAAATAAATTTAAATGTTAAGTCTAATTAGCACTACTCTGTTTAATATCTGGGTACTATAATAAGACAGGTTGCCGCAATTAATATTAATCTCATCGGTGTATGTTGATTAACTGATTGTCCGATTTAAAAGTTTAACGCATTTATACCAGTTTATGGATACGTGCGTGCTTGATTTATAGGGCTGCTATTAAGTATTTTAATACAAACTTATATAATTATTTTACACTATGGTTTGAATTTTATCAATCTGTTTTTAACAAAAATTTAAATTTTAGCCTATTTTTATTTTTATGGCTTGTACTATTAAAATTTATTTTTTAATTAAATTGATTTTGCAGTTTTCTTTGATTTAAATTTTTGTATTAATTTATGAATTTTTATTTAATTACTATATTGTGTTTAAGGAAATTTTTGAGAATTTGGGGTGCCATTTATTATAGTTCGAAATATTGTATCTATTTAATATTATGATAATACATTGGCTAGATGTACAAATATAGATAGGATATTTAATTTAGGATGATAATTATGTTGGTTATGAGTTTTGCTATTTGCTGTGTAAAGGAAATGAACGCTTAATCTATTTATTGGTTATTGCGTTTATGTATTGAAAACCAATTTAGCATGTGAAGATATGATATGATTCGCTAATTATAAGATTTTTATCTAATAAATACAGTATGTGCTGTTTAAGTTTTGCTTTATGGAGATTTTATTAGGTTTTAGTTTTAAAATATTGATGTCTGATTCCTTAAAAATTTATAAGTGGATTATTTGCTGTTTATATATTTTTAGTTGGTTATTTTTTCTCTGTTTTCAATATGATATATTTATTATAAAACAAGTATGTAAATAGTTATTTTTTTGCTTGCAGTACTTGTTCGCCAAATTCCCGCACTTTCTGCCAGTTGGTGTATTCAATATGTGCATTCAGATTGGTTTCGCCTTTGTTTAGTTTCATTACTAAGCGCATCATGTGCCGGTCGAGCAGGTTGTATTTTGCGTAATGCAGTTCGCCGGCAAAGATACCGATTATTTGTGGCTGCCACGGGCTTTTGGCAAAGAATTTGCGGGTGTAGGTATGAGTTTGCGGGGTGCTGCGGTGAGGTTTGTTGGCCAGAATGCTGACGCTGAAAAAGGCACTTGAGGTGCTGTTGAGGATGTGTTGATGGCGTTCAATCCATGGTGCCAGTGCGGCAGCGTAGTGGCCGTAGCGGATGGACGCACCGATAATGATTTTATCGTATTCTCCCGGCTGGATAACTGGTGTGTCTGCCAGATTAACTATGTTAACTGTGTTACCGGCAGCAGTCCATTGTGCTTCCAGTGTTTGGGCAATTTTATGGGTGTAGCCAAAACGGCTGCTGTATATAAGCAGAAAATTCATGGCAGGGTGGTTATGATTAAATAAGGTGAATCATACCATGCTTGACAGGTTTGGCTCGAGGTAATTGCTTTTGGCTAAATTTGTTTATTTTGATATGGGATATTGGCTTTTTTACTGGCCGGAGGCTGGTACAATGGCGGCTGTTTTTGGAGATATATATGAAAGCCAGTCAGTTTTATATTTCGACATTAAAAGAAGCTCCGGCTGAAGCGGAATTAGCCAGTCACAAGCTTATGTTGCGTACGGGAATGATTCGCCGTTTGGCCAGTGGGTTGTATACGTGGATGCCGATGGGGTTGCGGGTGCTGCGCAAGGTAGAGCAGATTGTTCGGGAAGAGATGAACCGGGCAGGTTCGATTGAGTTGCTGATGCCGGTGGTGCAGCCAGCAGAATTATGGCAGGAAAGTGGCCGCTGGTCGTTTTATGGCAAGGAATTGTTGCGCATTACTGACCGTCATGAGCGTGAATTCTGTATGGGGCCAACCTGTGAAGAGGTGATTACTGATATTGTGCGCAGTGAGATTCGCAGTTATAAGCAGTTGCCACTGAATTTTTATCATATTCAGACTAAATTCCGTGATGAGGTGCGGCCGCGCTTTGGGGTGATGCGTGCGCGTGAATTTGTGATGAAAGATGCGTATTCTTTCCATACGACATTTGAATCGCTGCAACAGTCTTATCAGGATATGTTTGATGCTTATTGCCGTGTATTTGATCGGCTGGGACTGGACTATCGGCCGGTGGCTGCGGATACTGGCAGTATCGGTGGCACGGGCTCGCATGAATTTCAGGTTCTGGCTGAGAGTGGTGAAGATGTGATTGCTTACAGCGATGCTTCTGATTATGCAGCTAATGTTGAGCTTGCTGCTACTTTGCCGCTGGCTGGTGAGCGTCAGGGTGCTGGGCAGAATTTAAGTAAAGTTCATACACCAGGTGTACGCAGTATTGATGAGTTGGTGGCTTTTTTACAGGTGCCGGTAGAGCAGACTTTGAAATCGCTAGTGGTTGAGGGCGAGGAAGAGGGTACTGTGGTACTGTTGCTGGTACGGGGTGACCATCATCTGAATGAAATCAAGGCTGAGAAGCTGGAAGGGGTGAAAGCACCGTTAACTATGGCTTCGGAAGCTGCGATTGAGACTGCTTTTAATGGTGCGCATGGTGGTTCACTTGGCCCTGTGGGCTTTAATGGCAAGGTGTATGCTGATTTTGCTACGGCTAAAGGTGCAGACTGGGTGATTGGTGCCAATGAGGATGATCATCACTATACTGGCTTTAATTTTGGCCGTGATGCTGCTGAGCCGGAATTTGTTGATTTACGCGAGGTGGTTGCTGGCGATCCTAGCCCATGTGGTACGGGTAGTCTGAAGCTGGCACGCGGGATCGAGGTGGGCCATGTATTCCAGTTGCGCACAAAGTATTCTGAGGCGATGCAGGCTACGGTACTTGATCAGAATGGCAAGAATGTGGTGCTGGAAATGGGCTGTTATGGGATTGGTATTACGCGTGTGATTGCTGCGGCAATTGAGCAGAATAATGATGAGCGCGGTATTATCTGGACAGAAGCGATGGCGCCGTTTACGGTGGTGATTGTGCCGATGAATTATAAGAAATCTGCTGATGTGAAAGCGGCGGCAGATGATTTATATGCGCAATTGCAGCAGGCGGGTGTGGATGTGCTGCTGGATGACCGTGATGAGCGCTCTGGTGTGCTGCTGCATGATTCGGAGCTGATTGGTATTCCGCACCGTATTGTTATTGGTGACCGTGGCCTGAAAGCGGGTAAGGTGGAATATCAGGCGCGTAAGGATACTGCGGCCACTGAGCTGGCTATTGATGCGGTGGTGGTGCATATTTGTGCGTTGCTTAAACACTAATAGGTAAGTTACTGTGAAGAAAACCAGACATTTAAAGTCTGGTTTTTTTTATGGGCGGTTTATTTAATATTTTTAATCTGGTTGATTACCGGTAAATGGCTTGTTGTCTGTTTAGTGATTGGCATACAGGGTTTGGCGTATGTTGATTAAGGTGCGCATTACTTCTGCAGTAGCAGGCTCCTCTGGCAGGCTGCTGGTTTTGCTGGCTGCTGTAATCTGACTAACCAGTGAATCGACTTTGTGCAGGATTTCTGTATATGAGAATTTGCCATGTTTGATATCCAGTAATTCTTGTCGATTTGGGCGTTTGTTAGTTACGGTACCATGTGAAATGATTTCTAAAGCTACTTGAAGCAGACGGATGGTATGCATCATGTTTTTGGTATCATAATCCTGCCCGCTTCGGCTGTTGGTGAGATAGCGCTGTTCATTTCGCTTTTCCACCCATTGCCAGTAGCTTTTGTATTCGCGGCAGTAGGTGGAATATCCGCTACGGTTGAAACTCAGATAGGCAATAAAAGGGTCGGAGGCGCTGATTGAAGATAAGCAAATATCATTGGCATTTTCTTGCTGAATGATGCCGCGATATCCTTTGTTGCCGCTTTCGTCATAGTATAGTGCATATAAATCGGTGGCATGAGGAATGTTGACTAATCCACACTGGTGTTGTTGCCATTGGCGCTGTTGCAGCCAGTTGCTGAGTGGGTAGGTGTGCTGTTGGTCAATGATATGGCAGAAATCGAAAATGGTTTTGCGTTTGCTGTCTACTGGATTATTGATTTTTTTGTTTAGTCCTTTGGCTTTTTTTATTTGTGAGCAGGCATAATTAATAAAGGTTTGCTGAATTTGCCTGGATAAAAACTGCTTTAGGGAAAATTGCTGCATCAGCGGATGCTGATAAAGGATACATTCAGGAGCTGAGGCCAGTACTTCGATGATATTCGGGTTGTTTTTCAGTAATAGTTCTGTAAACCGGCCTAATTCGTAGTAAATAATATCGTTGCTGGTATTGCTTATCTGTGGAATATAGTGCAGACCATAAAATTTGTCTTTGGGTAAGTAGAATACGCCTTTGATATCTGTGTCTGAAGTTTCGGTGTCCAGACCGAAGGCGCGGCTACCACTGATTACTTCCAGTAAAATCAGGTTTTGTGTTTTTAAATCATTGATGTTCATGGCTGGCACGGTTTTTTAATATGTTGATGAAAAAAGTATCCAGTTGTGTGGCGGTGAAATTTAGTTCTGGTAATTGGGGTATTTGTGATTTGATGTGGTTGGTCGTTGTAGTAATGTAATCAAGTAGATTACTGCTGATTTCGATTATATGGGATTCGACAACTGTATTTTTAAAATCAATGAGTGCCAGAATCTGTTTATATAAATCTGCTGGTAGTAATTGTAGTAGAGGAGTAATTGCCATTGGTGCAATCTGTTTATGTTGAATACACCAGCAGGCACAGAGTAATGGTCTGAGGATATAAAATAGCTGTTTGATTTTAATTTGCCGGCCATGGAGGCTTTGCAAGGCACTGGAAGCTATACCCAGATAATGATGGACGTTGCCGCGGGGATTAAAGTAATGGGTACATAGACGCCATAGTTGCTGGGCGAGGTCTGTTTGCTGCTGATAAATGATTGGCGATTGTAACCATTCAAATGGTGTGGCGTTGGATTTGTGGATGAGTTGCAAGGTTTTTTTTAAATCCCAGCCGTGAATGTCTAGTTCGCTGGTAATAGGAAAGGTGAGCTGATTTTTTATGGGTTCGATGGCCAGATATTTTTCGATTGGATGCAGGTAAATAAAACGCACATCATAGTCACTGTTGGGCGAGGCAAATCCCCATGCACGGCTGCCGGATTCGCATGCATAAATAATTCGGATGTTATGTTTTTGTTCTATTTGTTGTAATTGCTGCTGAATAATCTTTTGCATAATGCTGTAGGGTTTGAAGTTATTTTATTATGCAAGTATGACTGGATTAATATATTTTTACAATTTTTATTTCGGGTATGATTTCGCAGTAAAGATTTGAGCCTGTGTGAGGTTATGGATTATTTAATTCTGATTTGATGGTTATGGCTGGGTTATTGAATATGTTTTTTTGCCAGACTTTTGATTTGGCCATAAAGTTTCAGTAGGGAATATAAAACCAGATTTTGCAATCTGGTTTTGGTGTTAGTTGAGTAATTCAGGCGGAATTTTGCATACTGGAATCGGGTTGATTTTATGCTGCATGGCGCGGTGGTAGCGATCATAGATGGCAAATACTTCGCGTTGGCGGCCGGTGAAGTCGTCAATTTTATGTGTATCGTAGACGCTCATTGCCCATTCTAGCTCGGGGTAGGTGGCGCCAATCTGTTCTTCATCGGTTTTGTCTGCATCCCACAGGCCGTCGGTAGGCGGAGCATCGATGATTGTCTGGTCGATATTGAGTTCTTTAGCTAGTGCGTATACCTGACTTTTGAGTAAGTCGGCAATTGGGCTGAGGTCTACGCCACCATCGCCGTATTTGGTGAAGAATCCTACGCCGAAATCTTCTACTTTATTGCCGGTACCTACGACAAGCATGCCACGTTGCTGGGCATAGTAATATAGTGCAAGCATACGCAGGCGGCTGCGGGCGTTGGCCAGCGCCAGCTGGGTTTGTTCTTCTTTGTTATCACCGATATCTACGGCCATGGTGAATGAATCGAAGGTGCGGGTGAGGTCTACCCAGTGTTCTTCGATGTTGGTAAAGCGGCTTTTCAGCTGGCGGATATGTTCTTGTGCACGTGCTATCTGGTTAACTTTCTGGTGAATGGGCAGTTCCAGTACTAGTGTGGGCAGGCTGGTTTGGGCGGCAAGGGTGGAGACGACGGCAGAATCAATTCCGCCAGAAACGCCAACGACAAAGCCTTTGCAATTGGCTTGAGTGGCATAATCGCGTAGCCAGTTAACGATGTGTTTGATGATGGCTGTTGTTTGCATGGTGTGCATCCTTTGGCTGATTGTGCAACTCAGTTAATATACTTCTTTACAGGCAGACATGCAAAAATGTCTGTAAGTTGGTTGTGGGCGTTGTGGTTATGCGGGCAGTTATAGGTTTCTGTGTGGGCAGTAAGTGGGATATTGGGTTAGAATAGGTATAGTTTATTAATGTCTTGTGATGGGAATGTAGTTTGTATGCAGGATAGGGTGCCAGCTGAAATCCGTTTGAGCCAGAACCGACAGGTATTGCGGCTGGTGTATGCATCACAGGCATATGAGCTTGCAGCTGAGTATTTGCGGGTGTTTTCGCCCAGTGCTGAGGTGCGCGGCCATGGTGTGGGGCAGGAGGTACTACAGACGGGCAAGCGTTATGTGACGATTGCCGGTTTGTCGCAGGTGGGCAATTATGCTTTGCGTATTGCTTTTTCGGATGGGCATGATACTGGCCTGTATGACTGGGATTATCTGTATGATCTGGCCGTGCGAAAGGCTGAATACTGGGCCGGTTATGAACAACAGTTATTTCTGGCTGGTGCCAGTCGTGAACCGGATTAATGCTGTAGCGATACTGGTACTGGTTGCTGGGTATATTTATTTGGGCAATATTTAATTCTGAAAGTGTGGTATGAGCGATCACAAAACTCATTTTGGTTATCAAACTGTTGATGAAGATGAAAAAGCGGGTCGTGTTGCCGGGGTGTTTCATTCGGTGGCCAAGAACTATGATGTGATGAACGATGTGATGTCTGGCGGTTTGCATCGGGTCTGGAAGCACTTTACGATTACTACAGCGCCGTTACGCAAGGGTGACAGGGTTTTGGATATTGCCGGTGGTTCAGGCGATTTGTCGCGCGGCTGGGCTAAACGGGTAGGGCGTTCCGGTGAGGTATGGTTGACGGATATTAATTCTTCCATGCTGACTGTGGGGCGTGACCGTTTGCTGAACGAGGGGCTGGCATTACCTGTGGCATTGTGTGATGCGGAGAAACTGCCGTATCCAGATAATTATTTTAATTTGGTATCGGTGTCGTTTGGTTTGCGCAATATGACGCATAAGGACGTGGCGCTGGCAGAAATGTATCGGGTATTGCAACCTGGTGGTACGTTGCTGGTGCTGGAATTTTCCCATGTGTTTAAGCCGCTGAAACCAATTTATGATTTGTATTCTTTCAAGATGCTACCGCTGATGGGTAAGTTAATTGCCAAGGATGCAGACAGTTATCAGTATCTGGCGGAATCTATTCGCATGCATCCGGATCAGGAGACATTAAGACAGATGATGCTGGATGTAGGTTTTGACAGTGTAAATTATCACAATTTAACTGCTGGTGTAGTGGCTTTGCATAAAGGGGTTAAGTTTTAGTTTGCTGGTTGACTCTGTGTTCAGGCTGCCATATGGTAGCCTGATTTATTTTTATCTGTGACTGAGTATGAATATGAGTGAAATTGAACAATTGCAGCCGCAGCTGGTGTGGCAGTGGTTTGCACGTTTGTGTGCTGTGCCACGTCCGACTTTTCATGAACGGGCTGTGCGGGAAATGCTGGTGCAGGCAGCGCAGGAGCGTGGTCTGAAGACAGATATTGATGCTAAGGGAAATCTTCGCATCTGTAAGCCGACTACGCAGGGTATGGAAAATTGCGCACCGGTAGCACTTCAGGCACATATGGATATGGTGGCGCAGAAAGGTGCTGAGTCGCAGCATGATTTTCAGTGTGATCCGATTCAGACCAGGATTGAGGATGGCTGGGTTTGGGCTAACGATACAACGCTGGGTGCTGATAATGGTATCGGCCTGGCTATGGGGCTGGCGGTGCTGTTTGCTGATGATGTGGCTCATCCTGAATTAACACTGATTATTACGGTAGAAGAAGAAATCGGCATGGGCGGTGCAGAGGCACTAGATGCAGACTGGTTGCAGATGCCTTACCTGATTAATTTGGATACAGAAGAAGCGGGTGAGATTTTTATTGGCTGTGCCGGTGGTCGTGATGCCAGTATAACTTTGCCACTGGAATGGCAGTCTAAACAGGCACCTGCTTGTACGATTCGGGTATCTGGTTTACGCGGTGGCCATTCCGGAGTAGATATTGATAAGAATCATGCCAATGCTAATGTGCTGCTGGCTCGGATTCTGGCTAGTGTGTATGCGCAGAAACCGTTTGCTCTGGGCTCATGGCAGGGTGGTGAGTTGCGTAATGTGATTACGCGTGAGGCTCAGGCTGTTATTGTGATGGATGAGGCAGCAGCCCGTGCGGCAGTGGAACCAATTGCTGCTGCTGTTGCGGCAGAATGGGCAGAAGAAACGCAGTTGTGTATTGAGGTGTTACCGGCAGAAACTCTGCCGCAGGCTGCTACTCTGGCGAGCACGCAGAAAGCGCTGGACTTACTGGTGGCTGTGCCCAATGGGGTTATGCGCATGAGTGCGGAGTTTACCGGTATTGTGGAAACTTCATCCAATATTGGCGAGGTGAAAACCAGTGCCGAGGGCTTGCAGATACATTGTCTGATGCGCTCGCTTCTGGAAACGCCGAAAGATGAGTTTAGTCTGCGTCTGGCGGCTCTGGCTCGTTTGGCTGATGCGCGTCTGGATTTAACGGCGGATTTTCCGGGTTGGGCACCGAATGCAGATTCGCCATTGCTGAAGCTTACCAGTGATATATTTGCCAGACATTATGGCAAACAGCCACCGTTACAGATCATTCATGCTGGTTTGGAATGCGGTATTCTCAGTGGTAAGGCGCCACATCTGGATATGGTTTCTTTCGGGCCGACTATTCGTGCTGCTCATTCGCCTAAAGAACGGGTAGAGATTGCTGCTGTGGCTGAGTGCTGGGCTATTTTACTGGATTTGCTGAAATCGATACCACCGCGCCAGTGATAGGTTGGTTTTATTCAGATAGGCATGGTGATTCCATGCCTATTTGTTATTTTTGCTGCTACTTATGACAAACTGGGCTATAGTAAGGTATGGTTGGTGTGTGTCGGCTTTAATGTTCTAGTTCTGGCTGTTAATCGGTATGAACTGTCTTTTGCTACAATGGCTGGTGTTTTCACTCAGCTAGTTCACTGGATCAGGAAGTGAGTTTTTATGGATGCCCAACAACAGAGCCGTCGTGGTTTTTTGCGTGCTAGTGCTGCTTTTGCAGGTGCTGGCTTATTACAGGCATGTGGTAGTACTCAGCAGCCTTCTGTACCCACAACGTCTTCACCTAAAGTACCTGTACAATCGAATAATAATTTGAATACTATGCGTATTTTTGCCTGTTCTGGTTTTGGAGAGAGTACCAGTCGCAGTGAACTGGCGGCGCAGCGTCTGGCTGTGGCTGGTTTTGCAGTCAGTAATCAGCAGGCGTCTGTGCGTCGCTATCAGCGTTTTGCTGGCAGTGATGCTGAGCGGGCTGCTGATTTGCAGGATGTGGCCGCTGGTCGTGTACCCGTGCCAAAGGTGCTGATGGGGTTACGCGGTGGCTATGGTGCAATGCGTATTTTGCCGCTGGTTAACTGGTCAACCCTGGGTGCGCGGATGCGTGAACAGGGTACGTTATTGTTTGGTTATAGTGATGTGACTGCGGTGCAACTGGCTTTGCTGGCGCAGGGGCAGATGTGCAGTTTTGCCGGACCAATGTTGTATAGTGAATTCGGCAAGCCACAGATGAGTGAGTTTACTACTCGTTCTTTTATTGATAACAGTTGTAATCCGGCTATGTCGGTTAGGGTTGCTGCTATGCAGAACTATCAGGTTCAGGCAGAGGGGATTTTATGGGGTGGTAATCTAAGTGTGTTGTCTGCTCTGGTGGGTTCACCTTATATGCCGCAGGTAGATGGCGGTATTCTGTTTATTGAGGATGTAGGTGAGCAGCCATATCGGATTGAACGTATGCTTCAGACTTTGTATCTGAGCGGCATTCTCGGCCGCCAGCAGGCAATTGTGCTGGGTAATTTCCGTATGGGATCGATTCGGGATGTGTATGACAGTAGTTATACATTCAATTCTGTGGTACAGACGATGGCTCGGTTGACGAAGGTGCCGGTATTAACCGGATTTCCTTTTGGTCATGTTGCTGATAAGGTAACTTTCCCGCTTGGTGCCCGCGCCAGTTTGCATTCGACAAGTGATGGCGGTTATCAGATTGATTTCAGGGACTACCCGGTTTTAAATGCTTCTGTGCTGGCTTTGAATACTTTGATTCCGCAACCGCCGGCAGTTGAAGGTTTGCTTAATGGAATAGTGGGTGCGCCTGCTATTGAGACTCCGTCATCAGAAACGGAAGATGTAATGTAGTTTATTCAGGCTGTGTCTGTGTTTGCGCATACCTTGTCTGGGTTAATTGTGTTGATCCAGCCATTTGAGGACGGCCTGATTGGTGGCCGGTGCCTGTAGCTGTCTGAGGGTATAGCAGTTTAGTGAATGATAAAAAGCCTGCTGTGCTTCGCTGAATATTTGTGGCAGGTAACAGAATTCTGTTATTGAACAGGGTGACTGCTGACAGTTGATTAACGCAGGCGTTTCGGACGAAGCCTGTTCTAGTGCCTGAACGATGTCGCCTAGTTTGAGACCATGGCTAAGGGCAGACAGCCTGATACCGCCGTTTCTGCCTTTGAATGAATCAATCCAGCCGGTTTGTGCCATAAAATAAACAATTTTTACCAGATGATTTCTGGATACGTTGAGCTGTTTGGCGAGGCTTTCTACTGTGGAAAGCTTGGATTCGGGCAGGTATTGCAGTGATATTAGTACGCGCAAGCCTAAATCGGTGAAGCGGTTTAATTGCATGGCAGACTGTCGGGCTGTTGATGGAATAATTTTGCCTGTTTTCAGCTGCCATGAAAAGTTTTACGTTTAAATTGCAGTTGATTTCTCAGGCTGTGAGCTGGCTGAATCCGCCTGTACCAAACAGTTCCATATAGATTTGATTCTGCGGTATATGCAGGTTACGCAAGGTCTGGTACTGGCTATGCATAAATTGTTTGGGACCGCAGATATAATAGTCGGCATCTGCTGGCAGCAAGACGCGATTTAGCTCGGATAGCTCCAGCCGGCCGATTTTGTCTGCGGAAAATTCTGTGCCTGGATTTGCGCAGGCCAGATAGCTGTGTAGATTAGGCATGGTTTGCTGTAATTCGATGATGTGCTGATACATGGCCAGTACACTGCTGTTGCGGCAGGCGTGGATGAAACTAATCTGCTGGTGCGGATTGTTTTCTGCTGCGAGGGTATTGAGGATGGCTATCATTGGAGTAATGCCCACACCTGCGCTAATCAGTACAATATTTTTATCTGGATTGTGTAATAAAAATGTGCCGGTTGGGTGGGTAACTTCTATTTCGTCGCCAATCTGGTAATGTTCATGCAGGGTTGTGGAAACGTAACCTGCATCATGCTGCTGATCGGCAGTTTCTTTTTTGACGCTTATGCGGAAATATTCGGGATGGTTGCTGTCGGAAAGGGAGTATTGGCGCGGTTGTCTGATACCTAGTTGCGGCACTATGATGCGAACGGAGATGTACTGGCCGGGATGGTATTCCGGCAATGGGCTGTTGTCGACTGGTTGCAAATAAAATGAGGTAATTTCGCTGCTTTCTTCTTGTTTATCGACAATTTTGAATTTTTTCCAGCCATTCCAGCCGCCTTTGGTGCTGTCATGTTGCTGGTAAAGGTTTGCTTCGGCCTGTATGAGAATATCAGCCAGTTGCTGGTAGGCTGCGCTCCACGCTTCTATCAGTTCGCTGTCCATGGGTATGTTTAATACTTCGCTGATGGAGTGCAGCAGATTGGTGCCAACTATTGGATACTGGTCTGGCTGAATATCTAGACTGACATGGCGGTGCGCTATCTGGCTGATGGCGCTGTCAAGATTCTGTAATGTGGTGATGTTTTGTGCGTAGGCAAGTATGGTGCTGGCCAGAGCGTGTGGCTGAGCATCGTTGCGCTGGTTGCCGAGGTTGAATATTTCTTTCAAGTCTGGGTTGTTGCTGAGCATCCTGTTGTAGAAGTAACGGGTCAATTCAACGCCATGTTTTTGTAGTGCGGGAATAGTTGCCTGAACCAGTTTGATTTGTCTGGTAGTTAATTGCATGGTTGTTCTCCCGAAAAATTTAATATGTATATAAAATACATATTTTATCTTAGGGTGCCTATTACTGACTGTCAATGTGCATAGAACTGTTTGTGAGGATTATTTTTACTCTGGTATGTTTATGGGGAAGTAGAGTTACTGAAAGGGGCGCATGGTTTGGCTAATATGGGTTAAACTGTGTGCTGTTTTAACTGTTGTATTTATGGCCGTGCTGGCTGTTATCTGACGCATGTGGTTGTGGCAGATGAGATGATGAGCAAGATATCTGAGGAATGACAAGTTTATGATGATTCATCCGAATTTTGACCCGGTGCTGGTGCATCTGGGACCACTGGCGATTCGCTGGTATGCGTTGAGTTATATTGTTGGTTTTTGTTTGTTTATCTGGCTGGGACGTAAGCGGATTAAGAGCGGGCAATCGGTTTTTACCAATGAGATGCTGGATGATTTTATTACCTGGGGTGTGCTGGGGGTAATTCTTGGCGGGCGTCTTGGCTATGTGCTGTTTTATCAGTCGGCTTTTTATTTGCATCATCCGCTGGAGATTCTGAAAGTTTGGCAGGGCGGGATGTCGTTTCATGGTGGTTTTGTTGGTGTACTGGTAGCGATGTGGCTGTTTGCGCGCAAACACCGGGTTAAGTTTTGGGCGGTAGCAGATTTTGTTGCGCCTTTAGTACCGCTTGGGCTGGCATGTGGTCGTATTGGTAATTTTATTAATGGTGAGCTATGGGGGCGGGTGACCAGTGTAGATGCTTTCTGGGCAATGGGTTTTCCGCATGCACGTGAAAATGATGTGATGCTGGTGATGCAGGACCCGCAGAAATGGTTGCCGGTATGGGAGAAGTTTCAGATGTTGCCGCGCCATCCTTCGCAGCTTTATGAATTTATACTTGAAGGGATTGTGTTGTTTGTGATTATGTGGCTGTTTACCAAAAAGCCACGCCCGTTGGGACAAGCATCAATGCTGTTTTTGCTGGGCTATGGGGTATTCCGTTTTATTGTTGAATTTGCGCGCGAACCAGATGATTTTCTTGGTCTGCTGGCGATGCATATGTCGATGGGGCAATGGCTCAGTTTGCCGATGATTGTGATTGGTGTAATTGGCTTTGTTTATGCCGGCAGGAAAGCGAAGTAAGCTAGACTGGTAATATGGTTAAAGCCGCAATAAAGATGTGTTTATTGCGGCCTTGTTATATGGACGGTTTTGGAATTGATGGCAGTGTGCTACAAATTGTCTTTTTGTGCCAGAATCCTCCGGTTGCCTCCCAGTTCGGCCGCAGAGACAATGCCAGCAGCTTCGAGTGCTTCCATCAGGTTGGCGGCACGGTTGTAACCAATGCGTAGATGGCGTTGTAATGAGGAAATAGAAGTTTTGCGTGTTTCCAGTACGAAAGCCACTGCCTGATCAAATAATTCGTCACTGTTGGCATTTGGGTTAACCTGATTGACGTTGGTCTGGGCAGCTTCGCCAGACAGTAAACCTTCCACGTACTGGGTGGGCGCCTGCTGTTTGATGAAATTAACAACGGCATGTACTTCTTCGTCGGACACAAATGCGCCATGCAGGCGGGTTGGTTCAGCCTGACCGGGCGGTAAAAACAGCATATCACCTTTGCCAAGCAGGTTTTCTGCGCCCATCTGGTCGAGAATGGTGCGGCTATCGATTTTGCTGGATACCTGAAAGGAAAGCCGAGTGGGGATGTTGGCTTTAATCAAGCCGGTAATGACGTCGACGCTGGGGCGCTGGGTAGCCAGTATCAGGTGAATGCCGGCAGCTCGGGCTTTTTGTGCCAGACGGGCAATCTGTTGTTCTACTTTTTTGCCTTCAACCATCATTAGGTCGGCCAGTTCGTCAATGACTACTACAATGTAAGGCAGTTTATCTAGCGGCTCCGGTTCATCCGGATTGTTACTGAATGGGTTGACCAGTGGGGTGGAAGCAGCTTTGGCTGCTGCTACTTTGTCGTTGAAGCCAATGATGTTGCGTACACCTACGTGTGCCAGCAGCCGGTAGCGTTTTTCCATTTCGGTAACGCACCAGTTGAGTGCCTGTGCGGCTTCTTTCATGTCGGTGACTACTGGTGCCAGCAGGTGCGGGATGCCGTCGTATACGCTTAATTCGAGCATTTTCGGGTCTACCATGATGAAGCGTACTTCATCTGGCTGTGCTTTGTATAGAATCGACAGAATCATGCAGTTGACGCCAACTGATTTACCAGAGCCGGTGGTACCGGCAACCAGTAAATGCGGCATTTTTGCCAGACTGGCGATAACTGGTGCGCCGGCAATGTCTTTACCCATGGCCATGGTTAGTTTATCGGCAGCATCGTGGAAAATTTTTGCGCCAAGAATTTCTGTTAGCAGAACGCTTTGGCGTTCATCATTGGGTAGCTCAATTCCCATGGTGGTTTTACCGGCGATGGTTTCGACAATGCGTACGCTCTGGACGGATAGTGAGCGTGCCAAGTCTTTGTTGAGGTTAACTATCTGGCTACCTTTGACGCCTTGTGCCGGTTCGATTTCATAGCGAGTGATGACAGGGCCTGTGGTAGCGCTGGTAACTTCTACTTGAACGCCGAATTCTTTTAATCTGGATTCGATATGTGCGGCAGTTTGTTGTAGAAGTTCACTGTTGACGACGGTTGGCTGGCTGGTTGGCTTACTCAGTAATTCAACATCTGGTAAATGGATAAGGCCATTTTCACTTGTTGCGGCTGGCTGGCTGGATTCTGGTGCTGGTTCGGTTATGTTTTGTGCTATTGTGGGTTCAGTGCGCACGGCTACAGTTTTGCGATTGCTGGTAGCAAGCACAGGCGTATCGATATTTTGGGCGGTAATGGTTTTGGCCTGTTTGACCATGCGCCGTACGGTTTTATTGTTGGGAAATTCAGTAATCAGACGTCTTGGCCGGCGCAGCAGTTTGCACCAGAACCATTCACACTGAGCGCCAAGTTTTTCAATTACTGTTAGCCACGATACCTGTAGTAACAGTGATACGCCAATCAGCATCATGAAGATACTGATAATTAATCCGCCGGTAAGGCCGAAAAATTGCTGTAGTAGCCTGCCGAGTGATTGCCCGATCACACCGCCAGCACCAATAGGCAGGGCATTCTGTAGCATGCTGGCAAACACCAGATTTTCCAGAGCAGGGCTGAAAACGAGCAGGATAAATAAACCAGTTAAGGCTAGCCAGCTGCTATAGGGTGTACTGTCATCGCTGGTATTGAGTGAACGGGCGTTTAGCGGACGAAAGCTCCTATACAGAGCCATGATAGCGGCGATAATGCTCCACCAGACGGATAGTCCGCAAATATAGTAGCCAATATCAGATAACCAAGCTCCAGTTAAGCCGGCTAAATTATGGGGTTTGTTAATTTGGACGATGCCGCGTGACCAAGCCGGATCTGCCATATTGAAGCTGATTAATGACAGGCTGGTAAACAAGGTAATCATCAATGCCAGCAGCCAGAAAATATCGTTAATCAGGTTCATTAACCATGGCTGTTTCGGTTTGCTAACTTTCTGCGCCTGCACATTCTGCGATTTTACTTTTTGTGACGGCTGTTTACGGGGGACGGATTTTTTTCGTGTGGTGGCCATAAATCTTGCGATTGAATTCGGTATTCTTATCTGAAATTAACCGGTTATTATAAGGTCTGTTGGCGATTATAGCTGATATTGATAACAGGGTTTAACGGTTTTTTGCGGATAGTCAAGCCCAGTAGCCGCAACCGAGAATGCGCGCACCGACAGCCCCTGTAGCATGATAGGTGGGCACGGGTTGATGTTGATACCAGCATGCCGCCAGCCAGGCAAAGGCAGCAGCTTCAACCAGTTGTGCTGGTATTTGTAAATTATCGGTACTGTGTAGGGAAATCTGGTGCTGTTCAAGCAGTTGTGCCAGTGTGTGCATTAAGAGCCGGTTTTGGCTTCCGCCACCACAGACATAGACGTTATTGGTGTCGGGTGCGGTATTGATGATGGCGTTTACCGCAGTTTGTGCGGTAAGCTCGAGCAAGGTACGCAAAACATCAGCAGGTTTTTCTTGTCCGGTGAGATATTGGTTGAGCCAGTCGAGACTGAATAAATCGCGGCCGGTACTTTTGGGATAGGGCTGGCTGAAGTAGTCATGGCCAAGCATGGCTTGCAATAGTGGCTCAATTATCTGTCCCTGACTGGCCAGTGTACCGTTGTAATCAAATTCCTGCTGCCAGTGATGTTGTACCCATGCGTCCATAAGCATGTTGGCTGGTCCGGTATCGAAACCGAAAGCAGGCTGCTGGGGTTGCAGCACGCTGATGTTGGCAATGCCACCCAGATTCAATACCACGCGACTATGCTGTTCACTGGCAAAAACGGCCTGATGAAAAGCTGGTACCAATGGGGCGCCCTGACCACCTGCGGCCAGATCGCGACTGCGAAAATCGCCTACAGTAGTAATGCCGGTGAGTTCGGCCAGTAATGCCCAGTCCATTAGCTGAATACTGTAGTGTTGCTCGGGTGCATGGCGTATGGTCTGGCCGTGGCAGCCAAGCGCCGTTATCGCCTGAACCTCTATTTCGGCTTCAGTGAGTACGGCACTAACTGCCTGTGCGTTGAGGTGTGCCAGTTCCTGTGCCAGTACGGCAGCCTGTGCCAGCTCGTTGTGCGCTGGTGTTTGCAGCGCCAGTAACTTTCGTTTCAGATTTTCGGGATAGGGGATGAACGCATGCGCACAGACGCCCTGCCATTGGGTATTTGTTAGTTTGGCCAGTACTGCGTCAATTCCGTCCATGCTGGTACCAGACATGAGGCCTATATAGTATTGGTAGGATTGCATGCTGTTCATCAGGCGAGTGTAGCCATAACCGGCGCATGGTCACTAGGGCGTTCCCAGCCACGGGCGCCACTATCAACCTGTACTTCACGTAATGCCGGTAATAATGGCTGACTCAGCAGGATATGGTCGATGCGTAACCCGAGCTTGCGTTTGAACATGTTCATGCGGTAATCCCACCAAGTGTAGTGGGCGCTGCCGGGATACAGATAATGCAGGCTGTCAGTCAATCCCAGTTGCAGCAGTTGCTGAAACCAGCTACGCTCCTGTGGAGAGCATAGTACTTTGTCCTGCCATTTTTCTGGATCGTAAACATCTATATCCTGCGGAGCAATATTGAAATCTCCTAGCAGAATGGTTTTGGGGTGCTGTACCAGTTCACGACGCATATAGGCGTTCAGCGCGGCAAACCAGCGCTCTTTATAGGCAAATTTTTCACTGCCTACTGCTTCGCCGTTTACACAATAGGCACAGATAACCCTGATATCATTGATGCTGGCGGCAATAATGCGCTTTTGCGGTTCATTCAGCTCGGGAATATCTATGGTAACCTGCTCAAGAGGCTGGCGGCTAAGTATGGCAACGCCATTGTAAGTTTTCTGACCATTCCATGCTGCATGGTAACCAATTCGGGTAAATTCAGCCTCTGGAAATTTGTCCTGCTCAAGTTTTAGCTCCTGCAAGGCCAAAATATCCGGCTGGTTTTCTTCTAACCAGCGCAGAGTGTGAGGCAGGCGCACATTCAGTGAGTTGACATTCCATGTAGCAATTTTCATGATGAATTCTGTAACAGCAAAACGGTTATTGTATGCGTAAAATGTGGTGAATTCCAGACTGGATACTGCAATTAATCCAGCTGGGCAATGCTTACTCTAAGATTGCGGATGCTAGCTAGCTGCTCATTCCAGTGGCGCTGTTTCTGCTTGAAATCAGCCAGTTCGCGAGCGTTCAGTGTACGAGTGGGCAAGGCGACGCTGGTTGGGTTTACTGGCTGGCCGTTAAGCCGCACTTCATAATGCAGGTGCGGGCCGGTAGAAACACCGGTGCTGCCCACATAACCAATAATTGTTCCTGCTTGCACATGCTGGCCAACACTGAGGTTGGCAAAGGCACTCATGTGTCCGTATAGGGTTTGCATGCTGTCGTTGTGGCGTAATACGACTGTGTTGCCGTAACCGCCTTTGATGCCAAAGCTTTCAACGGTACCATCAGACGGTGCATGGATGGGTGTGCCGCTGGCGACAGCATAATCAATGCCGCTGTGCATGCGCAGTGTTTGCAGTATCGGATGAAAACGGGTGCCGAATGGTGAGGAGATTCGCGCACCTTCAACTGGTACGCTGGAAAAGCCTTTGCGCAGTGGTTTGCCGTTGGCATCATAATACTGACCATTGCCATCGTTGCCAGTATCGTAATAATAGGCCTGATATAGGTTGCCATTATGGTTGAATTCGGCAGCACGGATATCGCCGGTGGCCAGTTCCTGCCCACGATAATACAGGCTGTCGTAAATCAGGCGGATAGTATCACCGCTTTGCAAGGTGTTGATGTCTATTTTATCTTTGAAAATTTCACGTAGTGATTCGCGGATTTCCACGGGTATGCTTGCCTGTGCCAGTGCGCCGCGAGCAGAGGTTTTTACGACTACAGCCTTAAATGTAGGCAGAGTTTCGGTATCAACCGCACTGACATCGGCATGCCAGCTATTGCCAGTTTTTTTCAGTGCCACCAGATTTTTTTCACCATTGTCGTCGTCATTAAAAAACTGGATATCGGTGAGGTGGCCATTATTATCCATGCGTATGCTGAATACCTGATTAACCTGCAAATGCTGTACTTTATTTTTGATAATTTTAAGATTGGTTATTTGCTCGATTTCTTCGGGGCGGATGTTAAAGCGGCTCAGTACCATGCTGATGTTGTCGCCCGGCTGGACAATTTCATCACGCCAGAAATTCAGGTTCACTGCATGAGTTTTGATGGTTACCGGTGCTATTTTTAGGGTGATGTGTTTTGCCTGATAGCGCTCTGGAGTATGTTTGCGGCTGGAAATAAGCACAACAGCTATGCACAGTAGCAATGTGATGGCTACGGCAATGCTACACCAGAGTTTGGGTTTGCTGGCTATTTTCTGCCTGAGGCGCCGGAGTAACGCTGCTGAGTGGGTAAACATAGTCATGGTTGGTATTTTGCTGAAAGTGCAACGCTAAAACCGGTAAATGTAAAACTATTTACCTGAAAATGCCAGTGGCAGATTATTTTTATGCTTCATTTTGTGGCTGCTGGCCTGAAAGTTGCTGTGGCAACTGTTTTGCCCATTCACACAGACTGATATCCAGTTGCTGTAAACACGGTTGCAGCAGTGACTGAATGGAACTGCCTACTGCTGAATTGTGGTTTAGCTGATAAATAAATAGTTTATACAAATCGGCCAGCATGATTTTGTCTGGATCTGTTTGCAATAGCCAGCCATTGCTGCTGTGAGCAATATAATGTTGTTGTTCGAGCTGGGTAAGTATCTGGTCTAGATGTTTATCGCTGATACTGAGCTGTTGCTGAAGCTGACCGGATTTGATAGCCTGTCCCTGTTGCTGAGCCTGTAATAGCTGGTATAGCATATCCAGTGCGTTTTCAAATGGCTGACACTGATGCAGATAGCGAAATCTTTCCTGATGCCAGTAGGGTAGTGAAGAAGTGAGTACGGCACCGGCGAGTAATAAAAGCCATAATAAATTTAGCCAGATTAAAAACACCGGTATAGCAGCAAAGGCACCGTACACTTTCTGGTAATTGCCAAAGTCGGTTACGAAAATGGCAAATCCACGCCGCAGTAAATCCAGCCCGACTGCTGTGATGATGGCACCCAGTAAAGCATGATGCCACCGAACAAAACAGAATGGCACCAGTTTGTATATCAGAAACAGCAACAGGGTAATCAGTGCCAGATTGGTGACAATGCCGAAAAGTGTGCTGTAAAACGGAATCTGGCTGGCCATATTGGCCGGATTGGACAATAAACCAATGGCTGAAAGACTCATGCCCAGTACTACCGGCCCAAGAGTGAGTAATGCCCAGTAAATCAGGATTCGAATCCATAGCGGGCGCTGGTCGCGTGCCTGCCAGATTTGATTGAACGCATGTTCTATGGTCTGAATCAGCATCAATGAAGTGATAATCATAAAGCTGATGCCTACTGCGGTGAGGCCGCTGGCTTTATCGCGAAAGGCATACAGATAATCGCTGACTGAATCAGCACCGGCTGCCGGCACAATAATGTGAGTCAGAAACTGGTTAAAGCGTGTGGCCATATCCGCGAACATGGGAAAGGCGTTTACCACAATCACGGTAATGGTAAAAAACGGTACCAGTGCCAGCAAGGTGGTGAAAGTCAGGCTGGCGGCAATCAGGGGCAAATTACAGCGTTGATAATTTTGTCCGACAAACAGTAAAAACTGCGGCAGGCGCTGTTGTAAATATTTGCTTTTAAATGAATGTATATCCATGGCTACTCCTGACAAGTGGCTGGTTGATTGTAACCAAAAAGCGCATACAGTGCAGAATTTCCATACTGACTGGTCAAGCTATGACAGTTACGGCACAATAATGGCATTCAAACACTGTTCAAGGAGCGGTTTATGGCAGATTTACCCATTCTGGTGGTGTATTACAGTTTGTCTGGCAGTACGCGCAATCTGGCATTGGCGCTGGCTCGCGGAGTAGACAGCGTGGCTGGCTGTGAAGCGCTATTGCGGACTGTGCCCAAAGTCTCGGCTGTGTGTGAAGCAACTGCTGCGGAAATTCCAGATGAGGGTGCGCCCTATGTTACGCTGGAAGAGCTGCAAAACTGTGCCGCGCTGGCACTGGGTAGCCCAACCCGCTTTGGTAATTGCGCTGCGCCTGTTAAATATTTTCTCGACAGCACCAGCAGCCTGTGGCTGGCCGGTAGCCTGATTGGCAAGCCAGCCTGTGTATTTACCAGTAGCACCAGTTTGCATGGCGGGCAGGAAAGTACACTTTTAAGCATGATGACACCATTATTGCATCACGGTATGCTGCTGTGTGGTATCCCGTTTAGTGAACCGCAGCTGAATCAGACACAAAGCGGCGGCACCCCTTATGGTGCCAGCCATGTTGCAGGAAACGAAAATTGCCCCAAACTAAGTGATGCAGAAGATGCACTGGCATTTGCACAGGGCAAACGACTGGCAGAACTGGCGTTGCGTTTGGCGCGCTGAAATAACTTTAGGAATTATGATGAGTTACCACTCCAATTTAAGCAGTGCGGCTACTTTGCCCACTATTTACCGCCACCGCTCCATTCGTAAATTTACCGAGGAAGCGTTAACGGATGAGCAGCGTGAAGCCATTTGGGAAGCAGGACGTGCAGCTTCTTCATCCAGTTTTATGCAAAGTACGCACATTATTCGGGTAACGGATATGGAAAAGCGTGCAGCTTTGTGTGAAGTTGCCGCTAATCAGAAATATGTGCGCACCGCAGCCGAATTCTGGGTATTTTGTGTGGATTACACTAGACACAAGCTTGCTTTTCCTGAAGCGCAGCTAGACTGGACTGAAGGCATGATTATCGGGGCTGTTGATGCGGGCATTATGGCGCAAAACTGTCTGTTGGCTGCTGAATCGCTTGGATTGGGCGGGGTGTATATTGGCTCTCTGCGCAATGATGTGAAACGGGCAGCCGAAATTCTGGAATTGCCCCAGTTAACCTTCCCCCTATTTGGACTGTGTCTGGGACATCCGGCACAAGACCCGATGTATCGTCCGCGCTTGCCGCTGGATACATTGGTGAGCGAAAACCGCTATCGCCCGCTTGATCCGGCTAAACTGGCCGCTTATGATGAACAGCTTACGCTGTATTACCGTGAGCGCAGCGGGCTTGATCTGAACTGGAGTAAGGCGGTAGCCAATAATTTTGCTCAGCCGGTACGTCCGCAGATTCTGCCATTTTTGCACCAGCAGGAATTGGCCAAACGTTAAACAGGTTCGCTAAAAAATTCACCAGTTCTGGCTGTATCAGCCGGAACTGGTGTTATTGGCTTAAAACAGGATTAATGCTACTGTCGCAGTGACAGAATACTGTCTGCCAGTGCCTGACCAAGGCGCTGATAACCACTGGCAGTAAAGTGAACGCCATCACCGCGCGCTAGTCCCTGATTTATCCATGATTTCATACTGCACTTGCCACCCATAACTGCCTGCCAGTCCCAGTAGAGAATATGCTGGCTTTGAGCCACTTCTTTTTGCATTGTCTGTAATTCAGTTAGTTTTTCCGGGCGTACGCCACAGGAACCGGCAGTACTTTTCAGGCTTTCCGGCGCGCCCAGAAGCATAATGGCGCTATTGGGTGAAGCAATGCGAATCTGGGTAATTGTCTCAAGCAGATTCTGCTTAACTGTTTCGATTTCTATACCGTTATAGGCTTCATTTGTGCCAAAGGCCAGAATAATCAGGTCTGGCGCAATCACATTCAGCTCCTGCTGCCATGCCTCTGTATTCCAGCGGTTCCACTGATTGAGCTGAAAACCATTAATTCCCAGTGCAGAAAGCACTACTCCCTGCCGGTTTTGATTTCGTGCCCACCAGCCGCCGATAGCAGTCTGAAAATTCATGCCTGCTTTAATCGTAATTGGAAAACGCGCATTAAACTGGCTGAAATGCCACTGATTATCTTTAGGCTGTGCAGAAAGCAAAATCTGCTGGCCGTTACTGTCGGTAACTGTTAAATCTTCATCGTTCTGTCCCTGTCGGATACTGACAATAACCGTTTGCTCTGCTTCGGGTTCACGGGTTTTGATGGTCATCACCGCACCGACAGAAGGGGTAGCAATCAGGCCACCAAGGGCGTAGTTCTGGCTGGTTTCCGTACGGCTGGATACGGCTTGCCAGCCCTGATTCTGATAGGTAAAGCGCGCCAGCCGCATACCGGGAAACTGAGTGGGCATTGCCCAGCCGGGGCCACCATTGCCCAATTGCTGTTGCAGACGCACACGTGCGGCGTTGGTGAGGTAATCTGCTGCGGTGTGAGAATCGCCCAGTTGCACAATGCTGATGCTTTTATTCTGTAAAGCCTGAGCCAGTTGTGCAGTATGGTTAGCCTGAGAAGATAAAGGGGCACGATTGTGGCCAGATTGAACCGGAGCAGGATCGGCTGAGCAGGCCATTATCCAAAGACAGCAGCCCAGAATGGCAAAATGTTTTTTAGTGTACATTTGATGTATCGTTTTCAACAGGCTGTACCGGTAGGTTAAAGCGGTTAAAAATGTTTCTGGCAATGATTTTCTGTCCTGATATTGTGAAATGAATACCATCCGCACTACGGGTTTTAATTTTCTTTCCATCAGCTTCAGTAACTGTATCATTGAATCCATTACCATTGTTACCGAGCATAGCCCGGGTATCAATTATATAGCCGTGATTTTTGCTTACTTCATCGGCCGTGAGCTCGCGCAGGTAGGCCATTTGTTCGTTAAGCTTATTGCGACGCATATCCGGTGGCGTAAGCCATAAAACAGTTACCTGATGCTGCCGGGCTGTATCCATAATGGTTTTAATCCGGCTGCGGTACATACTTTCCCATTGTGCAGATGCAAAGCTGATGAAACGGCTGCCGTTACGCGGGTCGGGAATATCCCACGGGTCATTCGGGCCGAGAAATATTACCAGTATTTTGATATGCGGATGCGTATCCAGAGTATGGGCAATGGTTTGCGGCCAGTTAAAAAAGCTGGGGTAGCTAAGCCCGGTACTTTGCTTGCTCAGATTAATGGTTTTAATACCATAATCTTCACTCAGCCATTTCTGCACATGTGGTGCCACACCTTGCATCAGTGAATCACCGGCAAAAAATACTTCATCGGTAGGCGTGAGGGTAAAAGCTGCCTTAATACTGTTTTCTCTGGCTGCTTTTTGTAGAGCCAGTTGGCGTTGTTGTTCGGCCAGTTGTGCCTGTTGCTGTATTCTGGCCCAGTCACTTTCAGCGTAAGCATAATGCTTATTAAAAGCAGTAATAATATTGTGGTTAGCTGTGGCAATATTCTGATTAAGCCAGTTGATACCATCATTAAGCATCATGCCTGCCTGTGCGCCGCTTTGCCACCAACGCTGCTGTTTCAGTTTTGATAAAATACTGTTCTGATGATAAGTCTGCTGATAATAAGCCGCTACCGAATCTTGCATCAGCCATAAGGAAACACTGGCAGTAATCACTAAAGCAAGAAAAACAAAGCGAAATTGCTGCTTGTTGCTTTTGTCTACCTGAACTTCAGTTTTCGGTTCTTCACTGACTACTACCATAGGCAAGGTGGTGACTGTTTTCAGGCTAACCACAGGCATGTACTCAAACTGGCTGTATTTTCTTTGCTGGTTGTGGTTTTGATAAGAAGGCAGACGACGGTATTTAGAAGTTGGCATAGATAAATCCCGGGATACCAGCCGGCGCGCAGATTAATACCAGAACCAGCAACAGCAATAAAGGGAGGATCAGGCTGTAGCGAGGTAAGGTATCAGCACGCTCATATAACAGGGTGATGAATTTTGCCAGCAATGGATACAGTATCCATGCCAGTAACAACAGGCTAAAAAAGTAAAATGGATTGGTGCTCAGCGGCACATTAATATGGTTGTATAGCAGCGCGTGTAACAGGAGTAAGGCATCATTAAGGGTTGGCGCACGGAAAAAAACAAAACAGAAGCACACAAAATGTACCGTAAGCACAATACTGATGATTTTGCCAGCCTTGCCGCTTTTGCTCAGGCCGTTGCGTGCCTGCTCCAGCGTGCAGTGACGCAGGCGCGAGTGCAGTAAGTCGCCCAGATTGAGCAATATCATGCCGGCGCCGTGTAAGAGTCCCCAAATGAGAAAATGCCAGCCATTGCCATGCCAGATGCCGGATAAAGCCATGGCAACCAGCAGATTGAGCTGAGTACGTGTCGTACCGTGCCGGCTACCGCCGAGTGGAATATAAATATAGTCGCGTATCCAGGTGGACAGGCTGATGTGCCAGCGCAGCCAGAATTCACGGATATTATGAGCCAGTAGCGGCGCGCGGAAATTTACTGGCAGACGAAACCCTAGCAGCAGCCCTATGGCCACCATCAAATCACTATATCCAGAAAAATTGAAAAAAAGCTGTACGGTATAGCCGTAAATGGCCGCCAGTATCTCCAGACTCTGATACTGCATCGGATTGGCAAATACCGGATCAACCCAGTTGTCGGCAATCCAGCCTGATAACCACCAGTTTTTCATCAGTGCCATGACTATCAGAGACAGTGCCACAGTGGGCGCCAGAATCCGGCGGCATTGCTGAGTGTGGATTTGCGTTACCATGCCGCAGGGCTTGCCGGATATATCTGTTAGCCCGCGTGCATCATAGGCACGTGCAATCGGGCCGGCTGTAATGGTAGGAAAAAATGCCAGATGCAGAGCCAGAGCGGGCAGGGAAAGATGCCTGCTCTCCGGTTGCCCTTTGCTGCGCGACTGATACAGGGAAACCAGATAGCTGATTGCCTGAAATGAATAATAGGATATGCCCAGCGGTAATATAATGCTCGCCAGCCAGTCGGAATTCAGTCCGAATGTATCTAGGCTGTTGCCCACCGGGGTACGGAAAAAATCGAAATATTTCCACAATATCAGATTCAGCAGGGTAATGGCACATCCTGTTATCAGCCATATTTTCGGCTTGCTGCCGTGATTAATCCGGATGGAAATGGCGTAAATGAATACGGTGAATACCAGTAAGGTAGTCAGTGCCTGTGCTTTGCCGCTCAGATAAACAATGAGATAGCTAGTACACAGTAAAAGCAGATTTTGTAGCTGCGGTTTGGCACTCAAAAGCCAGTACAGGCAGAAAAAGGCGATAAATGACAGGCCGAATTCGATGGAAATAAAGCTAAACATGAAGCAGATAAACAGTCAAAAGATAGTGATTGTTAAACCATGCCAAACAAGACTAAGTAGAAAAGTTTATTAAAATCAGTTAATTAATGTTTATGCGTATGGGCAGACTGCTAGTGAGTAAGCTATGCGCCTGCTGTATTCATAACAGGATTGTAATCGAATAGTGATGTTATCCGGGTGCTATTTATACGCTAAGAATTAATATTCACACATTATGAATTCAAACCCGCATATTCAGACAGAGTAAGGGTTTGCTCTGGTTTTACGCAGCTGAATCTGTATTCTTTTCAGTTAATCTGAATTGGCTGTAATACCCTTAATCCGATACTGCCATGCCAAGGTTAATTGCATCAATAAAGGGAAACGATATTTTACCCGTAAATGTGAAATATTGTAACGAAATTCATATATAAAATTTTGTTATCAAAATAAATTTAATTTAAGGATATAGCTATTGGTAGCTGGCAGGATGTGCAGAAAACTGTATGCTTTTTACCGTTTGTCTGCCATAAATGTTTCTTGGCGAAGAACTTTATTGAAACAGCGGTCGATTGTCTTTTTTTTTCTGCTATTATCAAATAAAGCTAGGTATTTATTATCTTGTCTTGCAAGAATTTTTGTCTTAGTAACAGGTTCTGGGATTCTCCGCTTGCAAACCACAGGCGCAAATAGGTTTGATTTTGACCATATGGCAGAATTTAACCTGCGCCGATATTGGGCGATTAAAAAAAGGCTTTCTATGCACGAACATAACCATACACATGAACACCATCATGATGGTGCACATCATCACCATATAGGTGCACACAGTGCAGATAAGCAGGTTTTACGCATTTCTCTGCTGGTTATCGGTGCATATATGGTGGTGGAAATTATTGGCGGTTACTTAACCAACAGTCTGGCTCTGCTGTCGGATGCTGGGCACATGTTTTCAGATGCGCTTGCGCTGGCATTATCCTTGATTGCGTTTCATCTGAGTGAGCGTCCGGTAAATCAGCGTCAGACCTTTGGTTATAAGCGCTTTGAAATTATTGCTGCCGCGGTGAATGGTATGGCGCTGATTGCGATTGCAGTGATGATTGTGTATGAAGCAATCGGCCGTTTTGTCAATCCACCAGATATTGCTACCCGTGGCATGCTGATTATCAGTGTTCTTGGCTTGCTAGTGAATATCGCTATTGCTTGGTATATGTATCGCACTAGCGAAACCGAACATAACGTCAACATGCGCGGTGCCTTTTTACATGTATTGGGCGATTTACTGGGTTCTGTGGGGGCAATCGTTGCAGCCATACTCATGATGCTGTTTGGCTGGCGCTGGGCTGATCCGCTTGCCAGTATCGTGGTGGCCTGTCTGATTGCCTACAGTGGTATTGGGATTTTGAAAACTACTCTGCGCATTCTGATGGAAGGTACGCCAGATGCCATCGAACTGGAACAACTAAGCAACATTATTCTGGCTATGCCCGGAATTGAAGCTGTGCATGATTTGCATGCATGGACGATTACCAGCAATATGAATGCTTTGTCCTGCCATATCGTAGTCGATGGTGCATTAACGGTTACCGAAGCTGAAAAACTGGTGAATGAACTGGCAGAAATACTACTTCAGCATAACATCCATCATGTAACTGTACAGACAGAAAGTACTGCCCATACGCACAGCAATAACCTGTTATGCTGTATGCCATCGGGTGCTCACCAGCATGCACATTAATACAAAACATACGGATTATATACTGGATAGAAAATCATGATTAAAGCAGTGTTATTTGATTTGGATGGTACGCTTGCCGATACTGCGCCGGATTTGGGCGCCGCCCTCAATCGCGTACTGGAGAAGCAGCATTTGCCGCCTAAAAGTATGGCGGAAATTCGCCCAGTTGCCAGCCATGGTGCCGCAGGGCTGATTAAGCTTGGTACGGGGATGCAGGCAGACAATCCGGAGTTTGCTGCTTTAAGACAGGCTTTCTTGGCAGAGTATGAACTGCACTTTACCGAGCAGACTGTACTGTTTGGCGGTATTGACGAAGTATTACAAAAACTGGCTCAGCAGGGTATAGCATGGGGTATCATCACCAATAAACCGCATGTATTCACCGATCGTCTGGTACCGAAGCTGGGTTGCAGTATTGCGCCAGCAGTGGTGGTAAGTGGCGATACCACCAGTGCGCCCAAGCCAAGTACCGAACCGATGCTGTATGCCTGCCAGCAGATAGGCGTGGCTCCAGAAAACTGTCTGTATATTGGTGATGCGGAGCGTGATATGCAGGCCGGGCGCAATGCCGGCATGATAACCGTACTGGCAAACTGGGGCTATATAGGTGCCGAAGACAACACAGCAAGCTGGCCGACAGATTATATTATTGAGCAGCCAAAAGAGATTCTCGAACTACTGAAAAAATAACTTTTAACTCATAAGGAAAAATAGCATGAAAACCATTGGTTTACTGGGTGGCATGAGCTGGGAAAGCTCTGCCCAATATTATCGTATGATTAATGAACAGGTGCGCTATCGTCTGGGCAGCACACATTCAGCCCAAAGCATCATGTTATCCGTGGATTTTGCGGAAATTGAAGCATTGCAGCATCTGGGACGCTGGGATGAGCTGGCCGAGAGCATGTGTACGGCTGCGCGCCAGCTGGAGCAGGGCGGTGCCCAATGCATAGTGATTTGTACCAATACCATGCATCGCATGGCCGAAGAGGTTCAGAACAGTGTAAACATCCCGCTGCTGCATATTGCCGATGCCACTGCACAGCAGATCTGTCGCCAAAAACTCCATAAAGTAGGCCTGCTGGGAACAGAATTTACCATGAAACAGCATTTTTATAAGGGGCGGCTTACCGATAAGTTTGGCTTGGAGGTGCTGATTCCGAATGATACAGATTGCCAGATCGTACATAAAATCATTTATAACGAACTGGTATCGGGTGTTATCCGTGAAGAATCACGCCAGCAATACCGGCAAATCATTCAGCGTCTGGCTGATGCCGGTGCAGAAGCGATTATTCTGGGCTGTACCGAAATTATGCTACTGGTATCGCAGGCTGACAGTCCGGTTCCGGTATTTGATACTACTGCTATCCATGCTACTGCCGCAGTGGACTGGGCTTTGGCGGATGAACAATAAATGCGCAGCTTTTTTCCGATATCGTAAAAGCTGATATAAAGCCAACACAGGTGACCATTATCTGCTAATGGCCACCGTTTTTTATCGTTTTCAGGCTGAGTTAGTCAGACGGTTACGCAGCCAGCGTACAGCCGCTGCTATTTCGCTGGCACACAAACCTATGGGGCCGGTTTCACTGGCTGCAAGGATGTCGGCGGCGGCACCATGTAACCATACACCAGCGAATACCGCCTGTTCCGGCGGTATTCGCTGAGCCAGCAAACTGCCAATAATACCCGCGAGCACATCACCACTACCGGCTGTTGCCAGTCCTGAATTGCCGGTTTCATTTTGCTGTATCCGTCCATTGGGTGAGGCAATCAGACTCTGATGCCCTTTCAGCACCACCCATGCACCATATTGTTCGGCCAGCCTGCGCACAGCCTGATGGCGGTTACTTTGTATCTCACTTATTGTGCAATGCAGCAGGCGTGCAGCTTCGCCCGGATGCGGCGTTAAGATAATGTTTTGCTTATTCTGGTTGCTGGTCAGCAAGGCTGGCTGTTGCGCCACCAGATTGAGTGCGTCGGCATCCAGTAGCATGGTAGTGCTGTTCTGTTGCAGGCATTCAGTCAGCATGGTTAAAGCAGAGGTATCAGTCCCCAGGCCACAGCCAATCACCCATGCAGTAATATCTGAGCGTTGCAATAGACGGCCTGCGGTACTAAGCATGATTTCTGGCTGTTGAGCCAGTAGGGGCATTGGTAAAGCCGGCTGGTGAAAGCCAAGCCATACCTTGCCGCAGCCGCAATGCAACGCAGCCATCCCAGCCAGTGTAATCGAGCCGGCCATTCCTTCAGAACCGCCCACAATTGCCAGCGTACCAAATGTGCCTTTATGGCTTTGCGGCGAGCGTGGCTGGCACAGAGCTGGAAAATGTGTATGTGCCAGTCGCCGCCATTGCCTCAGCATATCTTTATCAATCTGAAATCCGTTCATTGCATGCTCCCTGTCATTACAGCTTACTGCGATCGTAAAGTATGTTCCCGTTGATAAGAATCAATCCCATTTATAGCAGGAGCTGATCCAGCAGGGCATTTTTAAGCCGTAATTGCTGCTGGGTATCGGCTAGCTGGGGGGCATACACCAAAAAACTGTCTTCCACACGTTCATCCAGAGTCATGATTTTGGCAAAACGGATACTGATGTTCAGTTCGGATAAAACGGCGGCAATATTGGCCAGTAAAAATCGCCGGTTGGCCGTGATAATGTGCAGGTTATACCAGCCGGTATTATCTTCTTCATCAATGCTGATACGTGGTGCAATTGGCATATGGCGGCTTCGCCGGCTCAGGCTGGCCGGATTATTAGTAGGCATCGGCAGATGACCATTAACAAACTGATTGAGAGCCAGCTCGGTTTTATTCTGAATAGCTAGATAATCGCCTGTATTGAGCCCCTGGGGAAATTGCAGAATAAACGTGTCGAGAATAAAGTTGTGCTCGGTAATATAAGCGCGGGCAGTCAAGATATTCATACCGGCCTCACTGAAAACAGAAGCCAGCTCGGTAAACAGTTTCGGGCGATTAGGCATATACACCATTACTTTTAAAGTATCGGTGTCTGGCAGTAGCTGGCTGTGTGCCTGCGCCTGCTGTTCATAATTAATAATTTTTGACAAATGCCACAGAATATCCTGCCACTCATGGCGGGCAAAATAAGCCTGCCCCAGAATGTGCCACAGCTCGCGTTGCTGTGCTTCGCTGATATGATACTGACTTAATTCATGCATTGCCTGCTGCCGGCGGTCGAGGATGGCCGTTTGCCGGTTACTTTGTTTACCGCTCAAATGGTGCAGTGCAGCTTTATATAATCTTTCCAGCAGACTGGCTTTCCATGAGTTCCAGATTTTCGGATTGGTACCACGAATATCAGCTACGGTAAGCAGGTACAGTGCAGTCAGGCGCTCAACCGTTTTTACCTGTTTGCTGAATCGGGCAACCACTTCCGGGTCCTGAATATCTTCTTTTTGTGCTGTCATCGACATCAGCAGATGCTGCTCCACCAGCCACGCGAGTAAATCACTTTCTTCCGCATCCAGAAAATGATCTTCAGCAAAACGCCGTGCATCTGGCACACCCTTTTGCGCATGGTTGCCACCACGCCCTTTGGCAATATCATGAAACAGCGCTGCCATGTATAAAATATGTTTATGCGCAAAGGTATGCATCAGGGTAGAAGCAAAAGGCAGCTCATGGCTGTGCTGCTCCATGGCCAGACGCCGCATATTGCGCACAACCATTAATATATGGTCGTCTACCGGATAGATATGAATCAAATCATGTTGTAGCAGACCAACGATTTTTCCCCATGCAGGCAGATAGCGTCCCAGCACCCCATACAGATTGATAAACCGCAGTAAATGGGTTAGCCCGTTGCCATGCCTGAAAAAATCGGCAAAGCATTTGCGGTTGACCGGATGCTGATAAAACGTTTCATCAACCAGCTGGTGTGCTGCCGCCCACCAGGCACGCAAGGTTTTGGGCGCGAGGCCAGTAATATCACTGTGTTCCTGAGCAATGCGCAGAATGGTAAAAATATGCTCCGGTTTCTGCCAGAAAAGTTCAAGGTCATGTACCGCCAGCATATTGCCAACCTGATAATAATGCTGGTCAAGTTCCACTACCACACGGGGTAGTGCAGCATAGACACGGTCGCGCAGCATCGGCACCAGAATACCACTGAGCTGTTTTACCCCTTTTAGTGCACGGTAAAAATCATGCATCAGTTTTTCACTGGCGCGTGAAGTGGCATCATCAACGTATCCCAGATTCTGTGCCACCTGTGTTTGCAGATCGAAAATAAGCCGGTCTTCTGCCCGTTTGGCAGTCAGATGCAGCTCAATGCGGATTCTCGCCAGCTGCTTCTGGCAGCTAAGTAACAGTCTTGCTTCAGTGCGGTTCAGAATTGCTTTTTTCATCAGTTCATGAATCTGCGGCGGTAATCCCTGAACCTTGGCCAGCCACAACAGCGTATGAATATCACGTAAACCACCCTGAGTGGTTTTTACATTCGCTTCCAGCAGGCTGGCTTCTCCTGAGGCCTTAGCATAGCGCTGCCATTGTTCCAGTATCTTACCTTCAATAAAAGCGGCCACATCACGTTGCAAATCGAGCTGATGGATAAATTCTGTTGCCAGTTGCCGCTGGCCGCACAGAAAGCGGCTTTCCAGTAAGGCAGAGTCGCCCGTTAAATCCTGCCGTGCACTTTCACATAATTCCTCAATCGTGCCCACCTTTGGTGCTGGCTGTAAGCGCATATCCCATAATATTTGCACAAATGCGGCAATCTGCTGCTGTAGGTCAGCATCAATCACATTTTTGCTGACAATAGCCATATCCATATCCGAATACGGATACATCTCGCCGCGCCCAAACCCACCTATAGCCAGTAAACACAATTGCTGACCGGCAAAAAATTCCTGCCACAGCGTTGTCAACACTTCGGTAATAATCTGAGTATGCTGCCGAAAATATACAAAAGGATGCTGGCGTTGCCGGTACATCTCAGCAGCAAGCTGCTTGTGCTGATGTAATCTATCCGACAATTGGGTAACAAGCGCTGAGGCAAACATAATTAATAGCCGTTGGGTTGGGATTGACGATAAGCATTCTGTAACGGACGGATCTGATTCAGTCTTGCCTCATCTATAGCCTGAGCAATCTGCTGCGAATCAGCCGTAGTACGGGCAATTGCGGCTGCATCAATATCCAGCGCTGCCGACTGCATGGCCAGCCAGTGCTGCTGTTGTGGGTATTGCTGCTGCTCAAATCCCAGCCGCCCGCGTATATCAGCCACACATACCCGTAAAATATGGGCAAAACGTTGCGGCCGGCGCAAGGCATCAGTCTTTTTCAGAATATCCAGTACCGTTTTCGGTTTGAGCTGGCTCACACTGTGCAGCCTGATATGATAACTGCAAACCAGCAATGCTAATTGTGCACAGGCTTTGGGCACCTGCCAGCGCTGGTTTACTGTCTCCACCGGCTTGATTCCGGCCTGATCGTGTCCGGGGTGGCTTGGTAACTTTTCAGCAGGTGTTAATGCTTTGCCCAGGTCATGGGTGAGAGTCGCGTAGCGTTCTTCCAGCGAATAATCATGTTCGGCAGCATACTGTAAGCAAAGCAGCGTATGTTCACCAGCATCTATTTCCGGATGGTAATCAGCACGCTGTGGTACGCCAAATAAAGCATTCACTTCCGGCAGAATAATCTTCAGAGCACCGCAGGCGCGCAAAACCTCTATCATTAAACGCGGCCGCTTTTCCATCAATCCCTTCGCCAGCTCCTGCCATACCCGCTCTGCAACCAGTGCATTTACCTCACCATTGGCCACCATCTGGCGCATTAATGCCATCGTTTCATCCGCAACCCGAAACCCGTAGCGGGCTGCAAAACGAGCTATACGCAAAATCCGCACTGGGTCTTCCGCGAATGCCGGGCTGACATGGCGCAAGATACCGCGGCGTAAATCAGCCAAACCATTGTAGGGATCGATCAGATTGCCTGCTGCATCTTCTGCCATGGCATTAATGGTTAAATCACGCCGCTGCAAATCCTGTTCCAGCGTGACATCAGCGGCTGCATGAAAGGTAAAGCCACCATATCCTGCTGCCACTTTGCGCTCCGTGCGTGCCAGCGCATATTCTTCATGTGTTTGTGGGTGCAGAAACACCGGAAAATCCTTGCCAACCGGCTGATAGCCAGCCTGTAACATATCTTCAGCATCAGCACCCACCACCACCCAGTCGCGGTCAGCCACTGGGCGTTGCAAATACTTATCCCTTACCGCACCACCAACTAAATAAATTTGCATATCAAATGTATCAATCAAAAACAGAAGGTCATTGTGCCGTAGTCCGGTACAGTTGTTAACTGATTTTTCCACCGGCTTAACTGGCTACAGGCAGGAAAACGAGATATGAGGTCAGTCAGATTCAGTGACGCACAGAAAATAAAACGCTCTGCGTACAGGCAGAGCGTTGACATTGCATGATGATTACATCATCAGCGCAGGCACAATCATGGCCAAACCCGGCAAAATTGGTACTGTAGAAAAGGCAACAATCAGCAAACGTTTAAACATTGTCTCCTGCTGTTTTTCATCAGTAACACTTACTACCAGCGTACCGGCAATATGAATCGGATTAACCACACTGAGCATAGCTGGCGCAGCACAGGCCATTATAATCAGTGAAATTTGCGGAGATTCGCCAAAAATGGTGAATACCATCGGAATCATCAGGCTGATTACGCCCAAGGTAGAAGACTCTACATTACTCAGGAACGTAGTCAGGTAAGCAAGCATAAACAGCAGGGCGATTTTACTGCTGGTCAGACTTAATAGCCCATGTTCAACTGCATCCATGGTTTTTATCTGCATCATGGTACCAATGAGAACCAGCAAGCCGCTGATAACCACCACAGCATTCCAGGGAATTTTTTTCACAAAATCCTTACTGTTTTTGGGAAAAAACAACATCAATACCACTGCCAGCGTCAAGGCAGTCAAGCCGACATTGGCTTTAGCAAATACAACCAGTAGCAGAAAAATCAATACGGCAATCGTAGAGCATATTGCATAAAATGGTTGTAACTGATGAGTATCACAAGTTTCCTGCTTGATTGGTTTAAGCAGCAGAAAACCCTTTACAGGTTTGTCAGTATTGTCTGCATCAACCACTCTTTTTTCATGAAACACAATCTGTAAAGCAATGACAAACAGAATACTGATTACTGTACCCAGCAGCCACACCAGCCATGGATTATACTCAACCTGTGCTTTTTTAGCCGCATCAAGAATTACCTGGCCGGTAGGATTAATTGGTGACAGTGCACCAGTATTGGCACCAATAATTGCCGCCATTTCACAGATAAAAAACAGTCGGGGATGTTTTCTGCCTAAAGCCGCAATGACTGGTACCAGCAACGTAATCGAAGCAGTAGAAAAGGCGCCGGCTGTTGAAATAGCAAATCCTATAAAATAGCCAATCCAAGGTACAACATGAGTATAGTGCCCCATTTTGGCGTAGACTTTATCTGTAAACCAGCTCAAGCCGCCGCTTTTTTCCAGATGGGCAAATAATAAAGATACTCCGATTAACAGCGTGACAATAGCACCGGGAAAATGATGCAGAACCTCTTTACTGCTTAGTACCATCTCTGTAGCGGAACTATCTGCAATTTTAGCAGATGCCATAACCAACACTGCTGTAGCACTAAATCCCAGCAAACCTATATTGACATGTCGCCAGACAGCCAGAATCAAAATCACAACCAATAATACGAGCGATAATACTTGTAGTAAGTTCATAGGTAGTCCTGATTTGTTATCGTTCTGAAAAAAATTACGCTGAAAATCGTAAAATAATCAAACAGAATTCATGTTTATTTTGAATTAAGTAGTACCCTCTTTCGTTACAGTTCAGTGGATTCTTAATTTATCATTTATAGCGTATTTACTGGATTTTAACAAACAAAAATTAACTAAATTGAAATATTTGTTATGATGAATGCTACTGTTGAAGTATGGCAGTGAAATAAAGTATAGGATATATGTTTATATAAAATAAAATAAAAAAATTTTATTTGATGATATTTTGTTTCCGGGAAAACAGAATTTGCTTATCAAAATTATTAATGCTTATACACATACAAAATATATGTACAAAATTGTTAAATTCACCGATT
>NZ_MEIR01000061.1 GCF_002777825.1 Snodgrassella alvi | reverse complement strand
TGTCTCCTCCTGAGACTCAGCGAAGTTGAAATGGTTGTGAAGATGCAATCTCCCCGCTGCTAGACGGAAAGACCCCGTGAACCTTTACTGTAGCTTTGCATTGGACTTTGAAGTCACTTGTGTAGGATAGGTGGGAGGCTAAGAAGCAGACACGCTAGTGACTGTGGAGCCGTCCTTGAAATACCACCCTGGTGACTTTGAGGTTCTAACCCGGATCCATAAACTGGATCGGGGACCGTGCATGGTAGGCAGTTTGACTGGGGCGGTCTCCTCCCAAAGAGTAACGGAGGAGTTCGAAGGTTACCTAGGTCCGGTCGGAAATCGGACTGATAGTACAATGGCACAAGGTAGCTTAACTGCGAGACCGACAAGTCGAGCAGGTGCGAAAGCAGGACATAGTGATCCGGTGGTTCTGAATGGAAGGGCCATCGCTCAACGGATAAAAGGTACTCCGGGGATAACAGGCTGATTCCGCCCAAGAGTTCATATCGACGGCGGAGTTTGGCACCTCGATGTCGGCTCATCACATCCTGGGGCTGTAGTCGGTCCCAAGGGTATGGCTGTTCGCCATTTAAAGTGGTACGTGAGCTGGGTTTAAAACGTCGTGAGACAGTTTGGTCCCTATCTGCAGTGGGCGTTGGAAGTTTGACGGGGGCTGCTCCTAGTACGAGAGGACCGGAGTGGACGAACCTCTGGTGTACCGGTTGTGACGCCAGTCGCATCGCCGGGTAGCTAAGTTCGGAAGAGATAAACGCTGAAAGCATCTAAGCGTGAAACTCGCCTGAAGATGAGACTTCCCTAGGGAATTAATCCCTCTAAAGAGACGTTCGAGACCAGGACGTTGATAGGTCGGGTGTGGAAGAGTGGTAACACTTGTAGCTAACCGATACTAATTGCTCGTGAGGCTTGACTCTATCATTTGAAGGACTTCGTATATAAAGATATGTATAGAAGAAATGATAAAAGCTTACTGATGAATACACATCACCGAGATTAAGGCTTTCTGATTTGACAGTTTAATGTCTGGCGGCCATAGCGGGTTGGTCCCACGCCTTCCCATCCCGAACAGGACCGTGAAACGACCTAGCGCCGATGATAGTATGGATACCCATGTGAAAGTAGGACACCGCCAGACTCCCCATAAGAAGAACCCGGTTGAGATATCAGCCGGGTTTCTTACATTGGATAAAGGCTAAGAGGCAATGAATAGATACTTGCTAGCAAAACACGACAGCAGCTTTAATGCTGCTGTTTGTATTGGTGCTTACTCTATATAGAGTGCATTAGCCATACCATATCCCCGTCAAAGAACTCTGCCGTAAATATGGCATTGGCAATTCAGCTTTTTATAAATGGCGTGATAAATACGGTGGTATGGAAACGTCCGATATCAAACGTTTAAAAGAGCTAGAGGCTGAAAACCGTAAGCTTAAACAGATGTTTGCTGAGCTGAGTTTAAAATCTCAGCTTCAGGAGGAAATCATAAAAAAGCTATAGTGCCTACTCAAGCACGTAAAGCTTGGGCTGTACAACTGCAAAAAAATCATTCTGTTACTATTGCCATGAGCTGAGCTATTGTTGGCTTAAGCCGCTGTGCTTACTATTATCAACCCAAGTTACCGGATGATTCAGTGATTATGTCGGTACTAAGTGCTATTACCGATAAGCATTTGCGCTGGGGCTTTCCCAAATGTTTTAATCGCATCAGAAAGCTCGGCTATAAATGGAATCATAAACGCGTGTATCGGGTGTATTGTGAATTAAAGCTTAATCTCAGGGTAAAGCGTAAACAGCGCATTCCTCCACGAAATCCAGAAAGGCTATCAGTACCCAGTAAACAAGGTGAATGCTGGTCAATGGATTTTATGAGTAACAGCAGTTGCAATCAACGGCGTTTTAGAACCTTCAATGTGATAGATGACTTTAATCGTGAGGCGTTAGGCATTGATATTGCGGTTAGTTTACCGGCTGGCAGGATTACCCGTTATCTGGATAAACTGGCCGAATATCATGGCTATCCACTCAAAATACGAGTAGATAATGGATCAGAATTTACCGGAAAAACCTTCATCTACTGGGCGAAGTCACATGGTATAACCATAGATTATATTCAACCAAGCAGTCCATATCAAAACGGATATATTGAACGATTTAATCGCACCTATCGCACAGAGGTACTAGATTTATATCTATTTAATAATCTGGAACAAGCAAGAAAGGTAACCGAAGAATGGCTAACCAGTTATAACACCGAAAGACCTCATGAAGCATTAAATAATATGACGCCGATTGAATATAAAACCCTAAAACAGGCAGCATAATTTTCTACTTGAATCTTGTACTAAGTTTGGGGTATTTACAAGCCAAGTCCATTAAAATCCTGCTGCCGTAATGCCTCGTACAGCACAATTGCTGCGGCATTGGAGAGGTTCAGAGAGCGGATATGCTCGGACTGGGGAATGCGCAGGCAGTTACTGCTATGTGCCCGAGCGAATTCAGCGGGCAGGCCAGTTGTTTCGCGGCCGAATAAAAAATAAATCTCCTTCGAGCTGTCACTAAAATCAAACTCAGTATAATTGCGTGTGCCATACGTTTCTATCAAGTATACCTGTGCATTAGTTTGAGCTTCTGTCATCTCTATAAAGGCTTCCAGACTGTTGTGGTAATGAATGTCTACGTGAGGCCAGTAATCTAGCCCGGCGCGTTTGAGCATTTTATCGTCAGTGGAAAAGCCCAGTGGGTGAATCAGATGCAGGCTGGTATGGGTGCCGGCACAGGTACGGGCGATGTTGCCGGTGTTGGCGGGTATTTGGGGCTGGTAGAGAGCTATGTGCAGCGGCATGCTGGTCATTCTTAAAAAAGATTTAGTGTATATCAGATTGGATAACGATTGTATTGCAAAATTTCTTTATCAACTGTGCTTACTGTATTGACGATATTTTTCGTCTGTATACGAATATAATGGAATGACTATGCGTATTCAAACAATAAAATTAAGGGGGTGGTTGTTTGTCAGATTTCATGGGAGGCAAATAGCCTAACGATCAATGTAATCATTTGTGATTGTACCAATAAACATAAGCCGCAAAGGCTTGTTATAATTCTTGGATTGCCGTGAACTTTTCTCCTTTAACAAGCTCAGTTTGAATCCTTTTAAATGTTGCTTTCGCCACTGTATTATCATACAGTCCCCCCTTTTTTACTCAGCAAGTGTTGAATATTAAATGTGTTGAAACATTTATCTAGTAATTGATTATCAAACTCCTTCCCTCTATCTGAATGATATGGATTTAATGATGTGGTGGTTGCTTATTCTGGCCTAATGCAGACATCTCTAAATCTGCTGTTTTATGTTGACTGATACCATAACCGGCAAGCTGTCGATTAGATAAATTCAGTAACACACATGAATAATTCTAGCGATGGTTAACACGAATATAGGTTAAATCTGCCACTGTAATCTGCTGTATGCTATCTACATTAAAATGATGTTTTAAATGATTAGCTGTTGCTGCGCTATTGCTTATCGTCTGATGTTCTCGATGCTGTTTAAGCGTATACTTTGATATCAATAATAGCGACTTAATTACCGGGGCAATGTAACAACGAGAAACGCTTACGCTCGTTTATTGTAAGGCAAAATGAATTCGCCTGGTTCCATACGATTGATAGCTGCAATTAAAAATTGTCAATATTTTATTAGTGTAAGTAGCGCCCGATTTCTGTTTAGTTACTTTGCACTGATAATAGGCATAATGCCTAGTATCTATAAGCAGCGACATAGTGCCGCTATAGCATAATAATGTTAGTTTACTTTTAGGATTTTGATTCTCGTCCCATTCATTATCAGCGCAGTCTGCTTTAGGGTATCATTTTTTATCCGTAGCTGCTTAAGCTCTTTTCGTTAGGTAATCAGTTCATTTTCTGCTGGAGTGGGGTTATCTTTAGTTTTAAATAACCTCTTTTGTTTGTTTGGCTTATCCAGCGGTTTAAAGTAGATGACGTCAAATCATATTCTCATACCAATTTACTGCACGATTTCCCCTGCTGATAAAGTTTAACCATTTGCGCTTTGAAATCAGTACTAAAAGTCTATCGTGCACGCTTTTGTTGATTCATTATCTTTTCTTTTTTAGAGTTGAGTTTACTTTACCCACTAAAAATTTGTATGAGTTAGTGTAGCGTATCCAACTAGATAGTGAAGGTCTTAAAATAATATTAGAACCTGGTATCACTATAAGTATCTATTAAATTTTCTAATAATTTGAGATTTTATATTTTAAAAAGCATAATGTTCTATTATTAAGTAAACAACCGTTGATATTGTTTTCATCAGAAACGGTTAACTTAACTGGTTATTCAGCAGTCAACCATGTAATCTATATAGTATAAGGCTGAAATCATTTCTAAACTGTCTACAAGATGGTGAATTTGAAGCCAATATATTATTTCCTTTGGTATCTTTCTTCCTACAGTGTGACAAGTATGATAAGTTTTGTCTGGGGGATAGGGTTGGAATTTTAGCCAATTGTTTGTTGGTCAGCGGTAAGTGATGCAATTATTTTTCTTTAGACGGGATTATTGGGTACACTTGATGCTGTAATAGTAATAGGTAATACAATGATAGGTTTGATGATAGTTACCCATGAAACTGTAGGGCAGGCAAATATGCAGTTGATTCAGCATATTTTTGGTTCTGTGCCCGATAATGTTTCTCTAATTGGGGTACGCAGTAGTGATTCGCTTGAAAGCATACATACAGATGTAGTAGAAAAGTTGGCTACTCTGGATTATGGCCATGGTGTGCTGATTCTGACGGATATTTTTGGTGCTACGCCGTGTAATCTGGTATGCCGGCTGATTAATCGTGACAATGTTATTGTGCTTACCGGACTTAATGCTCCGATGCTGATTAAGGCGCTACAAAATTTTACTAAAGCGGATGATGTGTATAAATTTGCTGAAGAGGTTAAAGTAGCTGCTATTGCTGGCATTATGACTATTTCTAATCAGGATGAGCTGTGACATGGTAAAGAAGGAAATTGAGATTGTTAACAAGCTTGGTTTGCATGCACGGGCTTCGAATAGGTTTACGCAGGTAGCCAGTCGTTTTCAATGTGAGGTGTGGGTTACACGCAAAGACCGTCGCGTTAATGGTAAAAGTATTATGGGTCTGATGATGTTGGCTGCTGCTCAGGGTAGTGTAATTGAACTGGAAACTGACGGCGTAGATGAAAGTCAGGCGATGCAGGCATTAGTTGAGCTGATTAACAATTATTTTGGTGAAGACGAATAATGTGTATTGTGCTGCATGGCGTGGCAGTAGGTGCTGGAGTAGCAATTGGTCGGGCCCATCTGGTGGTACGGGGGATGGATGATGTGCCCCATCGTGAGCTGTCAATTGAAGAAATACAAGCAGAAGTTGCCCGTTATGAGCAGGCGATTAAGACGACTCGCCGTCAGTTAGAACAGTTGCGTACAGATATTCCACAAAATGCACCTTCAGAGCTGGGGGCGTTTATTTCTCTGCATCTGATGCTGGTTGGAGATGTGAGTCTATCGAGAGAGCCTATTGATATTATTGAGGAGAAATGTGTTAATGCTGAATGGGCATTAAAGTTGCAAACAGATAAGCTGGCGGAACAGTTTGATGCAATTGAAGATAATTATCTGCGTGCGCGTAAGCAGGATATGTTGCAGGTAGTGGAGCGGATTTTTAAGAATCTGATTGGACTGTCTACTGAGGTTGTTACTGAAGCTGAGGATTTTGAAGAAGATACGATTCTGGTTGCTCATGACTTATCACCGGCAGACACGATTTTTTTCAAAGACAGTCGTATTGCGGCTTTTATAACTGATGCTGGTGGGCCAACCAGTCACACGGCAATTCTAGGACGCAGCCTGGATATACCATCTGTGATTGCACTGGGCTATGCGCGGGAATTGATTAACGAAGATGAGCTGATTATTGTAGATGGCACTATGGGCGTGGTTATTATTGCGCCTGATAATATCATTTTGAAGGAATACCGGCGCCGTTTACGTGAGTTTCGCAGTTTAAAACGGCAATTAAATAAGTTGAAAAATACGGCTGCGACTACGCAGGATGGAATCAATATTGAGTTGTTAGGCAATATTGAAAGTGCTAATGATATTAAGGCATTGCATAATTTAGGTATTGACGGCATTGGACTGTATCGCAGTGAGTTTTTTTATCTCAACCGGGATACTTTGCCTACAGAAGATGAGTTGTATGCGGAGTATGCGGATGTGGTTAAAAAGCTGAAAGGTAAGCCATTAACCATACGTACGATTGATTTGGGGGTGGATAAGAATCCACGCTGGTTTGGCCCCAGCAACGCTATGAATCCGGCTTTGGGTTTGACCGGTATTCGTTTGTGTTTGGCAGAACCGGTGATGTTTCGTATCCAGATGCGCGCAATTATGCGGGCTGCTGTCCTGGGACCTGTGCGCATGATGTGGCCAATGATTTCTTCGGTGACGGAAATACAGCAATGCTTAACGCATTTAAATACGGCCAAACAGCAGCTACGCGATCGTTTTGAAGAATTTGATGAGAATATTCAGGTTGGCGCAATGGTGGAGATTCCATCGGCTGCGTTGACGGTTAATTCTATTCTGAAATTGATTGATTTTATTTCGGTTGGTACTAATGATCTGATTCAATATACGCTGGCGGCTGACCGCAATGATGAAAGTGTGAGTTATTTATATCAGCCGGGACACCCTGCGGTATTGAAGTTGTTATTGCATATTATCCGTACTGCGGTACGTTTAAACAAACCGGTGTCAATTTGTGGTGAAATGGCTGGTGATGCTCAATATACGCGGTTGTTGATGGCGATGGGATTACGCTGTTTTTCGATGAATGCAAATAATATTCTGGCGGTAAAAAATCAGATTATTCAGAGTGATTTGCTGACGCTGGAAACTGAGGTGCAAAAGATATTACGCAATGATGATCCAGATAAGGCATTAAAGTTATTGAAAAAATTTAATTCTTCACATGAATTGGCTGATTCTGTGGATTGAAATAAATAGTTTTGTCTGACTTAGCACAGTTTAACTGCGTTTAATGGTTATCTTTATATAATTAATTTATCAGTATTGTTGTTGCCTGACAGTCAGTATTGAGTAAGTAGTGTTTTCCCGCAAATTGTCCACCGATATTCTCTCCCTTGGTATCGGTGGTTTTTTTTATTTGTTTTCTTGGATGTTATTTGCATAAATTATTGTAATCCGGTTGAATGCGCGGTATGTTATTGCGGTATTGATGTACCAGTTTGGTTAACTGAGCGGCCAGAATGTTTAATTGCAGGCTGGTGTCTTGAGTAAACTGTTATAATAGTAGTCTATTTTTATACAATAAATTGATGATTCATGATGCAAGAACATTACTGTCCCGAGAAAATTGAACCGGCTGCGCGGGCACGCTGGCAGGAATACCGTTTATTTAACGCTGAAGATTTTAGTCCCAAACCAAAATATTATTGTCTGTCGATGTTTCCTTATCCATCAGGCAAGTTACACATGGGGCATGTACGTAACTATACGATTGGTGATGTACTGAGCCGCTATCGTCTGCTGAATGGTTTTAATGTGATGCAACCAATGGGCTGGGATGCATTTGGCTTGCCCGCTGAGAATGCGGCCATGAAGCATCAGGTGGCACCGGCACAATGGACTTACGACAATATTGCTTATATGAAAAAGCAGTTGCAGAGTCTGGGCTTTGCCATTGACTGGGAGCGGGAAATTGCAACCTGTACGCCGGAATATTATCGTTGGGAACAGTGGCTGTTTGTGCGTTTGTTCCAGAAGGGCATTATTTACAAGAAAAACGGTACGGTTAACTGGGATCCGGTGGATCAGACTGTGCTGGCCAATGAGCAGGTTGTAGATGGTCGTGGCTGGCGCTCTGGTGCCATTGTGGAAAAACGCGAAATCCCGATGTATTACTTCAAGATTACGGATTACGCCGAGGAATTGCTTAATGGTTTGGACACGCTGGAACACTGGCCGGAACAGGTTAAGACAATGCAGCGCAATTGGATTGGCAAATCACGTGGTATGCAGGTGCGTTTTGCGCTGGCTGAAGACAGCAAAGCAGGTTTAACGGGTGAGTACGCTGATTTTGTGCAGGTATACACCACGCGTCCAGATACGCTAATGGGCGCGACTTATGTTGCTGTGGCAGCGGAACATCCTCTGGCTACAGCCGCTGCTACCGATAATGCTGAGCTACAGCAGTTTATTGCTGAGTGCAAGGCAGGTTCTGTGGCTGAAGCGGATATGGCTACGATGGAGAAGAAAGGTATGCCTACCGGGCGCTTTGCCATTAATCCGTTGAATGGTGATGTGCTCCCAGTGTGGGTGGCCAATTATGTGCTGTGGGGCTATGGTGATGGTGCGGTGATGGCTGTGCCGGCACATGATGAACGTGATTTTGAATTTGCCACTAAGTATCAACTGCCGATTAAACAGGTTATTGCATCTACTCAGACTACTGATGAATTTAGTGCGCAGGCGTGGCAGGAATGGTATGGCAGCAAAGAGCAGACGTTGTGTGTTAACAGTGGTGAACTGGATGGTCTGGATTTTCATACCGCTTTTGAGCGCGTAGGGGAGATTTTGCAGGCTAAAAATGCCGGCGCACCGAAAACGCAATATCGCCTGCGTGACTGGGGTATCTCACGCCAGCGTTACTGGGGTTGTCCGATTCCGATTATTCATTGTGATGATTGCGGTGATGTTACTGTGCCAGAAACGCAGTTGCCCGTTGTCTTACCTGAAAATGTAGTGCCGGATGGTGCAGGTTCTCCGCTGAGCAAAATGCCGGAATTTTATGAAACTAGCTGCCCGTGCTGTGGTAAACCTGCCCGCCGTGAAACGGATACGATGGATACATTTGTTGAATCCAGCTGGTATGCGGTGCGCTATGCTTCGCCACAATGTGATACTGCTATGGTGGATAAGGAAGCAGCCAATTACTGGATGAATGCTGACCAGTATATCGGCGGGATTGAGCATGCTATTTTACATCTGTTGTATGCACGCTTCTTTACTAAGCTGATGCGAGATGAAGGTCTACTGAATGTTGATGAGCCGTTTGCACGTTTGCTTACTCAGGGTATGGTAGTCTGTGAGACGTATTACCGTGAAGGGGCTAATGGCAGTAAGGAATGGATCGCACCACAGGATGTTGATTTGCAACGCGATGATAAAGGCCGGCCTCTGGCTGCAACTTTGAAAGCAGATGGTAAGCCAGTTTGTATTGGCGGCATTGAGAAGATGTCTAAATCAAAGAATAATGGTGTAGATCCGCAGGAGCTGATTGATCGTTATGGTGCTGATACTGCACGTTTGTTTATGATGTTTGCTGCGCCACCTGAGCAGTCTCTGGAGTGGTCGGATGCTGGTGTCGATGGTGCTCATCGCTTCCTGCGTCGTTTATGGCGTACTGTGTATGATTATTTGCAGCAGGGTGCAAGTGTAACGGCGTTTGCGGGTAATCAGGATGGGCTGTCACCTGAATTGAAAGCGTTGCGCCTGAAATTGCACAGTACGATTGCTAAGGTGACGGATGATTATGGTCGCCGCCAGCAATTCAATACAGCCATTGCTGCGGTGATGGAAATGCTGAATCAGTATGATCGTACTGATTGTAGTTCAGAGCAGGGACGAGCTGTAGCACAAGAAGTACTGGAATCGGTATTGCGTCTGTTATGGCCAATTGTGCCACATGTGTGTGAGACGTTATGGAATGAATTGTGCCCGCAGCAAACTTTATGGGATGCTGCATGGCCTTGTGTAGATGACGCTGCGCTAGTGCAGGATGAAATTACTTTGATGGTACAGGTAAATGGGAAGCTGCGCGGACAGATTACGGTTGCGGCTGATATCAGTAATGATGAAGCACAGGCTGTAGCGCTGGCAGACCCAACTGTACAACGATTTGTTGACGGCAAAACACCGAAAAAGGTAATTGTGGTACCTAAACGTTTGGTGAATATTGTTGTCTGATTATCACTGAGACGGGGAGTAAAAAAGACATGTTGTTAAACATGTCTTTTTTTGTTGCTTTTATAAATGGAGGTTGAGTTAAGAGTAAATGGAGATAGTTAATTTGTCATCCATATGCATGATAGCTTAGGGTAGGGCATAAGCAATTAGGTAGTCGCCCATTTTGGTACCAAATGAAGCATGACCACCTGCCATTTGTACTACATATTGTTTACCGTTAACTGCGTAAGTCATGGGTGTTGCCTGTCCGCCGGCAGGTAAGCGGGCTTCCCATAACAGCTTACCATTGCTGGTGTCGTAGGCGCGCAGATAGTCGTCTTGAGTGGCACTGACAAACATGACATTACCAGCCGTTGATATTACACCACCCAAGCCGGGTACGCCGATTTTTAATGGTGGTAATTCGAATAATTTTGGCAGGCTGTCGCGAATGGTACCGATGCGTTTTTTCCACACTACCTGATTGCTTTGTAAATCCACTCCGGCGACAAACCCCCATGATGGCTGTTTACAGGGCAGACCTAGTGGTGACAGGAAAGGGTTGATTTCCACACCATAGGGAGCACCATACATTGGTTGCATGCCATTTTCAGTACCGGCACCCTGTTTTTGTTGCGCTCTATCTGGATTGGTGGGAATCAGACGGGAAACAAATGGCAAGCCTATCGGGTTCATCAATGCAATTTGGCGATCCTGATTGACGGATATGCCGCCCCATTCAAATACACCCAGATTTCCCGGGAAAACCAGTGTGCCATTTTCGGAAGGGGGGGTATAGATGCCGTCATAATTCAGACGTTTAAACTGAATACGGCAAATGAGTTGGTCAAACATGGTTGCTCCCCACATATCTTTATCGGTGAGCTTGTCTTTTGGTGTCAGACTCAGCGCTGAAAATGGCTGGGTGGCAGAATAGTGCTCGCCCTGCGTTGGGTTACCATATTTCAGGGTTTGCGGTACTGGTTTTTCGGTAAGTGATACGATGGGTTGGCCGGTTTCACGATTGAGCACAAAAATATTACCGGTTTTAGTGAGGACGTAAATGGCCGGAACTCGTTTGCCGGATGGCAGGATGAGATCCATTAATGAAGGTTGTGCCGGTACATCCATATCCCATAAGTCATGATGAGTTGTCTGGTAGTGCCACAGAAGTTTACCAGTAGAAGCATTTAATGCCAGGAGGGAATTGGCATAACGCTCTTTCAGCTTGTCGCGATGGCCGCCCCAGATATCTGGTGTACCCACGCCAGTGGGCACATAAACGATATTGCGTTGCTGATCGTAAGCCAGTGGTGCCCATGCATTGGGAGAGTTATGCACGAAGGTGGTGTTTTCACCCGGCATGGCATTTGGATTTTCAGCACCAGTATCAAATATCCATTTTAATTGACCATTATTGACGTCATAACCACGTATTACACCAGAAGGTTCTTTGGTGGAGAGGTTATCGGTCACAGAACCGCCGATAATAATGGTGCTGGGTGTAACTACCGGAGGTGATGTTGGATTGTAGCCACCAAGGTATGCGTAAGGCATTTTTGCTTGCAGGTTGATTTCCCCCTGATTGCCGAAGTCTTTGCATTTCTCGCCATTATCAGCATTAACTGCAATTAAACGACCATCATTGACTGGTAACAGTATTTTTCGCGGGCATATGGTTGATGCTTTGGTTTCGCCATTGTTTGCTGCTGTAGCAGCATGGTAGCTGACACCTCGACAGGTAAGATGTTGAAAGGTTTTATTACTGCGCAATTTTGGATTAAAACGCCATAACCGTTTACCGGTACTGGCATCCAGCGCGTCTAGAAACTGGTGTGGTGTACAGATAAATAATTTGTTGCCGATTTTGATTGGGGTAAGCTCATTGGTAGTTTCGGCTGAGTCATTATCGGTTTTGAAGTCATCGGTATGATAAGTCCAAGCGACTTTGAGCTGGTTTACGTTGCTGGTATTAATCTGGGTTAATGGTGAGTAGCGGCTGCCGCTCTGAGTGCGGCCGTAAGCTGGCCAGTCTTCTGCTGCAATATCATTGGTATCTGCGGCTGGTATCGGCTGGGTACGTGTGATGATGCCATTGATCTCTTGCGGGTCGTGATTAATGCTGTAAAGCATGATGCCCAGTATGGTAATCAATGTTATGGCAATGGCCGTTTTACCGCCGTATTGTGCGGTTAACTGACGTGTTGACCAAGGCGATAGTAGCCACAGGCCTAAGAGAAACAGGATATCAAACCGTGGTGCCAGTGCCCAGAAATCAGTACCGACTTCCCATAATCCCCAGCCCAGTGTTGCGATGAGTATGGCGGCAAAATACCACAGGGTATTGCTGCAATTGCGCTGATACAGGTAAGTGAATAGCCCAAGTGCTAGTGCAAGAATAGCGTAAAAGGGTGAACCGCCCAGACAGATTAACCAGATTCCTCCTATGAGCAGATAGGTTGTAGTCAGCCATAGAATTATTTGAGTAATGATGCTGGCGGCGGAATGAGTTGATTTATGTGTGTTCATTTTGCCTCTATAAGTTGATTTTAATAAAAATTTCTTTGCAGTATGGAAATGATTATAGTCAGCAATAATGATTATGCAAATGGATGTTTTAATGAATATTAAAAAATTAACTATTTGTTGTTATTGTATTTTTTATTTTATTAATAATAAGTTAAGTTTTTATGTATTTATGTGAATTATTTTGTTGTTAATAAATTATTTTAATAAATAGGGCTACTACGAATATTAAGGTGATGATGAGAAGTTTTATTTCTTTAAGATATATCTTTCTGCTATTGTTGCATTTGTATTGTTATCTCTAAATGGAATTACAGTAGGATTGTTCAAGAGTATGATTTAAATATGATTATATGTCGTGTTTTGCTACCTACACCATAACTGTCTGTGAGACTTATATTTGATAATAAAGCTGCTAATGTTATGAAAAGCATATGGTTTAATCTTTGTATGAATGATGACAAGAATTTGAATGTGTGATTAAAAGATTAAAATGCTATATAAATGTATTTTAGGGGATATATCTGCTGATAAGTTTATAGAAGTAGTTATTATTAAATTAAAGAAAAGACATCATATGATTTGATAATTTGAATAGCAGTCAGTTAGCTAGAGCAACTCTTTTTCATGTTGTTTCATCCAGCTGGCTATAGAATTTAGGGCTGGTTTTAAAGTTTTACCAAGTTCTGTTATCTGGTATTCCACTTTTGGTGGTACTTCGGGATATAGTTTTCTACTAATCAATCCCTTTTGTTCAAATAGTCTTAGTTGTTTTGTTAATTCTTTTTGTGTAATAGGGGAAATTGCGCGTTTTAGTTCACCAAAACGGATTGGTTCATTAATGATGATTAAGCGATATAGGATGGGAATAGCCCATTTTCCTGAAATTAGATTGATGAATTTAACCATTGGGCAGTTAAGATTTTGATCTGTATTGTTTTCAATCTGCATAAATGTTTTCCAATAGTATCTATTTGGTACCTACTTTTATAAGTAAACTGGTTAAATTATACTGAATTTAACTTTGAAAGGGGAATATATGAAAGGGTTAGAAGACAAATATGCACACATTACGGGTGAAAGCTCTAGGGTAGGACTGGAAATGGTCAGAGTTCTGATAGCGGAGAGTGCTAATGCAGCCTTCACAGATAGAAATAAAAATAGGCTATTAGAAGCTAAAAAAAGAGTTAGATGGAGATATATTAATTTTTTAATGCGATGCATTTAACTGTGCAGAACGGTAGTATTTTGCTGCAAATCTAACTGAGATCTGGCTCAAATTAGATGCTGTGTATATCAATACGGCAGGATGTTACCCATCAGCCAATAACTGCTTGGGATGGGATAGTTTTGACGGGGGCTATCAATATCAAGAATTTTTTCTGAGTCAGGTTCTTTTGCTTTCCTAAACTTAGAAATTTTGTAGGGTACGATAAGTAGTAAAATCGCCTTGCCTCAAAGTAGTATCTATGTGTTGAGTAAAGTGTTTCTTTGTTCATTAGTCAGGACGCTGTTAGGAAAATTGATATCCAGAAATATTCGGTATAAGTATGAGCATGTATTTGATTATATTTTGTTTTGTATAAGTTAATATTTATACGTAATTAAAAGATTTATGTAATTTTTTAGAAGTTTAATGGTTTCTTATTTTGATTGATTCAATGAAAAAAGTAAATTCAAATATTTTATTATTTAAAATTTCAATGGGAACGTTATCTATAATCCCTTTATTCGCTAATGCCTCAATAACTATCGATGATTCTAATATAGGAAATTATACCAACACGGGTATTATTGCTAGTGATGATGACGTGGAAATAAAAACTACTTCTGCAACTGCACCACATATTAATATGAATAGCATAGGTCGTGCGATTAGTGCTGAAAATGGCAAGTCGCTAACTATTGGTGACCTTGGTAGTACTGATAAATTTATTATTCAAAATAATGCAGCGGGGAATCATAATACTTTTTACGGTTTGTATTTAATGTCAGCTAAGGTTATTGCCAATAACGAACTGGACATAAGTCTGAAAGATGGTTCTGGTATTTATATAGCAAGTAAAGGGAATGGTGTATTTCACGAAAAGGTTTCTATAACTGGTATAGAGAACGGTAAGTTTATTGGCATTCGCACTTACAATAATTCGGTAGCATCCTCATTAATAGGTACATTTAATAAAGAAGTAAAAATTATTTCCTCAGGCCAAGATAGTTATGGCATTTATGCTCAAAGGAATAATAATCCTAATGCGTTAGGTTCAAAATTAATTTTTAAGGATAAAGTTACTATCAAGATGTCTGGTGGTGATGAAGCTCATGGTATTGTTTTTGACCAAATCCAATTTAACAACAGCAATCCTAAGCCTAATGGTGGTAGCGTTATTAAGTTAGAGAATGGGGTCGATCTTACTACTGATCATGGGACGTCGATTAGTATGCAGCAAGTAGATGGCAAATTAGAGATTAATAGTGGCTTAAATGAGAATAAGATAATTTCGAAAGACAATCAACATTATAATGCAATAGAAGCATTGGCTGGAGTGGTGAATATTGTTGGCAAATCTAATATTGAAGGTGGTGTTTATTCATCGGCAAGGGGGTTAATCGCTGGTAAAGACATTTATACTAAAGGTGTTGTTAATTTTAATCTTACTAATGGCTCAATGTTATTAACCTCTATGGAAAATAATGCGCTATCTAATTCAAAAGATAAAGGTGAAATTAATCTGGACATTTCTGGTAATGCTAGTCAATGGAAAATGACCAACAACTCGAGTATTGATTCATTAACACTTGGTGATAATGCTAAAGTAAGTTTTGGTTATACCTATGCGGCTCCAAGTTCTATAGCAGCTCTTAATGGCACAAATCAGATGATATTAAGGTCTAATTCTTTAGCTGGTAATGGCATTTTTGAAATGCGAACTGCAATTGGTAAAAATTTTGCAAATGACATACTTAAAATTACAGGTTCAAGACAAGCAACAGGCAATCATAAAATTACTATTGCTGATGATAAAACCGGTGCGGCTGCTGTAACAGGCGATGAGAAATTCACGCTGGTTGAGACGGAAGGCGGTGGAGCTAATTTTGGTTTGTCTTCACCGTCTTTTGATATTGGTGCCTATCAATTTAATACGTTATCGAAAGTTAGTAATGGTCGTGGTGCCGGTACTGAAGACTGGGTGCTATCAGGATCTGTAGCTTCTAATAATAACGATAACAGTGGTAATAGTGATAACAACGGCGGCATAAATGATAATAGCGGTCAAAATAAACCAATCTCCCCCAAACCACAATTAACGCATACCGCGCAAAACGCAGCCAATATTCTTAACTCAAATTATTTGATGAGTTATGTTGAAACGCAAACGTTATTGCAACGAATGGGACAAATCCGAGCAAACGATACAATTGATGGTGAAGTATGGGGGCGTGTATATACGGGTAAATTAAACTCGTTTAATGACAAACGTTTGTCTAACTTTGATATGAGTTACTATGGCTTACAATTCGGTATTGACCGAAAACTGGCTAACCATAATCAAGATATTTATTACGGTATTATGGGTGGTTTAAGTAAAGGTGATGTGAATCATAATGTTGGTGATGGCAATACTAAGAGTTATTCTGTAGCACTTTATTCTACCGTGCAAAGCCAAACAGGCTTTTATGTTGATGGTTTAGTAAAGTATATGCATATGTCTAACAAATTCAATAGTCTGACTGGTGGTGGCTATCATGTTAAAGGTCATGGCAGTACTGAAGGTTTTTCAATCGGAACTGAAATTGGCAAACGTGTTCAGCTATCTTCAGCAATGCAAAATGCACAAGGATGGTATTTAGAGCCCCAAGCTCAGATTACTTTTTCTCATCAGAATGGTGCCACAATTAATGCAACTAATGGTTTAACAACTAAATTAGGCAGTTATAATTCATTGATTGCGCGCGCAAGTATGATTTTAGGCTACACAATACAGGAAAATAACAATCCGATAGATATTTATTTTAAAACAGGCTATCTGAAAGAATTTGGTGGTAAAACATCTTACACATTTAATCATGCTGCAAGAGAGAAATATGATTTTGGTGGTCACTGGTGGGATAACGGAATTGGTATCAATATGCAGTTAAAACAAAAACATAATTTTTATGGCGATATGGTTTATTCACTGGGTAATAAGTTTGATCGAAAACAACTAAATGTAGGGTATCGTTTTAATTTTTAAATTAAAATTTTATTTACTTGTTGTCAGCGAAATAATTTTTGGTAAAAGCTATTAGGAATGAAATTGAATTTTAAAATTTTTTTGGTTTCATGGTTGTAATGGATGATAGTGAATTTTATCACTCAGTCTTTCTTTAAAAATTTTGCCTTATTAAATTAAGCCACAAATAGCTGTTTATTGATATAAAACACCGGTGTGAAGTAGTAGCTGTGCTTATCGTACTGCCCACGATTAGTGATATAAATTAAGTTGCAAGAAATGAGAAACACTTTTGCAGTGCCTAAACTGAACATTGCTGGCGGATACGCTAGGTTTATATTAAGAAATGGAATGATTAAATTTATTTGCTTGGCAATGAGGCAGCTATTGCTTAATGACACCATTTTAAATGTGCATTTAGTACTATCATTATTATGATATTTTAATTTTCACTTGTATTTGCATATGTTGATACAAATGTGGGTGGAAATTAAAACAGACTGTAACCGTCTCAATGTATCCTGCTGGTTTCTGAGGCAGTTTCGAAGGCAATTTGAACTGCGCTTGTTAAGTCCTTAGGCTCAGCAATAAATCGCGGAAAGCGTTTGGGTCTTTGATAAAAGTAATTTCTCCTACTTGTGGAAAATGGTAATCAAGCAGGCGAGAAACCCAGAAACGAATGCATGCAGCCCGTTGTGCAACTGGGAAATAATCCCGTTCGGCAGCAGTTAGCGGTCGTATGCTTTCATAACCGCGCATAAATGCCTGTTGCAGGTTGTGGTCGAGATGGTTTTCTGCCCGCCGTGCCCAATCGTTAACGGCAATGGCCAAGTCATACATGAAGTTGCCGTTACATGCATAGTAGAAATCAATAAAGCCAGCTACCTGTTCGCCGTCCAGTAAGACATTATCGCGGAATAAATCGGCATGGATGATGCCGGCAGGTAAATCGGTACGCTCATTTTCATCAAAAAAAGCAATTTCTGCCTGTAACAGCCGCTCGTCTTCCGCATCCAGAAATGATGATAATCGGCTACTGGCTTCGTGCCACCAAGTGGTATAGCGCGGATTATTCATTGTTAATGGGAAGTCGGTTCCGGCTAGATGCATTTTGGCCAGCATGGCACCGGTATTGAAACATTGCTGTTCGGAAGGGCTACTGGTATCGCTACCAGACAGGCAGGTCACCAGACAGGCGGGTTTGCCAACTAGTGTACTGTCCAAGCGGCCGTCGATTCGTGCAATCGGGGCAGGGCAGGCCACGCCCTTGGCACTCAGGTGTTGGGTTAAATCCAGAAAAAAGGGCAGTTCAGCCTGAGTCATGGCCTCAAATACCGTCAGTACATAACGTCCTTGTGTTGTGGTAACAAAATAATTACTGTTGGTAACGCCCTGAGCGATACCTTGCAAACTAATAAGCCGACCCAAGTGATAATCACGCAAAAAACTGCGCATTTCATCATCGCTAATGCTGGTATAGACAGACATGGACGTCACCAATCAAACAGGTTATATACGGTATAGAAATAAACAGGATATTTATTCTGGTAACCAGAACGAATGCATGATAACAAAAAAATGTTGTTATCAGGCAAATGTATTAGGCTAAATTATGTTGTTTTTATTCTTAATGCATATAACAAAAAGGCATAAGTGAATGCATAAGGGCTATTTCACAAGCTGGTTGCTTTTACGTATCCTTGAACTGCACTATGTATTAAATGCTGGCTGAAGTATTGCTGGCGCAGGAGTATAAAATGAATTTATCTTTGCTCGCGAACACAGTAGTGTTCGCGTTGTTGTTATGGGCGCTGAGCCGTATGCATTCCACTCAATGGAGTTTGTCCAGAAAAGTATTATTGGGCATGATTCTGGGTATTGTATTTGGTTTGGGGCTGCAATTTGTTTACGGCGCATCCAGTCCGGTAATCGATGCTTCTGTGCAGTGGTTTGACGTTGTTGGTAATGGCTATGTACGGCTATTACAAATGGTGGTAATGCCACTAGTGTTTGTTTCAATTTTAAGTGCAGTAGCACGGCTACATAATGCAACTCAGCTTGGAAAAATCAGCCTGATGACGATAGGTGTATTGCTGCTTACTACAGCTATTGCCGCGCTGATTGGTACTCTGCTTACCAGTTTGTTTGGGCTGACTGCCAGTGGACTGATTCAGGGTGATGCTGAAACAGCACGCTTCAATGTAATTCAGACAAATTATGTTGGTAAGGTGGCCGATTTAAGCGTACCGCAGCTGTTACTGTCATTTATTCCGAAAAATCCTTTTGCTGATTTAACCGGAGCCAATCCAACTTCTATTATTAGTGTGGTGATTTTTTCTGCTTTTCTGGGTATGGCAGCTTTGAAGTTGCTAAAGGATGATGCACCTAAGGGTGAACGAGTGTTGTTGGCAATTGATACGTTACAAAGTTGGATGATGAAGCTGGTGCGGGTAGTGATGCTGTTAACACCTTATGGTGTACTGGCTTTAATGACTAAAGTAGTAGCAGCTTCTAATATGCAGGATATTGTCAAGCTGGGCGGCTTTGTATTGGTATCGTATCTGGCGCTAGCACTGATGTTTGTAGTGCATGGTCTGTTGCTGGGGATATTTGGTATCAATCCGGGTAAATATTTTCAAAAAGTATGGCCAGTACTGACCTTTGCCTTTACTAGTCGTTCCAGTGCAGCTTCTATCCCATTTAATGTTGAAACGCAGACGCAGCGTTTAGGTGTGCCGAAATCTATTGCCGGTTTTGCTGCTTCCTTTGGTGCGACCATTGGTCAGAATGGCTGTGCCGGTCTGTATCCGGCTATGCTGGCAACCATGATTGCGCCGACTGTGGGTATTAATCCTCTGGATCCATGGTGGATTGTGACACTGGTGGTGATGGTAACCATTAGCTCTGTAGGTGTGGCTGGTGTTGGAGGTGGTGCTACATTTGCTGCGCTGATTGTACTACCGGCAATGGGCTTGCCGATTACGCTGGTAGCTTTGCTGATTTCTGTGGAACCATTGATTGATATGGGGCGAACGGCATTGAATGTCAGCGGTGCCATGACTGCGGGTACTTTAACCAGCCAGTGGCTGCATCAAACTGATAAAGCAATATTCAATAGCAAAGAACATGGTGAGCTGGTGCAGTAATCATTTTGTGTTAAAGTAGAAACTGCCATAGTTTGCAGCCAGTCTGAAACAGTAGACTGGCTGATTTTTTCTGGACAAAGTGCTGGGATAATCTGAATTAATTGCAGTTATGGCACAGACAGGAAAACAGGACAGTTAAATGCCAAACTGTCCTGTTGCAATTAAAGGTGATTGAGACTGGGCTTCGGCCGTATTGGCTTCGCCCAGTTGATGGTTATCTGCTTTGCAAAACAATCTGTAACATGCGGCGGATGGGTTCAGCAGCACCCCATAAAAGCTGGTCGCCTACAGTAAAGGCACTGATGTATTCGCCACCCATACCCATCTTGCGGATACGGCCTACTGGTACAGTTAATGTGCCTGTTACTGCCGCTGGTGTGAGCTCGTGCATGGAAGCAGTTTTTTCATTAGGCACCACTTTTACCCAGTCATTGGCAGATGCCAGAATTTTTTCAATTTCAGCGACTGATAAATCCTGTTTCAGTTTCAAAGTCAATGCCTGACTGTGGCAACGCATTGCACCCACGCGCACGCACAATCCATCAATAACAATCGGGTGTGCACTACGGCCTAAAATCTTGTTAGTCTCTACTGCGCCTTTCCATTCTTCCTTGGATTGGCCATTACCCAGATCAGCATCAATCCATGGAATCAGGCTGCCAGCCAGCGGGACGCCAAAGTGTGCCTGTGGATAGGCATCGCTGCGCAAAAAGTCGGCTACCTTGCGGTCAATGGCCAGAATGGCACTGGCTGGATCGGCCAGTTCGGTGCAGACCTGTGCTTCGATTGCACCCATGGCACTTATCAGCTCACGCATATTCTGTGCACCGGCACCAGATGCCGCCTGATAGGTCATGCTGGTAGCCCATTCTACCAAGTCCTGCTCAAACAGGCCGCCGAGTGCCATCAGCATCAGCGATACTGTACAATTGCCGCCTACAAAATCCTTGATTCCATTTGCCAAAGCAACATCAATAACCGGACGGTTTACTGGGTCGAGGACGATGACTGCCTTATCGCTCATACGCAGGGTGGAAGCAGCATCGATCCAGTAACCCTGCCAGCCCTGTTCACGTAATGGCTGGTGTACTGCTTTGGTGTAGTCGCCGCCCTGACAGGTAACAATAATATCCATTTGTGCCAGAGCATCCAGATTATGCGCATCCAGCAGGGTTTTTGCTGTCTGACCAAAATCTGGTGCTGCTGCACCGGCTGCCGACGTCGTAAAAAAATACGCATCTGCAATATCTTGAAAATCATTTTCTTCCTGCATGCGCTGCATTAATACCGAACCCACCATACCGCGCCAGCCAACAAAACCTACTTTCACAGGGTACTCCTTAACTCTTTTTAATTTAATAAAAATCTCTGATTACAGAAATACATTCAGTCTTTTAACCATAATCAGGATCATTTGTAAACTGTTAATTATTGTTTGGATACATTTCTAACTGCACAGTGTATATTTTGTTGGGCTAATAGTGTGAATTCAACGTGGTCAGTCACCCGTATAGAATCGGCTGGCATTCCAGTGTACACTTTCGCCTTTGTTTTTAATTGGCACTACTGATGAATTTACTGCGTACTTTGGCTAAAGTCAGCAGCATGACTATGTTGTCACGTGTATTGGGTTTCATCCGCGACACCATCATTGCCCGCAGCTTTGGTGCGGGTATGACGACCGATGCTTTTTTTGTGGCATTTAAACTGCCGAATCTGCTGCGGCGTATTTTTGCAGAAGGTGCGTTTTCACAGGCCTTTGTGCCGATACTGGCTGAATATCGGGAAACACGTTCACCAGAGGCTACCCGGGCATTTGTACAGCACGTGGCCGGTTTGCTTTCATTCGTATTGATTATTGTTACTGCCATTGGTATTTTGACTGCGCCGGTAGTGATTTATTTATCTGCACCAGGATTTCAGCAGGATGCTGATAAATTTTCCCTATCAGTACAGCTATTACGTATTACTTTTCCCTATATTTTCCTGATTTCGCTGTCTTCACTGGTTGGCAGCGTACTCAATACATACCATCAGTTTATCGTTCCGGCTTTTACCCCTACTTTTCTCAATATATCCTTTATTGTGTTTGCCTTATGGCTGGCACCTTATTTTCATCCACCGATTCTGGCTCTGGCATGGGCAGTATTCGTGGGTGGATTATTACAGTTGCTGTATCAGCTACCATATTTATTTAGGCTGGGTTTTCTTTCCATGCCTAAACTTAAATTTAGAGACACAGCAGTTAATCGAGTATTAAAACAAATGGCACCAGCCATTCTTGGAGTCTCTGTGGCTCAAATATCTCTGGTAATTAACACCATTTTTGCTTCCTATCTGCAATCCGGTTCGGTATCGTGGATGTATTATGCTGACCGGCTGATGGAATTGCCGACAGGTGTACTCGGTGTGGCTCTGGGAACCATTCTTTTACCTACTCTGTCAAGACACTCGGCTACCAATGATATTGCTAGTTTCTCTGCTTTACTGGATTGGGGTTTGCGTTTGTGTATGCTGCTGACTTTGCCAGCGGCAGTGGGTATGGCCGTGTTGTCATTTCCACTGGTTGCCACTCTGTTTATGTACCGGCAATTCAGTGAATACGATGCGCTGATGACGCAGGGTGCTTTGGTAGCCTATTCGGTAGGACTGATTGGTCTGATCCTGATTAAAGTACTCGCACCGGGTTTTTATGCCCGCCAGAATATCAAAACACCAGTAAAAATCGCCATTTTCACCTTATGCATGACGCAAATGATGAACCTGCTGTTTATCTGGAAATTGCAACATGTCGGACTAGCACTCGCTATCAGTTTGGGCGCCTGTATTAATGCAGGCTTGCTATTTACCTTGTTAAGGCGGCAGAAACTGTATACGCCCAGTCCGGGGTGGGCGCGTTTTCTGGTACGTCTGATTCTGGCACTGATTATCATGGGTGTTGGTCTATGGTCATTACAGCAATGGTTACCGTTCAATTGGCATGGTAATGGCTGGACAAAAGTTGGTCAGTTAAGTGTACTGATTATTGCCGGTATCGTTCTATACTTTGGTGCCTTATTTGCATTGGGATTCCGTATACGTGATTTCCGCCGTGCTGAAGCAGAATAGGTGTGAGAGGCCTTTGCTGGAAAGAATACATAATTTTAATTATTTGCTTTTAAATTCCTTTAATTCTTCGGCAATGAAATAATTAACCAGATCGGCGTATAGCGCTTTGATTACTTCTCCATTCAACCCCGCCTCATCAGCCCATTGTTTGCGCTTTTCCAGCATGCTGTTAAAACGTTCTGTGGCTTGTACATCTGTAGTATTTTTTTTGAATTTACTGGCTGTTTTTACATAGTTAAAACGAACAGAAAGTAACTGAATTACAGTATAATCAATATGATCTATTTCTCTGCGAATGTCGCTCATATCGTGACATTCAGCAGGTAAGAGAACAGGATGGTATTGCATCTTTATATATCCTCTGTTTTTAAGTGATTGTATACAATAGTAATATTGTAAAATTTGCATGTAGTTAAAATTAGTAAAACTTCTAATTGTTATTTGTTTAATAATTATAGTTAATAAAGGTTAATTTACCAAGAGAATTTAGTCATTTTTATTATGTTATATGGATAATAATAGGGTAGTGTTTAGTTTTAAAATTTTTTACCACTTGTAATAAATGCCAAAAATTTATGTCAGGCTGTTATAATTTTGAAAGAAGAAAAAAAGAAAAGAATTGAAGATAAGATATTAATAATGCTAATGATAATTATTATCAATATCTTATTGAAAATATTATTTTTTTATTACTGATTAATGTAATACGTGCTTTTAATAACGTTCGAATTTAGTTACAATACATCAATTTTACCAATATTTGCATAAGGTCGGCGCGATTATGCTGGCGAATTATTTCCCCATCTTAATATTTGTACTGGTTGGCTTTGCCGCTGGTGTTCTGTTTATTTCTCTTGGTTTGTTACTAGGGCCGAATCGACCGTACAAAATGAAACAGGAACCATTTGAGTGTGGTTTCGAAGCTTTTGAGAATGCGCGTATGAAATTCGACGTGCGTTACTATCTGGTAGCCATTTTATTCATCCTATTTGACCTTGAAGTGGCTTTCATGGTGCCTTGGGCTGTTGTGTTTAAAGAACTGGGCGCATACGGCTTCTGGTCAATGATGGTGTTTTTGTTGATTCTGGTTATCGGCTTTGTTTATGAATGGAAAAAAGGCGCTCTGGAATGGGAATAGAAGGCGTTTTAAAAAAAGGATTTGTCACAACTACTGCCGATACCGTACTCAATTATGTGCGTACCGGTTCATTGTGGCCAGCTACTTTCGGTCTGGCTTGCTGTGCCGTAGAGATGATGCAGGCCGGTGCTGCCCGCTATGACCTTGACCGTTTTGGAATTATTTTCCGCCCGTCACCACGCCAGTCTGACCTGATGATTGTGGCCGGTACTCTGTGCAACAAAATGGCTCCAGCATTGCGTCGCGTTTACGACCAGATGGCTGAGCCACGCTGGGTATTGTCTATGGGTTCCTGTGCCAATGGTGGCGGCTATTACCATTACTCCTATTCTGTGGTGCGTGGTTGCGACCGCATTGTGCCGGTTGATGTCTATGTGCCCGGCTGCCCGCCCACGGCAGAGGCACTGGTTTACGGCCTGTTGCAGTTGCAGCTGAAAATTAAACGTACCGCCACGATTGCGCGTGTATGAAAGTGAGAAAAATATGGCAGATATAGCAACACTGAAAGCCGTGTGTGAAACCACTTTCGGCGCTAAGATACGTTACTGTCTTGACCGTGGTGAACTAACACTGGATTGTGATGCGGCTGATTATCATCAGCTTATGCAAACCCTGCGTGACCATGATGAACTGAAATTTGAAACGCTGATTGACCTGTGTGGTGTTGATTACCAGAGCTACAAAGATGAACCGTGGCAAGGCAAGCGCTTTGCCGTTGTCAGCCATTTGTTGTCTGTAACCAATAACTGGCGTGTCCGTGTCCGTGTCTGGGCTGAAGCCGAAGACTTTCCCACCGTCGATTCTGTAGTCGATATCTATAACGGAGCCAACTGGTATGAACGTGAAGCGTTCGATATGTTTGGCATCCTGTTTAACAACCACCCCGACCTGCGCCGTATTCTTACCGACTATGGCTTTGTTGGTCATCCGTTTCGCAAAGATTTTCCCGTTTCCGGCTATGTTGAAATGCGCTATGACGAGGCTGAAGGCCGCGTCATTTATCAGCCGGTAACGATTGAACCGCGTGAAATTACCCCGCGCGTGGTGAGAGAGGAGCAGTACGGTGTCTAAGTTACGCAATTACACCATTAACTTCGGGCCGCAGCATCCGGCTGCACATGGCGTATTGCGCCTGATTCTGGAAATGGATGGTGAAAACATCGTTCGTGCTGACCCGCATATCGGCCTATTACATCGTGGTACGGAAAAATTGGCGGAAACACGGACTTATTTGCAGGCACTGCCGTATATGGACCGTCTGGATTATGTATCCATGATGTGTAATGAACAGGCTTACTGTCTGTCGGTTGAACGCCTGCTCAATATCGAAGTACCCATTCGTGCCCAGTATATCCGTGTGATGTTTGCTGAGATTACCCGTATTCTTAATCATTTGATGGGTATAGGTTCGCATGCACTGGATATCGGTGCCATGACGGTATTTCTTTACGCATTCCGCGAGCGTGAAGACCTGATGGACATCTACGAGGCGGTATCAGGTGCACGCATGCATGCTGCCTATTTCCGTCCCGGTGGTGTATACCGTGACTTGCCGGATTTCATGCCGAAATATGAATCCAGCAAATATCGCAATGCCAAAGTGCTGAAAAAACTCAATGCCAGCCGTGAAGGCACACTGCTGGACTTTATTGAAGACTTTACCAACCGTTTCCCTGCCTGTGTGGATGAATATGAAAATCTGCTCACCGACAACCGTATCTGGAAACAACGTACTGTTGGCATAGGCGTGGTTTCACCAGAACGTGCCCTGCAAAAAAGTTTTACCGGCGTTATGCTGCGCGGTTCCGGTATTGAATGGGATGTACGCAAAAAACAACCTTACGATGCCTATGCTAATGTAGATTTTGATATACCGGTAGGCATCAATGGCGACTGCTATGACCGTTATTTGTGCCGTATTCATGAGATGCGTCAGGCCAATCGCATTATTCGCCAGTGTGTGGACTGGCTGAAAGCCAATCCTGGCCCAGTGATTATTGACGACCATACCGTGGCACCGCCACCCCGTACTGCCATGAAAGACGGGATGGAAGAACTGATTCACCACTTCAAACTGTTTACCGAAGGTATGCATGTGCCAGAAGGTGAAGTTTATGTGCCTACTGAACATCCTAAAGGTGAGTTTGGTGTCTATCTGATTTCCGATGGTGCTAATAAACCTTACCGAATGAAAATCCGTGCTCCGGGCTTTGCCCATTTGCAGGGCATGGACGAAATGGCGCGCGGTCACATGCTGGCGGATGTGGTTGCCATTATTGGTACACAGGATATTGTATTCGGGGAGGTGGATAGATAATGTTGTCCGCTGATAGCTTAAAACAGATTGATATAGAACTGGCAAAATACCCGGCCGACCAGCGCCGCAGTGCCATTATGTCTGCCTTACGTATTGCGCAGACCGAACTAGGTTGGTTGCAGCCTGAAACCATTGAGGAAGTGGCTGATTATATTGGTATTCCTCCGGCGCAGGCGCTGGAGGTAGCTACTTTTTACAATATGTACAACCTCAAACCAGTTGGTAAATACAAACTGACCGTATGTACTAATCTGCCCTGTGCCCTGCGTGGTGGCGTAAATGCCGGTGAGTATCTGCAAAAACGGCTAGGTATCCGCTATGGTGAAACCACTGCTGATGGTAAATACACCTTGGTAGAAGGCGAGTGCATGGGTGCCTGTGGCGATGCGCCGGTGATGTTAGTGAATAATCATAAAATGTGTAGCTTTATGAGCGAAGAGGCCATTGAAGCGAAACTGGCGGAGTTGAACTGATGGCAATGTACCAGAATGGCGTGATTTTCGATCAGGTTGATACTTCCGACCCCAATTGCTGGACGCTGGAAGCTTATATAGCACGTGGTGGCTATCAAGCATTGAAAAAAATCATCAATGAAAAAATGTCACCGGATGATGTCATTGCCGAGCTTAAAACTTCCGGTCTGCGTGGTCGTGGTGGTGCCGGCTTTCCCACCGGGCTGAAATGGAGCTTTATGCCGCGTTCGTTTCCGGGCACCAAATATGTTGTCTGCAATACCGATGAAGGTGAACCGGGCACATTCAAAGATCGCGATATCATTGATTACAATCCACATGCGCTGATTGAAGGCATGATTATCGGTGGCTATGCCATGGGTGCTGCTGCTGGCTACAACTATATTCATGGTGAAATATTTGAAAGCTATCAGCGTTTTGAGGCTGCCTTGCAACAGGCACGTTTAGCTGGCTTTCTGGGGCAGAATATTCTCGGTAGCGATTTTAGTTTTGAGCTGCATGCTCATCATGGCTATGGTGCTTATATCTGTGGTGAAGAAACTGCGCTGCTGGAATCTCTGGAAGGCAAGAAAGGCCAGCCACGCTTCAAACCGCCTTTTCCGGCTTCATATGGTTTATACGGTAAACCTACTACCGTCAATAACACCGAAACCTTTTCCTCGGTGCCATTCATTATTCGTGATGGCGGCCAGCAGTTTGCCGATAAGGGTATTCCCAATAATGGTGGAACCAAACTCTTTTCCGTATCCGGCCATGTTGAGCGTCCCGGTAATTATGAAATTCCACTAGGCACACCATTTAAAGATTTACTCAACATGTGCGGTGGCATGCGTAATGGCAAAAAACTTAAAGCGGTGATTCCGGGTGGTTCTTCTGCACCGGTATTGCCGGCTGACATCATGATGGAACTAACCATGGATTATGATGCCATTGCCAAGGCTGGTTCAATGCTGGGCTCTGGTGCAGTAATCGTGATGGATGAAGATGTCTGCATGGTAAAGGCGCTGGAACGACTGAGCTATTTCTACTTTGAAGAATCATGTGGTCAATGCACGCCTTGTCGCGAAGGAACCGGCTGGCTATATCGCATTATTCACCGTATTACCTCTGGTAAAGGTCGACCGGAGGATCTGGATTTGCTGGAATCAATCGGCAGTAATATGTCTGGCCGCACCATCTGTGCGCTGGCGGACGCGGCAGTAATGCCGATACAAGGCTTTATGAAGCATTTCCGTTCCGAGTTTGAGCACTATATCAAACACGGCAAACCCATGAAAGAACATCGCTGGTGCTAAGGCACTATCTGCTTAATTAGGATTGCGAACCTATGTTACAAATTCAAATTGACGGTAAACAACTCTCTGTCGAGCAGGGTAGTACGGTGATGGAAGCCGCCCATCAGGCCGGTACTTTTATTCCGCATTTTTGCTATCACAAAAAATTGTCTATCGCCGCTAACTGTCGCATGTGTTTGGTTGAGGTGGAAAAATCACGCAAACCGTTACCTGCCTGTGCTACACCGGTTACCGATGGCATGGTGGTTAAAACTGGCTCCCCTCTGACTAAAGATGCCCAAAAAGGGGTAATGGAATTTTTACTGATTAACCACCCGCTGGATTGTCCGATCTGTGATCAGGGCGGTGAATGTCTGTTGCAGGATTTGTCAATGGGCTATGGTAAAAGCGCCAGTCGTTATACCGAAGCCAAACATGCTGTAGTCGGTAAGGAAATGGGGCCACTGGTATCTGCTGCAGAAATGAGCCGCTGTATACACTGTACCCGCTGTATTCGTTTTACCGAAGAAATTGCCGGCAAACAGGAATTGGCGATGAAGAATCGCGGCGAACATTCCGAAATTACTCCATTTGCCGGTAAAACACTGGAAACCGAGTTGTCTGGTAATGTAATTGATTTGTGCCCTGTTGGTGCCTTAACCAGCAAACCGTTTCGCTATGACAGCCGCTCATGGGAATTAAGCCGGCGTAAATCCATTTCTGCTCATGATGCCTTAGGTAGTAATCTGATTGTTCAGACTAAAGACCACACAGTACGCCGCGTATTACCGCTGGAAAACGAAGCCATCAATGAATGCTGGCTCAGTGACCGCGACCGTTTTGCCTATGCCGGCCTGTATCAGGAGCGCTTACTACACCCGCAAATTAAACAAGATAACCAGTGGTATATTGTCGACTGGCAAACGGCACTGGATTATGTTGCCAAAGGATTACATGGTGTCAGTCATGACTTTGGTGCCGATGGTATTGGTATGTGGGTCAATCCAGCCAACACTGTTGAGGAAATGCATCTGGCACGAAAACTGGCTGATGGTCTCGGTGTTAATGCTGTTGATAGCCGCCTGCGCTCACTGGATAGCCGTTTAACTACTGCTGAAGGTGCTCAATGGTTGGGACAAAGCATTGAACAACTGGCGGCAAATGAAGTAATTCTGGTGATTGGTGCGCGTTTGCGGCAGGAACAGCCATTACTTACCGCTCGTATTCGTCAGGCCACTAAAAACGGCACCAAAGTAGCTGTTCTGGCTGCTGCCGATGAAGAACTCTTTATGCCCTTATTGGCACAAGTAAGTCTGCATCCGTATCAGTGGATTGACTGGCTGAGTGATGCACTTAACAGCGAAGTAGGGCAAGCATTATTACAAGCAGAAAAAACCAGTATTATTCTCGGTGCAGATGTGCTCAATCACCCCGATGCAGGAGCTGTCTATACTGCTGCACAGGATTTGGCTACGGCCACCGATAGCATTTTAGGAGTATTGCCACAGGCAGCCAACAGTATCGGTGCTGAAGTGCTCGGTGTGGCAGCCAGAAAACCAGAGCACACTATTGCTGCACAGATAGCACAACCTAAACAGGCAGTGATGTTGCTTAATGTAGAGCCGGATATGGATGTAGCCAATGGCGCTGCCGCTATTGCTGCATTGAAGCAAGCACAGACGGTGATGGCGTTCAGTGTCTACGACAGTGAAGTATTGCGGGAAGTAGCAGACGTATTGCTGCCAATTACTCCATTTACCGAAACATCTGGCAGTTTTGTCAACATGGAAGGTCGTTTACAGTCTTTTCATGGAGTAGTACAGGCTTACGGTGAAGCAAGACCATTATGGAAAGTATTGCGTGTACTGGGTAATGTACTTGAATTGCCGGGCTTTGAGTATGAAAACACCCAGCAAATTCTAACTGATGCATTTGTCAAAGAGCAATTACCAGCATTGCTGAATAATCGTATTCAACCGGTTGCTACCTCTAATCCAGATATCAGTCTGGTACGTGTTGGTGGAGTCAGCTTGTATGCTACCGATGGCATTGTGCGTCGTTCTGCACCCTTGCAAAACACGGTACATGCCGCAGTGCCCATCGCGCGGATTCACAGTGCTACGCTGAATGCGCTGGGGCTGGCTGATGGTGATGCCGCACTGGCCAAACAGGGAAATAGTACCGTGGCCGTTACCGTGGCTGCTGACGACACCCTGCCGGAAAACGTACTGTTGTTGCCGTTACATCAGAGTAACTGGCAATTGGGTGCTTTATTGACCACTGTTGAATTGAGTAAAGGATAATCATGCAAGCGTGGTTTCAACAATTACTGGGTAACGACTTCGGCTTACTGGTGTCTGTCATCGTCAAAATAGTCATCATTATGTTGCCGCTGATTCTTACCGTGGCCTACCTAACTTATTTTGAACGTAAAGTTATCGGTTACATGCAGCTGCGTGTCGGCCCGAACGTAACCGGCCCTTATGGTTTAATCCAGCCATTCGCTGATGTATTAAAACTATTATTTAAAGAAGTCACCCGCCCATCACAGGCAAATAAGGCATTGTTCTATATCGGGCCAATGATGTCACTGATGCCAGCATTTGCTGCCTGGGCAGTGATTCCGTTCAGTGAAAGCTGGTTTCTAACCAGAATCAATGCCGGTTTGCTCTATATCCTGATGATTACCTCTCTGTCTGTGTATGGTGTCATCATTGCCGGCTGGGCTTCCAACTCTAAATATGCCTTTCTGGGTGCCATGCGTGCTTCGGCACAAACCATATCCTATGAAATAGCGATGGGTTTTGCCCTGATTGGGGTGATAATGGTATCCGGCAGCATGGATTTTCACGATATTGTGATGGCACAAGCCAAAGGTTATGCCGGTGGCTCGGTTTTTTCATGGAATTGGTTGCCTTTGTTCCCATTATTTGTGGTGTATCTGATTTCCGCAGTGGCCGAAACCAATCGTGCCCCGTTTGATGTGGCCGAAGGTGAATCAGAAATTGTTGCTGGTTTTCATGTCGAGTATTCTGGTTTTGCTTTCGCCTTATTTTTCCTGGCCGAATATATATTCATGATTCTGGTAGCTGCTCTAACTGCACTGTTGTTCTTTGGTGGCTGGCTATCACCTTTCCCGCAAAGCTGGGGCTTCATTGGGACACCAAGCGTACTGTGGATGTTCCTGAAAATGGCGCTGGTGTTGTACTTTTATCTGTGGATACGGGCAACTTTCCCGCGCTACCGCTACGATCAGATTATGCGTCTGGGCTGGAAAGTACTGATTCCGGTAACCATCGTCGCAGTGATTGTATTGGGTTTATGGATGATTTCACCCCTGTCTTTATGGCGTTAAACAGGGAGAGGCACTGATATGGCAAATATAATTAAAACTTTTCTGATGACCGAGTTGCTTTCGGGCATGAAAGTAACCTTAAAGAACTTTTTTGCACGTAAAGAAACCATTTATTTCCCTGAAGAAAAAACCCCACAATCGGTTCGGTTTCGTGGTCTGCATGCGCAGCGGCGCTATCCCAATGGCGAAGAGCGATGCATTGCCTGCAAACTGTGTGAAGCCGTGTGCCCGGCGATGGCGATTAATATTGAATCGGAAAAGCGCGAGGACGGCACCCGGCGAACAACTCGTTATGATATCGATCTGACTAAATGTATCTTCTGCGGTTTCTGTGAAGAAGCCTGTCCGGTAGACGCCATTGTAGAAACACAGATTTTCGAATATCACGGTGAAAAACGCGGAGATCTGTATTTCACTAAACCCATGTTGCTGGCAATTGGCGATCGCTATGAAAAAGATATCGCCAAATGCAAAGCCGCAGATGCACCGTATCGCTAAGGGGTAGTCATGAATTTACCATTAATACTGTTTTATGTATTTGCCGCGGTTATTCTGCTTGGCGCAATAAATACAGTGATTGCCAAAAATCCGGTACATGCAGTTTTGTTTCTGGTGCTGACATTCTGTGCCAGTGCCATGATGTGGATTCTGATGCAGGCCGAATTTCTAGGCATTGTGCTGGTAGTGGTCTATGTAGGGGCAGTAATGGTACTGTTCCTGTTTGTCATCATGATGCTCAATATTGATATTGAACAGATGCGCGCCGGATTCTGGCGTCATGCACCTATTGCCGCGTTGGTAGGTATTCTCACCGCCGCACTGCTGATTGTGATTCTGGTGAATCCGCAACTGGATCTGGCACATTTGGGAACAGATAAGCCGTTGCCGGCCGATTACAGTAATGTACGCGACTTAGGTATGCAGATTTACACTACCTATCTGTTACCGTTCGAACTGGCTGCCATATTACTGGTGCTGGGGATGGTGGCAGCCATTGCACTGGTACACCGGCAAACGCATAATCCACGCCGTACCAATCCGGCCGAACAGGTTAAAGTACAGGCAAAAGACCGCTTCCGTATGGTGAAAATGCAGCCTGAAGTGGCTACACCAGTAACCGAAACCAGTGACGAAGTGACAGAAGGGGAGAAAAAAGCATGATTACCTTAACCCATTATCTGGTTCTCAGCGCGATATTATTTGCCATTTCTGCCATGGGCATTTTTATGAACCGCAAAAATGTACTTGTGCTGCTGATGTCAATCGAATTAATGCTGCTGGCAGTGAACTTTAATTTCGTGGCTTTTTCCCGCTATCTCGGTGACACGGCCGGCCAGATTTTCGTCTTTTTTATTCTGACAGTTGCTGCGGCTGAATCTGCCATTGGTCTGGCGATTATGGTGCTGATCTTCCGTAACCGCCAGAGCATTAACGTACAGGATCTAGATAGTCTCAAAGGCTAACGGGTGAGAGGAACGAGAGAAAATTATGTCTATTTATCTGTTTATTGCTTTGGCTCCGCTCATCGGTTCACTGCTGGCTGGTTTGTGCGGTAAGCTGATTGGCCGTAGAGGAGCGCATAGCGTTACTATTGCCGGTGTGGCCATTTCTGCAGCGTTGTCTGTCTGGGTGCTTTATGGTTTTATGAATGGCACCCGCCAGCCTTTTGATGAAAACGTTTATACCTGGCTGACCATGGGCGGACTGGACTTTTCAGTTGGCTTCCTGATTGATACCCTAACCGCCACCATGCTGGTGATTGTCACCAGTGTGTCACTGATGGTGCATATCTACACCATTGGTTACATGAGTGATGATGATGGTTATCAGCGCTTCTTCAGCTATATCTCATTATTCACCTTCTCCATGCTGATGCTGGTGATGAGTAATAATTTTATCCAGTTGTTCTTTGGCTGGGAAGCAGTGGGACTGGTATCTTATCTACTGATTGGTTTTTACTTCAAACGTGACAGTGCCATTTTTGCCAACTTGAAAGCATTTCTGGTTAACCGCGTTGGGGACTTTGGCTTTGTGTTGGGGATTGGCTTGATACTGGCCTATTTTGGCGGCAGCCTGCGCTATGTTGATGTGTTCCAGCATATTGATCAGGTGAAAAATGCCACCATCGAACTAATTCCCGGTCATCCGTGGTCACTGATTACCGTTACCTGTATTCTGCTGTTCGTAGGGGCGATGGGTAAATCTGCACAGTTTCCATTGCATGTGTGGCTGCCGGATTCAATGGAAGGTCCAACCCCGATTTCTGCACTGATTCACGCCGCCACTATGGTGACCGCTGGTATTTTCATGGTGTCACGTATGTCACCACTATATGAACTGTCTGATACCGCACTGGGTGTGATTATGGTATCTGGCACCATTACCGCGCTGTTTATGGGCTTTCTGGGCATGATTCAGAATGATATCAAGCGTGTGATTGCCTATTCCACCCTGTCACAACTTGGTTACATGACCGTGGCACTCGGTGCTTCAGCTTATAATATTGCCGTCTTCCATGTAATGACCCATGCTTTCTTCAAAGCCCTGTTATTCCTTGCAGCCGGTAGTGTGATTATGGGCATGCACCATGATCAGGATATGCGTCATATGGGCGGCTTGCGCAAGTATATGCCGGTAACGTGGATTTGCATGCTGATTGGTTCCCTGTCGCTGATTGGCACACCATTCTTCTCTGGCTTCTATTCCAAGGATTCCATTATCGATGCAGTAAAAGCGTCAAACCTGCCTTTCAGCAGTATTGCCTATGTCGCACTGGTAGCCAGTGTGTTTGTGACCGCTTTCTACTCATTCCGCCTGTATTTTCTGGTTTTTCACGGCGAAGAAAAATGGCGTAAAGCCGGGCATGGTGAGCATCATCATGGCGAAGAACACCATGGTCTGCGCCCACAGGATAATCCACATGAAAGCCCACTGGTGGTAACCATCCCGCTGATTCTGCTAGCCATTCCTTCAGTATTTGTTGGCATGTGGGCCATCAAACCGATGCTGTTTAGTGATTTCTACCAGCATGTAATATTCATTAACAGTGCAGCACATCCGGCGCTGGCCGCTGTAGAAGAGGAATATCACGGCATCTTTGCCATGGCCTTACACAGCCTGACTACTCCCGTATTATGGCTGGTCATTGCCGGGGTAGTACTGGCGTGGTTCTTCTACATGAAAAAACCACAGATTCCGGCCAGAATCGTGGCGTCTATCCGTCCGGTTTATACCCTGCTGGATAACAAATACTATCTGGATGCGCTTTACTATAACGTTTTTGCCAAAGGCAGCCGCCTGCTGGGAACGTTGTTCTGGAAAGTAGGCGACGTTTTCATCATTGATAAATTAATCGTTAACGGTGCCGCACGCGTGGTTGCCACTGTTGCAGCACTGGTACGACGGATTCAGACCGGCTATATCTATACCTATGCAACCGCAATGGTGGTTGGTGTGTTTGTGCTGGTAGCGTGGACTTTCTGGCCGTTGCTGAAAACGATGTTCGGCGGTTAATTGAAGGCATTCAACTTGGTATCTTTAGGCTATAAATATGTACGATAACTTACTCAGTTTGGCGATTTGGCTGCCTGTAGCGGCCGGCATCGTAGTGCTGGCCACCGGCTCAGACAGGCACGCTGGTATAGCCAGAATGCTGGCCTTAATCGGTGCGCTGGTTTCTTTTTTAATCACCTTACCGCTGTTTTTCAAATTCGACCGTTTAAATGGTGGATTTCAGTTCACAGAGTTTCATGTCTGGATTGAAAGTCTCAACATCAACTATGCCTTAGGCGTTGATGGTTTGTCTGTTCTGTTTGTTATTCTGAACAGCTTTACCACCTTACTGGTAGTGATGGCTGGCTGGCAGGTTATTCAGAAACGTCCGGCACAATATATGGCCGCATTCCTGATTATGTCGGGACTGATTAATGGCGCATTTGCAGCCATGGATGCAATTCTGTTTTACGTATTCTTTGAAGGTATGCTGATTCCGATGTATCTGATCATTGGTATCTGGGGTGGTCCACGGCGTGTATATGCATCCATCAAATTTTTTCTGTATACACTGATGGGTTCACTACTGATGTTAGTAGGTTTTGTGTACCTGTCCTCGCAGACTGGCAGCTTCTCAATTGAAGCATGGCATAACATCAAACACATTGCCATGACTGCACAGATTTTGCTGTTTATCGGCTTTTTCCTGTCTTTTGCGGTGAAAGTGCCGATGTGGCCAGTGCACACATGGCTGCCAGATGCTCACGTAGAGGCGCCTACTGGCGGCTCAATGGTATTAGCTGCCATTACTCTGAAAATCGGTGGTTATGGTTTCCTGCGTTTTATTCTGCCTATCCTGCCAGATGCTGCACGTTATTTTGCGCCGGTAATGATTGTACTGAGCCTGGTAGCAGTGATTTATATTGGCATGGTAGCACTGGTACAGACAGACATGAAAAAACTGGTGGCTTATTCTTCCATCAGCCACATGGGTTTTGTCACCTTAGGCTTCTTCCTGTTTACAGGCGGGTATCTGAATGACTGGGCCTTTAAAGGTGCCATCATGCAGATGGTGTCACACGGTTTTGTTTCGGCTGCCATGTTCATGAGTATCGGCGTAATGTATGACCGCATGCATACCCGTGATATTTCTGCTTACGGTGGTGTGGTAAATAGTATGCCGGTATTTGCCTCTTTTATGCTGCTGTTTGCCATGGCCAACGCCGGCTTGCCCGGTACTTCCGGTTTTGTGGGCGAATTTATGGTAATTGTCGGCGCAGTAAAAACCAATTTCTGGATTGGTGCTCTGGCAGCATTAACCCTGATTTATGGTGCCGCCTATACCCTGTGGATGTTTAAAAGAGTTATTTTTGGCACCATCAAAAACCCCGAAGTGGAGCAATTAAAAGATGTGAATAAACGCGAACTGCTTATTCTGGTGATTCTGGCTATAGCGGTACTCGGTTTTGGTTTGTATCCCGAACCATTTATCGCCGTTGTCCATCAGGCAGCAAATGATTTAATTGTCCAAGCGGCACAAAGCAAACTGTAAGGAAATGTGAATGAACTGGACAGATTTAACAATATTTCCCGCTGTACCGGAACTGGTACTGACTGTAGTGCTGTTTACAGTGCTGCTGGTGGATTTATGGCTCAATGACAGACAACGCTGGATAACCTGTACCCTGTCAATCATCGGATTGATACTAACGGCAGTAGTACAGTGTCTGGTTTGGACGAAACAGCCACAATATGCTTTCCATGATATGTTTGTACTGGATGGCATGGCACAGCTAGCCAAGTTATGCATGTATGTTTTGGTTATTGCCTTGTTTATTTACAGCCAGACTTATCTGCGTGCCAAAAATATCTATCAAGGTGAATTTTATACACTGACCCTGTTTGCCTTATTGGGTATGAACATTATGGTTTCAGCATGCCATTTCCTTACCCTGTATGTAGGGCTGGAATTGCTGTCACTAGCACTGTATGCCCTGATTGCCCTGCAACGCGACAGCGGCCGTGCGGCTGAAGCAGCGCTGAAGTATTTTGTGCTCGGTGCGCTGGCTTCTGGTTTGCTGCTATATGGTATTTCACTGATTTATGGTGCAACTGGGTCTTTGCAGTTGCAGCAAGTGCTGGCTGCCAGTGAAAGTAGTGCCAATCCGTGGTTATTAAAGCTGGGTGTAGTATTTATTGTAGCCGGCATTGTGTTTAAACTGGGCGGCGTGCCTTTCCATATGTGGGTGCCGGATGTGTATCAAGGGGCGCCTACTGCTGTTACCGCCCTAGTAGGTACAGCACCGAAGATTGCTGCAACAGTATTTGCTTTCCGTATTCTGGTCTATGGCTTGCTCACTCAATGGGAAAGCTGGCGTGAATTGCTGTTGATATTGGGTATTGCTTCGCTGTTGGTGGGTAATCTGGCTGCCATCATGCAAACCAATATCAAGCGTATGCTTGGCTTCTCAACAGTATCGCATATGGGCTTTATTCTGCTGGCGCTGCTGGCTGGAGAAACTGGTTGTACCGCAGCCATGTATTACGCCATTACTTATGCTTTAATGGCTTCTGTAGCGTTTGCCATCTTGATGCTGTTGTCCGGCAGAGATGTTGAATGTCAGAATATCAGCGATTTGGCTGGCCTGAACCAGAAAAATGCCTGGTATGCATTTTTAATGCTGCTGGCGATGTTTTCCATGGCCGGTATTCCGCCGTTGATGGGCTTTTATGCCAAACTGGCGGTTATCAAGGCATTACTCGCCAGTGGTTATCTGTGGATTTCTGTGTATGCAGTAGTAATGTCACTAATCGGTACTTTCTATTATCTGCGTGTGGTTAAAGCCATGTATTTCGATACACCAGACTCCGTTGCAGAACCTGTTTTTAACATGACTTTTCTGGGCAAGCTGGTTTTATCCGTTAACGGTTTGTTGTTACTGTTATGGGGTATTTTGCCGGATGGCGTGATGACCTGGTGTGTACAGGCATTGCTGCATAGTTAAATTACTTTGCTTTTTCCAACAGCAGCTTTAATGGCTGCTGTTTTTGTAACTGCTAAACCCACTTATTAAAGGTCATAACCACAGGTAAAATGGCTAATTAAACCGTTGAAATAACAACTATATGGTAAGCATGAATAATTCAGAATTTGATATTCGCCAAACTGAATGTGTGGTGATAAAAGTAGGTTCCAGCCTTGTTACCAATGGCGGACATGGGGTAGACCAGAATATCCTGAATAACTGGGCTCAGCAGATTGCACAATTGCGGGCTCGTGGTATTCAGGTAGTACTGGTTTCCAGTGGTGCGATTGCAGAAGGAATGAAACGGTTGGGCTGGCAGGTACGCCCCAAAGCGATTAACGAATTACAGGCGGCGGCAGCTGTGGGACAGATGGGGCTCGCACAGGCATACGAAGTAGCGTTTGAGTCATTGCATATCCAGACAGCCCAGATTTTACTTACTCACGATGATTTGAGTCACCGTACCCGCTATTTGAATGCCCGCAGTACCATCCGTACCCTACTAGAGCAGGGAGTAGTGCCGATTATTAATGAAAACGATTCCGTTACCATTGATGAGATCAAGCTCGGTGATAATGATACTCTGGGGGCACTGGTAACGAATCTGATTGAAGCAGATATACTCATTATACTGACAGATCAGGATGGATTGTATGACCGCGACCCGCGCCAGCATGCTAATGCCAGATTTATCCATAAAATTGCAGCCAGCCATCCGGGTTTGGAAAGTATGGCCGGTGGTGCAGGTAGCAGTGTGGGTACGGGGGGAATGTATACCAAAGTACTGGCTGCAAGACGGGCTGCTTTGAGTGGTGCGGCAACGTGTATTGCCAATGGACATGCCGATAATGTGCTTTTGCATTTGCTTGATGGTAACGAGGTCGGTACATTATTTACACCGGATGATAACCGACTGAATGCGCGTCAGCAGTGGTTATCAGGACAATTACAACTGGTGGGTAAATTAACTATTGATGATGGTGCAGTTCAAGCACTCACAATGAATAATTCTAGTTTATTATCAGTAGGCTGTATTAGTGTTGCTGGTCATTTTGATCGTGGTGCATTAGTATCTGTATGTAATCAAGCTGGTATCGAAATTGCTCGTGGTCTGATTAATTACAATGACCGGGAAATATCACGATTATTACACCAGCCCTCACATCTGATTGAAGATATTTTGGGTTATGTAGCTGAAGAAGAATTAATACATCGTGATAATATGATTTTATGCCGTTTGTAGTTGTTATTCTTGCCGTTAATAATATTCTAATATGCAATGGTTATAATACAATAACTCATTTTTAGATAGGCATTTTAAAAAAATTATGTAAATAGCATTAAGATGTTTTATACATTTGATGTCAATGTTATATTTAAGAGACATATATTCTTCAGTATCAAGGATAACTTGAATAAACCTTACTAACTGATACAGCTTTATAATAGGAGCTTTATAAACAAGCACAACAAAGAAGAGCAAAAAATGCATTCAGTAATAACTTTAAATAATAAATTCTGATTATTAATAAAATAATTGGAATAAATTAGTAACAAAATATGATTTCATTCCGTTGGCACGGGATAACTGGATTTAAAAAAAGATCAACAATCAGCTTTATTAAGCGTGAAAGATAGTTGTAACAAAAAAGAAAATGCATTAATTTGCTACATAATAAAAAGAAGTTGTGAGTAATAAAACGGTATGTTTAAGTAGATAAAACTGTTAACGGCATTAAAATAGTTTTGATAAAAATCAACCGACGCTAATGTCGCTATTAATATATTATTTAATTACTGTTGATATTAAATATGGTATTTGAAATTATAATTAAATTTACTATTAAATCAATATGTAATTGATATTTTTATATGTTGTTCTAGTTAAATAAAATAGTATTAAGTTTGGTGGCAGACTTGCGGTGATCTTTATATTTCTTACTTATCTCCTTACAGAAAAAATTATATATAAGCTTAACTATTTATCTGCCCTATAAGTTCTACAGATGACAAATTGGCTTGTATATTTATTATTAGTGCTGATGTGATAAACGCAGAAAACATAATAAAACCGGTACCATGAAAATTACATGGCACCGGTTTGTGTAGGATATGCGCTTTATACGCAAAGTTTCAGTTTAATTTACCAGAGAACTTTCAATCCTACAGATCCACTTACTGGCGCTTTTACTTTGGTATCACCACCATTAGACCAGGTATGGCCAACCTCACCATAGACTGAGACATTATCGTTGACATCATAGCTTCCGCCAACAGCTACCTCAGCGCTGGTATGTCCACCGCCACTATGTAATGTGGTAGAGGCATTTCGAGTAGTAAAGGTAGTGTGATCAGTTCCATTGGGAGAATAGAACAAGTTCACACGTGCATGTGGACGCACTGTTCCTTTACCGGTCTGATAATTGCCTTCCATACGAGCTCCAACACGGAACAGCCATGCATCATTGTGTCCCTGTTTAACAGTAGTATTACCACTGATATTACTGTCATCCAGATCCAGCCACTGATGTACGATCTGAGCCTGTGGTTCCAGCTTCCACGCACTGTTACCTAAGGAGAACGGTTTACCAGCTTCAACAGAAGCAGTTACACCGTGACCTTTTTGTTTACTGTTTGTGTTGCCGTCAGGTTTAATGTCAACATTATGCCGTGCGCCCTGCAACACTAAATCTACATAAGCACCGTTGTTATGGGTGTAATTACCATAGGCACCGAGGAAGTAAGATTTAGTGGCATTTTTACCAACACGGCCATTAACACCGCTGGCAAAGCCATTAACATCCAAATCTCCATGCAGATAACCTAAATAGCCACCAACATGCCAGCCGTTATGTTGCCAGATATCGCTACCTAGCTGTAGACCAGCATAGTCGCCTTTACTGCGAGCATTTGCGGCACCATTCTGCTCGATGTCAGCACGTGTGGCAATAACTCTACCCCAGCTCATACGAGAATCAGATTGTGCAGAGTTGCCCAAGCGTTGGTGCATATTACCCAGCATAATACTGTCAGCTTGACGCAACTGAGCCCCTACAGCAGCATACAGTGGTACTTCTTTACGGTACAGTACTTTTGATTTAGATGATGTAGGATCTACAACCCTAGAGCGTAGATACCAGTCATTGCCTTCGCCATCAGCATCGCCTTTTGACAGATGATATTCAAAAGCACCAGCATCAACATGGCCACCAGCTAAACTAAATGCTTCGTCTTCACTGGTACCGTCGACACTAATAATATCGATTCCATCAGTATCACCAGTATCAGCACCGAGACCGCCATCATTATGTACTGTAACAGAAGTTGTACCGGTTGCATTACCCGTAATACGTAATCTGTCAGTAGTACTAGTGCTATCGGTATCCAGCTCTAATATACCGTTATTGCCGGTATAGTCACCGTCGATTATCAACAGGTCACCAGCACTGTGATTACTACTTAGACTAATAGTACCTGCATTTTCAACATCACCACTAATGGTTGTTTCCTGAATCGGTGCTATAGCTTTCGCTAACACAGGTGATGGAGAAAGATCTAATGTTCCCTCATTCTCAATCACAAGTTTAGTGGTTTCCAGATCACCAGTTAAAGTAAGCTTGCCTTGTTTCTTAACATTGATATTGTCCCAGTTAAGAATAGCTATATTACCCTCACTACCGCTGCTAGCAGAAGAGCCTTTGAGCGTACCATGGATATTTAGGGTATCAATGTCGCCACCACCATCAATGGCCGTAATTTGAGAAATATCGGCACCCTGATTAATGGTAAGAATGTCATTACCTTCACCAAGCTCGATTGCTCCGATAACTTTGGAACCGTCCTCAAGATTGACGTGAGCATTAGTATTTTCATCCAGAATGGCAACACCCGCACCACCGGAAACAATTGCACCATTCTGCAAGGTAATAACGTTTGTTGCACCAGATGTACCAGATGAATGAATACCAGCATCTGTTTCACCTATTACCTCATCAGCGACATTTATACTAATCACACCGGTATTGGAAGTATTGATAGCCTTAATACCAATAGATTTTCCAGCAATCTTATGGTCTTGCATATAAGTGATACCGTCTGGTGAATCATTTCTAATGGTAACAGCCGCAGTATCGTCGCTAGTACCGTTATCGCTAGTACCGTTGCCGCCGGTTCCGTTGCCGCCAGTACCGTTGTCGCCAGTACCGTTGTCGCCAGTACCGTTGCCGCCAGTACCGTTGTCACCGGTTCCGTTGCCGCCAGTACCGTTGTCGCCAGTACCGTTGCCGCCGGTTCCGTTATCGCCAGTACCGTTGCCGCCGGTTCCGTTGTTGTCGGTTCCATTATCGCCAGTACCGTTGTTGTCGGTTCCGTTATCGCCAGTACCGTTGCCGCCGGTTCCGTTGTTGTCGGTTC
>NZ_MEIR01000060.1 GCF_002777825.1 Snodgrassella alvi | reverse complement strand
AAGCTTCCCAATGGCAAGGTATTAACGGGTGAAGATATTGTTGAATTAATGTGGGAGAGGATGTGGAAAACCTGCGGAACTGGAATAAGTGGTTCGGTCGCTAGTTACGAACTATTCAGTATTATGCAGGATATTCAAAATGGTAATATCTATATTGATAAAATTTCGGGAATGCCAACATCAACTACTGCTATAACTATGTATTGGAATCAGGAGAATTTAGGTACAGACAATATTCCGCCAAATCCGCAACATGATGGCTATACAAAAATTGCTATTTCAGGCTCCGATCAGGCTCTGGCTGCAAGCTGGGTAAAAAATACAAAAATGCTTGCGACATTTAAAGATTTTCTTGCAGAAAAAGGATACGAGGGTTCACGAAACTCATGGTATAAGGAATATGCTGCTGCATCTTACCAACATACAGGCAGCTATTTTAACAATCAGAAAAACACCGATGCTGCACGACAACAATTCAGATATAACTGGTCTGTAGCTGGAGGCAAGGCAGTAACACAATGGGTTATGGCGGCGGTATTAAATACCAATTGTTTTAAACCTACTAATCCGCGGGTAAATAGCATTAAGGATGATAACTTTGCAGAAAAAGGGGCGGGTTTTGTCTTTGATCCGGTGAATGGTCATCGCAAGGAAATTGCCGGGAAGCCGGGTAAGTTTGAATTTAAATACCAGCTGGCATTTATTGATGAGCTGCCGGAAAAATTATTAACGCAGTTGCAGGAATGGGAAAAACAGGGCAATCAAGAACTGGTATCGCTGTATCTGAATGCGCTGATGCAGCTTAATCCAGTAGTGGTATTGAATCCAGATAAGATGCCAACGGTACGCAAAATTGATGATGTAGGTGAAGAATGGATTAAGGTGCGCACCTGGATGATTCAGGAAATGCGTTTTGCTCAGGCAAATGAATATAAACAAGCCCTAGAGGATAGACCGTCAACTCATGAAACTAAGGCTTTAAAAATTACTCAGTCTTACAGTCATGTGCAACAAAAATCGATAATAGAATCGATTCGTAAACAGTACGGCTTCGGCGCCGAAGATGCGATTGTATTTCGTGATGAGCAAACCGGGCAAAGCTGGAGTACCGATGCCAATGCTGGTGATGACGCCCATCAGGTGGTGATGCTGGGCAATGGCACTACTAAGGTAGTGGGCGGTAAGCAGGCGGATGTGATTTTTGGCGGCAAGGGCAATGATGATATCTCTGGCGGCGATGGTGATGATTATCTGTTTGGCGGCGCCGGCAATGATACGCTCATAGGTGGCGCAGGCAATGATATTCTGGCGGGCGGTGATGGCGCAGACAAGTATTATTTCAATAGCGGCGATGGCAAGGATAAGATTTATGATTCTGACGGCAAGGGCAGTATCTATCTTAATAACCAACTGCTTTCAAAACTCAAATGGACAGCAAAAGAAAATAATGTCTGGATTTCATCCGATGAGAAATGGCGTATAAGTGTGGATAAAATCACTGGCGATCTGGTGATTCAATCGCAGGAAAATAAAAATGATATTTTAACCATTGTCGGCTGGGAGCAGATGAGCGGTGGCAAGCTTGGTATTAAGCTGCCCAAATTCAAGGATAGTAACAAGAACAATAATAAAATCAATAAAATTGTTGGTGACTGGCGCACAAAAATTATTCATGAAGAAGGCCACTTTGATTTAGACAAGAGTTTCGCCGGCCAATATTACTGGGGCTGGAAAAATCGCAATGCTAAAGGTGCGATTATTGGTGGTGTGATAGAAAAAGGCTTTGAAGATGTGATTAAGGGCACAGACGGTGCCGATGAGATTAATGGCCTTGATGGTGGCGATGCGATTGACGGCATGGGCGGTAACGATATTATTCTGGGCGGCGATGGCACGGATTTACTTGTTGGGGGAGGCGGCTCCGACATCATCAAAGGCGGTGCCGGTGATGATTTTATCTGGGCTAATCATCATTTAACTATTGGTAATCGTATTCGCCCGGGTGAGCGCTGGAAGATGCCGGCTGATGGTAAAAAACTGATTTATGCCGGCCCAAACTGGGGCATATATATTAATCGGGATGGCGTCCGGATATTTGATGGTATTAGTGGAAGAAGTGATGATGCTGCGGATGTGGGTGGAGACTATTTATATGGTGGTGATGGCAATGACCATATTGTAGGCGGTAATCTGAATGATTATATTGAGGGTGATTCAGTAGCATCGGGCAGTACAGAACAGGGTGACGATGAAATCTATGGTATGGCTGGTAATGATCATATTGTAGGCGGTAAAGGTAATGATCATATATATGGCGATGGTATTCTCAGGCCAGGATTTCTGAATTCTCTGGATGGTGCCTTACATGGGGATGATTATATTGATGGCGGTGACGGCGATGATGAAATAGTTGGCGGTGGCGGCAATGATGTGATTATTGGCGGCAATGGGGATGATTATATATATGGCGATGTTGGCAGTTATAAAAAAGGGGAAACGCTGGACGGTGCCTTCCATGGAGATGATTATATTGATGGCGGTGACGGCAATGATCAAATAGCTGGCGGTGGCGGCAATGATGTGATTATTGGTGGCAATGGGGATGATAATATATATGGCGATGCTGACAGTTATGAAGCAGGGAAAATGCTGGACGCTAAATATCATGGCAATGACACCATTTATGGCGGAGCCGGTAATGACCAAATCTCTGGTGGTGGCGGTGATGATTATTTATATGGGGGTGATGGCGACGATATAATCTGGGGCGATGCTGCGAATGCCAAAGAACCTCATCCGGAGCTTAATGGTAACGACCATATATGGGGCGATGCCGGCAATGATATTCTGGATGGTGGCTATGGCGATGATGTGATTCATGGCGGTGATGATGATGATAAGATTTCTGGAGGTGCCGGCAATGATGAACTTTATGGCGATGATGGTGATGACACCATTACTGGTGATTGGTTAAATAAAGATATTACTGAACATGGTAATGACTTTATTGATGGTGGTGCCGGCAATGATAAGCTAGCCGGAGGTGGTGGCGACGACTGGATTATCGGTGGTGATGGCGATGATGTGATCTGGGGCGATGCCAGTGGGGATGATCATGAGCTGAATACAGAAATGGCGGGCAATGATTATCTTTCCGGCGGTGCCGGCAATGACACTATTTTCGGTGGCTATGGCGATGATACTATCGATGGCGGTACAGGTGATGATACATTACTGGGTGGTGGCGGCCGCGATACCATTTATGGCGGTGATGGTGACGACCAGATATCAGGGGATTTCATCAGTGGTATTGGTATGAATGTTGTGGCTACAGACAATAGCTATAACGATACTATTTATGCTGGCAATGGTAACGATCTGGTGGAAGGGCAACTGGGTGATGATCTGATTTATGGCGGTGCGGGTAATGATCAGTTATTCGGCGATCAGGGCTATGGAGATCCGAAACAACACCGGCCGGAGGATAAGGGCAATGACACCATCTATGGTGAAGAAGGTGATGATTATATAGATGGTGGCTATGGCAATGATTTCCTTGATGGCGGCACCGGCAACGACACCGTTTTTGGCGGTGGCGGTAATGATGTGCTCCATGGTGGGGAGGGCAATGATTTCCTCAGCGGCGGTAATGCGATTAATATAAATGATACAGATACGGCCGGTGGTAATGATGTGATTTATGGCGGTGCCGGCAATGATACGATACTTGGTGGCGAAGGCGATGATCTGCTGCAAGGGGATGAAGGAAATGATTACCTCAGTGGCGGTAATGGTAACGACCGGCTTTACGGCGGCGACGGGCGTGACTGGCTGCTGGGCGGCAAAGGCAATGATTATCTGAATGGTGGCGCAGGTGATGATGTCTTTGTGTTTAATAGTGGTGACGGCGTTACCACAATTGAGGATTACAGCGGGCAGTCGATGGTGATTGTGGATGTGCCGCTGGATAATCTGTCCATCAGTGCTTACGAAAAAGGCATTAAGGTTACTAATGGGGTTAATGGGGATGTAATCTATCTGGTTGGTTATTATCTGGATGGACGTGCCAACAGTCTGGATATGAATAATCTGATATTTGCCCAGCCTAATGGTGGCAATTCTTATATAACGCGCTCCTTACAGCAGCTGGCTGATAGCATACATCAGAATACCGCCAAGTATGACCGCATTATTGAAGGCAATGATAAGGATAATGAGCTTTTTGGTACGGCGGGCAAGGATTTGATATATGGCTATGGCGGTAATGATATTTTACATGGCTATGACGGTAATGATGTGCTTGTTGGCGGCGACGGCAATGATATTCTGTATGGTGGTGCCGGAAATGATCGGTTATTTGGCGGCGCCGGAAAGGATATTCTGGAAGGCGGAAGCGGCAATGATTTGTTGATTGGCGGTAGCTGGGAGCAAGACCGTTATGTATTCCGGGCTGGTCATGGCAGCGATGAGGTGTTTGATCAGGCGGCGAATGAATCGCAGGGAGATATTCTGGATTTTGTCGACTACCGTAGCAATGAATTATGGTTCAATCGGAATGGAGATGATTTGATTATCGGCCATATTGGTTCAGATGATCAGGTATGGCTGGATAACTGGTTTGTGGATGCGTCATACCGGCAGTATCAGATTTATACTGCGGATGGTATGCACTATACAGCTGCACAAGTACAGCAGCTGGTAGGAGCAATGGCTACTTTCTCTATTGGCAGCAATGAAGGCCGGATATGGGCGGCGGATGAGGTGATGCAGTTTGCCTCGCCGAATATTCTTGCGGCCAACTGCGGTTAAGTCAAAGGCACTGTAGTATAGACAAGCCTGCAAATTATATTTGCAGGCTTTTTATTGTGGATAAAGATAGCTGATGCTGATTATGCTGTATTGCCATTAAAGTACGTAGCAATCTTTTTGCTTTGCCGTTTGTCTGTGGGCAGGCTGGGTGAGTTTTTGGTTTATTCGATGCTTATTATACATTTAAATAAATTGATGCTCGCGTATCCCTTGATATTCACAGCTATTAGCAGAGTAAATACCATCAATGGTATAAGGGCTCTGTGCTAATACATTGTTTTGTAGAAAATGTGATGAACCAGATTGAGATTTAGCAAGGTAAATACATGTGTAAATCTTGGGTGAGAAATTATCAATTCCGATGGGCAGGTACTCTGGGTTTGCTGCTTTCTTTCGTTTTTAGGCTAAAGGTAAACACTTGGTATCGACATGTCACATTTTGTTCGGACAGGTTTTGTAATAGTGCTTTGGTTTATCTTCGATGGATGTTGTAATTTTAAGCAGATGTTTGAGCGCATAGCTAGTTGCTTTATGGCGTTTATTGTTGCTGGTTAAGGGATGAGCGGCTTTAATCTGATTTTTTTAGGATGTTGTAAATGGTTAGGCGACTAATCATAAGATGTTTAGCCAAGCCGGTGACGCGTATTTTTTCTTTATGGTGTACTCGCCAACTCTGTTGCTGGTGATAGGGTGTTAATTTAGTTATGTATATTGATTATGGTATTTTCTCCAGTTGCTGTAAGCAATGCGATGATTTGCTACAGATAAATATTATGGAAAATAAGAAATAATTTTTTATATGCTTGTAAGTAAAATTTATTTGTAATTAATCTTTCTATAATTTGTGACACAAATCTCCATGAATGAATCCTTGCCAGTCAACATTAATGTCTTTGCCAAATGCGATAACTTTAAATAATTCGCCCATTTCATGTGTGTCTAGCAGGGTATGGCATGCTGAGGCTGCTTGAATGTAGGTTGTATCCTCAGGCTTACCGGTTTGTGCCAGTAATTCGGTTATACCCAGATTGAGCAGAAATGTTGCCTGATTGGTGTAGCCAATTAAGTCCAGATTATTATCGATACCGGCATCAGCAATGCGGGTGAAGTTGACGTGGGCGGTTAGGTCTATTAAGCCCGGGTAATAAAAGGGGTTATGAATGGTGTGATGGCGGTAATGTCCGATTAACGTACCCTGCTGGCGCTGAGGGTGATAATACTGTGCTGCATCAAAACCATAATCAATCCAGATCATGGCTCCACGTTGCATTTTCTGTGCCAGTGTGGCGACAAATGCATATTGCTGGGGATGTAGCTCCGACTGATAGTATTCTGCTGTCGCCGGAAAAATATCCAGTACTTGCTGTTGTATAGCCGGATTGTAAACAGGACGAGGCTGCCAGTTTAATTGGCTGTCCAGCCAGCTGACGCCCATTTCTGTTACCTGATTTCCCTGACGCTGATAAATTGGTACTGGCATGGCATCCAGAACTTCGTTGCCCAGCAGTATGCCATCAAATTGTGCTGGTAATTGGGTTAAGTGGATAACTTTGTTTGCCTGAGCAGGGGCATGGGTATGGATGTATTCGCGCTGGCGTTGTGCCAGTTCTGCCGACAGTTCGATAATGTAGTAGTGCTGAAGCTGGCTGCTGTGCAGTGTAGGCAGGATAGATGCGGCCAGCTGGCCGGTACCGGCACCAAATTCGTAAATGTTACCTGCGGTTTGCGGTAATAGTGCATTTAACTGCTGTGCTAATGTTTGTCCGAATAGCGGCGTTAGTCCTGGTGCGGTAATAAAGTCACCATCTCTGCCAAATTTTTGTGCGCCTCCGGTGTAATAACCATAACCAGGGGTATAAAGTGCCATCTGCATGTAGTCGGCGAAAGATAGCCAGTTATCCTGTTGCTGGATTTTCTGCTGAATGAGTGCAGTCAATGTCTGTGAACTGGCCAGAGCGGCTTGTTCAGGGCTGGGTAAATTATCCATGGGATAGATGGTGAAAATTGTAAAGGAGAAGTCATTATAAACGTTGATTTTCGCTTGTGTCTGTTCGGATAAAGTATCTCAAATGGTACAAATAAGCCAGTTTGCATGAATTGTAAATTAATGTATTGAAATAGTTATTTTTTTATGCTCTCAGCTGCTTTTCTGCGCAGGTAAAGTTTGCCTGGATTACATTGACCCTACGTGCAAATTTGCCTTATAGTGTGAATAAGTGTGTAAAGGTGTGGCAAAGTGGGGGATAATCCCGTTACGGTGAACTGGAGCTGAATCATGTTTGGCGGCGCGTACGAGTTAAGTATAGACAGTAAAGGGCGATTGGCCATTCCAGCCAAATTTCGTGATTTGCTGGCGCGTCATTTCACTCCGGTGCTGGTAGCTACACTGGAAAAGCGCACGCATTTATTGCTGTATCCCGAGTCATCATGGCGCAGTGTGGAAGCGCAGCTGTTACAGTTGCCTGTGGCAGGTAACAGGGTATTGCAGGCATATCAGAATTTGCTGTTGCATAACGCCGATACCATGGAGCTGGATAGTGCCGGCAGGGTATTGTTGCCGGCGCATTTGCGCCGCTTGGTGAATTTTGAACGTGAGGTTTATGTGGTGGGTCGTGCCAATCGCATTGAGATATGGGGTAGGGCATTGTGGGAAGAACAGAATAATGCCGCACTGGATATGGATGAAGACGTGCTGGCAGCAGAATTGGGTAAGACTCAACTGCAATTATGAGTGAACAGATTAGTAATGGCGGTCATGTGACCGTTCTTTTGAATGAGGCAGTTGCCGGTTTGCAGGTACAGCCTGCTGGTGTGTATGTTGACGGAACTTTTGGTCGTGGTGGTCATTCACGTCTGATTTTGTCGCAGCTGGGACATGATGGTCGGCTGGTTGTTTTTGACAAAGACCCGCAGGCGATAGCTGTGGCGCAGCAACTGGCACAGCAGGACGAGCGGGTGCAGGTAGTGCATGAAGGTTTTTCTGCATTGACACGCTCACTGGAGCAATTGGGTATCAGGCAGATAAATGGTGCGCTGTTTGATCTGGGTATTTCGTCCCCCCAGATTGACGAAGCTGGCCGCGGTTTCAGTTTTCGCTTTGATGCGCCACTGGATATGCGTATGGATACTACACGCGGACAGTCGGCAGCCCAATGGTTGGCGGTAGCTGAAGAGCAGGCTATACATGAGGTGATTAGAAATTATGGTGAAGAGCGGTTTAGTCGCCAGATTGCACGGGCAATTGTGGCACAGCGAGAAGAAATGCCGATTGCCACAACCGGCCAGTTGGCGCGCCTCGTGGCACAAGTCGTCCGTACTCGTGAGCGCGGGCAGGATCCGGCCACGCGTACCTTCCAGGCCATTCGCATCTTTATTAACCGTGAACTGGAAGAAATAACAGGGGTACTTCCTCAGGTGATGAATTGTCTGGTTACTGGTGGCCGGCTGGCGGTGATTTCGTTTCATTCACTTGAAGACCGTATTGTTAAACGTTTTATGCAGCAGCACAGTCGTCCGGCGCCTTTACCGCGCTGGGCTGTGGTTAAGGAAACAGAGCGTGAGCAGCCGCCCCTGCGTCTGATAGGCAAGGCACAAAAGCCCACTTCTGCCGAAATTGAAGCCAATCCGCGAGCCCGTTCAGCGGTGTTGCGTGTGGCAGAACGCAGTTGTTAGATAAAGATTTATGGTTGGTTTATTATGAATAAAATCAACATTATTTTGCTTTTGTTGGTACTGGCTTCAGCATTTGCTGTGGTAACAGTACAGAATCGTTCGCGCCAGTTTTTTATCGCATTGGATAAGGCGCAAAAAGGGGAAAGTCTTCTGAATGAGGATTTCAGTCGTTTAAAGCTGGCGCAGGCACGGTTATCCAATCATCAGTTGATTCAGGATGCTTCAGCCCGGCAGAATCTGCATTCGCCATCACTGGCCGAAACGCAGATGCTGGCCGTACCCCGACCAGTTAAGTGATGATATGAATGAGCAGAGAATAATGGAATGTTGCTTTCAGGCAGCGATATCCGGCAGTGGAACAAACTACTATGTTAATTAAAAACGATTATAAGCCGCGCATGCTGCCCCGTGAGGTGAAAGAGGTCAAGCCTGTAACAACCAACGGGCGAATAGTGTTGGTGCTGGGCACTTTGGCTGTGGCATTTGCCATGCTAATCGGGCGTGGTATTTATCTACAGACTGAAAAACATGAATTTTTGAAAGAGCAGGGTGATCAGCGCTTTGTCCGTACTCTGCCACTGGTTGCCACCCGAGGCACAATTTCTGACCGTAATGGTGCGGCACTGGCTATCAGCGCGCCGGCAGATTCTTTATATGCAGTACCTTCGGCCATGGAAAAGATGCCTGCTGAGGCTCAGCTGCAACAGTTGTCTGAGCTGATTGATGTACCGGTAGCAACGATTAAAAGCCGCCTCAGTCGTAATAAAGACTTTATTTATCTGAAACGCCAATTGCCGCCAGAGATTGCAGAAAAAGTGGCCGCACTGAATATTAAAGGTTTGGCCTTTCAGCATGAAAGTAAACGTCATTACCCGATGGGACGGATTTTTTCTCATATTATTGGTTTTACCAATATTGATGGTAAAGGACAGGAAGGGCTGGAGCTGTCACGCGAAAGTATTCTGCATGGTGTTGATGGAGCCAAGGTTGTACTACGCGACAATAAAGGTAATATTGTTGACAGTCTGGACTCGCCCCGCAACCAGCCACCGAAAAATGGCGCTAATATGGTGCTGTCTATAGATCAGCGTATTCAGTCTATTGCTTATGAATCTTTGAATAAAGCGATGCAGTTTCATACTGCTTCGGCTGGTTCTGTGGTGGTACTAGATGGTAAAACCGGTGAAATTCTTGCATTGGTCAATTCGCCGGGTTATGACCCCAATAATCCGGCATCTGTTGAAAGTGATGCACGCCGCAACCGTGCTGTTACCGATATGATTGAACCGGGTAGTGCAATGAAGCCGTTTACTATTGCCAAGGGGCTGGATAGCGGTAAAATCAGGCCGAGCAGTGGTTTTAATACTTTGCCATATAAAATCGGGCCGGCTACAGTGCGGGATACGCATAATTATCCTTATCTGGATGTGCGCGGTATCATTCAGAAGTCATCTAATGTTGGCACAAGTAAAATTTCTGCCATGTTTACTCCGGAAGAAATGTACAACCTGTATACTTCTATCGGTTTTGGTCACCGGATGCATTCCGGTTTTCCGGGGGAAACGCCGGGAGTGGTACGTGATTGGCACAACTGGCGCCCGATTGAGCAGGCTACCATGTCTTTTGGTTATGGTATTCAAATGAGCCTACTACAGCTGGCAAGGGCATATACTATTTTTACCAATGATGGAAAGTTATTGCCGGTTAGTTTTCTCAAGCTGGACAAGGCACCACTGGGTGAACAGGTTATCCAGCCGAAAACAGCACGGGAAGTACGTCATATGATGATTGCTGTGACTCAGCCTGGTGGTACTGGTTTGCAGGGGGCAATTGAAGGATATGATGTTGCGGCCAAAACCGGTACGGCACGAATGCTGGTAAACGGGCATTATTCTGACTCCAAGCATATGGCTACCTTTATTGGTTTTGCACCAGCGGATAATCCGCGTGTTATTGTGGCCGTCAATATCCAGAATCCTACTACTAATGGTTATTATGGTGGCCCGGTTTCTGGCCCGGTATTCCATGATGTCATGGCGGGTACGCTGAATGTACTGGGTGTTTCGCCTACAAGGCCGGTGAAGACTGGTTTGCATACTGAAAGGCATTAATCTTTAGACAATCTGTGCTTGCACAGATTGTCTGTCTGTTTGTATCTGATGAAAATGTGTGAAACGGCTGTATTATGTTTTCCCTGAAGAATCCTTTGCCTGAATATCGTTTAAGTGCTCAAACGCGTGCACTGGTTGCGGGTCGTACCTTGCAGGTCGACAGCAGACAGGTACTGCCGGGCGATGTATTTGTAGCCTGTCAGGGTGAATATACTGATGGCAGAGATTTTATTCAGGCCGCTATCGATAATGGGGCAGCATTTGTATTCTGGGATGATGATGGTCAGTTCAGATGGCAGGCAGATTGGGCGGTAGCGAATGAGGCGGTAGTGGATTTGCGGCAGCGTGCCGGACTGGTGGCTGCTGCCTGCTATGACTATCCGGGTAGGAAGCTGCCCATCTGGGGGGTAACCGGAACCAATGGTAAAACCTCAGTTTCACAATGGCTGGCACAGGCTGCTGATATTCTGGGAAAAAAATGCGCCATTATGGGTACTGTAGGTAATGGTTACTGGCAGCAGCTGCATGACAGCGTTAATACGACCATGGATGCGGTTGCCAATCAGACATGGCTGAGCCGGTTTGTGACAGAGAATGCGACTGCGGTGTCCATGGAAGTATCCAGCCATGGTTTAGATCAAAGCCGTGTAGTTGGTGTGCCTTTTACTAGTGCTGTATTCACTAATCTTACCCGTGATCATCTGGATTATCATCATAGCATGCAGCATTATGGGGCATGTAAAGCTTCGCTGTTTTACTGGTATGGTTTGCAACATGCGGTTATCAATATCGATGATGAATTCGGCTACCAGCTGTGGCAGGATTTACGTTGTGCTCGTCCTCAGTTAACTATACTGGCTTATGGCTTTCATGCACAGGCAGACATTCATATTTATCAGTTTCAGGCCTCTGTCAGCGGCATGCAGGTACATTTGCGCACACCATGGGGCGAGGGCGTAGTGCATACTCGGTTACTGGGGCGCTTCAATGCTCAGAATCTGGCTGCCTGTGTTGGTGTATTGTGTGCCAATGGTTTTGCTTTTGATGATGTGCTTGCTGTTTGGCCGCAGATTCGTCCGGCTACTGGGCGTATGGATTGCCTGATGGGGGATAAACAGCCGCTGGTGGTTGTGGATTATGCCCATACACCGGATGCGCTGGAAAAGGCATTGGCTACCTTACAGGAAATCAAGCCCGCCGGTGCACATTTGTGGTGTGTTTTTGGCTGTGGCGGCGATCGCGATGCAGGTAAGCGGCCTTTAATGGGTGCAGCTGCGGCCGCTGAGGCAGATTATGTGGTGGTAACCAGTGATAATCCGCGTACGGAGAATCCGCAGGCAATTATTGCCGATATTTTACCGGCTATTGCTGAACCGGTACTGGTTGAGGCAGACCGCAGTCGTGCGATTAATTATGCTGTGAGTCACGCAGCAATTGGCGATATTGTTCTGATTGCGGGTAAAGGTCATGAAACCTATCAGGATATCGGTGGCCACAAGCAGCATTTTTCTGATTTTGAAGTGGCACAGGCAGCTTTACGTCAACGCACCTGATGTCTATGTAACTATTGGTAGAACATGCCGAATTTAGATCTGGATTTTATTTATCAAACTTTTGGACAGGTGTTGCCAGACAATAATCAGCCGGTAACACGGGTGGTTATTGATAGCCGCCAGATTCAACCGGGCGATGTGTTTGTGGCCATTCAGGGCGAACGCTTTGATGGTCATGATTTTATTGATGAAGTACTGGCACAGGGTGCTCGGTTGTGTATTGTCAGCAGAGCCGATTGCCAAAATAAGACGCATTGTCTGGTAGTGGCAGATACAGAGAAGGCATTAGGAAAGCTGGCACAGGCCTGGCGCATGGTAGTTAATCCGGCACTGCAGGTTTTTGGTATTACTGGTTCGGCCGGTAAAACTACTGTGAAGGAAATGCTGGCAGCAATTTTGCGTCATCATGCCGGTAATGATGCTGTTCTGGCGACTACAGGTAATTTCAACAATCATATTGGTTTACCATTAACATTGTTGCAGCTAAAGCCACAACACTGCTATGCGGTGATTGAAATGGGTATGAATCATGCCGGTGAGCTGAAATATTTAACTGGTTTGGCCTGTCCGCATTTTGCGCTGGTTAATAATGCTTTACGTGCCCATATCGGCTGTGGTTTCGAGGATGTATCCGATATTGCTTGCGCCAAAAGCGAAATTTATCAGGGGTTGAGTACGGGGGGAATCGGTTTTATTCCTACCGATGATAGTCAATCAGATGTTTATGCCGTGGCTTTGCAGGGTAAACGTTATATCCGCTTTGGCACAGAGCAGGGTGATGTGCATGCAGAAAATATTGTATTGCAACCTTTAGGTATCAATTTTGATTTGCACAGTCCGCAAGGCGTAATTGATTTACGGATACCGGTGCCGGGTTTGCATATGGTGCACAATGCGGTGGCTGCCTGTGCTCTGGCGCTGGCAGCTGGGGTGCCTTTAACGGCCTTACGTGGATTGAATGGGTTTGAAAATGCCAAAGGTCGGTTGCAACAGAAACGCAGCGTTCATGGCGCTCTGGTGATTGATGATACTTATAATGCCAATCCGGATGCATTCAAGGCTGCTATTGATGTTTTGGCGGCATTTCCGGCTCCACGGATTATTGTTATGGGTGCCATTGGTGAACTGGGTGATAATGCTCCTGCTTTGCATGCTGAGGTTGGTGCTTATATGAGGGCGCGTGGCATAGATGCTGCATTTTTTATCGGTGACAATAGCCAGTATGCAGCAGAAGCCTATGGGGCAGCAGAAGCATTTTATCAGGACAGAAACAGGCTAATTGAAGATTTAAGTGCATGGGATCAGCAGACTGCTACTATTCTGGTAAAGGGTTCACGTTTCATGCATATGGAAGATGTGGTACAGGCATTAACGCAAAAATAAACTAGATATAACTATCGTTAAGCTGGGTTGAACGACTTAGAATAGCCGTTTTTATTCAGTTCAGGCTGTCTGAATGGTTGTCTTCATTCTGGTAGCAGTGATTATTTGATTAACCGTCATGGCTGTGGCTGTGGCAAGGGAAAACAACCATGCTGTTGTGGTTAGCAGAACTTTTTCATAACTGGGTAAATGGGTTCCATTTATTTCAATATACTACTTTTCGTGCAGTAATGGCGGCACTTACTTCCATGGGGTTTAGTTTGGCATTCGGACCATGGATGATTCGTAAGTTAACTCAGCTTAAGGTGGGGCAGGCCGTACGTGATGATGGCCCTAAAACCCATCTGGTAAAAACCGGTACGCCGACGATGGGGGGAACACTGATTTTGCTGGCTATTACTGTTACAACCTTATTATGGGGCAATTTGGCCAATCCCTATATCTGGGTGCTATTGCTGGTGATGCTGAGTACCGGTGCATTGGGTTTTTATGATGACTGGAAAAAAGTAGTTTATAAAGACCCTCATGGGGTTTCGGCCAAATTTAAAATGGTATGGCAATCTGCTGTGGCGCTGATTGCCGGTTTGGTGCTGTTTTATGCCGCGCATTTAAGCTCAACAACTGCTTTTATTGTGCCGTTTTTCAAGGAAATTACTTATCCGCTGGGTGGTATTGGCTTTGTGGTTCTGACTTATTTTGTGATTGTCGGTACTTCTAATGCAGTCAATCTGACTGATGGTCTGGATGGGCTGGCTGCTTTTCCGATAGTTTTGGTGGCGGCTGGTCTGTCAATTTTTGCTTATGTTAGCGGCCATGCTGAGTTTGCGCATTATTTGCAGTTACCCCATGTGCCCGGTGCTAATGAAGTGATGATTTTCTGTGCTGCAATTTGCGGTTCCTGTCTGGGATTCCTGTGGTTTAACGCTTATCCGGCGCAGGTATTTATGGGAGACGTTGGCGCGCTGGCTCTAGGTGCGGCACTGGGTACAATTGCTGTGATTGTGCGTCAGGAAATTGTACTGGTGATTATGGGCGGATTATTTGTAGTTGAGGCACTTTCTGTCATGCTACAGGTAGGATCGTATAAAATGCGGCGCAAGCGTATTTTCCTGATGGCACCGATTCACCATCATTTTGAACAGAAAGGCTGGAAAGAAACACAGGTTGTAGTACGTTTCTGGATTATTACTATGATTCTGGTACTGGTAGGTTTGTCTTCTCTGAAAATTCGTTAATGGTAGTAAGATAAACGGTATTTTGCCATGATTGTGTAATTGAAAAATAAATGTAGGACTAAGCCATGATTGACTGGCGTAATAAAAAAGTTTTGGTTGGGGGATTGGGACGTACTGGTGTTTCAATGCTGGCATTTCTGACACAGGCGGGTGCTGATGTGGCCGTTTATGATGCACAGCCAGACGAAGAAACACGGCAGTCAGTCTCCGAGCACTATCAGGTTGATATACATACTGGTGAATTAGCTGCTGTGCTTGACCAGAATCAGTTTGATATTCTGGCTTTAAGCCCCGGAATCAGTCAGCGTCATGCTGCCATCGTTGCCTTTAAACGTGCCGGTGGTGTGGTGCTGGGTGATGTGGCGATTCTGGCTGATTTGCTTTCAGGTAGCGGCAGTAAAATTATTGCTATTACTGGTTCAAATGGTAAAACCACTACTACCAGCCTGGTAGGTTTTTTATGTGCACGGTGTGGGTTGGATACGGTAGTGGCTGGTAATATTGGTACGCCGGTACTCGAAGCTTATCTGGGGCGCGCAGGAGGTAAAGCAGCCGATGTATGGGTACTGGAATTGTCGAGCTTTCAGTTGGAAACCACGCCCTTTCTGAATGCAACTGCTGCCACAGTGCTGAATGTGTCAGAAGACCATCTGGATCGCTATGATGATTTGCTGGATTATGCCCATAGTAAAGACCGGATTTTTCGAGGTCAGGCTATTCAGGTATTAAATGCTGATGATGTATTTTGTCGTGCCATGCTGCGACATGGTCGTCCGGTAAAGTGGTTTTCTTTACAGCAGGCTACTGATTTTTGGTTAAATAACGGTGTGCTATGTGCGGGTAAAGAACCATTACTGGCCTATGATGCACTATTTTTACAGGGTAAACATAATGCGGCTAATGTATTGGCTGCATTTGCTTTATGCGAGGCAATAGGTTTGCCACGGGCACAACTGCTCCTGCATGTGCGTGAATTTAAAGGTTTGCCTCATCGGGTAGAGAAAGTAGCTGAAATTAATGGTGTAACATTTATTGATGATTCCAAAGGAACAAATGTTGGTGCTACGTGTGCGGCTTTACTCGGACTGGATAAACCGATTGTGTTGATTGCTGGAGGGCAGGGCAAAGGGCAGGATTTTACTCCACTACAGGCAGCATTGCGTAATAAGGCACGTGCTGTTTTGCTGATTGGGGTAGATGGACATCAACTGGGCGCTGCTCTGACAGGGGCTGCATATCCGGTAGAATTCTGTAGTGATTTGCCGCAGGCCACTCAACAGGCCTTTGCGCTGGCTCAGCCGGGTGATATTGTGCTGCTAAGCCCTGCTTGTGCCAGTTATGATATGTTTAAAGGCTATGTACACCGCAGTGAAGTATTTATTGCTAGTGTTCAGCAATTGCAGGATAGCGCAGCATGATTACTGAATCACGTCTGCTGGATCGTAATCTGCTGCGACGCGGTGATACTTTTGACCAGTCACTACTGTGGATGGTGGTATTGATGGCGAGTTTCAGCCTGATTATGGTGTACTCGGCTTCAATTGCCTATGCACAGCATGATGGTGGCAGTACCTATTATTACCTGATTCGTCAGGCTGTTTTTCTATTGAGTGGCGGTCTATTTGGCTGTGTGGCGGCCCGTATTCCTTTGCGTACATGGAAGAAGTTGACACCAGTGGTGTTGCTGTTCAGTATTATGCTGCTGATTGTGGTATTGGTAATGGGGCGGGAAATTAATGGTGCCAGACGCTGGATTAACGTGGGGATGATTAATATTCAGCCTACAGAGGTTTTCAAACTGGCCATTATTTTATATTTATCGAGTTTTTTTACTCGGCGTGCTGAAATACTAAAAGAATTCAGAAAGGTCTGGTTTGCCGGTATTCCGATAGGGCTTGGGCTCGGGTTGATTATGCTGGAGCCGGACTTCGGTTCATTTGTGGTTGTTTCTGTTATTGCTGTTGGTCTGCTGTTTCTGGCAGGTTTGCCATTTCGCTGGTTTATGGCTGTAGTGGGATTTGGTTTGCTGGCTATGATTATGCTGGTGTTGTTCGAACCTTACCGTATGGCTCGTATTGCCGGTTTTCTTGATCCATGGGCAGATCCTCTGGGTAAAGGCTATCAGCTGACGCATTCGTTAATGGCAATCGGGCGTGGTGGCTGGTTTGGTGTAGGATTGGGCGCTAGCCTGGAAAAGCGTTTTTATTTACCTGAGGCACATACGGATTTTATTCTGGCGGTTATCGGGGAAGAATTCGGTTTTGTGGGTATTCTGGTATTAATGTTCTGTTACATTTGGCTGGTGATTCGTGCCTTTTCCATTGGTAAACAGGCGCGTGATCTGGAACTGTTTTATGGTTCTTTCGTGGCAAAAGGCATTGGTATCTGGCTGGGTATTCAAAGCTTTTTTAATATTGGTGTGAATATTGGCCTTTTGCCGACTAAAGGTTTAACTCTGCCTTTACTGTCTTATGGTGGCTCGGCTGTTATGGTTATTTTAATTTGTGTGGGTTTGTTGTTGCGGGTCGATTATGAGAATCGGCGGGTAATGCGTGGTTTTAAAGTTTGAATAATCACAGAACATTTTTAGCTTGACGGGAAAACGATGAGTGCAAAAACCTTTATGGTCATGGCAGGCGGAACAGGCGGGCATATTTTTCCAGCGCTCGCTGTTGCTCAGGCATTGCAGGCGCAGGGACATCATATTGTCTGGCTGGGGAGTGCTGGTGCGATGGAAACACGTCTGGTACCACAGTACAACATACCGCTGGAAACGCTGGCCATAAAAGGTATCCGTGGTAATGGGCTGAAACGCAAGCTGTTATTACCGTTTACGTTGCTAAGCACTATTGCAGCAGCTCGGCAGATTATTCGCAAGCATCGTGTAGATGCAGTAATTGGTTTTGGTGGTTTTGTCACTTTCCCGGGGGGGATAGCAGCCAAATTATGCGGTTTGCCACTGCTGGTGCATGAACAGAATGCTATTGCCGGTTTATCTAATAAGGTATTGTCGCATTTTGCCAATCAGGTAATGTATGCGTTTCCGCAAGTATTTGCGAATAAGAACGGGCTGGTTGGTAATCCGGTGCGGGCCGATATCGCCGCTTTGCCTTTGCCTCAGCAACGTTTTGCCGGCAGGCAGGGGGTTTTGAATATTCTGGTGGTTGGCGGCAGTCTGGGTGCAGATGTTTTAAATCAGATTGTACCGCAGGCAGTGGCTTTATTGCCGGCATCACAGCGCCCGCGGCTGATACATCAGTCTGGACGTAATAAACTGGCACAATTGCAGCATAATTATGCCGCGTGTGGTGTAGAAGCTGAATGTGTTGAATTTATCACAGATATGGTTTCCGCTTACCGCGATGCTGATTTGGTGATTTGCCGTGCCGGCGCCTTGACTATTGCCGAGTTAACTGCCGCCGGAGTAGGGGCAATTCTGGTGCCTTATCCGCATGCTGTAGATGACCATCAAACAGCTAATGCGCAGTTTATGGTTAAGGATGGTGCTGCTGTGCTATTGCCGCAGAACAGTCTGAATGCACAGGCGTTAATTACTGTACTGACAGATTTATCGCGCGAGCGTTGTTTGCAGATGGCGGCTAAGGCGCGAGCATTGGCACAACCGGATAGTGCGGCTAAGGTGGCAGCGGCAGCCGTGGCCAGTGTCCATTAAATTATGATTGAGTCGGCTTGAATGATGTTTAGCCGAGTATCCAGCCGAAAGTCTGGATTAGCAGGAAAAGTTATACAGTATGAAAGAAAATATGAAAGACCGTATCCGTCATATCCATTTTGTGGGTATTGGGGGTACTGGTATGTGTGGTATTGCCGAAGTTTTGCATAATGAAGGTTATCATATCAGCGGTTCTGATCTGGCTGATAATGCAGCAACCCGTCATTTACAGGCAATCGGTGTGCATATTTGCTCTGATCACAGTGCAGAGAACATCACTGGTGCTGATGTGGTGGTCACTTCAACGGCAGTTAAAAAAGACAATCCAGAGGTTGTGGCTGCACTGGCACAGAAAATTCCAGTGATTCCGCGCGCTATGATGCTGGCAGAAGTCATGCGTTTTGGCCGTGGCATTGCGATTGCCGGCACTCATGGGAAAACCACGACCACTAGTTTGACGGCTTCAGTACTGGCTGCTGCCGGATTGGATCCGACTTTTGTAATCGGTGGCCGGTTAACTGCTGCCGGAACAAATGCTAAGCTGGGCAAGGGTGAATATATTGTTGCTGAAGCGGATGAATCAGATGCGTCATTTCTCTACCTGACGCCTCTATTTACGGTAGTTACCAATATCGACACCGATCACATGGATACTTATGACCATGATGTGGAAAAACTGCATCAGGCTTTTGTAGACTTTGTGCATCGGATGCCGTTTTATGGCAAGGCCTTTCTGTGCATTGACAGCGAACATGTACGCCAGATTTTACCGCAGATTCAGAAACCTTTTGTCACCTATGGGCTTGATGACAGTGCTGATTTGTATGCTACTAATATTGTTGCCTGTGGTGCGCAGATGCACTTTGATGTGCACACCCGCAAAAAAGGCATTGAACAGTTTAGTGTAACGGTTAATATGCCGGGGCAACATAATGTGCTGAATGCGCTGGCGGTGATTGGTGTGGCGCTGGAAGTTGGCGTATCTGTGCCGGCAATACAGCTTGGATTGGAAAGTTTTGCCGGAGTTGGACGCCGTTTTCAGCAATACGGTGAAATTTCATTGCCGGAAGGGGGTAAGGCATTGCTGATTGATGATTATGGTCATCATCCGGTAGAGATGTCTGCAACCATAGCAGCGGCACGGGGTGCCTATCCTGAACGTCGTCTGGTGGTTGCATTCCAGCCTCATCGCTATACACGTACGCGAGACCTTTTTGAAGATTTTGTACAGGTATTAAGTAAAGCTGATGGCGTAGTATTAACTGAAGTGTATGCTGCGGGTGAAGACCCGATTGTGGCGGCAGACAGTAGGGCATTAATGCGTGCAATTAGAGTGTTGGGTAAAGTTGAACCGATTTATGTGGCAAATGTGGACGAAATGGCGCCTACTTTATTAAATGTGTTGCAAGATGGTGATGTTTTGCTCAATATGGGTGCCGGCAGTATTAATAAAGTACCAGCCATGCTTACGGGTATGGCTGCTGCGGTATAGTGTTGACAGCCTATTTTTTATCTAGACTGTAGTCGCAAAAAGAACAACAGGATTAATTATAGTAATGAATGATTTTGGTAAAGTCGCCGTGCTGATGGGCGGCTTCTCCAGTGAACGCGAGGTTTCACTGGCAAGTGGCGCGGCAATTCTGACGGCGCTGAAAAGTCGTGGTATTGATGCACATGTTTTTGACCCGTCTGAGCGGCCATTGTCTGAGCTGGTCAGTGCTGGTTTTAACCGAGCCTTTAATATTCTGCATGGCTCTTATGGTGAAGATGGGGTAGTGCAGGGTGCGCTGGAGGCTTTGGGTATTCCTTATACCGGTTGTGGAGTGGCTGCCAGTGCTCTGGGCATGGACAAGTTTCGCAGCCGTCTGGTCTGGCAGGGAGTTGGTTTGCCTTGTGTACCGTTTATTGTATTACAGGATGACAGTGATTTTGCAGCAGTAGAAGAAAAACTGGGTTTGCCGCTGTTTGTCAAACCAGCAGCAGAAGGCAGTAGTGTTGGTGTGATTAAAATCAGGCAGGCTGGTGAACTGGCACGGGTTTATCAGCAACTGAAACAGTATCACGGTGAAATTCTGGCAGAACGGGCAATTGAAGGTGGTGAATATACCTGCGGGATTCTGGGTGAACAGGTATTACCAAGTATACGTATTGTACCGGCAACAGAATTTTATGATTATGAGGCCAAGTATCACCGTGATGACACCGAATATTTGTGCCCGGCAGACTTGACTTTGCCAGACGAGCAGTATATGCGTGATTTAACAGCCCACGCCTTTAAGGCACTGGGCGGGCGTGGCTGGGGACGGGTAGATTTCCTGCGTGATGTTGATGGCACTATCTATATTCTGGAAGTAAATACTGTGCCCGGCATGACCGCACACAGTCTGGTGCCCAAAGCTGCACGTGAAATTGGCTTGAGTTTTGAAGATTTGTGTGTTGAAATTTTAAGTCATGCGACTTTGGGATAATGCGCAAGCCTTGAAACGGCTCTATCGCTGGTTATATGTGTGTGTATTGTCTTGCCTGCTGGCTGCAGGTGGAACATGGCTGGTGCATTCACCCTATTTTCCAGTGCGGCAGGTTCAGGTAGTACAGCCGTTGAAGTATTTGCAGCCAGCTGAAATTGAAAAAATCAGCCGTCAGTATTTGCAGGGTAATATTTTTACGGTAAATGTAAGTGCAGCGCAGGCAGCGCTGGCCAAACTGTCATGGGTAGACAAAGTTCAGGTTAAGCGGATATGGCCGGATACTGTGCAACTGGATATTAAGGAACGTGTACCGGTAGCGCGCTGGAATACACAGCAAATGGTGGATATGGACGGGCAGATATTCAATGCCACAGCGCAGGAAGAGCTGCCTCTGTTTGTTGGAACTAATAGTTCTGCTCGCTACATGACTGTACATTTGTTAACATTCGAGAGTTTGTTGCAACCGACCGGTCTGCATGTTCAAAAATTGCACTTAAGTGACCGTTCTGCCTGGCAGTTGGTATTAACTAACGGTATTACTTTGCGGCTGGGGCGAGAAAAAGTAGAGCAGCGTCTGGCTAATTTTGTCTGGGCATGGCAACAGGTTTTGCGAAATCAGACCAGGAATATTGATTATGTGGATTTACGTTATCCGGATGGTTTTGCATTACGTTACAAAAATAGAACTGTTTCAGCCCCTGCTGGCGTTAACGCAACAGATGCTGCCGCAGCGATGGATCAGCATGAAGTACAAGTGGATTGATCCGAACCGACCGATTGATTATTTGAATTTAAAGTGGTGACCATGGTTAAAGGTAAAAAATACATCAGTGCACTGGATATCGGCACGTCAAAAGTAATTGCCCTCATTGGGGAGGTACAGGAAGATAACGAAATCCATATTGTTGGTTTGGGACAGGCGCCTTCGCGCGGCTTGAAAGCAGGTATGGTGACCAACATCGAAACCACGGCACAGGCAATCAAACAGGCCATGGAAGAAGCGCAGATGATGGCTGATATACAGGTTGACTGTGTCACAACTGGTATTGCTGGCAATCATATTCGCAGTTTCAATTCACAGGGTGTGGTGAAAATCAAGGATGGTGAAGTCAGTCATGCCGATATTGACCGTGCAATTGAAACTGCCAAGGCTGTAAATATTCCGCCAGATCACGATATTTTACATACTGTGGTGCAGGAATTTATCATTGATAATCAGCCAGGTGTGCGCGAACCAATTGGTATGAGTGGTGTGCGTTTGGATACGCGCATTCACATTATTACCGGTGCGGTAACCGCCATGCAGAATATTCAGAAATGTGTCAATCGATGCGGTTTGCAAATCAGCAAAATGATTTTACAGCCGCTAGCCAGTGGTCAGGCAGTTTTAACTGAAGATGAAAAAGATCTTGGTGTGTGTGTAATTGACATTGGTGGTGGTACAACAGATATCGCAGTGTATACTAATGGTGCTATCCGGCATACCGCAGTCATTCCTGTAGCCGGTGATTTAATTACCAAAGATCTGGCTCAGGCGTTGCGTACACCCCACAGTGCTGCAGAATATATTAAAATCAATCATGGTGTGGCACTGGCTACTATGGATGGTCTGGATGACATGATTGAAGTACCTAGTGTGGGTGACCGCAATCCACGTCAGATTTCACGCCGTACACTGGCCAGTGTGATTGGTCCGCGTGTGGAAGAAATCTTGGAGTTGACACTGAATGAATTGCGTCGTTCAGGTTTCCCGGAAGATGTTCTGACTTCAGGTGTGGTTTTGACTGGCGGCGCATCATTATTGCCTGGTATGGTGGAACTGGCAGAGGATGTATTTAATCTGCCCGCACGTATTGGTGTACCGCAGGAAATGGGCGGTGTATCGGAGCGAATTCGCAATCCGCGTTATGCCACGGCGATTGGTCTATTGCAGGCAGCCTGTGAAGATGAAAATAAAACGGATATGCCGGTAGCTGCTGCTACCGAACCAAAAGAGTCATGGCTAAGAAAATTACAGGACTGGTTTAAGAACAATTTTTAACTTAACTCAAATATTAAATGACAGAATTTTTGCGCATTGTATATAAATGTCTATATAATGATAGTTATACAAAAGTCGATGACGTTTATGCGCAGGTTTTGTCAGGAGACATGAATGCAATTGGTATATGATGTTGTGGAGACGGTAGTCGGTGCTGCAGTTATCAAAGTAATTGGTATCGGTGGTGGTGGCTGTAATGCGATTAATAATATGGTTGAAAATGCGGTCGCCGGTATTGAGTTTATTAGTGCCAATACTGACGCACAGTCTTTACAAAACAGTAAAGCCTCAAAACGCATTCAGCTGGGTAATAATTTAACCCGTGGCCTCGGAGCAGGTGCGGATCCTGAAATTGGCCGAAATGCAGCTATGGAAGACCGTGAAGCATTGTCGGATGCCATCCGTGGTGCCAATATGCTGTTTATCACCACAGGCATGGGCGGTGGTACAGGTACAGGAGCAGCACCAGTAGTAGCTGAGCTGGCCAAGGAAATGGGCATTTTGACTGTTGCCGTGGTTACCCGCCCTTTTGAGTATGAAGGTAAACGCATTCAGGTAGCCAATAACGGGATTGAAATTCTAAAAAACACTGTTGACTCACTGATTGTGATCCCAAATGACAAGCTGATGTCAGCGCTGGGCGAAGATGTTAGTATGCGTGAAGCTTTCCGCGCGGCAGACAATGTATTGCGCAATGCTGTAGCAGGTATTGCGGAAGTCATCACCAATCCGGGTATTATTAATCTGGATTTTGCTGATGTAAAAAATGTGATGAGCATCATGGGTATGGCAATGATGGGTTCTGGCAGTGCACATGGTGTTGACCGTGCCCGTATAGCTACCGAACAAGCTATTGCCAGCCCACTGCTGGATGACGTTACTTTGGATGGTGCACAAGGTGTTCTGGTTAACATTACTACTGCGCCGGGTTGCCTGAAAATGTCTGAATACAAGGAAATCATGTGTATGATTGATGAATATGCACATGATGACGCAGCCCTAAAATATGGCACATCTGAAGACGCAAGCATGGAAGAGGGTGAAATCCGGGTAACCATCATTGCTACTGGTTTGCAGGAGCAGAAAGTTTTGCATCAGCAGCAGCAAAGTAGTCTGCGTGTGTTGCAAACTGTACAGGCTACTGGTACAGACGATGCCTATCCTGATATTGGTAGTGTAGTGCGTTCTGGCCGCAGTGCGCGAAGCATGAATCTGGCCGCTGCTGATTTTTCTAATCAGTCTGTGCTGGATGATTTTGAAATTCCGGCAGTTATCCGTCGACAGGCTGATTGATATTCCATAGGTATCGGAGCTGTCCAGAATATATTCTGGACAGCTTTTTTTCATTGCTTGAAAATAAGAAATGTTTTTTCAAGTGATAAATTGTTAAAAAAGAAAAATTATTTATAAAGCTAAGAAGCTATGCCCCCTATTCAAATGCAAAATCAGACCGTACGCAGAATCTGTATGGTATGAACATTACCGGTGGTTTTAACGTATTAATATCTGCTTTTATGCTGTTGATATTCAGCTATTACCTTGTAATCAAATGAAAATCAGGCAGTTTTGGGAATAAGATAGAAATCCTTTACAATACATAGCCTGAGTAATCTGTTTCAGATAAAAATTTAGTGAAGTCAGAATGATATGAGTGAAGTAATCCAACAACCAGACCGCGGTGACGATTATCTGTTATTGGGACAGTATGCTGAACGTGCTTATCTTGCCTATGCTATGAGTGTGGTAAAAGGGCGAGCTTTGCCTGATGTCGCGGATGGCCAAAAACCAGTGCAACGACGCATTTTGTATGCGATGAAGGATATGGGACTGGTACATGGAGCCAAGCCAGTGAAATCAGCACGTGTGGTGGGTGAGATTCTGGGTAAATACCACCCGCATGGTGATGCATCTGCTTATGATGCTATGGTGCGGATGGCTCAGGATTTTACCTTGCGCTACCCTCTGATTGATGGGATTGGTAATTTTGGCTCCCGCGATGGTGACAGTGCTGCGGCCATGCGCTATACCGAAGCACGATTAACGCCGATCGCTGAATTATTGTTGTCAGAAATTGATATGGGCACAGTGGATTTTATTCCTAATTATGATGGTGCCTTTGTTGAACCCACAGTATTGCCGGCGCGATTGCCAATGATATTGCTCAATGGTGCTTCCGGTATTGCAGTAGGGCTGGCAACTGAAATTCCTTCACATAATTTGCGTGAAGTCAGTGCTGCTGCTGTGGCATTGTTGAAACAGCCAGCTCTGGATATAGCAGCATTAATGCAATATTTGCCTGGCCCTGACTTTGCTGGCGGCGGACAGATTATTACCGCACCGGAAGATATTCAGACAATTTATGCACAGGGTAAGGGCAGTATTCGGGTACGTGCACGTTATGAAATTGAAAAACTGGCACGCGGACACTGGCGTGCTATAGTTACCGAATTGCCGCCAGGTACTTCTGCGCAGAAAATTCTGGCAGAGATAGAAGAACAGACTAATCCGAAGCCTAAAGCCGGTAAAAAAAATCTGACGCAAGAGCAGCAAAATACACGTACCCTGATGTTATCACTGTTGGAAAGGGTACGTGATGAGTCAGATGGGCAAGCTCCAGTGCGCTTGGTGTTTGAACCTAAATCCAGTCGTCTGCAACCGGAAGAGTTTATGAATACTCTGCTTGCACAAACCAGCCTTGAAGGCAATGTGTCGGTTAATCTGGTTATGATGGGACAGAATAATAAACCGGCACAAAAAAATCTATACCAGATTCTGCGTGAATGGCTGGATTTTCGTATTCTGACCGTTACCCGACGCTTGCAATACCGATTGCAGCAGGTGGAAAAACGCATTCATATACTGCAAGGCAGGCAGACAGTTTTTCTGCACATTGATGAAGTTATTCGGGTTATTCGTGAATCAGATGAACCAAAACATGAACTGATTTATACGTTTGGTTTAAGCGAAATACAGGCAGATGATATTCTGGAAATCCGTTTACGCCAGCTAGCCAGACTGGAATGGATTAAGCTGGAAACAGAGCTGAACAAACTACAACAGGAGCGTGAGCAGCTAACTACATTGTTGCAGGACGAAAAAGCCAAAAAACGTCTGGTTATCAAGGAAATTGAAGCAGATACTAAAGTTTATGGTGATGACAGGCGTACTCTTATTCAACCTGCTGAACGAGCTACATTGACGCAGACTACCGCTGACGAACCTGTGACGCTGGTATTGTCTCAGAAAGGCTGGTTGAAAACGCGAGTTGGGCATAATCTGGATCTAAGCCAGACTACTTTTAAGGAAGGTGATGCTCTATTGCAGGCAGTGGAAGGACGTACAGTATGGCCGGTCATATTACTCGACTCACATGGGCGTGCCTACAGCGTGGATGCAGCCAGTATTCCCGGCGGACGTGGTGATGGTGTGCCAGCCGGTTCGCTGGTTGAGCTGGATAAGGGGGCTAGAATAGTGGCTATGATCAGTGCGTTACCTCAACAACACTATGTACTTGCCAACAGCGGCGGATATGGTTTTGTGGTTGCATTCAAGGATCTGGTTAGTCGCACTAAAAATGGTAAGGTAATCATGACTGTCAATGACAATGAAACCTTGTTGCCACCACTGCCAGTACCGGCCAGCTGCCTGACGGCTATCAGTAATACCCAGCTTATTGCCGTTTCCAGCGCCAACCGTCTGCTGGCTTTCCCGCTGCATGAACTAAAAATCATGACTAAAGGCCGTGGCCTGCAAATTATGAGTTTGCCTGCTGATGACAATCTGCATTATGTTGTGCTGACAGATTCAGCAGAGTTTATGCTGGAAACACAGGGTAAACGCGGCGGGCGCTATCAGGAAATTTTACGCGTGCAGGATATTAGCAATAAGCGTGGACATAAAGGCAAAGAATTAAGCGTTACTGGTGATATTGTTGCTGTATATGGCAACTTGAATAACGGAAATTAAGCTGGTATGAATGCCCGCATAAATGGTTGGCCGCAATATTTGGATAGGCTTTCAGCACTGCTCAATATTGCCCGCGTGAGCCTGCTGTTTTCCATCATGACGTTTTACGTGCTGACCCGAAGCATGGATGATCCGGATCTGGCCGTACCGATATTTAATAAATTTGAACTTTATAGCTGGGCAATACTGTATGGATTGCTGATATTGTTTTCCATGCTGGTGCCACGCTGGCAGAACCAACCGGATGCACTGCCAAATGTTAACGCGGTTGTAGACATCACTATGATTGCTTGGCTAATGAGCATGGGTGGCGGTGTTGATAGTGGTTTTGGTATTTTGCTGTTGCCATTTGTAGGTTCCGCTTGTTTATTCAGCCGCGGCCGTTATCCGATGATTTATGCAGGCTATGTTACTTTATTGATTATTATCATCACATGGTTGCAGATAAGTCGCGATGATTTTGAAAACATCAGTATGCGGGTATGTACCATTGCCATCATGCTGATAGCTGCTGTCTATTTCGTGGCCGGACTGACTGCCTATGTTGCTACTTCACTGGCGCGTTCGCAAATCTTGCAATATCAGCAATCGCAAATGCTGGACAGTTACCGTCACTTGCTCGATCGTGCATTCAATTATGTACAGGAGGGTGTGGTAGTACTAGATGAAAGTGGTCTGGTATGGTTAATTAACCGTAAAGCGCAGAATTATTTTCCGATGCTGGTGGCTGATACACGTACTGCACTATTTCGTCAGGTGATGCACTACTGGCATACGGAGCAGAAAAATATTTTTGAAATGAACTGTACGCTGAATGGCTGGCCGATGCGGGTGCATGCACGGCTGCTACAGGAGGCCAATACACCTTTATTGATGCTGTCAATGCGCTCACGTACAGAAGTTGATCAGGAGGCTATGGCAATCAAACTGGCTTCATTAGGACAATTAACGGCCAATCTGGCGCATGAAATCCGTAATCCGATGTCGGCTGTGCGTCAGGCCAATGAACTATTACAGGAAGAAGAACACGACCCAGTACGGCTGAAACTATTTCATATCGTAGATAATAATATCGGCCGTATTGATAAAATGCTCGAAGATATCAGCATGCTGAATAAGCGCGATAAAAAAAATAAGCAGGCAATTGATTTACGCATTTTCTGGTCTGCATTTGTACAGGAATTTGTGCTGATTAAGCCACAGGCTGTAAATTGTATTCAATTGGAAGTTGACAGTGCTCATTTGATTGTCTGGTGTGATTCAGTACATTTACAACAGATTATGTGGAATCTGATGAATAATGCCTGGCGCCACAGTTTGCAGGATAAACAGGCTATTCGAGTGGTTATTCAAAAACAGGCGCAGCAGCAAATTTCGATTACAGTAATAGATAATGGTGCTGGTGTAAGTGCAGAAAACCAATTACACCTGTTTGAACCATTTTTTACAACTGAAGCCAGCGGTACTGGGCTGGGGCTATATGTAGCGCGTGAACTTGCTCAGGCCAACCATGGCCAGTTAAATTATCGCCCGCAGTTGAATGGATTTGAACTGACATTGCCAAGGATGGTTAATGAATAGTCACATAGATTTAAAAAAGCCAGTATTAGTGATAGACGATGAAGCTGATATTCGTGATTTGATGGAATTAACCCTGATTAAAATGGGTTTATCCGTACACACTGCTGCGGGCGTGGCCGAAGCCAAAAAGGCTTTACGTAACCATGCTTTTTCACTGGTACTCACGGATATGCGTATGCCGGATGGTTCTGGTCTGGAAATTGTTGATTATATTACCGCCCAAAATCTGGATATTCCGATTGCTGTGATCACTGCTTATGGCAATGCTGAACAGGCTGTAGAAGCACTGAAAAATGGTGCTTTTGATTATTTGCAAAAACCAATTACTTTAGCACAACTGCGTACTTTGGTTAAGTCTGTGCTTACAATTAATAATGAGGTCGCAGAAATCGAGCCAACCAGCAAAATGGCAACAGCTCCAAAGCGGTCTGAGAAAAAACTGAAAAATGAAACAGTTTCTGACAAAATCTGCGAAACACCAGTATGTGAGCGTTTACTGGGTAATTCGCCCTTAATCGCCGAAGTGCGGCAACTTATCGGTAAACTGGCTAAAAGTAATGTACCGGTATATATCGCGGGGGAATCCGGTAGTGGTAAAGAACAGGCAGCACGTAGTATTCATGAGCAGTCGGAACGCAGGGATAAAGCGTTTGTTGCAGTAAATTGTGGAGCTATACCGGAAGCACTGATGGAGAGTGAATTTTTTGGCTATAAAAAAGGCAGCTTTACCGGTGCCGATGCTGATAGAGTAGGTTTTTTTCAGCATGCTGATGGTGGTACCTTATTTTTGGACGAGGTGGCTGATTTGCCACTATCGATGCAGGTTAAACTGTTGCGTGCCATTCAGGAACGTGCTGTGCGCCGGATTGGCGAGATGGAAGAAAAGCATGTTGATGTTCGTATTATCTGTGCAACGCATAAAGATTTAAATGCTCTGGTTGAGTCGGGACAGTTTCGGCAGGACTTATTTTACCGTCTGAATGTGGTATCCATTACTATGCCGCCTTTACGTGAATTACGTGATGATTTGCCGCAGTTGATTCAGGTTTTGTTGCAGCGAATTTTACACGACGAAATCATGACATTGACTGCTGCTGCTGAAAAAGCCCTGTTGCAATACAGCTATCCGGGCAATTTCCGCGAACTGGAAAATATTCTGGAACGGGCTATTGCCTTATCCAAAAATCAGATTATAGAAGTTGACGATTTACAGATTCATAGTCATCAACTCGATGCACAGAGTACTGTATCTACCGACAATAGCAGCAACTTATCGCCAGATAGCCATGCATTGCCTCAGGATTTTCAGTTTGGACATACCCAGATACAAGATTATCTGGACGATGTAGAACGACATATCTTGCAGCAGGCATTGGTACAAACCCGCTATAACCGCACGCAGGCGGCCAAATTGCTGGGTATTAGCTTTCGATCCATGCGTTACAGGATGGAACGGTTGGGTATTGCCTGATGATGCAACCACTGGTTTTGACTGGTCAGATAACAGACCTAACGAATCTGACCACCCATTTGAAGAATTTGTTCGCCACTGAAAAGTTACATTACCAGCCGCAGCCACCTGCACAAGGATTGTATCTCCTATACGAAGACAGTGGTCTTGCTCTGGCTAAAGCGGGACATAAGGGTGTAGTGCGTGTGGATTTTGTACAGGGTACGGCACGACACCGGCGTCTGTTTGGCGGGGGTGAATTATTGGCACGTGCGGTTCAGGCTAAAAATCAGCCGCTTGTATGGGATGCCACCGGTGGCTTAGGCCGTGATGCGTTTGTAATGGCATCATTGGGTTTAGAAGTTGTGGTATTTGAACGCAACCCCTATGTTTATGCCTTACTGGCAGATGGTTTGCAGCGTGCACTGGCAGATGAGCAGACAACATCGATAGCACAACGGATTAGTCTGCATTATGGCAGTATTATTTTGTTGCAAACGGAGCAAAAGCAGATACCATTACCCGATGTGGTGTATCTGGATCCGATGTATCCACAAAAGCAGAAATCAGCAGCTGTAAAAAAGGAAATGGCCTATTTTCATGAATTACTTGGCACTGCTGATGCGCATAATGATCAGGCTTTACTGCTGGCCGCACAAAAGTTTGCTCAAAAGCGGGTTGTGGTTAAACGGCCGGCTAATGGTGTAGTTCTGGCAGAAATAACACCAGCATTTCAGTATTTAGGCAAAACCACGCGATTTGATGGGTATTTGCCTTTATAAATTAAGAAAAAATACTTTTTTGAATATCAGAATTATTTATCTGGCAATATATTTTGCGTGGGGAACAATTACAGATGGCTAGAAAAGTATGGGCATACGCTAAAGATAAAAATCATTAATTTATCTATGAAAAGCAATCAGAGCAGCTGAAAATCTTTTATATCTGGGATATTCTCAGATTAAAAGAACGAAATCCAGAGGAATATAAAGAACTTAAGTTTTATTCTACTGAATTTGATGAAATCAATTGACTGGAGTTAACTGTATCTGAACACGGTTTTTTAGGTATAAATCTAACAAATTGATGAAGAGACTAAAGAATCAATTTATCATTCTACAGCTATGCTGATATTAATGGAAATGTCTCAAATCAATTTCAATATTGATAATGATAACTATCATTTTACTTTCTCAAAATTTTTAGTTGAGCCATGTCTGCGGTTTAAACATTTTGATAAGGATGAAGAAAAGTACTATCCTGATCTTGTTGGTTATTTTTCTGCTGATTGTGAATTATATGATAAATGGAATGGATGTTTAGCAATAGAAGTTGTTTTTACAAATAATTGTTATTCTAAAAAAATAAATTCATTTGAAAAAAATCATATTCCTATCATTGAAGTAAGTATTTCCAAAAAATTAAAGCTTGAAACAGAATTCTGCGTGGCAGATGTTGAAGCATATTATTATGTGCTGAAAAAAATATTTGCTAAAAAAGTTTTTGGAAAAATTCGTTCTGATCCAGTATCAAATAAATTTTATAAAGATAAAGTAGCCAGTTTAGAAAATTCATTTGTACAGGCATTACTTGCACTGGAGAGTAGACAAGAATTATATAAAGAAGAAAAGCTGAAATTAGAAGGGCAGTTTAATCATTTAAATTTAAAATATGAAAAAATGAAAGCTGAAATGTCTAACCTGCAAAGCTTGCTGGAACAAATGAAACAAAGAGAATGGAGTTTGAATAATAAGTTAAATTATTATAAAACAATGGGATTCTGGCAGAAGTTAAAACAGTTATTTCAAATCTCTGTTGATTAAATGATAAGGCCGCTTACAGATAAAGCAGCCTTAATGATTTCTGATATATCAGACATGATTATATCATTCAAAAAGTGTAACCTATTTGAACTTCTTCTGCACCAACCAATTCAATGATTAATTGCAGTAATGGACGCAATTCATGATAACGACGGCTGGTCTGACGCAAGTATTTCAGGAAACGATGAATTTCACCACGATATTTGTCTTTACCATCGCGATAATACAAGCGGGCAAAGATACCGGCTACTTTCAGATGACGCTGAACACCCATCCATTCAAAGTCACGGTAAAACTGGTCAAAATCAGTATGTACCGGCAGTCCGGCAGCCCGTGCTTTTTCCCAGTAGCGGATAACTATATCAAGGACGAATTCTTCGTCCCATTCGATAAAGGCGTCGCGTAATAACGATACCAGATCATAAGTGATCGGGCCATATAATGCATCCTGAAAATCCAGAATACCGGGACGGTCACGGGTGAGCATAATGTTGCGCACAATGTAATCGCGATGAACATAAACCTGTGGCTGTGCCAGAATAACGGGTAGAATAGCGGTAACGCTTTGCTGCCACAGTTGTTGCTGCTTTTCAGTTAAAGACAAACCAAGCTCTTTCTGAACATACCATTCAGGAAAGAGTTGCATTTCACGCTTTAATATAGCTTCATCATATACCGGAAGCTGATCAGGAAGACTGGCTGTTTGCAGTTTGATGAGTTCATCAATTGCTTCCAGCAATAATATTTTGTGTACTTCAGTACGTTTATCCTGCTCCAGTGCAGCCAGATAGGGTGTATTACCAAAGTCTTCCAGAGCCATAAATCCCAGTTGCTCATCTGCATGATAAATTTCCGGTACGTTGATGGCCTGAAAAAGCTTCTGAACTTTCATATAAGGCTGAATACTCATTTTATCAGGAGGCGCATCCATGCAGATTACTGTGTGGCCATCGTTAAACGTAGCACGAAAATAGCGCCGGAAATCAGCATCGGCGGCAGCGAAGCTTAGAGCAAAATCCTGTTGTGGATAACAGGTATGAAACCATTTTTTTAATGCAGATTCTCGTTGCATGACATTTTTCAGGTTAAAATAAACACTATTTTAACTGGCAAAGCCGTTAAGGTGATACTTTGTCTTATTTATTCTCTCCCAAACCATTGGTTCTGGCACTAACAACGGTTTTTTGTGCCTTACCCGGGCTTGCTTTTGCTGCCTCTCCCTTGTCTATGGGTGAGGGCAATGTCTGTACAGCACCACAGCGGCCGAAAAATTTTGTCAAACCAGTGCAGAGCAGTGGCGAAGCCAACCCCGGTACCGATGTCACACGGGTAGTGGCTGATGATGTCAACGGGCAGTCACAGGTTCAGGTACATGCCAAAGGCAATGTCATTATCGAGCGTAATGATGTTACTCTGAATTCAGACTGGGCTGATTATGATCAGCAAACCCAAATTATTAAAGCCGGCGATCACTTTACGCTGGATAATGGTCAGGGGCGTGTTACCGGTGAGCATGTAACCTATGACATGGCTAAAAGTACGGGTATAGGTGATGCTGGCCGCTTTGAGATGGAAAAAGACAATCGGCGTTTACAAGGTGTTGGTGATGAAATACAGATGGGCGGCAAAAATCGCTACCGTCTGCAAAGTGCCAAATTCAATACCTGTAATCCGGGTGACGACAGCTGGTATATCCGCTCCGGCAGTATTGATCTGGATTACGATAAAAATGTTGGTGTGGCGCGTAATGCAACGCTGGTGTTTGGTGGGGTACCACTGTTTTACACACCATGGATTGATTTCCCGTTAAACGGTAGCCGTAAAAGCGGTTTTCTGGCACCTACTATCAAGGGCGGTTCTGATGGCTTTGAACTAATGACCCCCTATTACCTGAATTTGGCGCCCAACTATGATGCGACTATTCGTCCGCATTTTATCAGTAGCCGTGGTATACAGTTGGGTGGTGATTTTCGCTATCTGCAACCCAAATATCAGGGGCAGCTTAGTGCCGACTGGGTACCGAGTGACCAGAAAAGCAGTCATAAAAATCGTGCAGAAATCGATTTTACGCATACCCAGCAACTGGCAAAGGGGTTAACAGGGGGCATTGATTACCATCAGGTTTCAGATGATGATTACCGCCGTGATTTCTGGCATGGTGACAGTGGTAGTGTTAATCTGAACAGGCAGGCATGGCTGAATTACCATCAGGATTTATGGGGTGGTACTTTTGATGGCAATTTAATGGTACAGAAATACCAAACTCTGGCTTCCACCAGTGGTTATAAAGATCAGCCCTATTCACGTTTGCCTCATCTGTCTGCTACCTGGAATCGTTATTTTGGCAATCACTACACGGTTAATGTGTATGCAGAGGCAACCCATTTTGAAGGTCGACAAACTGGGCATAAAGATTGGCTGTATAAATACCCCAACGGCACTCGTCTGTTGTTATTGCCAGCCTTTACGGCTGACTATGCCAACAGCTGGGGTTATGTTCGGCCCAAACTGAGTTTTCATGCCACTCATTATGATATGAGCAGGCAGAATAATCAGGATAGCCGCAGTATGGATCGGGCTGTGCCAATACTCAGTGTAGACTCAGGTGTGACGTTTGAGCGCTTGTGGAAAACCCGCCGTTTGCATAAAGGCTTTATCCAGACGCTGGAACCACGCCTGTTTTATACCTACATTCCGAAACGGAATCAGGATGATATGCCGCTGTTTGATACTGCTGAAAACAGCTTTACTTACGACCAGCTATTCCGTGAAAACCGCTATTCCGGTCAGGACAGAATCAATGCGGCCAATTTTCTGACCACAGCACTACAATCACGCGTATACGACAGCACCAGTGGTATAGAGCGTTTTGCTGCCGGTATTGGTCAGCGTTTTTATTTCAGTGATGATAATGTTAAACTGAATGACAACACCCCAAAAAATAAAGAACGCAAACGTTCAGATATAGTTGCTTTCGGCCGTGCTGCCCTGAGTAATCATATTACGGCTGAATCCAAATGGCATTACAATCAGGATTTGAAAACATCTGAAAGTTATAATTTTGGCATCCGCTATACGCCCAAACCGGGTAAAACCGTAAGCGTACGCTATAAATATGGGCGTGACGAAAATTTATATGATGATGTTTATGGCAAAATGCGGGCAATCGATGTCGGCGTACAGTGGCCATTAACCCGCAACTACTATCTGGTTGCCAGACAAAACTACGATATTACTCACAGCACTACCCTGAATCAGACAGTAGGTTTTGAATACCAGAGTCCATGTCATTGCTGGAGTGCTGGTCTGGTAGGTACGCGTTATACAGATGACTACCAAAAACGCAAAACCGCCGTATTATTTCAATTACAGCTGCGTGATTTGACTGGAGTAGGTAATGGGCCACTCAATCAGCTTAGTTCGCAAATCCCCGGTTACAGTAATACATATGAGGTAAAACATTAATGAAACGCATACATACTTGGCTGACAGCAACTATGCTGGCTGTTTCCTTACCTGCAGCACTGGCACTGGATATCAAACCAGTCGATAACATTGTCGCTATTGTCAATGATGATGTAATTACACGGCAAGAGCTGGATCTGGTTACTGCTCAGATGCGTTCACAATTGCCAAATGGTCAGAATATCAGCACTGCAGATTTGCAACAGCAGGCACTGGCACAGCTGATACGTAAAGATTTATTGGTGCAGGCAGCTAAACGTGCCAATATCCGCTTGAGTAACGCGGATATAAACGAAGCAATTGAGCAGTTTGCAGTACAACGGAATATGAGTGTTAAAGAACTGATTCAGCGCATTGCTAAAGAAGGTATAAACGAAAATCAGTTACGTCGTACCATGACTGAAAACCTGCTGGCACAGAAAATTGAACAGAGCGAAGTAATGGGTAAAAGTCAGGTAAGTGATGCGGAAATTGATGACGCGATTGCACGGGCACAGCAGGAAGGTCGGCAATTACCGCCGCCAGTGACTGCCTATTCCTATCATGTACAACATATTCTGCTGAAAAATGATAACGATATTACGCGTAAACTGATTGAGCAGATTGCGCAGCAGGCGCGTTCCGGTGCATCATTTGAGCAGTTGGCACGGCAATATTCTCAGGATGGCAGTGCGCAGAATGGTGGTGATCTGGGCTGGATTATTGATGGAGAAACTGTACCGCCATTTGAAGCTGCCGTGAAATCATTGCAGCCTGGACAGATATCCATGCCAGTGCGTACCCAGTTTGGCTGGCATGTGATTCGTCTGGTAGACGTGAGAAGTAATGACAGCCCACAGGAGCGCCAGCGTAATGGCATGCGTGCAGTGCTGGTACAGGAAAAACGCGAGATTTTATTACAGAATTTCCTCAAACAGCTGCATGATCAGGCCTATATCAATATACGTCCTCTGGACTGATGCTTCTAAAGCAGGCTAATCCACACATCTGGCAGCCAGATTAGCAAGTGTTCTTTGCATTCTGGCTGTAAACGATGTTTTATTGGCATCCCAGTAGCTAATGCAGACAGAATACTGATATGTATCACATGAATAACCAGCCAGTTATTGCTGTTACCAGTGGTGAACCAGCAGGCATCGGCCCAGACATTTGTCTGGAACTGGCTGCCTGTGCATTACCGGTACGCATAGTAGTATTGGCGGATATACTGCTATTACAGAAGCGGGCGGCACTACTAGGTAAAAATGTGACTATCCAGCCTTATCAGCCTGAAGGAAAATCTGTACCCGGGACACTAGAAGTGTGTCACATTCCAGTTCAGGTAGCAGCACAAGCCGGAATATTAAATGTGCACAATGCTGCTTATGTTTTGCAATTGCTGGACAGAGCATATATTGGTATTCAGCAGGGTGAATTTGCTGCCATGGTGACTGCTCCGGTGCATAAAGGAATCATCAATGACAGTGGTATCCCTTTTAGTGGTCACACAGAATATCTGGCCGCCAAAAGTGCAACGTCACGGGTAGTAATGATGCTTGCTGGCGGTGGTTTGAAAGTGGCACTGGCTACGACTCACTTACCGCTACGAAATGTAGCAGATACCCTGACAGCAGAGCTATTAACTGAAGTATTAACTATTCTGCATCATGATTTACAACAAAAATTTGGCTTGCTACAGCCACGCATTCTGGTTGCCGGGCTTAATCCACATGCTGGTGAAAACGGCCATCTGGGGCATGAGGAAAATAACATTATTATGCCGGTAATCCATCAGCTACAGCAGCAAGGCATGAAAATTACCGGACCATTTCCGGCAGATACCCTGTTTCAGCCTTTTATGCTCAAGCAAACTGATGCTGTTCTGGCGATGTATCATGATCAGGGTTTACCAGTATTAAAATATGCAAGTTTTGGTGAAGGTGTGAATATTACCCTGGGATTGCCTTTTATCCGTACTTCAGTGGATCATGGCACGGCACTGGATATTGCTGGTACAGGCAAAGCTACCAGTAGCAGCCTGTTTGCTGCAATTGATGCCGCAGTTGGCATGAGCCAGTACTGGAAGGTTAATTAATATGCTCACCCGTATTTGATAAATACCGGCAGACATCATAAAATCTAAATTGCTATACGGCATGGGAAATCTTAATATGGCTACGCCGTTTATTGAAATGAAAGATGTGAGCTTCGCTTATGGCGATCGCCCTATTCTGAAAAACATTAATTTTAAACTGGAACAGGGTAGCTTTACCGCTATTATGGGTAGTTCCGGCAGTGGTAAAACCACACTGTTGCGCCTGATTACCGGCCAGATTACCGCACAGCAGGGGCAAGTGCTGATTAATGGTTGCGATATTGCTAAATTTAGTCGTGAAGAGCTGTATCACCACCGCCGCAATATGGGTGTATTGTTTCAGTTTGGCGCCCTGTTTACGGATTTGTCTGTTTTCGATAATGTGGCCTTTCCGATGCGGGAGCACACTCATTTGCCAGAAAGCATGATTCATGATCTGGTAATTATGAAGCTGAATGCAGTTGGTTTGCGCGGGGTAGAAAGCTTAATGCCATCCGAACTTTCCGGCGGCATGTCACGCCGAGTGGCACTGGCACGTACCATTGCACTGGATCCGGCACTATTATTATATGATGAACCATTTACCGGACTGGATCCGATTTCACTTGGTGTGATAGCCAGTCTAGTAAGTAAAATCAATAAAGCTTTGCAAACCACCAGTGTCATGGTGACACACGATATTCAGCAATCTCTGGATATTGCCAGCCATGTGGTATTTCTGGCACATGGAGAGATTATTTTTTCCGGTTCTCCACAAGAAATGCGTGAACTGGATTCACCATGGATAAATCAGTTTATTCATGGGCAGGCTGACGGGCCAGTAGCATTCCGCTATCCGGTAACCACCACATTACAACAGGATTTAAACATCGCGTGATGAAAGCAATTGAGCAACTGGGTGCAAAAACCCTGAGTTTTGTCCAGCATCTGGGGCGTGCAACATTATTCCTGTTTGCTGCCCTATTGCGCAGTGGGACTGTTTTACGTCGCCCGGGTCTGATGATTCGGCAAATGTATTTTTCCGGTGTTCTCTCGATTATCATTATTGCTGTATCCGGGCTGTTTGTCGGTATGGTGCTGGGCTTGCAGGCCTATACACAGCTGGCCAAATTCAAATCAGCCGATATCCTTGGCTATATGGTGGCGGCAGCCATGTTGCGGGAACTGGGGCCTGTACTTGCGGCGATTCTGTTTGCCAGCAGTGCCGGCGGCGCAATGACCAGTGAGATTGGATTAATGAAAACCACTGAGCAACTGGAAGCGATGAATGTCATGGCTATTGACCCAGTGGCACGGGTGGTGGCGCCGCGTTTCTGGGCTGGTGTGCTTTCCATGCCCTTACTGGCCTCTATATTCAATGTGGCTGGCGTATATGGTGCTTATCTGATTGGCGTAAAATATTTTGGTATGGACAGCGGTGTGTTCTGGGGACAAATGCAGAATAATCTGGATTTTCATTATGATGTCGTAAACGGCCTGATTAAATCACTGGTGTTTGGCGTGGTAGTGACTCTGATTGCGGTTTATCAGGGCTTTTATGCAAAGCCTACTTCAGAAGGCATTTTGCGTGCCAATACACGTACCGTAGTATCCAGCTCTCTGACTATTCTGGCTGTGGATTTTATGCTGACGGCTCTGATGTTTACCAAATAAGATACAGATTAACAGGGTAATGATATGAAAAAAAACAGTCTGGAAATGCTGGTTGGCCTATTCGTTTTAATAGGCATAGTGGCAATCCTATTTTTAGCTTTTCGCGTAGCTGGTGGTAATGGCATTGGGTCCTCTCAGCCTACATATACTTTATCGGCTTCATTCAGCGATATTGGCGGGCTGAAAGCACAGGCGCCGGTCAAAGCTGCCGGAGTAGTAGTAGGACGGGTAGACAAAATTGTGCTTGATCCCAAAACTTATTGGGCTAAAGTAACTTTAAAAATTGATAAACAGTACCAGTTTAGTAGCGATACGTCTGCGCAGATTCTGACTTCTGGTTTACTTGGCGATCAGTACATTGGGCTGGAGCAGGGCGGAGATCTGGATAGTCTGGCCGATGGTGACACTATTACCATTACCAGTTCTGCTTTGGTACTGGAACAATTGATTGGTAAATTTATGACCAGCTTTGCTGAAGGTAACGCCAAAGGCAATAACAAACAAATAGACAGTACCGCTGCTTCGGCAAGTGAGTAAAAAAGATAGCAGCAGGTAAACACACAATATATTTAATTGAAGGAATATACAATGAAACTGAACAAATCTACGCTACTGGGTATATTAAGCATTGGTATCATGAGCATTAGCATGGCTTTTGCCTCGCCACAGCAGGCAGTAAACCAGCTAAAGGATAATGCCACTCAGGTATTGAATATTTTGAGCGCAGCTAATGGAAAAAATGACGATCAAGTGCGCCGTCAGGCAGAAAACTATGCCATTCCCTATTTTGATTTTGAGCGCATGACTGCACTGGCTGTAGGCGCACCATGGCGTACAGCCAGCCCAGCTCAGCAGCAGGCGCTGACTCAGGAATTTAAAACTCTGTTGATTCGTACTTACTCCGGTACCATGTTGAAATTCAGAAACGCCAAAGCAAATGTTTACAGTAATCCGGTAGTGAATAAAAACGGGCGTGAAATCATTGTACGCGTAGATATCACCACACCGAACAGTAAACCGGTACGCATGGATTACACCATGTATCAGGCTGGTAGCATATACCGCATTTATAATGTTGCCGTTGAAGGTGCCAGTTTGGTTACCGTATACCGTAACCAATTTAATCAAACCATCAGCCAGAAAGGTATTGATGGTCTGGTAGCTGATTTACGTGCCAAAAACGGTAAATAACCATGCAAACCACCGTGCAAGGTAAAACCCTGATGATTCATGATAAGGTAACCATGAGTACAGTAGGGGAAAACGATTACAAGCGATTTTGTGACTGTATCCAGAATGCCGGCATTGAAAAAGTGGATGTCAGTGGTGTAACCGAAGCCGATTCAGCATGTGTGGCCTTATTGGTGGCGGCAAAGCGATTGGCGCGTAGACAAAAATTCATGTTGCACATCGCCGGCGTACCAGCAGGGCTGATTACCCTGATGGCACTTTACGGCGTAGAGGAATCATTACAATGAGTAAAAAAAAGTTGCTGGCAGCTACATTGCTATTATGCCTGAGTCAGGTGAGCTGGGCCGAAGAACAGGCCTATAAAGACCCGTACGAAGGATATAACCGGGTAATGTTCAATATTAACGATCATCTGGATCGTTATATTATGACACCGGTAGCTCGTGGTTACCGTAAAGTAACACCTTCACCTGTACGTACCGGCGTAAATAACTTCTTCAATAATCTGCGTGATGTAGTTAGTTTCGGCAGTAATCTGTTGCGGCTGGATATTGAAAAGGCCAGTACAGATTTTGTACGCGTTGGTATCAATAGTACTTTTGGCTTAGGCGGTTTGTTGAATATTGCTGATGCCGGCCAGATTCCGAATAATAAAAATACACTTGGCGACACTTTTGCCTCATGGGGCTGGAAAAACAGTAATTACTTCGTTTATCCGATTTTTGGCCCGTCAACTGTACGCGATAGTATTGGCAGCACCATCACTGACGTGTTTCCGATAGAAGATGCTATTTTCAAGGATAGTGCTGTACGCTGGGGTACTGCTGGTTTAAATGGTGTTGCCGCCCGTGAAGGATTGCTGGATGTAACCGACAGCCTGAATGATGCTGCACTAGATCGCTACACCTATATGCGTGATATGTATATGAAACTGCGTAACAGCCAGGTGGGTGGTACTCTATTTACCGCCGATGAAGATGAGGATGACGATATCGACAGTCTGGTGGCACCAAATGGTAATAACACCAGTGCACAGCCGGCATCGGCAACGCCAGATAAATCTGCTGATACTGGAGAAAAAAACTCAGCATCTGTCACTAGCAGTACATCTGTAACAAATGAATCAGTAGCAGCCGAATCTGTGAATACTACACTACCTGCTGCGGCTACCTCAGCAAACCAGCCTTACTGGAATGTGCACTAAGCATGAGTGCAGGCATTGCCGAAATTTAAACCAGTAACTGAAATTCGGGTCGTATTACAACAGGAATGCAATCATGTTTGAAGTTAATCGCAGTGTATTTTTGCTTGTTCCGCTTGAACCATTTTGGGCATGGTTACAAAACCTGCCTGATATTGATCTGGAACAACTATCATTAGAGAGTTTACAGCAGGATGCCAATGCTTATCTGACTTCTGCCTGCGAAGATATTGATGATTTGTGGGCTGAAATTGAACAGCGCTATCAGGATATCTTTGCAGCTGAACTGGCTGACTGGTGTGAAGATGAAGGCTTGTGGCCGACTTTAAGCTTGGATAATTTTAAAGATTGGTTCGGGGTACAGATTTCAACAGTGGTAACTGATCTGGCACAGGAAGAACTGATGCGTGAAGCATTCGTACCCATTGACCTGAATTAAACCAGTGTTATTGTCTATGTTAAAAAAGCCAATGTTAAACATCGGCTTTTTTACATTAAAAGCAGTTGTCTAACATTTATTATTCTGTGCTGAAATCATTCTGTTAAACTGCAAATTGATTGCATAATCTTTAATTTTACTAACCTGATTTAAAATAATCAATTACAATTGTATACAATCATTTTTTCAAACCAGTTTATATGCTGTACATAACCGGAATTAATTCATATGCAGCGCAGAAGTAAAACTGTATCGCGACGCCAGTTATTACTGACTGGCAGTGCTGCCATGCTCGGTGTAGCCATGCCACGTATGGCACTGGCAGGCGCGCAACGCGAAGAAACGCTTGCTGATGATGTAACTTCCATCATGCGCAATGCAGTCAATAATGCCAACCCACCGCGACTGATTTTTGCTTCGCCGGCAGAAGCCAGCCGCTGGTTAAATGCAATGTCGACACGGCTTGCGCCATATGTTCCAGATGATTATGCACGTAAACGTTTGCTCACCAACATCCAGTATGAAGCGATGCGTGCTGGTCTGGATACACAGGTGATACTGGGTCTGATTGAAGTAGAAAGCCGTTTTCGGCAATATGCTATTTCTGGCGTAGGGGCACGCGGACTGATGCAGGTAATGCCATTCTGGGTGAAGCAGATCGGCCGTCCGGAACATAACTTATTCGATATTCGCACTAACTTACGTTATGGCTGCACCATCCTGCGTTATTATCGAAACCGAGAGAATGGTAATATGGCCAGAGCACTAGCGCGTTATAATGGCAGTTTGGGTCGTACTACTTATTCAAATGCTGTTATTAGTGCCTGGCAGCGGCACTGGCAATGGGCGTAACAAGTATTCTGTAACAAAGATAATCTTCTCAACACAGGTTGTCTGGAAAGACCACCTGTATTCATTATTAGGAAACCACCATGTCTGTTAATAAAGTCATCCTGGTTGGCCGTTTGGGTCGAGACCCTGAAACTCGATATATGCCTAGCGGCGATGCAGTAACCAACTTCTCTATCGCTACTGATGAACAATGGCGTGACCGCAACGGTGAGCGCCAGACCCGTACCGAATGGCACAACATTACCCTGTTTGGCAAGCTGGGTGAAATAGCCAGCCAGTATCTGCGTAAAGGTAGTCAGGTGTATATCGAAGGCCGTATTCAAAGCCGTAAATACAGCGGTAAAGATGGTATCGAACGCACTGCTTATGACATCATCGGCAATGAAATGAAAATGCTGGGTAGCCGTAATGATAGTGCCAGTGCTGGTGGTGGCTATGATCAAACGGGTGGCGGCGCTGATTATGCTCAGGGCGGCAACAACTATAGTCAGGGCGGTTATGATGCTGCGCCTGCTGCTTCCAGCCCACCACCGGCGGCACCACGCCGTCAGGCACCACGGCCAGCGCCCACACCGGCACCGGTGGATGATATCGATGATGATATTCCATTTTAATAACTTAAAATTGATTAAGAACCAATTCCTGACTGAATTAACCGGATAAATCGATTTTTGGTAATCTTTCGCCTTTCAGATGTATATTTGAAGGGCGCTTTGTTTTATGCGGCCAGATACTAATACTCAGATTAGAAATTTGTGAACCTTTTTATTTACTGCTGGCTGAGTAAACTGAATCGTGACCGATTAGCGTAATAGTTGGTTTTAATCATCATTTACTGGTATCTATGCAATATTGTTATACGCTAAAACTTGCATCTTGATTAAACTAGTTGTATCTAATATGTAACTATTTCCTAAAATAGTATAGCCTTTATAGGAGAAATACTTGATTGCTAAAATAAACATTAAAACACAGCATTTTTATCCCAGATGAAATGTGCGACAGGAATCCATTTATGGTTTTTTTCTTCAAACCAAACAGTGAGATTTTCTTCATTGCTGCTAGTCCATGTTACTTCCCTAATTTTTATATCTCTGCTCCTTATTTCTTTTGGTGTAAATTGTTTGGATAGTCCTGCTCTGAATTCGGTAATAAAACCGTCTTTTTTACCCAGAATAAATGTTTTATCCCACAAGGGCGGATAATTTTTTATCAGACTATCTACAGGTGTTTGTTCTATATGATTAAAATTCATAAATTTTTCCATAGTATCGCTATCAGCTCTATTTAACTCTTTATTAACTACTATGTGACTCTCCCGATTATTCTCTTCTCTTACTTTAATTTTATTGCAAGAAGATAGTAGCAGAATAAATAATATAATGAATGCATATTTCTTCATAACTTTATATTAGATAAAAAGTTGTATTAGGTAACATAGCGTTTAGCTGATTTAGAATATAATCTAAATGACGTTTCCGTAATTCATTTCCTACATTCATTATGCTGGGGTAATCTCGCTTAAATCCTCCATTAATGTGACTATCATCATGATATTCATCCGAATGTCCAATTATCGGAACATTTCCCACAGTGTGCCCAAATTCATGAGCAATAGGAAATTGATAATAATCTTTAAAACCAAAGTATCCCTTATAGTTTGATTTAATATCTTCAGTATCTAAGCTAATTATTCTTTGATCCCAGATTATATAGCTTGTTTCAAAACCCCCCGGAGCTATTTTGATTACATTTACTGTCCAGTGAGGATTTGTTAATACCCATTTGATGTCAAAATTTACGGTGAAAATACTATTCTGATGTTTTACAGCAAAGTTAGATAGCCCCCTAATTTTTAACTTAAAATAATTTCCCCAAATTTTGCTAATAAGAATATCAGCCGATTGATGGAATTTTCTTTTTTCCCTTATGGTCCAAGGTGTAGCTCGGGTAGACCAATTATATTGCCATTTTTCCTGAACAAGAATAGTATTTCTGTCTTCTTCTATGAAGATATCCATTCTTTCCGTTCTTTTAATAGTATTCATAATTAGAAGTTTAGGATCATTAAATCAATTTAAATAATTTAAATTTGAAAAGCAAAATATATCTAACTTTAGAATTAATACTTATTCTTGAGTGTATGCCATAATTGATATTTGTGTAAAGTAATGAAACTATTAGTATGGTTTAACTGAATTGTTGTCTGACTGGTTTGTTACTAAGTTGCCCCACAGAGTTGTGGCATATTAATCTTTTAACAATATATTTGAGTAGAAAAATGAACCTATTTTAATGCTGCTCAGTGCACTACATGTGTCCACGCCAACGTTAGCGTTTAAGCACTGGCTCAATGGTGCTTTGTATGCGCTTAATTCCATACAGGATACACTGCTGATAATTATCTGTAACGGCTGGAGCATCTTGCCCGTCAGTTTGTTTATGGCCATTTTCTCAATAATGGCGCTGGTGTAGATTATTATCATATGATTTATAAAAATGGCAACTATCCGCCGTTTTCAAAGGACAATAAGCAGGTGCTGGCACGGTTTAAGTGTAAATACCCCAAACTTAGTACAAGATTCAAGTAGAAAATTATGCTGCTTGTCTTAGGGTTTTATATTCAATCGGCGTCATATTATTTAATGCTTCATGAGGTCTTTCAGTGTTATAAATGGTTAGCCATTCTTCGGTTACCTTTCTTGCTTGTTCTAGATTATTAAATAGATATAAATCTAGTACCTCTGTGCGATAGGTGCGATTAAATCGTTCAATATATCCGTTTTGATATGGGCTGCCTGCTTGAATATAATCTATGGTTATACCATGTGACTTCGCCCAGTAGATGAAGGTTTTTCCGGTAAATCCCGGTTTATTATCCACTCGTATTTTGAGTGGATAGCCATGATATTCGGCCAGTTTATCCAGATAACGAGTAATCCTACCAGCCGGTAAACTAACCGCAATATCAATGCCTAACGCCTCACGATTAAAGTCATTGATGACATTGAAGGTTCTAAAACGCTGTTGATTGCGACTGCTGTCACTCATAAAATCCATTGACCAGCATTCACCTTGTTTACTGGGTACTGATAGCCTTTCTGGATTTCGTGGAGGAATGCGCTGTTTACGCTTTACCCTGAGATTAAGCTTTAATTGGCAATACACCCGATACACGCGTTTATGATTCTATTTATAGCCGAGCTTTCTGATGCGATTAAAACATTTAGGAAAGCCCCAGCGTAAATGCTTATCGGTAATAGCACTTAGTACCGACATAATCACTGAATCATCCGGTAATTTAGGTTGATAATAGTGAGAACAACGGCTTAAGCCAACAATAGCGCAGCTCATGGCAATAGTAACAGAATGATTTTTTTGCAGTTGTACAGCCCAAGCTTTACGTGCTTGAGTAGGCACTATAGCTTTTTTATGATTTCCTCCTGAAGCTGAGATTTTAAACTGAGCTCAGCAAACATCTGCTTAAGCTTACGGTTTTCAGCCTCTAACTCCTTTAAACGTTTGATATCGGACGTTTCCATGCCACCGTATTTATCACGCCATTTATAAAAAGTTGAATTGCCGATGCCATATTTACGGTAGAGTTCTTTGACGGGGATACCGGCTTCGGCTTCTTTTAAAATAGATACGATTTGATGTTCAGTCATTTTTTTCATGCTTAAATCCTCAATGGGTTAATAAAGAGAATTTTCTACTTTTATGCTGTACTATTTTAGGGGATAGTTACAGTCATATTTTTATATTTAAATTCTCGTGGATTGATGGAGAAATTTCTACTCTAGGGCTGTATTATTTTAGAGGGTAGTTACACGAAGTGCCCACGAACGACAAAAATCCTTATCTGATAGTAAGATGAATTAAGAGCTAATCAGCATGATCAGATTATGCTGGCTCCTAAAGTATTTTGAAAATGCTTTAAAGCCCATGTGTGTCCTGTAGCGTCAAAACTGGCAACGGCATGTTGATGGATCACTATTTCGTAATTAAGGTTATAAGCATCAACTGCGGTATATAAAATACAAATGTCGGTACATACACCAGTTAAATGTATTTCTGTGATGTTTCTTTCACGCAGGCGTAAATCTAGATCAGTGCCACTGAATGCTGAATAATGACGTTTGTTTAACCAGTAAACTTGTGGATTAGATTGATTTATTGTGTACAGTTGTTTTAATGAGCCATATAAATTCTGACCTTCTGTACCGATGATGTTATGTGGCGGAAATAATTTATTTTCTGGATGATACTGATCATTTGCCTGATGGACATCAATGGCAAATACCACAAAATCGGCTTGCTCAATAAATGTTCTGGCCACATCCACCATTTCTACTTCAATTGATTGTCCTGCCAATCCAGTTGTTAGTGCGCCATCTGTGGCGATAAAGTCATTGGTGTAATCAATTGAAATCAGTCCTTTTATATGCTGTCCACAAAACGATTTTGGTAATTTGAAATTAGTAAGTTATAAATCATTAAATGAGTTTCTTGATATTTTAGCTTTAATTTGTTGTTTATAATATATAATTTAGTGCTAAACCTATTAGCTCACATGAGGTTGTAGTCCGCATACAGCGCAGCTTGCCGGTAGTATAGTGAATACTGTATATGCAAAAATATCAGGCCAATACAGCTGATATTGGCCTGATAGCATAAAATTAGCCTGTCTGAGACAATATAGTCGCAGCGATTACTTCCAGTAACGCCACCACGGAATGATATTTTGGTCTTGCCAAGGTGTCTGTAAATAGGGGCTATTCGGAAAGTTCTGTGCCAGTACACGTTCTGTATCGTCACTTAATTTCTGTTCGCCTAATTTGGAATATGCTGAAATCATAATAGCCAGTGCTTCTTCAACATTGGGCGTATTCTGATATTGGGAAATCACTGTTTGAGCACGTCCTACCGCAGCCAGCCATGCGCCACGTTTCATGTAATAGCGTGCCACTGAAAGTTCATTGCCGCCAAGTGCTTCCAGTAGTTTCTGCATCTTGGCGCGGGCATCGTCCGCATATTTACTTTGTGGGAAGTACTGTACTAGTTGTGCAAAAGTGGTATAGGCTTCGCGATTAGCTTTTGGATCACGGTCAGACCAGTCTTGTTTTGCCAGTTTGCTGACGAAAGATTTGTCTTCGTTCAGCTGAATCAATGCTTTCAGATACAGCGCGTAATCCATGTTCGGATGCTGTGGATACAAGCGTTGGAACTGCTCGATTGCAGCCAGTGCCTTGTCGTTCTCATCGTCCTTATAATAGGCATAGGCTGTATCCAGCTGTGCCTGTTCCGCATAGGAACCATAAGGGAAGCGTGCCTGTAGAATTTCGTATAATTTCTCAGCATGAGTATAATTACGATGCATCAGCTCATCATGTGCTTCATTGTACAGACGCTGAACAGACCAGTCCTGGGTAATCTGGGAATCTTTATCGACCGTACTTGTGCTGGCACAGGCACTCAGTAATACGCCTAAAGCCACCGCCGAAAACAAATTTTTCATGAAAGACACTTCTTTGTTAGAGAATGATGACGATTATAACGATGATTTGCCCTTTGTGGCAGATGATGGTGCACAAAGTTATAAAAAATGGACAGTACCTAATGAACTGGCCGGCTTGCGTCTGGATGCAGCGCTGGCAAAACTGGCGCCGGAATTCTCCCGCAGCCGTCTGACTGCGTGGATAAAGGATAACCATGTTACCGTTAATGGTAGCGTGGTACCACCCAAGTATAAATTAATCGGTGGTGAAACTATACAGGTAGCTATTCAGCAGGATGAGAGCCAGCTAGCCTTTACACCCGAACCGATGCCGCTGGACATTATATATGAAGATGATAGTGTACTGGTACTGAATAAACCTGCCGGATTGGTGGTACATCCTGCTGCGGGCAACTGGCAGGGCACGCTGCTCAATGGGCTACTTGCTTATTGTCCGGCGCTTGCACAGGTACCACGGGCGGGGATTGTACATCGTCTGGATAAGGACACCAGTGGTCTGATGGTGGTAGCAAAAACTGTGGCGGCACAAACACAGTTGGTGCGTCAGTTACAGGCACGCACAGTAAAACGTACCTATCGTGCTGTTGCTGATGGTATCGTACCCTTTGATGGCAAAATTGAAACCCTGATTGGACGTGATCCGCATAATCGCACTCGTATGGCTGTTATACCTTTCGGTGGCAAGGAAGCGATTACTCATGTAAAGGTGTTGGAACGTTATGCTGATTTCAGCTATATCGAGTGCCAGCTGGAAACCGGCCGTACCCATCAGATTCGCGTGCATATGAAAGCTGCTGGCCATCCACTGGCCGGAGATGTGCTGTATGGTAACCCGCGCCATCCGGCAACAGCTGAAGTTAAGGCTGCGGTTAAAGCGCTGGCACGTCAGGCACTGCATGCCTACCGGCTACGCTTTATTCATCCGCAGACTCAGGAAACTGTGCAGTTTGAAGCACCATTGCCTGCTGATATCTATCATTTGCTTTCTGTACTGCGCTTACAGGCGGGCATGGACTCTGCCATTAAAACCGCAGATGAGTGGCAGCAACGTCTGGATACTGAAGCCGAAGATGAAGACTGGGATGATGATGACTATAATGTGGATGTTATCTATGTACGCGAATAAGGCAGTGCAATGAACCAATGGGATATGAATCAGGCGCTTGGGCTGAATCAGGATAAAAAATCCTTTTTGGATGCAGAATGGCCGGCACCAGCTAATGTACGTACTCTGATTACTACACGTCAGGGTGGTGTGAGCCAAGCGTCATTTGCTTCATTAAATATTGGTGCACATGTGGGTGATCATGCTGAGGCTGTGCAGCATAATCGCGCACTTGTACAGCAGCAGGTGGCAAAACCGTTGGCTTATTTGAATCAGGTACACAGTGCTAAGGTAATCAATGCTATGTCGGCATTAACTGCAATGCAGGCTGGAAAGCCAGAAGCTGCTGATGCTAGTTTTTGCTTTCAGGGCGAAGCAGTGGCCTGTGCTGTTATGACTGCGGATTGTCTGCCGGTATTGTTGTGTGACCGTGCCGGTACGGTGGTGGCCGCAGCGCATGCCGGCTGGCGCGGGCTGGCGAATGGGGTGTTGCAGAATACGGTAGATGCGATGCAAGTCAATCCACTGGAAATTCTTGCTTATCTGGGGCCGGCCATTGGGCCGGAAGCTTTTGAGGTTGGCGCTGAGGTGTGGGAGGAATTCTGCCTGAGCCAGCCCAAGGCACAAACGGCCTTTACTGATATTGGTAATGATCATTATCTGGCGGATATTTATGCGCTGGCACGGCTGGCTCTGGCTGATGCTGGTGTTCATCAGGTCTATGGTGGTACAGAATGCACGGTATTGCAGCGTGAGCGCTATTTTTCCTATCGGCGTGATGGGCAAACTGGGCGTATGTTAAGTGCAATCTGGCTGGACTAGAATTGTGATAACAGGCGAATACATTGCGCAGAAATCAATGCCTGCAACTGAAATTATGCATATGTAATTGGTATTGTATTGTTATTGGTGGTAGACAATGTATGTATAAGGAAGGCTAACAGTTATTTTTTTGCTGGTTAGAGCAGGCAAATTTGCTTTGGTCTGGTGATGTGAAAGCAGACCAGAATTATTAGTTGGCAGATGGCTGTTAGGCTGAGAGGTCGTGATTGACCATTGTTCATTATTTTTGAATACTCAATTTTCCTATGCGCTGAAATGGCGTTTTTCTGGCTGATAAATTTGAGACTTATGGCTTGATAATCCAGTTAGCGGCCATTGATATCGAAAAATGCTGGTAAATATGTGGCTGTCGCATGGAGTTGGTAATTGTACGCATTATGGTTGTCATTTTATCGTTTAGTGTAACCAGAAATCGGCAGTGTATGCTTGTGCATGGCTTGCTAATGGCTCGGAAAAACGCCGTTCCATGCCATTAAATTATGTCTAACAATAAATATCTGTATCTGTTTATCTGTATTCTGGTATAAGTGTGCAAATGCTGGTGTTTATGTCAATGACGGAACAGCAGAAATCTGATAGCGTTTTGCTTCACGATGGTATATTTCGATGTAATTCAGATGATTATAATAATAAGATTGCATGAATGTAGGCGTCTATTGCCAGTGTGGTTGTAGGTATTTGTACAGACGAAAATGATAGTACTGCGCTATGTGATACATGATGTAATGTGCTCAGTGCTTATTCAGTGAGAAGTTAATACTTTCCCCACAAAAACGATTCCTTACTTATTGTACTACAGGTGAATAGTACATAAATCAGTGAATTGTAGTCTGTTACAGTCATGAATATATAAGTTATGTATATTTAAATAATTAAATTTCATTAAGTTTAGTATATGTATAATATTTATTGTTGTATGTAATGATATTGTTGATATTAATTTAAATGAAATTATATTAACTTATAAAAGAATAATTTAATTGTTTCATGTTGTAAATTTACATATAATGTTAAGTTTATTGGGTTTTATACAGATATATGAAGTTTGCAATATCTGCATGGCGTGCGGTTAGTCCTTTCCACCAGACGTTAGCAGACTGGCAGCAGTGGGTGGCACAGGGGAGGAGCATCAGTGGTTTAGTAGCCAGAGATGTTGATGTATCTTTTTTACCTGCCATGAAAAGGCGTCGTTTAAGTTCAGCTGCTCGTTTGATGTTTGCAGCATCATGGTCGCTGTTGCCCGAGAATATATCCTGTCCGGTGGTTTTTGTGTCTCATGATGGTGAAATTAACCGCAGTTTTCAATTGTGGCAAAGCCTGATAAAGCAAGAAGAGTTGTCGCCGACTTCATTTGCTTTGTCTGTGCATAATGCTATTGTCGGCCAGTGGTCGCTGATGCGCGCAGATATGAGTGAATGTATAGCTTTAAGTGCACTATATAACGGTCTGGAGGTGGGTATAACTGAGGCAGTGGGCTTGCTGGAAGAGGGCGCATCGCAGGTGTTGTTGGTGGTGGTGGAAGAGCCACTGGCTGCTGAATATAACGTGGCTGCGGTGCGTGCGCCATTTCCTCTGGCGTTGGGGTTAATCCTCACCGCAGGTGAACAGACAAGTCTGACATACAGTCCGATGATGGCAGAGGCTACAGATAAACCACTGGCTGGTGCGCCGAATTATTACAGCAGCACGCTGGAGTGGATTGTACAGCAGATAACAGCGCAACCTATGCGCAGGCAGCCTGCTGAGCAAGGAGTCTGGCAGTGGCAGATTGGCTGATGGGCTGGTGTAACTGGGTGTGGCGCTGGTGTGCAACGACACTGGGTTTTGTGATTTTTGGTGTATTCGGGCTGTTGTTTAAAGTCATTCTGTTGCCTTATACCTTGCCGTCGGCAAGGAACAATACATCCAGTCATATACGGGCGCGGCGGTTTGTTGCACGTATCTGGGCGGGGTTTATCTGTTATCTGCGTTTCACCGGTGTTATTTCTGTCCGCTATCATGGTTTTGAGCGTCTCGGGCAGCCCGGTCAGCTGATTCTGGTCAATCATCCGTCCTTGCTGGATGTGGTGTTTATGCTGGCTAAAGTACCTACGCTTAATTGTATTGTTAAAAAGGATCTGTTGCATAACCCGGTAATGAAAAGCCCGATACTTGCCTGTGGATTTTTACCGAATGATGAATCACTGCAAGTTATTGAGGATGCTGATGCAGTGTTGCGCAGTGGGCAAAGCCTGCTGATTTTTCCTGAGGGCACGCGTACCGGATGGGATAACAAAATCAGTTTTAATCGTGGCGCTGTGTCTATTGGGCTGCGCAGTGCTCGTGTGATCACCCCTGTGGTGATTGTGATGAATCCGCCGGCACTGAAAAAGCACCAACCTTGGTATCAGGTACCAAAACAGAAAATTCATTATGATTTTTATGTTGGTGATGATATTGATCCACAACAGTGGTTACAACACAAACCTTTGCCCATAGCGGCAAGAAAACTTAATCAGCAGTTGCAGGAATATTTCCAGCAGGAATGTAATAAAAGAAAGTTGTGAATGAGTGATTTAGTTATTCAGATTAAAGAGTTGATTATTGATAGTTTGGGGCTGGAAGACATCACGGTAGATGATATCGGTGATGATATGGCTTTATTTGGTGATGACGGCCTCGGGCTGGATTCTGTAGATGCTCTTGAATTAGGACTGGCGATCCAGAAAAATTTTGGACTGCAAATGGAAAACGACAGCAGTAAGCTGCGTGAGCATTTTTTCAGTGTCAATTCATTAGCCAGCTATATTCAAAGTAAACACTGATAACCTGTTTTTATTTAAAGGGAAAACCGGCATATGACTGAACAGGAAATTTATGCCATTCTGGCAAACGCATTGGAAAATCTGTTTGAAATTGCACCAGAGCGAATTAAGCCTGAAGCTGATTTATTCACGGATTTAGAGATTGACAGCATTGATGCCATTGATTTGATTGATTACATCAAACGCCAGACCGGGCACAAATTACAAGCAGAAGATTTCCGCAGCGTGCGTACGGTAGCTGATGTGATTCAGGCTGTCATGAATAAGGCCAGACAGGCAGACAATGCCTAAGCTATATACGGCTATCAATGCAGTACTTGTGCTGGTTAGTATTCTGTATCCGTTTATCTGGTATTTTGGCCAGAAATATACGGGAGCTATTCCGGTTGCTGTGCTGATGGCTATTATCTGGTTGTTACGGGCTTGGTTTAATAAAAAGCCATTACAGAAGATATTTTCGTGTGCGGTTATGCTTCTGTTTGTGCTGCTGGCTTGGTGGCATTCTGCTACTGCCATGTACTGGTATCCGGTGATGATGAATATGTTGATGCTGCTGGTGTTTGGTGCCAGTTTGTTCAGCAGGCAATCAATCATTGAACGCCTTGCCTGTTTACAACATCCAGACTTGCCTGAGACCGGAGTACATTATACGAGGCGGGTTACCCAGATTTGGTGTGGTTTTTTCTGTATGAACATTCTGCTTACTACAGGCTTGATTCTGGGCAAGTACTGGTACGCTTGGACTGTTTATACCGGTATGATTTCTTATCTGCTGATGGGAATACTGTTTGGCGGAGAATTTCTGTACCGGCGGCTAAGATTAAAAATGTAAATATGATGATGGCAGAGCAATTCTGGACTGAACGTATCCACAGTAAGGATTTATTTGCTACTGGCGCAGATAATCTGAGCTGGCAGCAGGCTATGCAACAAATAGCTGCATTAAGTCTGTATCTATCCGACAAGTCAGTGAGGCATGCTGGCTTGTATTTTGATGATGCGGCTAATTTTGCTATTGCTTTGCTGGCCTGTGTGCAGGCTGGTGTTGATGTTTATCTGCCAGCTAGTTTATCTGATGACAACTGCCACTGGCTGGAACAGACTGTAGATATTTATCTGGCTGATGAGATTACTAATAAGCTTGCCATACCCGCACTGCCAGTATCTGAGTGGGCTGCACTTGGCTATGCAGTAGCAGATTGTAATTGTGTAAATAATATTGCTGTTGTCCTGCAAACGTCTGGCTCTACTGGTGCGGCTAAACAGATTAATAAGGATTGGCACGGGTTATGTCTTGAAGCACAGATATTGGCCACAATGCTACCGGACTCAATGCTTAAAGATCGGCCGGTTGTGCTGGGCAGTGTCAGTGTGCAGCACATGTATGGCTTGTGCTTTCGTATTATGCTCAGCCTGTATCTGGGCTTGCCTATTTACCGGCAGCGTTTGCTTTTTCCTGAAGTATTGCTGGTAACCAGTCAGACTTTCAGAAATGTTATTTGGATTAGTAGTCCAACTTTGCTGCATACCTTGCGGTTGTCCCATGATGTGTCTTTGGCTCAGGGACATGTTGTTGCAGTTATTTCTGCTGGCGGGGTGCTGGCACAAACCAGTAAGGCTTTTCTACTTGAGCATATCTGTCCCAATGTGGTGGAAATTTACGGCAGTACAGAAACAGGGGCAATAGCCTATCGAAGTGATCACCCTTACTGGCAGTTCTTTCAGGATGTCAGACATAGAGTTGATGAAACTGGTTTGGCTATTCAGTCACCGCGCTGTACGACGGAGCAGACTCTGGCTGATGCAATAGTCGTATATGAAAATGGTTTCGAACTATTGGGACGGCTGGATCGTATCATTAAGCTGGCTGATAAGCGCATTTCCCTTATGCAACTGGAAAATAAGCTCATGGCACATGAGTGGGTGGCTGATATTCACATTTTGAAGCATCCTGAGGGCAGTCATTTGGCCGCGTGGGTGGCTTTGAATGATGCCGGTATTCAGGCATGGCGTGAGCAGGGGCGCAAACAGCTGATCCTTGAGTTGAAAGAATGTCTGGCTGGAAGTCAGGAAAGAATTGCACTGCCTCGCCACTGGCGATTTACAACTGCTTTACCTCGCAATGCTCAAAGTAAGCTGAATCCGGCTGATGTACAGCAGGCTATTTTACAGCCTGTTACTCAACCCATCGTTTTGGAAAGTAAATTTATTTCAGCTAATGAATACTGGCTACGCATACAGGTTCCGCTTGATCTCGTGTATTTCAGAGGCCATTTCGATGTATTTCATCTGGTACCGGGTGTAATCCAGATTAAATGGATTATAGAGTTGCTGCAACAGTGTTCATGGTTAGTCCATATGCCATTACAGATGGAAAATCTAAAATTCCAGCATTTTCTGCGGCCTGCAGATGTGGTGGAAATGGTGTTTAAACGTGATTGTGTGCGCCGGAAAATATCTTTTCAGTGCACAATGCATAATAAAAAAATTACTTCTGGCCGGCTGGTGATTCCCAATAGCGAGAGTAATGCGTTATGAAATTGCTGGCAGTGATTCCGCATTACAACCATGTGCATACTGTAGGTAAGGTGGCACAGGCAATGCAGGCTTTCGGGATAGACTGCCTGATTGTGGATGATGGTTCTGATGATTCAGCGATAACGGCACTACAACAATTGTCACAGCCTGATATTGAGGTGATATATCGTGTCCATAATGGAGGCAAGGGTGCAGCGGTAAAGGACGGGATAAAGTATGCTGTCCTGCATGGCTATACCCATGTATTGCAGGTAGATGCAGATGCGCAGCATTGTCTGGCAGATACACAAAAACTGGTGGCAGCAGCCATGACACAGCCGCAGGCTGTAATTTGTGGCCAGCCGGTATATGGTACGGACACACCCAAAGCACGGCTTTATGGACGCAAGATTACTAATTTCTGGTTAGCAGTGAATACTCTATCGCTGGATATCAAGGATGGTATGTGCGGATTCCGTATTTATCCACTTGCGCCGACTGTTGATGTGATTAACAGTGAATATATTGGTAATTACATGGATTTTGATGCTGAGATTCTGGTACACCTGCATCGGCGCGGCTGTGTTTTTGTCTGGATTGATACGCCGGTGACTTATGCATCTGACGGCGTTTCACATTTTCGTGTCTGGCAAGACAATATCCTGATTTCCAGAATGCATGCGCGTTTATTTTTCAGTATGTTATGGCATGCACCCGGCCTGTTGTGGCGCCGCTGGCAAAGGAAAATACATGACTAAATCCAGTCGTCATTGGGCAAACCAGCAGGAACGTGGCAGTAATATGGCCTTGTTGCTGACTCGCTATCTGGTTAAGTACTGTCCGCACTGGGTTTTGTCGCCGATAGTTTGTCTGGTAGTAGCGTATTTTTATCTGACTGCGGCGGCGGCACGCCGTAATGTGGCTCGCTATCAGCATTTACTCGCACAAAGCTGTGCTGAACAGGCACCGGTTTTAGCCAGAAAAGGTTCGGTTTTCCGGCAATTTTATGCTTTTGCTCAGGCTATTGTAGATCGCTTTGCAGTCTGGCAGGGGCGTATCAGTTATGAAGACTTAATTATTCATGACTCAGATAATCTTTCTCAGGATATTGAACAGCTGGTTGCAGGGACGACTGGGCAGATATTTGTTTGTTCGCATCTGGGGAATACGGAAATTTGCCGTGCTCTGGTCAGAAAGCACCAGAATCTGGTGCTAAATGTATTGATTCACAGCGGTCATGCAGTGAAATTCAATCAGGCATTACAAGATGCCGGCGCTTGTCGGATTCGTCTGATTCAGGTGACATCGCTGGATGCAAAAATGATGATGGAGTTAAATGAGCGCGTGCAGCGTGGTGAGTGGCTGGCTATTGCTGCTGACCGGGTACCGGTACGCGGTGAAAAAACTGTGGCCGTACCGTTTTTGCAGCAGATGGCACGCTGGCCGCAGGGACCTTGGTTATTGGCAGGATTGTTGAAAGTTCCAGTTAATACGCTGTTTTGTATCAGGCAGCAGGGTAAATACCATTTGTACTTACAGCGTTTTGCTGCCAGTGTTAGCTGGCAACGGCAGCATCGGGAACAGTGTATTGAGCGGTATGTCAGACAGTATGCGCAATTGTTGGGTGCTTATTGCATGAAGGCGCCAAGACAGTGGTTTAATTTTTTCGATTTTTGGAATCAGGATGACAGGACAGCATAAGCAGTTGCGTCACAGTACGGTGCTGAAAGTACCTTTCTTTGATGTTGATTCAATGGATATTGTCTGGCATGGACACTACGTCAAATATCTGGAAGTGGCGCGCTGCGCTTTTTTAAGTGCTATCGGCTATGATTATAATGTCATGAAAGCCAATGGTTATGGCTGGCCGATTGTGCAATTGCAGCTAAAGTATGTACGGCCAGCTATTTTCGGACAAAAAATCCGCATTGAAGTTATTTTAAAAGAATATGAAAGCTGCCTGAAATTTGATTATGTGATCAGTGATTGTATCAGCGGTGAAAAACTGACCAAAGCTTCCAGTATGCAAGTGGCCGTGTGTATGGTCACGCGGGAAACCCAGTTTCAGACACCGGATAGCTGGTTACAGGCAGTCAGACATGCTATGCAGAATGGTTTGGAAGGGGAAATTTAATATGTTGAAAAAATGTTTATTGGTGTGTTGGTGCTGGCTGCTAAGCGGTATTTTATGGGCATTTGATTTAACTGATTTGCAAAATCAGTTGCAACAACCGCAAAGTATTAAGGGCGATTTCACCCAGCAACGTTATCTGCGCGGTACCGGCAAGCCGATTGTAGCGCAGGGACAATTTGTGCTGGTTCCAAAAGCCGGTTTGTTATGGCAGATGAAAAAACCTTTTGCCGATACTATGCGGGTGCGTAAATCTGGTATTGAGCAGCTCACTGCGAATAATCAATGGATAGCCGGCAAGCAGTCGGCCAGTGCGCAAAAAAATCAGGTGAAGCTGTTTCTGGATCTGCTTGCCGGGCAAACGGGTGGTTTACAAAGCCAGTTTACCCTGCAATTAGAAGGTACTGCGCAGAACTGGCAATTGCATTTACAACCGAAAAGTGTATTGATAAAACAGATTTTTACCAGCATCGATATTTTGGGTGATGGTGTTGTAAAAAAAATCACGCTGTCTGAAGTGCAGGGCGATCGTACAGAGATTACATTTTCTGCCCTGAAGGTGAATGCAACTCTGAGCAAGTTTGAACAAAATGCCGTTTTACCGTAAACGCATATGGGCATGGCTATATTTGCTGCTGATTGTTTGCGTAGCAGCTGCATTATTGTGCAGTTGGTTACAACGGAATCGTCTGGACACTGATTTAACCAGCTTGTTACCGGCAGATGGGCAAAACATACAGGCACAGCAGCTAGCTAAAATGCGCATGAATCAGCGCATGAACCGTGACATTGTGCTATTAGTGGGCAGTGATTCGCCTGATAAAGCAATGGCAGCGGCACAGACACTTCAGAAAAAATGGAATGACACTGGTATATTTGAGTCTGTTACTGGCAAAATTGAGCCCGATGTGACGGCATTGCAGGCCAATATGCAGCGCCTGCGTCTGGCAGTGATATCAGAAGACAGCTGGCGCAATATCATGAATCAGCCCAGAGAAGCTTTTACCAGACAGGCACAGGCTTTGGTTAATCCTTTTGCTGAACGTAGTGTATTGCCTATTGAACAGGACTGGCTGGGGCTGGGCAACATCATCATGCATCAGGCCAGTCAGGATGGGCCAGTTTTTTATAATGTCCAGACTGGCTGGCTGAATATTGATGATGGTACTACAACATGGATTTTGTTACGGGCGCGTTTACCGGAAAAAGCCGGTCTGATTAATATACCTGATGGCCTGCTTACTTTGATTCATGATACGCAGGCTTCTTTAGTACAGCAAAATGTGCAGGTGCTGATGGCAGGTGGCGCTATATTTGCTGCAGAAAATAAAGCCACCGGTGAACGGGAAAGCCAGTATATGAGTATGCTGGGCATGGGTTTGACTTTTCTGTTGTTGTTGTTACTTTTCCGTAGTCTGCGTATTTTGTATTTATTGCTACCTCTGGCTGTGGGTATTTTGTTTGGCATTGCGGCAACTGTGACCTTATTCGGACATATTCATATTTTGACATTGGTAGTCGGAACCAGTCTGATGGGTGTATTACTGGATTTCCCTCTGCACTGGCTGGCCAGCGGTGTGATTCAGCAACAATGGCAGCGTTGGCAAGCTCTACATATGGCCAGTAAAGCTTTTTTGTTGAGTCTGATTATTACATTACTGGGATATGCAGCTTTACTGATTACGCCACTGCCGATATTGCAACAAACGGCGATATTTTCTGCTGCTGCGCTGATTAGCGCATTTCTATTCAGTTTGCTGTGTTTACCTGTACTTTTTAACACTACTCAGGCACGTATTCATCCTCGGGCTTTGTATGTCATGCTTACTCTGGGCAGTATGATAATCAGTTGTCGTGAGATAATAATACAGAAAAAATGGCCGCCATTGTTGGTGTTATTGTTGCTGGCCGGTGGTCTGTTGCGGTTGGATACCCATGATGATATCCGTCAGTGGGTGAATCTGTCGCCAGAATGGATGGCACAGGCACAGAAAATTGGTGTACTTACCCAAACTATGCCGTCGGGACAATATTTTGTGCTACAGGCAGATAATGACGATGAACTGTTAGCCAAAAGTCATGTTCTGGGACAATCGTTACAGACCCAGATTGCACAAAAGCAATTATCTGGTTTTCAGTCTCTGGATCAGTGGATTACGCCGCTTAGGGTACAAGAACAACGCCAGCAGGATGTAGGTCGGTTAATGACTAATACTGAAAGCTGGCAGGATTTAATCCGACTGGGTATAGATGAGCGTAATATTCTGGATTATTTGTCCGGTTTACAGCAACAGCCACTGCAAACTATTTCCCAGAGTCTGGATAATGATCTGGCTACTGCTTGGCAAGATTTATATTTGGGCAAAATGGCCAATGGGCAGGTTGCTGCTATTGTCAGTTTGTCAGGAGTAAACCATGTTTCTGCCTTGCAAAAGCTGGCTGATGAACATAACGGTATTTATTTTGTCAATAATTTATATTCATTAAATCAGTTATTTACACATACGCGTAATCAGGCCATCGCGCTGAAAGTGGCCTCTTATCTGCTGGCTATTGTGTTACTAGCTTATATTTTTGGCTGGCGTAAGGGCGTGCTGCTTTTGGCTGTACCTATTCTGTCTTCATTGTTTTGTCTGGTGATATTTGCTTATGCAGGCTGGTCGTTATCTTTGTTTGCGATTTTTGGTCTGTTTCTGGTAACTGCTATTGGTATGGACTATGCCATTTATGTGTCAATCAAACAGATGGCTGTTGCTGAACGTCTCGCCGGTGTGTTGTTAGCTGCAACAACCACAATGATTTCGTTTGCCATTCTTGGTTTCAGTGCGACACCGGCTATTGCCAGTTTTGGTCGCAGTGTTGCTTTTGGCGTATTTTTTAGCATGATACTGGCTCTGGCTTTACTGCCCAGAGCATCAACAAGGGGTTGTGATGAATCAGTTTGATGTGGTGATTATTGGAGCCGGACCGGCAGGGGCGATTGCCAGTGCTTTATTGAATAAAAAGGGTTATCGTGTTTGTGTATTGGAAAAGCAGGTTTTTCCCCGTTTTGTGATTGGTGAAAGCTTGCTGCCACACTGTATGGAATTTATTGCCGAAGCAGGAATGCTGGAAGCTGTGAATGCCGGTGTCAAGGATGGTTTCCAGTTTAAGAATGGTGCTGCGTTCAGTTGGGGTGATCGCTATACCACTATAGATTTTACGGATAAATTTTCATCTGGTCCGGGCACAACTTTTCAGGTAACGCGTGCCCGTTTCGACCATATTCTTATCAGTGAAGCGCAAAAGCAGGGGGTAGAGGTTCGTTTTGAGCATAGTGTGAATGGTATTGAATTTGAGCAGGCTGCGGCTGTGCTGTCGGTAACAGATGCACAGGGTATGCCTTATCAGATTCAGGCGCAATTCGTACTGGATGCCAGTGGCTATGGGCGGGTACTGGCAAAATTGCTGAATCTGGAACAGCCGTCTTCATTACCAGAGCGCATGGCTTATTTTACTCATATCGATGACAACGTCACTGATACAGCCTTTGATCGCAATAAGATTCTGATATGTACCCATCCTGATCTACGCGATGTATGGATCTGGTTTATTCCATTCAGCAATAACCGTACTTCTATTGGTGTGGTGGGTTTACCGGAATGTCTGAATAATCACGGCGCTGAAGGTGCAGAGGCAATTTTGCAAAAATTTGTTAGTGAAGTGCCGATGCTCAAGCGTATTCTGGTTAATGCACAATGGCATAATGATGTACCATTTCGAACCCTGCGTAATTATTCTGCTAATGTCAAAAGTCTGTATGGGCAACGTTTTGCCTTATTGGGGAATGCTTCCGAGTTTCTCGACCCGGTCTTTTCTTCTGGCGTGACAATTGCCATGCATTCGGCCAAGCTGGCCGCGGATATTCTGCACCGGCAGTTTTCAGGAGAAGCAGTAAACTGGCAGCAGGATTATGCTGATGCATTACAGGTGGGTATCAACACATTTAAAACCTATGTAAATGGCTGGTACAGTACCGCTTTTCAGGATGTAATCTATGCTGAACATACTAATCCTGACATCAGACGCATGATTAGTTCCATTCTGGCTGGCTATGCATGGGATGAAACTAATCCGTATGTAATCAATTCCGAACGCCGTCTGGCTGTGCTGGCAGAAATATGCGGTCAAGCCAAATGATATTAAAGAAAGGTTTTATCTGGCCGCTATTAATACTTGGTTTAAATGGCTGCCACAGTGTTCCAGTAATTGATACCTTACCTATATTAAAGCAGACATTAAGCTTACAGGTTACTGATGCAGATGGAAGCAACAGTTTGCTGTTAATTGAACCGCTAACGCTACAACAATGGCGCTTTGTACAGGTAGATAGTTTGGGGGCGCCAGTATCCAGACAGATTCTGCAACGGGGTAAGTGGCATAACGATGGTTTTCTGCCGCCCAATCCTAAAGCGCGGCAGTTATTTACTGCTGTTTATGCCTATCTTGGCCATCAGCATCACTGGCCTGTACCCGCGACGCTGAATGATGTGAGGATTTCTTCCAGCGCTGACGGTGCTGTTGCTGATATCAGCTGGCATAAACAGCATTGGCAAATCAGGGAGATGGCTAATGATTAAGCCGGTTTTTTTAAGCCGTCCGGCAATGGTCAGCGCGCTGGGCTGTGGTGTGCATGAGCATATGAGTGCGCTGTTGGCGAAGGAAGGCAACTATCTTACCAGTAGCGATTACTGGGTAAGCGGTCAATCGTATTTATTTGGTAGAGTGCAGTCTCCTCTGCGACCTTTTCCGGCTGGTTTAAAGCTTGATTTCTGTAGCCGTAATAATCAGTTGTTGTGGCATGCACTTTTTCAGATTGAGGACGATATTCAGACCGCAATTGCTGAGTATGGTGCCGACCGTATAGCTGTGGTGCTGGGGACATCAACAACAGGTGGTGATGAGAACCGAGCTGCGCTTGAACACGGTTTTATCCGGCAGGATTGGGCGAACAGTGGTTACAATCAGGCTTTGCAGTTAATGTCTTCGCCAGCAGATTTTGTTGCTCATGTATATCAGTTAAGCAATGTACATTATGGTATCTCAACGGCCTGTACTTCTGGTGCACGGGCATTAATCAGTGCAGCCCGTTTACTGCGCATGGGTATGTGTGATGCGGTAATTTGTGGCGGGGTAGATACGCTGTCAGCGCTAACTATTAATGGTTTCCATGCATTACAAGTTTTATCACCCGGGCAGTGCCAGCCATTTACAGCCGAACGTAATGGCATAAATATCGGTGAGGCGGCCGCTGTATTCGTGATGACCCGAGATCCGACTAAAGGTTTGCCATTATTGGGCTATGGCTCCAGCAGTGATGCCTATCATATGTCCAGCCCGCGACCTGATGCTGCGGGTGCCAGAAAAGTGATTCAGCAGGCCTTACACAAAGCACAGTTGCCGGCCAGTGCCGTGGGCTGGGTTAATCTGCACGGTACTGGCACTATTCAGAATGATGCTATGGAAGCACTGGCTATTCACAGCGAATTGGGTGCAGAAGTTTCCTGCGCTTCAACCAAGGCATTAACCGGCCATACACTTGGTGCTGCCGGCGCCCTTGAAGCAGCTTTTTTATGGATGGTTATCAGTCAGCAAACCAATCCTGCTGGTAAGTTACCCCCGCACCGGGCTAATGCACTTCTCGATCCGGAATTAGCACTTATTCATCTGACTGGTTTTCAGGAAACATTTGTTGCCGACAGTCCGCGCATAGCCTTAAGCACTTCATTTGCCTTTGGTGGTAATAACGCGGCATTGATTATGGGGAGCAATGATGCGAACCCCGATTTATGATGTAGCCACCTTGCTGCCACATAGTGGCAAGATGGTGCTATTAGATGAAATTGCTGCTTACGATGAGCAAAGTTTGACAGCATATGCTTGTGTAAAACCACAGCAGATACTGGTTACCGATGGTTACTTACCTTCTTGGGCTGCCATGGAAATCATGGCTCAGGGCGTTGCAGCATGGGCTGGAGCGATAGCTCATGATGCTGGTGAACCGGTGCGGCTGGGTTTCTTGTTGGGGACAAGAAAATTACAGCTTTATTTTTCTACACTACCCGTGCCGGCTGTATTGCAGATTAAGATTCAAGCTTCTTTACAGGATACCAATGGCTTTGGCGTTTTTGATAGCCAGTTATGGCTGTGTGATGAAAACAAAGAACCAGATCAGTTGCTTGCAGAAGCAGCACTTAATGTATACAGCCCTACTGAGAACATATTAATGCATGATGATGAATAACGATAAAACCATTTTGGTTACCGGTTCTGCCCGCGGAATTGGCAAAGCCATAGCACTGACTCTGGCGCGGGCAGGTTGGGATATTGTGTTGCACTGTCGCAGCCAGCGTACTGAGGCTGAAAAAGTGGCGGCAGACATTGCCACATTTGGTGGTCATAGCCGCATACTGACTTTTGATATCAGTGACCGGCAGGCATGTCAGGAAACTCTGCTGGCTGATATAGAACAACATGGTGCTTATTATGGTGTGGTATTGAATGCCGGTATTACTCGCGATAATGCTTTTCCTGCGCTAAGTAATGAAGACTGGGATCAGGTATTGGGTACGAATCTGGATGGTTTTTTTAATATTCTGCACCCACTGATGATGCCGATGATACGCCGGCGCAAAGCAGGGCGGATTGTTTGTGTTGCTTCTGTTTCGGGGATAACTGGTAATCGGGGACAGGTAAACTACAGTGCTTCCAAAGCTGGCCTGATTGGTGCCGCCAAAGCACTGGCAGTAGAACTGGCCAGACGTAAGATTACTGTTAATTGCGTGGCTCCCGGGCTGATTGAAACAGAAATGATTGATGAGCATGTACCTGTTGCCGAGATTCTCAAAGCTATCCCTATGAATCGAATGGGGCAGGCAGAAGAGGTAGCCCATGCTGTGGCTTTTCTGGTATCGGAACAGGCTGCTTATATTACCCGGCAGGTATTGGCTGTGAATGGAGGATTATGTTGAGACGTGTTGTGATTACAGGCATGAGTGGTGTCAGTGCACTGGGGCATGACTGGCCGACGGTAAAAAATGGTCTGCTGGCTTACAAAAATAAGGTAGTCTGCATGGATAGCTGGGAGCGGTATAAAGACTTGAATACCAGACTGGCTGCGCCGGTTTCAGACTATCGTCCGCCAGCTCACTGGACGCGCAAGCAGTTGCGCAGTATGGGGAAAGTAGCCCAGATGTGTACACAGGCGGCAGAAGACGCACTGGCGGATGCAGGATTGCTCGGAGAAGAATCAATAAAAGATGGGCGTATGGGGGTTGCATGTGGTTCATCTACAGGTAGCCCGCAGGATATTCGTGATATCAGTGAACTTGTTCTCAATGGCAGTTCTGCGAATTTTAATGCCAATACTTATGTGCGCATAATGCCACATACTACTGCTGCTAATCTGTCAATTTTCTTTGGTCTTACCGGCCGGGTAATTCCTACTTCCAGTGCATGTGCATCTGGAAATCAAGCCATCGGTTATGCCTATGAAGCAATCAAGTATGGCAAGATTGATATGATGCTGGCAGGAGGAGGAGAAGAATTATGTGTTTCCGAAGCTTTTGTATTTGATTCTCTGTTTGCCACTAGTTTGCGCAATGATACGCCGGAACTGTCACCATGCCCCTATGATGCCGGCCGTGATGGGTTGGTTATTGGTGAAGGTGCAGGTATCCTTGTGCTGGAAGAATATGAAATGGCCAAAGCACGTGGAGCCAGAATTTATGCTGAGATAGTTGGGTTTGCCTGTACCAGTGATGGTTCACACATTACTCGTCCGGAACGCACTACCATGCGCCGTTGCATGCAGATGGCGCTTGAAGATGCTCATCTGCCGGCTGCTGAGGTGGGATACATTAATGGTCATGGTACGGCAACTGAACAGGGTGATATTGCCGAAACTCTTGCTACTGCGGATGTTTTTGGACATGTGCCGATAAGCTCGCAAAAAAGTTATCTGGGGCATACACTGGGTGCCTGTGGTGCACTGGAATCATGGTTCTCGATTCAGATGATGAATGAAGGTTGGTTTGCGCCTACTCTGAATCTGAATCAGATCGATAACCGATGTGGCGAGCTGGACTATATAGTCAATAGTACACGTACGATTGATACTGAATTCGTTATGAACAATAATTTTGCTTTCGGTGGCGTAAATTCTTCTCTCTTATTTAAACGGATGGGCTAACCGGCCACTGATGCCAGTTAAAGGCATAGTTATGCCAATGGCCAAAGCCATAAGTACAGTTTTGTGCTAATACCGAGCAGCTAGCAGGGTAAACTACACTAATATGCCAGTGCTTATCAATGACACAGCTATAGGCCTGCACAGGAGAATTTAAAGCTGGAATATGGATTCCATCATATCCGGTTGGTATCAGACACCAGCGGCGCATGTCAGTTAACTGGCCATGACTGATTTTGATAAACGCTTCTTTAAGCGTCCATAACTGGTAAAAAGCGGTAGATAAATCCGGTTGCTGTGCTAGCCACTGTTGTTCATTGTCAGAATAGCAAAGCTGTGCCAGCGCCAGAAAATCGCGTTCCTGTGCATACTCCATATCAATACCGGGTATATACTGTACTGAGGAGCAGGCAATCAAACCGGCGTGCCCTTTTTTATGAGTTAGAGAAAAACGGCTATAGGAAGCAGAAAGCTGTTGTTTTAAAAAACGGCTACTTTGCCAGTCAATACGCTGGGCTAATTGTGGATACTGTTGTAAACGCTGTTTGTCTGTCTGATCCAGTTTCAGACTGCTATACTGGCCGGATACATCGGCAGAAGCAAGCAGAATTAGGCAGTCTTGGTTCATCGTGTAGTACACTTTTTATTTATTAAAGGAGTAAAGAATGAAGAAGTTTTCTCAATCAATTGCATTGGTAGCACTGCTGGCTTGTGTATCTGCTGCCTATGCGCGTGATGACAAATTATTGTTGCCCATTCAGGACGCACTTAATGCACCGGAAGCAGCACAAGTGCTGAATCCAAACATCAAACTTTATTTTGCTACAAGCTCAGGCCGTGTGGTGAAATCTGGTCTGATTACCAATCGTAAAACCAGCAGTGTCGGCAAATCAGATGAAGCTGCCTGCCGCTGGGCATTTTTGGCAGCAGTTAAACAGTTGCAGGAACAGGCAAGTGCCCAGAATGCCAGAAAAGTAACCAATATCGTCAGCTATTATAAGAAAAACCGCATGGCCAGTACAAAAGTATATGAATGTCATGCAGGTGGGGTGATTGCTGGTGTAGCCCTGAAAGGCGATTTAGCCAATTAAAAATATGATTATCTGCCACATAGCCGCCGTTTATGCTGCTCAAGATAATCCGGCGGTTTAATTATATGCATTGAATGATTGAAACCCGCATAAATTATTATTTCAAATTGTTGTACAGAATGTCTAAATTTGGCGTATATAATAAAATTAATAACTAAATTTAGCTTGTTTTCTTGTCCAATTTTACGTATATTAGCTCAATAAAATATAGTATAGCTTGATGAAATGAATAAATTGGACAAAAGGTCGGTTATGCAATTGAATATAGACCGCTTAATTGCCTATTTTGGTGGTGTAAACGCTTTGGCCGAAGTGCTTAAGCAGCATTATCCAGATAGTGCCGCTTCTACCGCTGCTATCTATAAATGGCGCAAGCGAGGTTCATTGCCATTAAATCAGTTACAAAAAATTATTCTGATGGCTGAGAAGCAGAACAAGCCTCTAGATATCAATGCCTTTATGCAATACAAGAACACTACCTTGGAGAGACCAAGAATGACCACTATCAATAATCGAGTTATTATATTCGATACTACCCTGCGCGATGGAGAGCAGTCGCCGGGAGCAGCCATGACCAAAGAAGAAAAAATCCGCATTGCACGCCAGTTAGAAAAATTGGGCGTAGATGTGATTGAGGCTGGTTTTGCTGCTGCCAGCCCGGGGGATTTTGATGCTATTCACAGCATTGCTGAAATTATTCAAAATGCTACCGTATGTTCCCTTTCACGCGCTAATGAACGTGATGTACGCAAAGCCGGCGAAGCAATTGCACCAGCTAAACGCAAACGTATTCATACCTTTATTGCTACCAGTCCATTGCATATGGAACATAAATTGCGCATGAAACCGCAGCAAGTTAAGGAAACTGCGGTTAAGGCAGTGAAAATAGCGCGTGAATATACCGATGATGTAGAATTTTCCTGTGAAGACGCATTGCGCAGTGATATCAATTTTCTTGTTGAAATCTGTCAGGCGGTGATTGAAGCAGGTGCAACTACCATCAATATTCCTGATACAGTCGGTTATGCCATTCCATTTCAGACTGAAGCCTTCTTCCGCGAACTGATTCAGAAAACCCCGGGTAGTGATAAAGTTATCTGGTCGGCACACTGTCACAATGATCTGGGGCTGGCCGTAGGCAATTCACTTGCCGCAGTAAGCGGCGGTGCACGGCAAGTCGAATGTACCATCAATGGTCTGGGTGAACGGGCTGGCAATGCCAGTCTGGAAGAAGTGGTTATGGCGTTGAAAACCCGCCACGATGTTTTTGAGCTGGAAACCAATATTGATACCACACAAATCGTGCCAACCTCAAAAATGGTTTCTACTGTTACTGGTTATCCGATTCAGCCGAATAAGGCCATTGTTGGGGCTAATGCATTTGCGCATGAATCCGGTATTCATCAGGATGGTGTACTCAAATGCCGTGAAACCTATGAAATTATGTCTGCTGAATCGGTTGGCTGGAGTACCAACCGTTTAACTCTGGGTAAGCTTTCCGGTCGTAATGCTTTCCGCACTAAATTACAAGAACTGGGCATTGAGCTTGATAGTGAAGAAACGCTCAATGCTGCTTTTGCCCGCTTTAAAGAGCTGGCAGACAAAAAACGTGAAATTTTTGATGAAGATTTGCATGCGCTGGTTTCTGATGAACTGGTGAACCGTGCTCCCGATCGCTATAAATACGTATCACTGAGTATTCGCAGTGAAACTGGTGAAGAACCAGTGGCAGAAATCGTCTTTAATCTGGACGGTAACGAAAAGCGAGCCTGCGGACATGGTTCGGGGCCGGTTGACGCGGTATTTAAAGCCATTGAGTCTGAAGTGCGCAGCTGTGCCGATTTACAATTATATTCTGTTAATGCCATCACGGCCGGTACAGAAAGTCAGGGCGAAGTTACCGTGCGTTTGTCACGCGAAGGTCATCTAGTGAGCGGGCAGGGTGCCGATACCGATATTATTGTCGCCAGTGCTAAAGCTTATCTGTCTGCCCTGAACAAGTTGGATAGTCAGCCGCGCGTTAAAGCTCAGGGGATGATATAAACTGAGTAAATCAGTAAATAATTAAAAGTTAAACAATCTAAAAGTGCCTGTTCTTTGGTTTTTAAACCAATGTTGAATAGGCACTTTTTATGTAAAATACTTTAGATTTTGCTATACAAACTAAGTATGTTAAGTTTATGATATTTTTAAACCCGTTAAATTTCAGTCATATCTGATTGAGCTTACGATTTTCAGCCTCCAGTTCCTTTAAATGTTTAATATCTGAGGATTCCATATCACCTTATATTTCTCGACATTTATAATAAGGTTGAGTTCTTCATGCTGTATTTACAGCAAATTTTTAATAGTAATACCAGCTTCAGCTTCTTTTAAAATAGATACGAATTGATACAGTGTTATCTATTTCACATTTAAATCCTCTGTGTGTTAATAGAAAGAATTTTCTACTTTGGAGCTGTAGCATTTTAAGGAGAGTTACAGTTACATATTAGTAACTGCTGTGCACAGTCAGCCCATCATAGGCAGGAGCGCAGTTTTTGGGGCAGCGCTGTTTCAGATTAGAGTATTCCTGCGCATGGGTCATGTGGATAAAGTAGGTTTGTTTGGCACTGATTCGTTCTGCGTAGGCAAATGCCTGTTCGGTGCTGAGGTGGCTGGGGTAGGTGGTGTCCATCAGGCAATCCAGAAACAGGTAATCCAATCCGTGTAAATGCGGGAATATGGATTCTTCGATGTGATTAAGGTCGGTAAACCAGGCGATATTGCCGATGCGAAAGGCGCTGGTTGTCCAACTTCCGTGTGGTACGCCGAATTGCCATACAGGTACGCCGTCAATGTTGAGAACGCTATTTTGCTCCTGATTCAGTGGCAGTTCATGTGCACGAAGTACTGGTCGGTTCCAGTAATTGTTCTGTTCCAGAAAGGCATAATCGAAACGGCTGCAAATATTGGTTAGCGTATCATGATGGCCGTAAATGGGAATGGCTGCTTGTTGTTTATAGCAGAATGCGCGCAAGTCATCGATGCCATTAAGATGGTCGGCGTGGGGATGGGTATAGAGTATGCCGTCAATGCGTGGCAGTTTGTGCTGTAAAGCCTGGTGATAAAAGTCAGTGCCAGTGTCAATTTGCCAGTGTTGCTCACCAATCTGTATATGGGCACTGCAACGAGTGCGCCGGTTTTTCGGGTTGTTGCTGGTACAGGTGGGGCAATTACACCCGATAACTGGTGTGCCAGAAGAACTGCCACAGCCAAGTACAGTAAGGGTGAGCTGGGTCATGGTTAATTATCAAGTGGCGGGAGTTTGTTGAAAAGACGATAGGTGTTGGCGGTAGTGGCCTCTTCAATCGTAGCGATGCTGTCGCCACGCAGCTGTGCTACAAATTCGGCAGTGTAGCGTACATAAGCCGGTTCATTGGGTTTGCCGCGTTTAGGTACGGGAGCCAGATAAGGAGCATCGGTTTCCACCAGTATCCGGTCCAGGGGAACATAACGGCATGCTTCCTGTATCTGTTGGGCATTTTTGAAGGTTACAATGCCTGAAAAAGAGATGTAAAAGCCCAAATCCAGTACTGCTTTGGCAAAGGCTGTATCTTCGGTGAAGCAGTGAATTACGCCTTGCTGAGCATGGTTTTCACGTAGCAGACGTAAAGTATCAGCGCCAGCATCACGGGTATGGATTATCAGAGGCAGACCAGTATGATTGGAGGCTTGAATATGGGTACTGAAGCGTGCATGCTGCCAGGTTAGGTCGCCGCTGCACCAGTGATAGTCGAGGCCGGTTTCTCCGATACCCACTACCTTGGGATGCTGGGCGGCGGCAATCAGCTCGATCAGGCTCATTTCTGCTGAGTTCTGGTCTTCAGGATGTACGCCAACACTGGCAAACAGGTTGTTATACTGCTCAGCCAGTGCCAGCACTTCGATGGCGCTGGTTTTGTCTACACTGATAGCAATAGCCTGCCGTATGTCTGCCTGAACCATGTTTGCCAGTATTTGTGGTAGTCTGGCCGCCAGCTCAGGCATGTTTAAATGGCAGTGAGAATCGATAAGCATGATTACAGGGTATAGGTAGTGCGTTCGCTCAGCAGTAATCCGGGCAGAATGTCTTCAATAGCCTGTTTGACTGCAAAGCTGTCTTCATCTTTGTCAAATGCCAGACCGATTCCCTGTGGCTGGCCGGTAGAGGTGGTAGCGGTGTTAATCCATACTACTTTAGTACGCAAATATTTGGCTTCGTTGAATGCTGGCAGGGTAACGGCCAGTAATACTTCTTCACCCATCTGGAAGTTGTCGGTTGTGGGCGCAAACAGGCCGCCGTACTCTAGAAAAGACATGTAACTGCGGTACAGTTCAGGTTTATCGGGGATGGTTAGGTTGAGCATTTTGCCCGGTAAATTGGTAGGAGCTTCAGCCATAAATTTCTTTCATGGTTTTGTGTTTTTATGCTGCCACACATTAAGATAGTCTATTAATAAATCTTCAAGCTGCATTTTAACATTGAGGGTATGTTTACCGTAAGGGGCAAGTGCATTCACTCTGTCGATTAAGGCAAACAGAGACAACGGATTGATTTGTCCGGTAATCTCGTTTAACGCATTTTGCCATGCCGGATAATACATGGCATGTATGTGTTGCTGTGCCAGTGACATATCCAGTAACCATTTGGCCAGCCAGTCGAGAAAGGTGCATAGTGCCAGTTTTTGTTTGTCAAATGCAGCGGCATAATCCAGTAGTGCGATCAGGCGTGGTTTAATCAGTAGAGGAATAAGTTCGTTGCGCAGCTGGTTGTGGCTGTCGTTATCAGCAAATAATGGGGCACCGCCGTGAAAAGCTAGCAGGTCTGCTGCATTATCACCATGCTGTTGTTGCACATAGGCTAGTGCCTGCGCGCGTGCAGGCATGGTTAAAGCCACCTGACGGCAACGGCTTTTAATTGTTGGCAGCAGGCGGTCTTTTTGATGGCTCACCAGAATGAAAACCATACCTGCCGGTGGTTCTTCCAGAATTTTTAGCAGGGCATTGGCAGCCTGAAGATTCATGCTTTCTGCCGGATAAATCAGGGCAACGCGTTTGCCGCCCCGATGGGCACTCAGATGAGCAAAATCCAGTACGTTGCGTATGGTTTCTACTTTAATCAGTGCCTGCTTGCGTTCTCCGCCTTCGCTGTCGGCTTCTTCTGGCGTTACCAGCAGGAAATCGGGATGGCTGTGCTGGCTGTATAAATGGCAGGATGTACACTCACTACAAGGTTGATGGTTAGTACGCGGCGATTCGCATAGCAGTGCCTGTGCCAGATATTCGGCAAATTCACGTTTACCAATTCCCGGATGGCCGTAAAGCAGCCATGCGTGTGGTTGCTGCTGCCAGTGTCGGGCAATTTGTTGCCAGACAGGTTCGAACCATGGATAAATCATGAATTTAATCCAAACAGTTGTGTTAGTGCCTGATTAAGCTGCTGCGCTACTTCACTCAGATTTAAACTACTGTCGATAATGGCATAGCGTTGCGGTACAGCCGCAGCACGATCCAAATAAACTGTGCGCGTGTGCTCAAAAAAAGCTGCATTCAGTTGTTCAAAGCGGTCAGGGTTACTGTTTTGGTTCAGTCGCTGCTGGGCTACTGTCAATGGTACATCCAGCAGTAAGGTTAAATCTGGCTGCAAGCCTTGCTGTACCCAGTTTTCCAGAATGGCTATATCAGCCAGTGGCAGGCCACGGCCTCCACCCTGATAGGCAAATGTGGCATCGGTAAAACGGTCACTTACTACATGTATGCCTTGTGCCAGTGCCGGTTTAATTACTTCATCCAGATGCTGCTGGCGTGCAGCAAATATCATCAGGGTTTCAGTACGGGCATTGGCGTGGGTAGCCGGATCAAGCAATAGCTTGCGTAGTGCTTCGCCAATAGCGGTGCCTCCTGGTTCACGGGTAAAAAGTACCGGTAATTGATGCTTTTCAAACCAGTTGCGTATGGTATCGAGATTAGTCGATTTGCCGGCACCATCAATTCCATCTAGCGTAATAAATTTTGCTTTCATCTATACAAATCCGGTTAGCGTTTTTTTAAGATATATTGGCGAACCGCAGCATTGTGTTCATTCAAACTGTGACTGAACTGGCTGCGGCCAGTACCATCGTTACGCGCCACAAAGTACAGATAATCGTTACTGGCTGGGTGAGCAGCCGCTTCCAGCGCAGCTTTGCCTGGTAGTGCAATAGGACTTGGCGGCAAACCGGCACGAGTGTAAGTATTGTACGGTGTATCACGGCGTAAATCGGCCTTGCTAATTTTACCTTTATAACGGCTGCCCATGCCATAAATCACGCTAGGGTCAGTTTGTAAACGCATATGCTGATTGAGGCGGTTAACAAATACTGCTGCTACATTGCTTCTGTCTTCAGCATGGCCGGTTTCTTTTTCAATCAGGCTGGCCATAATCAGTAATTCGTAGGCAGTCTGGTAAGGTAGATCACTGCGTCGCTCTTCCCATGTAGCCTGTAAATGCTTTTCCATGGTGTTATAAGCCTGTTGATACAGTGATAAATCGCTGCTGTCAGAGCTGATATCATAAGTAGCCGGAAAAAATAGGCCTTCTGCATGTGTATAACTGTGATCAGCTCCTAGTTGTTGTAATAGTTTGCTGTCTGGCCAGCCCCGCGTTGTGTGCTCAATATCAGGTGTGTTATCAATAATTCTGCGCATCTGTGCAAATGTGTTACCTTCAATGATTTGTACCGTAACGCTGTCTGGCTTGCCAGTGCGCAGCCTTTGCAGAATCTGCCAGCTGGAAACTGAGTGCGGTAAGCGATAGTTGCCGCGATGGATTTTATCCCCCATACCCAGCATATGTGCGGTACCGACAAATACCCAGCGGCTATAAATCACATCGTTAGCTGCCAGAGTACGGCTTACTCCACTGATGCCATAGCCAGCTGGCACTTTTAAACGATAGCTCGCATTGCTTTTAGGTAAAAATAAGAGTGTAGTCCACACCAGCGCAAAGGTTAGTAAACCCGTAAATACCAGAAGCATAGCCAGTCGTTGTTTGCGCTGCATAGAAGCGTTCCTGTTTTAGCATGAATAATCTGAATCAGTCTGCAAGTATAAATTTAATTCTTATGTGCGACTACTCTTGTTATTAATCCACGGTTATAAAGAGATTAGATGGATGTTCAGCAGAAAATTTTTGCCGGTTGACAGCTATATTTTCTGCTTTCAGTGTGAAAAATTAAATCGGGGCTTGCAAAATTTAGTAGTTCAGGTAAAATGCGCAGCCTATTCAGCAATAACTGGCTGAAAGCAGTTGGGGGTATAGCTCAGTTGGTAGAGCGCTTGCATGGCATGCAAGAGGTCAGCGGTTCGATCCCGCTTACCTCCACCAATATAGATTATAGATTCAATGATTTAAGCCACATCGCCCTGTGGCTTTTTTTATTGAATTTGCGTTGGTGTCAAATTGGTGTCAAATTGAGAAGAGTTTCCAGCATACTGACGCAAGTGCTCAGTGTTTAAATGGGCATACCTTTGCACCATCTTTTCACTTGACCAGCCTCCTAATTCTTGAAGCGGCCGAGAGGGTGTCCCCTGAATCACATGGTTAGTTGCTCATGTATGCCGGCAATCATGGAATCGAAAATTATCAATTCGAGCACGCTTTAATGCTTTTTTCCATGCTGTGCCTGCGGGGTTTTTGATTGGGTTGCCCTTGTAAGTAAACACGTTGGTTTTATGCTTCCCGCGCTGGCTTAGAATTATACTCATTGCTTCGTCATTTAAAGGCACTCCTATCGCTCTTGATGATTTTGTTTGATCCACATGAATCCATACAGTACGCCTCGCTATATCAACCTGCGACCATTGCAGACCGGCTACATTAGCTTTTCTCAAACCAGTAGCCAGCGCAAAAGCCGCAATAGGTATCAGGTGTACTGGCAATTCTTTAAACAGCCTGTTTTTCTCATCAGCCGTCAGCAAGCATTCCCTGCGCTTAGGCTCCTCCAGCATCTTGAACTTTGGTAAATTGGTTATCCATCCCCATTCTTTGGCTGCTAATAAAACCATTCTGATTTGTTGCGTATAAGCATTAACGGTTCTTGGCTTTTGACCCTCGTTCAGCTTGGTATCACGAATCGTACGCAGCACTACGCGATCTATCTGGTTGATTGTTAAATCTCCCAGATATTTATCTAGCCAGCGTAAAAATAGCTTTGTGTTGTAATCCTCTTGTTTATGCGGATTCTCTTTCAACCATTCGACCACTGTTTCGCGCCATGTATATTCGCGACTGTGGCCAAGCTTTTGCACAGCAAACAACTCATAATAATGCTTGGCTGCTAATTCGCGCGCGTGTTGCTCGTTTTCAGTCCCAGCAGCTTGGCGTATGCGTTGTCCGTTTGGTGCCGTGAATGAGTAGTACCATCCGCAGCGCCCTTTCCGCTCGTAGATACGGATTGTTTTTCGGCTCGACATGTTTTACTCCTTTTTGCATGTGTAGCCTCTTGCAGAGTGGAATTTGCATCGGCTTTCAGCCATTCGTCAAGTTCTTCTTTAAAAAAATACCAACGTCCAATTTTTTTGTATGCCGGTATTTCTCCGCTTCGCGCTTTTTCAGTAATGACTTTAGGGTTAAGCGAAAGATAACTAGCAACGTCTTCGGTAGTTAATAAAGTTTTCATAATTAGCCATATAAAAATCCGGCTAATTGCCGGTGTGTGTTGTTACGTTTGCTTAGGGTTATTCAGGTTGCGGTGTGTTATGCCAGTCGCAGGATAGGCCTGAGGCTTTGCCACCGTAACTAGCTACGTAAAGCTGTTCGTTGTAAACAAGGCAGGTAATTTTGCGTCCATCACGTAAAACAACCTGTGTTTCCATAGTATCTTTACCAGTCTGTTCCGCCTCTCTGATTTTTCTCCCTGCTACAGAATCACAACCGGCAATAAAAAAGCCACGCTAGTGGCTAGCAGTGCAATTTTTTTCATGATGGTATTTATATTCCAAAAACGGGGGAAGTTTATTTCCCCGCTTGATTTTCAAAAAATGCCAAATTTAACTTAGCTTGAGGTGCTGCGAGCTTTAAGTGCAAGCAGTTCCATTATCGTCGGGTGCATATAACCAATACAGCTATTAATCCCGCCTGATAATGCTGCTAGCGTGCTGGTAAATCTTAAAAAGTCCTTTTGGCTTAGCTTCTGAGTGATATCATTATTTGTATAGCTGTCCGTTAATTTAGATAACGTTTCCATAATAAACGTTGTTGTATTTAATGCCTGAAAACAATATTCACTAAGATGTTCTAAATCTTTTTTGCTGATCCGTTTTAGTTTTTCATCTAGAGTTTCATCAAGGTTCTGTATTATGGCAAGCAACTCTGCGTTATTTAATAAGCTGGCTATTTCATTATGGTAACTGGCGTGAAACTTATCTTCTACTTGCATTGCTATATACTCCTAGTTAGCAAATCATTTCATTGATAGGTTGATTAGGTTTTGTGCGAATTGTATAAATCGGATGATGTAATCCAATAAATAGTGTCTTAATAATAGCAATAGTAAACAAAGTAACCATTAATTTCATTGCTATTAAATCCTTTGTTTTTTCTTTCATTTCTTACCGCGAAAAAATAACCTTAACAGGTGTTTTACGGGCAATCAATGTTTGGCTGAGGATTGGGTTTTACTGCGCTTTCCAGCTAGTGGCGTCTAACATTGGTTCTGGGATTTCTTAGATGCCCCATGCCGTAATGCATCTCGGTAGTTATTGGGGGCAATTTTATTAATATGATTACATTCATATTGTCGCATACCATATCTTACGACCAGCGCTCTCGTTGGCCTATGCTCCCAGCAAATACGGGTGCCATAAGGGTGATTTTAATTTATGCATATGTATTTTAAGCTTCATGATTAATTTCATTAAAAAAGCCAGCTATTTGCTGGCTTAGGTTAATCACATTGTTATCTATCGACGTGTTGCAATAATTAAATCATTCTTTGTCACTATTTTCATAAATCGAGATCGCTTGTATTTCCGCTTCTACTATTGTTTTCAGTTCAACTATCCTTTTATCTAATTTAGCTTGCTCGACTTTATCGGAGGCTGAAAATTTTAGCCACTTCAGAGCGCTATATTCATTTGCATGATCCATAAATAGGGATAGTTGCTTCCCTAATTTAGCAGGGTCATCATTTAAGCAGCCTATTTTATATGCTATGCTAGATTTAAGTTCATCTTGTAAAAACCAAGGCTTTTTTTTATGAACTACAACAGCTTGTTTAATATGCGGAGCATACATAAACGTTTCTTTTCCGCTATAGTAACCGTCAAGTACTTTTGCAACTACTTTTCCGCAAACATATATCTTTTTGTTATTGGTATTGAAGTGTATTCTAATATCATAGAATGTCGCTGAATCAGGTCGGAGTAATATTTTCCTTACTGCTTCTTTTGCTTCTGAGGCAAGAGAGTTATATTTAGAGTAAGCAATAGCACCGAAAATTACCATTGCGACAATAATGGCAAGGATTAGATAAAGCTTTTTTTTATTCCGGCCTGCTTTGTTAGGTGGTAACGGCTTAACTTCCTCAGATTCTTTTGGCTTGGGCGGAATCTCTAAAAGTTTTGGATACTCAATAAACAAACGCGAATTGTATTTCTTGCGCAACTCTTCATTAAGCAGAACCTGTTTACATAGCTTTAAGTCCTCTAAAGAGATCGTCTGTTGCTGTGCCGCTTTTTTCATTGCATTAACGATGTCTAAATGCGAGGCAGTAGGCTTCAGGCTTAATAATTGATATAAGTTTTTAAATGCCATTATTTGTTTCCCTTTGTTGGATGAGAAATATTAGCACAGCAGAAAATAAATGTTAATTATTGTCAATATGGTTAAAGCTTGATTAAAAAAACAAACAATCGCATGTGCGCGTGGGCTTTTTTTATTGTAGATAGATACAGCTATGAGATTGAAAGTTAAAGCCAGCAGACTGATACCTGCGGGTTATAACAGCCAGTTTTTATCTCCCAGGCAGCGCAAGGGTAAAGCAGGTATATGGGAGGTAGTAGACCATAGCGTTGCTTGTGTAAGGTAGTGCTGCTACGAGAAAGATACACCTGTCAGTACTGTGGTGATGGTAGCGTTGAGGGTATAAAAGTGGATCATGATTGTGAACATTACAATAACCAAGCGTTTAATGTGCTTGGTATTGAAAACGGGTATAAATGCTCCTATTTTAAGCGCCGTTCAATCACTGCACATCATCGTGCTATAGTTAACTGGGCAATGTGGGTTGAACGGGTAGTGAGAACGTTAGTGCTGTTTTGGGCGAATATGCAACAATGTGAAAGATTTGATAGATATTTTTACAATTTACTCTTGCGTAAGAATTGAATATTTAGTATATTGAAAACCGTTAATCTCTTTTCCTGTTTTTGTGCTGGTGTGGCAACTTTGCTGCATCCAAACTAGAGCTATTAACATATTTCTCCTTTTTTTAGTTGATATATTTTGCTATTTTTACCCGCCTGCTCCTTGGCGGGTTTTTTATTATGCAAGTAAGTCTGGTTGGCTTTCATGAATACTCAACGCGGTAGCCAATTTAATTGTTGTGGTTTTACGTGGTCGTTTTGATGATTCCAGTTGTGAATAAGCTAGTTGAATTTTGTTTGATTTTTTGGCACATTCTTTTTGTGTAAGTAGCAAGTATTCATGCTATGCCCGATCTGGTGAGTATTGTTTATCGCACAATAAATCTACGCTGTCGGAAAGATAAATTTGAGACTGGTTAGTGAACTGCAAATATTTATCATAACTAATTAGGACATATTCTGGATTAACAAATCAATTATTTATAACTTGATACTTAGTAAGTACGGACATCACGTTTTTCACTGCTTTAATGAAGATGATGCTAATGTCAATTTATATTTAAACCCTATCCGATAATTGCTAACTTTTAGTCTGTGGGTTGGTTTTGTGGATAAACACAGTTGATTTGTGCTTACTGCGCTGGTTTAAAATTGTATTTTTGTTTCATCATCCAAAGGTACTCCTATAGCTGGTGATACTTTTGCTTTGTCTGCATAAATCTATGCTATACATCGCAATTACTGGTTCGGACTTATGCAATTTTGTGGTCAGGATAAATATGATAATGCCAATTGTAGATAGGTTACCGGTAAAATGAGTTGATAAGCATGCAATAATATTTGGATGGTTATTATCAATTAATAAATGCTAAATAATTATATAATAAACAGCATTGATGCATATACTGCGCAAGCTGGAAAATTATTATTATTTTAGCGATATAAATAGTGCTTTTGCTAATAATTGCAGGCTTTGGCAGCACAAGATTTTAACGCTGTCTGAAGCAGTTTAGTTTGCTTAAAACTTGCAAATCATGCTTAAAAGAGAGTATAGTTAAAAAAATATTTTAAAATTTAATTGAGTAATTTTAATTTTTCCGTATAAGGTTGGCTTTGGAAACAAATATACGGTTTTAATAATTGTTGTTTTTGATTAAGTATCAGTGAAAAAGGGAAGGAATAGGAAATGGAGTTTAATATACATAATTGATAAAGATAGTATTGAGCAGGAATCTGGTAAGTGCTAGCTGCTTTAATTAGCGGTAATCGTTTAACCTGCGATGTTTTATACTTTAAATAATGATGCTGATTTATTGATATGGTTGTTATTTCCTGTATTGGATGGCTAAATAGCGGCAGAGATTGTTGATAAGCAGCTTATTTCTATCTATAGATAAAATTATCGTTATGGCAAAATGATTGCAGGCCATTTACCGACTACTTGAATATTGCTGAAAATTAAGTAAGTAAATTGTTATATTTTATATCAATATAAGGCTTGCTAAATAGTCTGATGCAAACTCAGGTTGAATAAATAGCTTTTTTGCGCTTATAGACGGTTAAAAATAATATGCCGGTATTGTTCCTGAGCTGAAACTGAAAAATGTATTTTTATTCTGATTAAAAGTGAATTAAACACTACATTGCTCTTGGCGCTGCATAAACATGAGATAGTATTATTTTTATTAACCGCATTAACGCACATAATTTAAACAGCTAACGCGCCTTAATTAAGCTTTGGTTGTAATCTTGTATATAAAATTTTCAGGTAAATTTTGTTTTGCCAGCAGCATTGCAATTGCGCTGGCTATCTTGGCCTGTAAACGATTTTTGGCTAACTGGCTGCTGTTATTATGCAGTTTATGATAACTGTAATATCCTTTTTCATATTGGAAATGAATCTGCTAACGCTTGATGATAGTATGGCCAGATTTGAAAACTTTGCTATTATAATATTCATTATGAATGGGTACGAGATTATTTAGCTGAAAATTAAAATATAAATAATATATGAATTTCATTTAAACAATACAATATATGGAATGGAGAATAAAAGAAATTTAAATATAAATTGAAACCAGATTCGAATAATACATTAAAGGGAGCGTAAACAGATAAATGCACAAATGATATTAAGGTATTGGCTGCATTATTTGTAAATTCGATAAGATGAATAATGATATATAAAGGTTAAATAATGAAGGGTACCCTATTCAAATATTGCAAAGAATTTTGCCATATGCTGACTCTTCTGGCATTTTTTTTCTGTAGCATAATGCCAGCCAGATCAGTATTTGCGCAAGATGTAGAGTGTGCGGAAGTTAAAATCGTGATTGAGCAGAAACTGTCTTTTGAGCGACAGGCTTTTGATGCACGAATGTTAATTAAGAATGGTCTGGACGACAGGCTGAAAAATATCCGGGTTGAGCTGATTTTTACTGATAAGGATAATCAGCCGGTTGAGGTAACTCAGAACACTGAGGATAGTAAAGCCAAGTTTTTCTATCGTATTAATTCCCTCTCCGGGGTTAATGATATCAGCGGAACAGGGCAGATAACTGCAAAATCCAACGCGGATATTCACTGGCTGATTATACCGGCATATGGAGCTGCTAAAGATAAAGACACGCTTTACAACATTGGTGCCAGACTTACCTATGAGCTCAATGGTCAGGAAACCACGGTTGATGTTGTGCCTGATTACGTGGTGGTAAAACCGCAGCCATTGCTGACACTGGATTATTTCTTGCCGGGTGAGGTTTACGGGGATGATCCTTTTACTGCAGAGGAAGAGCCGCCTGTGCCATTTACTTTGGGCGTACGCATCAAAAATGACGGTAAAGGTATTTCCTATAAAACCATGATTGAATCAGCCCAGCCTAAAATTGTCGAAAACAAAAAGAATTTACTGGTTGATTTCAGCATTCTAGGTAGTTATATCGGAAATCAGCCCGCTGGCAAGAGTTTGTTGCTGAATTTTGGTGATATAGATGCGGGTACGGCTACTGTTGGCCGCTGGAATATGAGTGCCAGTCTGTCGGGTACGTTTACTGATTTCAATGCTACATTCACTCACGCTGATACTTTGGGTGGTGCAGTTACCAGTCTGTTAAAGGCCACGAATACACACACTTTAATCCATGATGTGAAAGTTGATTCGCCTGATAGTGATAATATTCCCGATTTTCTGGCACTTGATGGTGATGTGGTGCGCCTGTACCAATCCAGTGGTGTGGATACAGAAGTAACCGAGCAAAGTAATCAGGCTGCTTTAAAAACAGCCAGTGATGGCTATCAGCTAACTTTCCCGGCCACCAGTGGGTTTGTCTATACCAAAGTAGCTGATCCTTTTAAGGGTAGCAAGCAGCCACATGATGTTGTGCGTTCGGATGGCAAACGTTTATTAAATGATAATGTCTGGTTATCTAAATCACGTAATAAAGATTTGTCTTGGTCTTATTATGTGAATGTGTTTGATTATGATTCAACCGGAAAATATAATTTATTTAAGCATGGAAGTGTTCAGGCTAAGGGCATGATTGCTGGTAAGGTGTACAATGATCTGGATGCAGATGGCCTGCTGAATAATGGAGAACCCGGGCTGAATCATGTCAAAGTTGTCTTGTCTGGTCAGGATAACGCTGGCAGCAGGGTTGAACAGGTTGCGTATACTGATGATTCAGGTAAGTTTATTTTCGATAAGTTACTGGCTGGCGACTATTCCATATGGGTTACTGATGTAGCGGGTATGATTGACGGGCCAGCTATTGCGGGCAGTGCCGGAGGTAATGCTGTAGCAGGCAAGATTGAGCATATTGTGCTAACAGATAATATGCATGCAGAAAATAATCTGTTTGCTAAGCAAAAAGCTGATCAGCCTTCTGTACCTGGTAAAGCAGATGTATCACTGAATATTGAACTCGTACAATGGGATTCTGTATTAGCGCAGGATACAACGCAATTATTACTGACTATCGCGAATCAGGGCACAGCAAGCGCACGTAATATTTATATGCAGACCAATTTATCTGATAATCTTGAAATTATCGGCCAGAAAGTTGTAGCGGGAAATTACAATACTCAGGATGAGCGGATTGATAAGCTTGCAGCTGGTGAAAATACGAAACTATTGCTAACAGTAAGAATAAAGGACACCGAAAAAGTTGGCCAGTTCACTGCACGCGTAGATAGTGAGACTGAAGATGCTGATTTAAATAATAATCAGGTTAGCGTTGCTGTACAACCTGGTGTGGCCGATATTGCGCTGGAGGTTGAAAAACTGCGGCGGATACCTACACTACCTGATGATAGTGTGCAAGTGTTAGTAACCATCAGCAATAAGGGGCCAATGGATGCACACAATATTTATCTGCAACCTGTTTTAGGTTCTAATCTGCAAATAACCAGCCAGAAAGTATTGATGGGCAATTACAATAAGGCAGAGAAGCGGGTTAATAAGCTGCCATTAGGTGAAGCGGCTATTGTATTGCTAACAGTAAAGGTAACTGGAACCGATGGTAAGGGTGATTTTACTGCCCGGGTGCAGAGCCAGCTCGCCGATCCGGATACAAGTAATAATTCGGTTACACTTCCTGTGTCAGTACACGAGATGTGAAAAATAGCCAATTAAGCCATCGGCTAAGCAGGCTATTAGTGAATTGGTTACTAGACTGTGAAAGCCACAAATACAGGCCTTTTAATCCATGAAGTAAAAGCAGTGATAAAGTCACCGATTTTGCGGTACTTGATGGAGATGTGGTACATGTATATGAATTCAGTGGTGTGGATACAGAAGTAACCAAGCAAAATAAACTGGCTGCTCAAAAAGCAGCCAGTTTATTATTTAATTGGATGTATTTATACAAAAGTACCTTATCTTGCGCAGTAATGACCATCCGGACTAAATTGTTCATTCAAATGGCAAACACCTGATACCTGATTAAATTGCAAAAATTCATCAACAATACGGTATTGCATAAAGAAAATAATCAGGAAACCATTACATCAGTTATGCCTGTTCAACTAATAATATATCTCTATCATTCAAACTTTCTTATTGCTTTTAGCTAACTGATTATTTGAACAACCTAGAAATGTTATATGAATTAATGGAGAAATGGCCAAAACCAGATTCACAAATTTAAATCCTAATTAAATTGATTTAAGCTTACATACTATAGTAATATTAAAAATTAATATTTATTTACTTTTAAAGTAAATATGTAATATTGTCATATTAATTGATAGGCTTCCTAATCGAAAATGATTAGCCGTGATTACAATTAACCTTGTATAGAAGGCGAGAGAAGAAAAGATATGTCGAAACTAATTGGAAATTTGCTTTGCTTATCCAGTCTGATATTTTTGCTTGCTACTTTTATTGGGTTACTGGCTCCTAATTTATTTAGAAATAAAAATACTGGTATTAAATCAAGATATAAAAAAGTTTTCATTTGCAATATTATTTGTTGTCTGCTTACTTTAATTGTAGGCATTTTCTTTGTATTGAAAAATCAGCCAGCGTATATTGACATAATATCTGCTATTAATAATATATCAAATAGCTTTCACGATACCCATCCTGTAATGAATCAGGTACAAGCTGCCAGCACTAATTTTCCTGCTCCCGGGGATAAAGTTTATTTGAGACTATTCAAGCAGGAAGGTATACTGGAAATATGGTATAAACATAAAAATCAGCAGTACCAGTTATCTAAAATCTGGAAAATATGTACCTTCTCTGGTGGCTTAGGGCCTAAAAAGGCAGAAGGAGATGGCAAAAGTCCGGAAGGATTTTATGCTACGCGGAAGAATCTGCTCAATCCAAACAGCAATTATCATTTGGCGTTTAATATTGGCTACCCGAATGCCTACGACAGGTCAAAGGGTTATACAGGCAGTTATATCATGATTCATGGCAAATGTGTTTCCATTGGCTGTTATGCCATGACAGATAATGGTATAGAAGAAATCTATGCATTGGTCAGTAAGGCATTAAATAGTGGTCAGACAGAAGTTCCAATACATATTTTTCCGTTTAAAATGAATACGGCCAATATGAAAAAATATCAAGGCTCTACACACTATGCTTTTTGGCAGGAGTTGAAACCTGCTTATGATATTTTTCAGTCACAGCGGCGGATTCCCGATATCAGTGTGCATAATCAGCATTATATTGTCAGGTAATACAAACAGAAGTAGAGAGTTAAAACAGGCTACGGAAATAAATTTCCGTGGCCTTACTTTCTGACTTGGTACTATATACTAAAACATATAAGGCTTTTTATCTGCACAGGTTAATGCTGTAGCCAGTAATATTAAGCATATTATGCCAGCAGGTAATATGCATACGGAAGATAATCTATTTACAACGCAAAAACCTGACCAGTTTTTTCAATCAATTAAGCAGAGATATTTCCCTAAATATTAAAAGCATACAATGGGATTGTGTATTGCTAACAGATACGGCGCATTTATTCTTAACAACAAAGGTAATTGATGTTAGTGCTGAGGGTGATTTTATTGCTCAGATACAGAGCCAGCTCGCTGATGTAGATAAAAGCAATAATTCGCTTGTATTTCCCGTATCAGTAGGGCAATAAGTAAAAAATGGCCAATAAACTTATTGTCTAAACGTGCTACTAACCTTTTTAATCGTTCAAAATCCAAAACAAAGCGTACTGCAATGTACGTTTTTTTATGTAATGAGCACGGTGAATTTGAATGGTTGCAGGGTTTTAATTTTATAAAATAGGTTAGTGCAAATAATTTGCTTATAAAGAATAAGGTATGATAATATTCGCAAACAACTTAGATTAAATTACTGCTATTTAGTAAAAATGATATTGGTGCTGTAGCAATATATTGCTTGGCTACAGCTTTATCCATTCTGGATTCAGAAATACAAAGAAGATTGAGCGCAAAATACAAAGCTCTAAGATATTCTGATGCTGAATTCGACTAAATTTAATTTTTCGGTACAACATTTGTTAGATAAGTGTTGGTTGTGCTGGTGGCTGGTAGAAGCGTTTAATTACATTATTCAAAATTACAGACTCATTACACTGCAATGATAAGCAGAATGGATTGATGTGGATAATGAAATAAAACCAAACTCGCCTATCTACCTATACAAGCTATGTAAATACTTTATTTATTAAGGCTATAGAATGAAAATTCTGACAATTTAATTACTATTTAAATTTTGAATACAGTGAAATAAAGCTAATCTCGTAATCAACTGGTATTTTAAAAAACTGAAAATTTATTGTTTTATTTAAGCCAATGCTAACTGATAAATTTATGTATTTAGCATAAAGTTAGTGTGAATCTTATCATGCTGGATCTGTTTAGATAATATGGTCAATAAAGAGATTATGTTTGATACATAATTATCTGGCTTAATTTTGATAGAGATATCAGGCTAGTTTTCTGTTAACAGAGTATTCGAGGACTGGCAACAAAGTAACGATTATGCACGGTTTTAGCACAACAAATGCATCCGTGCCAGCAAAGATGAAGAAGAATAATCAAACTGTTTACTATGTCCAAGGTGGTAACAATTCCATTTTAAGCAAGATATTGGCATGCAGTTAATCAGGATGATTACAATGTAATTAATATCTGGTATGTATAAAGAATATATAAGACACCAAAATACAATACATATATTTTCATGTCTTTATGTATATAAAGTCTCTGTGTACTTGCTGGATGTTAATTAGTAATTATTAATCAATAATAAAAAGATATAGTTATGCTGAAATTAAAGCAAATTATTGTATTTTTAGGGTTATTATTTTTTATTAGTGCCCAGGTATTCGCACAGGATTTTACTGCCTGCCAGAATAATGAGCCTGATCCAACAATATTGCCTGTAGCTATAAGCTGGCCTGATAACCGCAATAAACAGCCGCTGGATAAAAAAAACTGGCTAACCATACAGCAGTTGAGCCAGCAACAGTTGCAGCATGCTGTCTGGGTGGATGTAAGGTCTGGCATTAAGGACAAAGAACCCGGACTGGATATGCTGGCTATTCCGCTTCATCAGTTGTCTGGTGCCCAATTTCTGTTTGATAAACCCGTTATTCTGGTTGGAAGCGGGTTTGATCAGCTACCAATTAATCAGACTATTAAGCATTTAAGAACAAAAGGCTTTAAGCATATTTTTGCTTTGATCGGGGGGATTTACGCATGGCAAAAATTACACCAGCCTATACATTTACGCCAGCAGGAAATTTCTGCGGAAGAATTTTTATCCGGAGGTAAAACCATTCACTGGCAGATTATTACGCTAGGCCTGAATGCTGAACAATTAGCCACATTACCTGAACAGCCGGTTAAACAATTTGCACTGACACAAATCACAGCATCAGCGCTGAAGCAGTTTATCCGCAATAACGCTAATAGTGGTGGTGATTTTATTCGCTATGTACTGGTTAGCCCGGATGAGCAGACTTTAAAAAGGTTGCAACAGCAAATCAGTTTTGCCGATTCAGCCAATATTATTTGGTTGCGAGGGGGAATAACTGCTTATCAGCACTATGTACAACAACAAACAAAATTAATCAAATATGCCGGACAGAGCCTATCCAGACCTTGCCGGTTAACCATATAACTTATTTAAGGAGTTTTCAGACCAATGAGGGGCACACAATGAATATTTATCAATACTGGAAAAACCGGTTTCCCGGTTTAAACTCGAAAAAACAGCAAAAGCATACAAATAAGCAGAAAAAACCATATGTAATGATTTTCTGTGCGTTATGTACCATTGCCTATGCATCAAGCTATGCAGCTACGGACACTCGTCTGAAAGGTGACGATAAGGTGAGTGGCGCATTACCGATAGGCTTTGATTTTAATTATTACGGCAAAAATTATAATAAATTTTATGTCAGTACTAATGGATTATTGCAATTTGAAAGACCAACAACCAGCTATAACAATACCTGCCTGCCAGCAATAAATAATACGCTATATGTATTCTGGGATGATTTAAGAACGAATGCAGCTCGGCAGACTACTGGAACCATTAAGTACGAAACTCAGGGGGAGGCACCAAACAGACAATTGATTGTTCAATGGACAAATCAGTACTTTTATGGCTCCAATCTGCCTATGGGCACATTTCAGGCTATTCTGTATGAAGGCTCAAACCAGATTAAATATCAATATCGCTCATTAAATGATGATCGCAGCAAAGGAAAAGAAGCCACTATTGGGATACAGGGGATGCGGCCAAGCAATGTGCAGATAGGCTGCAATAAGGCTGATACGATCAAACCAGAACAGGCAATTTTATTTACGCCTAATAGTGATTTAACCGATTACAGTAAAGATGAAAATGCCGAATACGATTTCATTGATATTGCGGGCTTAACGCCACCTGCACCAAAACCTGTTGCTCGTTATAGCAATCAGCCACCAGCCTGGTTGTGGCAGAACATTGATGAAATCAGTACTTGGGAAATTGAAATTGAAGATGCTTCCGGTAATTCCGTTCATAAAGAAGTACTGAATAATGTCAATCAGTTTACTTTCAATGATGGTTTACAGAATGGCAAATCTTATCGTGCCCGAGTAAGGGGAAGTATTAATAACGGCGGTACATGGGAGATTTGGTCCTCACGATCCAGTGTCACAACAATTGATACTACTAAGCCAGTTGTTGAGTTGAATAAATTTAATCGCGTTAATGAAAACGCGGTGCGAATCGGTTACACCAGCAGCGATAATCTGAGTGGTATTGCTTCAGTACACCTACAGATAGCAAATAATCCTGATTTTAATCAGCCATTGGTGGATAAGGATATTAATGTTCAAGCCAATAGTGTGCAGATTGACAATATGCCATCTACAGGTGCCTTATATGCCCGCCTGAATGCAGTTGATAAAGCCGGTAACAGTTCTGGCTACACGCAGGCTGCCGCTATTGTGCTTACACCGCCCGTACTGATCAGCCCAGTTACCCAGACAAAGGTTAAAACCGCCCAATTAAAGGTTCAGGGTACAGCCGAATCTGGTGGTAAGGTGCAACTATATCTAAATAACCAACCTGTTGGCCAACCTGTAGCAGTAGATATCCAAGGCTATTTTAATCAGGATATCCAGTTAAGCAAAGAGGGGAGTTACCGCTTGCATGCTATCGGGCAAAATAATTATGGTCGCAGTGAACCCAGTGCACCGGTAACATTTGACTTTGCCTTGCCAATACCCACAGGCATAATTACCACACCCGCCGATAATCAAACCCTTGCTGCTCCGGTAGATATTCAGGTAGATGCAGCAGACGAACTGGGCATCGAAAAAGTTGAGCTGCTGGTTGATGATAAACGTTTTGCCACATTGACAGAACGCCCCTATCAGGCACACTGGCCACTTACCATACAGGATAACGGTAACCATAAACTAACAGCAAAAGTCACCAATACCAGTGGCAAGACAATCACCAGTACACGTACAGTCAAGGTCAAAATAGAACCGCCGGCACCGCCACCTACACCTTATACCGGTAAAATTACGGCAATCAGTCCGGCTGTTAGCTATGGTCCGCAGCCAGTTACCATTACTGGTCAGGCACTATATCGTGCTGATAATACGGCCGCAGCCAGTGTTCCGCTGAAGTTGGTATTGAATGTAAAAGGCTTTGAACGAAAAATTGCCGTTGCCACAGATGAAACTGGCCATTTTTCCTATACCTTTACTCCTCAAGAGTCTGATTCGGGAACTTATCAGGTAGGTATTATTCATCCTGACGAAAAAACCGTTAGCCATCAGGGCAGTTTTGCCATTAACCGGATTGCCTTTAACCTTCAGGGCTACCAACTCAAGGCTCCGCGCACCATCACAACACCGATACAAATTAATGCCACTGCCAGTACCGGTGCCAAAAAATTGCGCTGGGTGCTTGCGCCTGAAAATCAGCCAGATGGCGTATTACCACAAGGCATCAATATCCAGACTGAAGCAGTAGATATTGCACCCGGCCAAAGCCGCACCACAACAATTAAATTTACAGCAGATAATAATGCAGCAGAAAAAGGCAGCTTGTATCTGGTGGCCTTTGCCGAAGATTCTGGTGATCTGGTACGGGGTAAATTACAGATTAATTATCAGCTTGGTCAGCCTATGCCCAATCTGTATGCTTCTCCAAGCTATATCCAGACCGGCTTACAGCAGAATACAAGCACCACAGCCAATGTCAGCGTAGGCAATAAAGGTTTGGCGAAAGCTGAAAATGTTCAGATAGAGCTGGTAGATAAACAGGGTAATCCTGCACCGAGCTGGGTATTTATTGCCAGTGACAAAAATATTGATGCCATTGCGGTAGATGAAAAAGTACCAGTACAAATCGTGGCACAACCAGACAACAGCATCGCAGATGGTATCTACAACTTTATCATTAGAGTGTCTACAGGTGGCAAACTTTCCGGCACCATTCCGGTAAGCATTTCTGTTACCCAGAGTGGACAAGGTATTGCCCAGTTTGATGTGGCTGATATTTATACCGCTACACTGGATGCACAAGGTCAGCCGATTAAAGGCGTTAAAGGGGCAACCATCAAATTGCAGAATGATGAAGTACTCACTGAACAATATACCCTCAATACCGATAAAGATGGTATTGCTTCATTAAGTAAACTACCAGCAGGTATTTACCGCTACCGGGTTAGCGCACCTAATCATATGGATGCTAGTGGCCGTATTGTCATTCAGCCTGATACTACTACCAATCAGCACGTTTTTCTAGAGTATCAAACCATAAATGTAGAGTTTGGTGTAACTGAAACCACCATAAAAGATGTCTATGACATTAATGTAAATGCTTCCTTTAATACGCAGGTACCAGCACCAGTAATTCTGCTGGAACCACTATCCATCAACCTTGGTGGTATGCAGGTTGGGGAAGAAAAAACCGGCCAGATTACAGTAAGCAATTATGGATTGGTACAAGCTGATAATGTCGTTTTAAATCTGCCCAAAACAGATTCCAGATTCAAATATGAATTTTTTGGGGAAGTACCCAGTGTACTAAAACCAAAAGAGAAAGTAGTTATTTCATATAAGGTTACCGCTCTGGATCCAAAACAGCCTGCATCAGCACCAACTAGCACCCAGACAAATTTATTACGCTCAGATCTAGCTGATGATGACAAGGATGACTGTGTTCCCTATGAAGCTAGCTTCATAGAAATGCATGTAAGCATATGTCCTAATGGTGACATTTCCAAAAGCAGTATCAGCGGACATTTTTATCGGTATACCGGAAAAAAATGTTCTACCAAAAATACCGGCTGGGGTTGGACTAGTGGAGGTTCACTAGGCGATGGTGGTAGCAGTAACAGCTTTGGTGGTGGCATTGGTATCGGTTCGCCGGTGGCTATGCCCATTACCCCGGGCTGTATACCTGATGCACCTTGTAGCTCAGGGGGGGCTGGTAGTGGATCTAACTAATTACGGCGAATGAATATCAAATAATTTTATACAAAGGGTCAAATCGTGAAAGTAAAAAACACTAAACGATACCGGAGCAGATGGATAGACAGATTGCTCGGGTTCTGTAGCATTATTTTCATGCTACTGATGGTATTGCCACAAATGGTCTATGCCAAGGTCAGATTACCAAATACCGAATATACCGAAAACAATATTGACATGCGAGTGAAGGTACTCGGTGGCGAAGTTAAACTCAACCGTACCTGGGAAAACGGACGCTGGTACCTTAATCCGGCGTGGGCAGATCTACGTTTTGTACTTGATCCACTCGATAGCAGCGTCAAAACCATTGATCGTGCTGGTACGCTATACCAGCGTAGTGGTACGGCTGATCTGTACACCTATCATCAGGTGTCAATCAGAAAAACAGATAGCGGCTGGCGTTGGAATGATCCGCAAGGTAACTGGATTGATTATGACAGCAAGGGACGACCACTTGCTTATGGTGATGCCAGTAACGTTAAAGTCAGCTTTGAGCTGGATAAAGATGGCCGGCGCAAAGCAATAAAAGACCACAACGGTGAACTGGTATACAGCCTGGATTACGATAACCAAGAACGCCTGATCAAAGCCACCGACCGCAGCGGGCGCAGCGTTAGCTATAGCTGGTCTGGTGACCGTCTAACTCAGGTTATCGGTGTTATGGGTAATGTGTGGAAGTATGGTTACGATAAAAACGGCCAACTCAATAACAAAACCGAACCCGATGGCGGTGTCACCAAAATTGATTATGTCCAGTCAGTCCCGTCCCATCATCTGTCTATGGATAGTGGCAGAAATGGTGGGAGAGTATCACAAAGTGTCATAATCAGTACCAATAGAACGGATAATGAAAACAAACTGGCGCGGGTAGGTAAAATCACAGCACAAACTGGCGCCGTAACCGTATACAACACCGAATATAACCGTGTTAACAAACAGTACACTATTACCGTTACTGATCCACTTGGCATTAAAACCGTTAGTGTATTTGATTCACAAGGTCGTCAACTATCGAAGACAGTTAATAACGAACTGAAACAGAGTATCCAAAGAGACACAGCTACCAGACTGGTAAAAGTACTGAATGAACGAGGCATTGCAACCACCGTTCAGGAAGACAGTGAAGAAAGGCCAATCAAAGTTATTGCAGCCGATGGAAGTAGTGAAAGTTTTCAATATAATACCAAAGGTATGCTAACGGATTATATTGATGCTGCTGGCAATATAACCAAACTGCAATATAACGATCAGAACAAACTGACTCAAACTATTCTGGCTAAAGGAAAACCTGAGCAACGAATCGTCTCGTGGGAATATGATCAGTATGGCCAGGCCACTAGCATAAAAATAGGTGAAAAACAGCAGATAAAACAAACCTATGATCAGTATGGTAATATCAGCAGTTACACCGATGCTAACGGCAATACCTATCAGTTTACTTACAACGTTCAGGGACAAGTAACCAGTGTTAAAACCCCAGACAATAATATCTGGCAGCTTAGCTACAATGCGGCGGGTATCCCAGAACAGGCCATTGATCCACAAGGCAAGGTAACCAAATACAGCAGCGATGCCTTAGGACGGATTACTAAAATAACCGATCCATTGGGTAATACCACCAGTTACAGCTATCAGTACAATAATCAGGGCTGGCAGGTAAAAGCTACCAATGCACTGAATCAGACCTATGCCTATAACTACGATCTGGCCGGAAAACCCGTCAGCGTTATATCACCGTCTGGTTTAGAAGTTAAACAAAACTATGATAAACAGGGCAGACCCAAAAGTCAGCAAGATGCGGCCGGCAACATCACATCCGTAGAGTATGGCGGCAAAGGCAGTGGTCTGGATGGCCTGATTGTTAAAACCCTGTATCCAACCTATACCGAAACATATAACTACAATACCATAGGCCTACCCACCAGTGTCAGTCAGGTACTGGATAACAATACCAGCCTAATGACCAGCATCAGTTATAATGAGCAAGGACTGCCAGCTAGTATTACCAATCCCGATGGCAGTACTTTCATGGCTCGTTATGATGCCTATGGCAATATCATCAAAACCATAGATGCACTGGGTGGAGAAATCAGCAATAGCTGGGATGAAATGGGTAATCTGGAGAGTATTACTGATCCAGGCGGCCGTAGCTACACATTCAGCTATGACAACAATGGTAACCTGATTAAAGAAACAGGAACATCAGGTAATCAGACAGAATATATATATAACACTGTTGATCAGCTTATTGCTAAGAAAGATGCCAATGGTAACGAAATACAGTATAAATATGATCAAACAGGCAACCTGATTGAAGAAAGCCATTTTGTCAAAGACCAGACTACTGCTGCCCAGCGCATCACCTATAGTTACAACGATGCCGGCCAGCTTACCGGTGTGAACCAGAGTGGCGATACTCAAAGCAGCTTTAACTACGTACTGGACAAACTTGGTCGCAGAATCAAAGAAACCATTACCTATCAGAGCAACAACCAAAAAATAAGCAAAGAATTGCAGTATGGCTATGATGCTGATGGTAATCTGACCAGCATTACTTATCCAGATAACAGTGTAGTTCAATATCATTATGTACAAGGACAACTGCAACAAGTACAGCTACCCAATGGCGAAAAAATAACATGGGATAGCTATCGCTGGAATCAGCCTGAAAGCATTACCGCTCCGGGCAGTCAAACCAGCATGACCTATACCGCATTACAGCAGCCGTTAAGTATACAGGTTACCAATGCAGATAACAAAGTTCTGCTCCAGCGTAACTATCAGTACGACAAGTCGGGCAATATTATTCAGAGTAATACTGAACAAGGTATTATCGATTATCGCTACGATGCATTGGATCGCTTGACACAAGTCAATCCAGATCAGAGCCTGCAACAAAAAGGCTTGTCGGTAGAATCCTATAGCTATGATGCCACCGGTAACCGTACCGGCAGTGCCCATCAGACAGGAGAGTGGCAATACAACAGCAATGGCCAGCTAACACAATGGGGCGAAGGTAAGCAGCAGACAGCACTGAGCTATGATGCCACCGGCAACTTAATTAGCGAACAGCTAAATGGCAAACAGCGCAGTTATCAGTACGATAGTATCAATCAATTGATCGGTATACAGGACGATGATACAGAAAAAGCACACTACCAGTATGACCCATTTGGCCGCCGCATCAGCAAAACAGTGAATGGTGAAACTACCTATTACCTGTATAGCGATGAAGGTCTGATAGCCGAGCTGGATCAGAATGGCACAATGCAGGTAGCGTATGGCTGGATGCCGGATACCGTATGGGGAACCAGTCCATTGTGGCAGACCAGTCTGGACAATAACCAAACCTTAAAAAACGCAGACTATCACTACCTGATAACCGATTATCTGGGTACCCCGCAGCTGGCAGTAAACTCAAGAGGGCAGCAAACATGGAAAGGCATTGCTGATGCCTTTGGTAATACCCAACTGGATCTGGATAACCAGATTACCCTGAATCTGCGTCAGCCAGGACAGTATTATGATCAGGAAAGCGGCTTATATTACAACCTAGCCAGACATTATAACCCGCAGATAGGCCGCTATATAGAAGCGGATCCACTAGGTGTCATGGGAGGATTGAATCTATATGGCTATGCCAATGCCAATCCATTGATGTATGCCGACCCATATGGGTTGTATGCATGGGCTAATTTTGTTGATGACACTAGTAATTTTTTTGGTGGAATGGGCGATGCACTATCAATCGAAGATAATACCGGTTTTACGCTTACTAAATGGATAAGGAATGAATATGATATAGGTCATGTTGATGAGTGTTCTCGAATTTACTGGATTGGAGAGCAAATTGGGAATTTTGTTAGATATTTTTTAGACAGAAAGCGTTTGGCAAGAAAATTAACAGGAATCAATGCTTTTGGTATCAAAGATAAAATAACACCTGCTCGACAACAAAGAAAATACTGGACACAAGATCCTATTGAATTTAAAGGAAATAAAGTTTATCCCCGTAATGATTTATTTGATCCTGATCATCAATCAACTTGGAAGTATAAAGGAAAAAAGTATACTGGTCCTAATCTTGCCAGAATGGCTCATGGGAGGGCTCCAGTAGGTAAAGATGGAGAATCCGTAAATGCACATCATTTATCCCAAAACCCGAAGGGAGCAATTGCTGAAGTGTCTGGCACCATGCATAAAAACAATCACAAAGCCTTGCATATAAATTACAATACTAAATCGCCGACTCCAATTGATAGAAATAAATTTGACAGTTGGAGAGAAGGTTATTGGAAAGAAAGAGCAAAAAATTATCAAAGGTAAAATGATGAAGCATATATCAAAAAATGATGTAATAAATTTAATTGAACAAAATCAGAATTTAGTTGACTTTGGAACAGCCGAAGATGCAGTTAGTACACTGCACATTAAAAAAGCAGAAGATTTTCTTGGACTACCTTTTACTAATTCATATAAATGGTTTTTAAATCACTATACGGGGGGATCAATTTGTGGAGATGAAATATTTAGTCTTTATGAAGGTTTTGATTACTACGATTCCTATAATTTTAATACGGATATAGCATATAGTGGAGATATAGTTTATCATCATATTATAAAATTAAAAAATAAGCTTAGAACAGATAAACAATTATTTATGTTCCATTCAGATATTGATGGTGAATTTTTCTTTGATTATACAAAATATGAAAATAATGAATGTCCAATATATATTTATTGGTCAGAGGATGAGTCTATGTTTTATGCACAAAATTTCTTAGAATTTTTATATAAGAGGATAAAGGAATGTCAATAAATGTACTTTGATTATGCTTTAAAATAAGCACATTATTTATCTATAAATTGTGAATTTAAAAGATAAAATTTCATAAATTTTTTAAGATGTTAATCCCGGTTTAAAGCCGGGATTATTTTTTACATAAAAACTCATTAGACAGATTTCATCAATTATTGAGTAATTATGTAACTTGTAAATACCCCAAAGTTAGTTGTAGTAGTCTTTATTTAATCTGACATTTGGTGTATTTTAAAACAATAATGGAGTGTCAGTAATGAATCAATCTGCAAAATAATTAAATCAAAATTAGGACTTTTAGAACTTGCTAAACAGTTAGGTAATGTTCAGCAAGCCTGTAAAGTCTTGGGATATAGTCGCGACAGCTATTATCGCTTTAAAAAACTCTATGAACAGGGCGGAGAATTAGCTCTTCAGGAAATAAGTCGCAAAAAACCTATAGAGAAAAATCGCGTAGAGCCTCATATTGAGCAGGCTGTAGTTAATATGGCTTATGAATTTCCAGCTTATGTGTATTAGTCTTTATTTAATCTGACATTTAGTGTATTTTAAACCAACAATGGAGTGTCAGTAATGAATCAATCTGCAAAATAATTAAATCAAAATTAGGACTTTTAGAACTTGCTAAACAGTTAGGTAATGTTCAGCAAGCCTGTAAAGTCTTGGGATATAGTCGCGACAGCTATTATCGCTTCAAAAAACTCTATGAACAGGGCGGAGAATTAGCTCTTCAGGAAATAAGTCGCAAAAAACCTATAGAGAAAAATCGCGTAGAGCCTCATATTGAGCAGGCTGTAGTTAATATGGCTTATGAATTTCCAGCTTATGGCCAACATCGGGTAGCTAATCAGCTACGTCTACAAGGAATAATGGTCTCTGGCAGTGGTGTACGTTCAATCTAGTTACGCCACGATTTAGAAAGCTTCAAAAAAAGGCTGATCGCTCTGGAAACAAAAGTAGCTCAGGAAGGGCTTGTGTTAACAGAAAGCCAGCTACAGGCTTTAGAGAAAGCGAAAGCAGCGCGAGAGGCACTGGGTGAAATTGAGACCCAGCATCTTGGTTACTTGTAACTATCCCCTAAAATAGTACAGCATAAAAGTAGAAAATTCTCTTTATTAACCCATTGAGGATTTAAGCATGAAAAAAATGACTGAACATCAGATCGTATCTATCTTAAAAGAAGCTGAAGCCGGTATTCCTGTCAAAGAACTCTGCCGTAAATATGACATCAGCAATTCAACTTTTTATAAATGGCGTGATAAATACGGTGGTATGGAAACGTCCGATATCAAACGTTTAAAGGAGCTAGAGGCTGAAAACCGTAAGCTTAAGCAGATGTTTGCTGAGCTCAGTTTAAAATCTCAGCTTCAGGAGGAAATCATAAAAAAGCTATAGTGCCTACTCAAGCACGTAAAGCTTGGGCTGTACTACTGCAAGAAAATCATTCTGTTACTTTGCCATGAGCTGCGCTATTGTTGGCTTAAGCCGCTGTGCTTACTATTATCAACCCAAGTTACCGGATGATTCAGTGATTATGTCGGTACTAAGTGCTATTACCGATAAGCATTTACGCTGGGGCTTTCCTAAATGTTTTAATCGCATCAGAAAGCTCGGCTATAAATGGAATCATAAACGTGTGTATCGGGTGTATTGTGAATTAAAGCTTAATCTCAGGGTAAAGCGTAAACAACGCATTCTTCCACGAAGCCCAGAAAGGCTATCAGCACCCAATAAACAAGGTGAATGCTGGTCAATGGATTTTATGAGTGACAGCAGTCGCAATCAACGGCGTTTTAGAACCTTCAATGTGATAGATGACTTTAATCGTGAGGCGTTAGGCATTGCTATTGCGGTTAGTCTACCTGCTGGCAGGATTACCCGTTATCTGGATAAACTGGCCGAATATCATGGCTATCCACTCAAAATACGAGTAGATAATGGACCGGAATTTACCGGAAAAACATTCATCGGCTGGGCAAATTCACATGGTATAACCATAGATTATATTCAACCAGGCAGCCCATATCAAAACGGATATATTGAACGATTTAATCGCACCTATCGCACAGAGGTACTAGATTTATATTTATTTAATAATCTAGAACAAGCAAGAAAGGTAACCGAAGAATGGCTAACCATTTATAACACGGAAAGACCTCATGAAGCATTAAATAATATGACGCCGATTGAATATAAAACCCTAAAACAAGCAGCATAATTTTCTACTTGAATCTTGTACTAAGTTTGGGGTATTTA